>NZ_BAAARF010000011.1:0-66608 GCF_039532055.1 Kocuria salsicia | reverse complement strand
CAGCAGTGATGCTGCCCTCCAGATGCTCCAGTGCCTGGAAGAACGCGTCCTTCACCTCATGAGACGCCATGGTCCTCGCAACTCCCCAAAAATTCAGGGCGTTGCGAGGACCACTAGAAACTGCCCCTCGGTGGGGAGCGGCGTCGTTCGTCTGTGGAACGGCTCAGGCGAGCACGATGGTGCGGTTGCCGGAGACCACCACGCGGCCTTCGGTGTGCCACTTCACTGCGCGGGACAGGGCCTGGGTCTCCGCCTCGGAGCCCACCGCCACAAGGTCTTCCGGGGCGTGGGCGTGGTCCACGGGGATCACACGCTGGGCGATGATGGGGCCCTCGTCGAGGTCCGGGGTGACGTAGTGGGCGGTGGCCCCCACCATCTTCACGCCGCGCTCGTACGCCTGGTGATAGGGCTTGGCACCCTTGAACGAGGGCAGGAACGAGTGGTGGATGTTGATGCAACGCCCGGTGAGCTGCTGGGTGAGCTCGTCCGAGAGGATCTGCATGTAGCGGGCGAGGACCACCAGCTCGGCGTCGTAGGCGTCCACGAACTCGAGCAGCTGGGTCTCCGCCCGGGGCTTGGTGTCCCGGGTGACGGGAACGTGGTGGAACGGCACCTCGTAGAGGTCCACGAGCGGGCGCAGGTCCGTGTGGTTGGACACCACCGCTACGATCTCCACGGGCAGGGAGCCCACGTGGGCGCGGTGCAGCAGGTCCACGAGGCAGTGCGAGATCTTGGAGACCATCACGAGGACCCTGGTCTTCTTGCGCGCATCCACCAATCGGAAGTCCATCCGGTGCTTCTCCGCTACGGGGCGGAAGCCCTCGATGAGCGACTCCGTGGTCACTGTCCCGGGCTCGCTGATCGTGTGGCAGCGGATGAAGAACTCGTTGTTGTGGCGGTCGGAGAAGTGCTTGACGTCGAAGATGTCGCATCCCTGGCCGGTGAGGTTGGAGGCCACGGCGCTGACAAGGCCGTACGCCTCGGGGCAGTGGGCGGTCAGGATGTGCTCGTCGGGCGCGGCCGTCTGGGCAGACATGAGGGGATGCTCCTGGGTCAGGGTGGGTCACGGTGCGGCTCGTCAGACCACTCGTCCGGTGGCGCGGCCGCAGCTGATCCTATCGTCCCCCGGGCCTCGCGCGTCCCGGGCGGCTGCCCATTCCGGGACGCGCCCGATTCGGTGCTCTGCCCGTCGGGGGATGATGACGTGTCTCGGGATGCTTGTGGGCCCCAAGACACCGGCCCTTCGGGGAGCCGCGGGGGCGTTGTCGACCGGTGGCCGCGAGAGCGGACGGTAGGAGCCCGTCCGGCGCGGGGAGAGGTGCGCCTCTGTCAGAGAACCAGCGGCCACCGGCAGGCGATAACGCCTCAACGGGATCAAGCCGTGGGCTGAGCGGCTACCGACGCACAGCATCTGCCACAGTGCACCCCCCAGTGCAGGTGTGGCGATTTCCCTGTGCGAAGTCTCCCGTTGCGGTGGTTCGTAGAACCACGCCCTCAGAATATCCGAATTTCTCAGATTACTCGGAGCTTGTGATTTTGCATACACTTTCTGCCGACTCGCAGTGTGATATTGCGGAGGGGGCTCGCGGCGACCATTTTCCGACTCAATAGGCCTCTGACTAGGGCAAACGATCAGATCTTTTCGGCCGGATATGATTAGCGAAGGCGAAGACTGGCCTATGTCCTGGATAACTGATAAAAATGTGGCCACTAGAGGGGACAAGCGGGAGGTGGTGGCCCGCGCGAAGCGGCGAGACTGTCTCAGGCGGTCCCCGTGTTGAACGCCAGCCCCAGCAGGTAGGTGGCCACTGCCGCGCCGTAGCCGATCCCGAGTTGCCGCAGTCCCCGCTTAAGCGGAGAGGCGCCGGAGAGCAGGCCCACGAATCCGCCGGTCACCAGCAGCGCCAGGCCCACGAGTGCCATGCCCACGGCCATCGCCACCCAGCCGCCCAGGCCGAACAGGTACGGGAGGATCGGGATGATGGCGCCGGAGGCGAAGAAGCAGAAGCTGGAGGCCGCCGCACCCAGGTCCGTGCCGAGGGCCTGGTTCTCCCCCGCGGCCGGGGCGTCCTCGTCCGTGGCCAGCGCGAGCCGCGCCCGCTCGTCCTGGAAGGACAGCGAGGGGTCGCAGTCGCAGTCGTGGTAGCCGAGACGCTCTGCCGCGCGGTGCTCGGCGGCCTCCTCGCTCATGCCACGGGCCCGGTAGATCAGGGTGAGCTCGTTCGCATCGAGGTCCAGGGAGGGTGCCACCTCCAGCGTGACCTGCGTGGGCTGCGAGGCGTCCAGGAGCTCGCGCTGGGAGCGCACGGACACGAACTCGCCCGCGCCCATGGACAGCGCGCCGGCGAGCAGGCCGGCCACCCCGGAGAAGAGCACCATGGAGCTCGACGTGCCCGTGGCGCCCACGCCCATCACGAGCGCGAGGTTCGAGACCAGGCCGTCGTTCGCGCCGAACACCGCCGCGCGGAAGTTCCCGGACAGCCGGGTGCGGCCGTCCGTGGCGAGTGCCCGGATGATCTCCTCGTGCACGGCCTCGTCCGCCGCCATGGCGTCGGTGGCGTCCGGGTCCTCCCGGTACGGGGAACGGGACTCGGCGCGCTGCAGCAGGGCGAGCACGAAGACGGAGCCCACGTGCTTGGCCAGGAACATCAGCAGCTGCGCCTGCAGTGCCGGGCGCACGGTCTTCTCCGCGTGGGGTCCGAGCAGTCGGCGCCAGTGCTCCGCGTGGCGGCCCTCGCCCTCCGCCACGCTGTGCAGGATCTCAGCGTGGCGCCCGGAGCTGTGGCGGGCCAGGTGCTCGTAGGTGGCGGCCTCCGCGAGCTCGTCCGCGAGGTAGTGGCGCCAGCGGCGGATCTGGGTGGGAGTCGGCTCGTGGGTCTCGGGCGGCGTGGACGACGGCGTGGTGGTTCGTGGCATGACTGGGGATCCTATGCGCGGGGCCGCGGGAGGTGCTTTCGGGAGCCCGAACTTGCCGGCTCAGACTCCGACGAGCGAGCGGATGTCGTCCGCGTTCAGGGTTGCGGAGAACACGCGCTCGTCGTCGAGCACGGCGCTGAAGAGGTCTGCCTTGCGGGTCTTCAGCTCCATGACCTTCTCCTCGATCGTGTTCTCCGCGACCATCCGGTAGACCATGACCTTCTTGGTCTGCCCGATCCGGTGGGTGCGGTCCACCGCCTGGTTCTCCGCGGCGGGGTTCCACCACGGGTCCAGGAGGTAGCAGTAGTCCGCCTCGGTGAGGTTGATGCCGAAGCCGCCGGCCTTGAGGCTCACGAGGAACACGGGGGCGCGGCCGCTGCGGAACGTCTCGAGGGCGCCCGCACGGTCCCGGGTGCTGCCGTCCAGGTAGGCGTATGCGATCCCGGCCTCGTCCAGACGGTCCGCGACGATCTTCAGGAAGCTGGTGAACTGGCTGAACACGAGTGGCCGGTGGCCTTCCTGGACGAGCTGCGGAAGCTGCTCGAAGAGCACGTCCAGCTTGGAGGACGCCGCGGTGGACTCGGGGTCCACGAGCGCTGGGTCCAGCGCGAGCATCCGCAGCGTGGTGAGCGACTGGAAGATGGTGAACCTGTTGCGGTCGAAGTCCCGCAGCAGCCCCAGGATCTTGGCGCGCTCGCGCTGCAGCCTGCGGTCGTAGGCGGCACGGTGCTCCGGGTTCAGACCCACCGGCAGCACGTGCTCGAGCTTGGGGGGCAGCTGCAGGTCCACGTCCGCCTTGGTGCGCCGCAGCATGAACGGGCGCAGCCGGGCCCGCAGCCTGGCCAGGGCGTCTGAGTCCATGGCGCGCTCGATGGGCCGCTGGTAGTGCTCCGTGAACTGCTTGCGCGAGGGGAACAGGCCCGCAGCGGTGAGGGAGAGGAGGGACCACAGCTCGGACAGGCTGTTCTCCATGGGGGTGCCCGTGATGGCGAGGCGGGTGCGGGCTCGCAGGCTCTTGACCGCGCGGTAGGCCTTGGTCCGCGGATTTTTCACGAACTGGGCCTCGTCCATGACCACTCCGGCCCAGTCCACGTCCTGGTAGGCCTCGGCGTCCAGGCGCAGCAGCGCGTAGGAGGTGAGCACCACGTGGGAGTGCGCCGCGGCGTCGGTCACCGAGTCCTTGGTGCTCGTGAGCACCGTGGTGCTCAGGGAGGGGGCGAAGCGGCGCAGCTCTGCGGACCAGTTGGCCACCACGGAGGTGGGGGCGACCACCAGGTACGGCGGGAGGTCCGGGTCCCGCTCCACGGCGCGCAGGACGGCCGCGATGGTCTGCACGGTCTTGCCGAGGCCCATGTCGTCCGCGAGGATCCCGCCGAGGTCGTGGTCCCACAGGAAGCTCAGCCAGCGGAACCCCTCGTACTGGTACGGGCGCAGCGTGGCCTGCAGCTGCGGGGGCACCGGCGGAGAGGGGATCTCGTCAAGGTGCGCGAGGGCGCGCACGCCGGTGCGCCACTGCTCGGCCTGCTCGGTGTCCGTGGCCAGCTCCTCGAACTGCTCCCACAGGCTGCTCTGGTACCGGTTAAGGCTCAGGGGTCCACCCTTGTCCTCCTGCAGGGTCCGGGCCTCGGCGATCAGCTCCCGCAATCGGATGAACTCAGGACGGTCCAGGGAGAAGTAGGAGCCGTCCGGCAGCAGCATGACGTCCTGGCCGCGGTCCAGGGCCTGGAAGATCTCGGAGAACGGCAGGTAGTGCTCGCCCACGCGGACGGTCACTCCCAGCCCGAACCAGTCGTGGTGCTCGGTGGGCGCCGTGGAGACCGTGATCTGCGTGGGCTCGTTGACCTCCTCGTAGGCGGGGCGCCCGCCGGTCTCTTCGATGCGCAGGTCCGGGATCCTGCGCAACTGGGGGAGCCAGGTGCGCAGCAGCGTGAGTGCGTCCTCGGCGGCGTAGGAGCCACGCCGGAAGTCGAGGTCCGGGATCCTGCGGTGCACCGCCTGGACCATGGAGGACTCCCAGCCGGACTCCCGCGCCACGGCCTCGTCCCCCAGCGGGTCCAGGGGCCTGAACGGCAGCCGCACCCGTTCGCGGCCCTTCTGGTACTCCCACTCCCACTCGACACGCTCGGTGAGGTCGTCGTGGTGGAGGGTGAGTACGAACTCGGGATCCGCGACCTGCGGCAGCACCAGGGACTCCTCCCCGGCGGTCACGTGCATGCTCTGGTGCAGGCGCGGGAAGTAGCTCTCGAAGAACTCCTCCACTCCTTCCTGCGGCACCGTCAACGTCTCGGCGCGGTCCAGGAACGAGCGCTGCTGCTGGTTCAGGCGCGTGCCGAGCGCCACGAGGTGCAACGGGAACTGGTTGAGGTCCTCCGCGGCATCGAGGGCCTCGGGGGTCGCCTGCGGGTAGAAGAGGCCGTGGCCGGGGTGGCCGATGATCCGCGTCCAGCGCAGGGGGATCTCCTTCTCGCCCACCACGACCTGCGGGTGCAGGCGCAGCTCCCCGTTCTCGCCCGGGTCCACGCGGACCTCGAAGCGGCCCGCGGGGTCCAGGACCACGGGGGCACCCGTGCCCCGGGAGACCAGCGGGATGCCGAGGGCCTCGGCGCGCGCGAGCAGCGGCCACAGCAGGGGCGAGGTGTAGCGCTCCAGGCGCAGCTGGTAGCGGTCCGCGGCGTAGCTGCCGCGGTGGGACTCAGCGAGCGTCCTCAGCTCCTCGAACCAGTCCAGCTGGTCGTCGTCGAGCACGCCGGAACGGGCGTTGGAGCCCAGGTTCGACCAGTCGATCCCGGAGCGCACCCAGCCGCGGCGTCCCCGCACCACGGGCCTCGCGGAGAGAGTCAGAGGGATCTCCCCGGGTGATTTCTGCCACGCCTTCGGGGCCCGGTTCTGCACGCGGACGAGGTCGAGCTCGAGCGCCGCGGCGGGACCGGAGTCCGGGTCCGCGACGACCCTGCCCCCGCCGGAGCGGGGCACGATGAGGGACAGCTCGCTGCGCCAGTCCGGATCCGCACCGGGGAGAGGGGCGTCCGGGAACTGCGCAGCACCAACCATGGCGTCTACCGTACCGTCCGGCCCGACGCCGGGCGGGCACGCACGGCGCGCGCCCGCGGCATCGGCCCTTCCGGGGACGGGCGGGCGGGCCGTGAGCGCGTGGCCGCCAGGAACCTATAATTGGGACGACTGTGACGATGACCGAGCGCCGTACGGCGCAGACGGAGGATTTGTGGCTGACGCTGCCGGTTTCCACACTGGGGACCACGCAATTGCATCCGGACCCCAGGAGGTCGAGTACCTGCGCTGGAACGACGCCGTGGCGCGCGCGTTCTTCGGCCCCAGGCGCGCGGGGGACCTCGTCCAGCTGGACCTGGACGAGAAGATGCTCGAGCAGATCGGCTCGGAGTTCGGGCTGGACGGCCCCTCGACCCTGCGTGCGCTCGCAGACTCCGTGACGCCCCTGCTCGTCACGGACGGCTCCCGCCGCTCCGTGTTCGACGCCTTCAACAAGCTCACCGAGGTCTGGTACCGGATGTCCCGGCGCCAGCTCGAGGACCTCACGAAGATCGGCCCTCCGCCCATCGTGGCGCTGCTCGCACTGCTCTCACTGGCGGGCCGGCACATGTCCGCGCTCGCGGCCCGCACGGGCAAGAAGTCCGTGTCCAGCTTCTACCTCCCGCTCGCGGTGCTGCTGCAGGCCGGGCAGGACAACGTCAAGGCGCTCGAGGCGTCCGTGCGCAAGGACTCCGAGACCTACTGGGACGCGCTGCGCTACTGGCTCGAGGCCTTCGACGGCCAGCTGGGCCTGCCCTCGGCGTACGCCGTCAACCACCGCCCGGTGGGTCTCGCGCTCTCCCAGACGCTGTTCGGGCCCTCGGAGCTGCGCCAGCTGCACCAGGTCTTCGAGGACCTCGAGCTGACCACGGCGCAGGGCCTCAGCGCGGGTGAGCTGGGCATCTACATCGACTTCTGGCTCGACATCGCGGACACGGACGTGTCCAGGAGCATGCGCAGCATCTGGTCCAACCCGCTCACGCGCGATCCCGCCCTGCAGGTGGCGCTGGCCCAGCTGGCCGCGTGGGAGTCTGCTCCGGACGACGACGCCGCGGCGGCCACCCGCGGCACGCGCCACCTCGGCACGCGCAGCCCGGAGCTGTCCCTCTCGGACGGTACGGACTACGTGGGCAACCCCGTGTACGAGCTGGGCTTCGTGGTGCCCAAGCGGCTCGTCCCGGGGCGCGAGGTTGACCTCGCGACCACCGCCGGGCCGCGCACGATGTTCCTGTCCTACATCGGAGACGCCTTCCTCGGCATCTCCGCGTACAGCGCCCGCATGACCAGCGACACGCTGCTCTCCGGGCAGCTCACCGTCACGGCGGGGGAGCTGACGCTCACGCGCAACCCACGCCCCGTCGTCGTCTTCGCCAAGGACGCCTACTCGGACACCTTCCTGTCCGTGGACCACGTGCCCGCCGCGTGGCCGTGCCGGATCATGGTGCGCAATGAGCCGGAATGGGTGGAGCAGATCCGCGCGATCCTGGACGACTCCGCGTCGCCGGACTACCGCGTGGTGGGCCCGGGCGAGAATGGCGTGGCGGAGGGCTGGGTGCTGTTCGACGACGTCCAGGTGCTGCGTGCCGGGGACCCCGCCCTGACAGTGAACGACAACTTCTCGGCGCTCGTCCCGCGACTGGTGCCTGCCATGACGCTCTCCGGCGGCCTGCGGATCCCCGGTGACGTGGACCGTTTCTCGGCACTGCGCCCACCGCAGCTGACCGTGACCTCCGACAGTGACGACCCCCTGTCGGTCGAGTGCGAGTGGCGCAACCCGCACTCGTTCAAGCTCGTGAGCACCAAGCTGACCCCGTCGCGCGTGCCCCCCTTCCAGGTGAGCCTGGGACGCACCGAGCTCGCGCTGCCGGACGGGCGCCTGAAGCCCAACGACTACACGCTCGTGCTGCGTGCCGGGCGCACCGTCAAGCAGCGCCTCGAGTTCCGCGTGAGGGACAGCTCGTACTACATCACGCAGCGCTCGCTGGGCTACGAGGGCGAGATGGTGCACGTGGCGCAGGAGCCACTGTGGCCCGTCACCGCCGTCACCCGGGACGAGCTCCCGGACGAGTACGTCCAGGGCTCCTTCGACAACATGAACCCCTGGGAGCAGAACGACGACGCCGCGACCGCCGAGGTGCCCGAGGTCCCGGGCTGGGAGTCCGCCGAGGGCCAGATGTTCCCGGAGCGCAGCAACGAGCTGCCCGCCGCGCCGGACGTCTCCTGCATGGTTACCGGCAAGCACAAGGTGGTCCTTCCCCCGATGGATCCGAAGGCGAAGGCCGCGTGGGTCTTCGGGCGCTGCAAGTTCTGCGGTCTGACCAAGCGCTACCCCGGGCGGCTGACGAAGCTCTCCGCGGTGGGCCAGACCGGTTCCGTGGAGGCGCTGCAGTTCATCGGCCCGGACGAGGGTGAGTACCCCGGCTCGTGGGCGCCGCTGAAGGACGCCCTCACGTTCCTGGGCGGCGGCAAGCGCTCGAGCCTGTCCATCGTGGCGCGCCAGCTGGAGGACTCCGAGCGCTTCGAAGAGTGGTTCGTGGGCCATCTGCAGGCCCTCGGGTTCCTGGAGGTGATCCGGGACGAGAACTGGACGGCCCGCCGCTGGCAGGTGTGCTCGCCCGCGCTCACTCAGCTCGTGGACGGCTCCGTGCTGCTCACGGGCGGGTGGAAGACGGAGCAGGAGGACGCCGTCACCGCGGCTGTGGCGGCACAGGGCGGGGACGTCGTCGTGCTCTCCCCGGAGGATCACGCCACCACGATGCTCCAGGACGTGGACCTCGATGTCCTGAGCCGGGCACTGCCCAGCGGCATGTGCGACGTGGTCTTCGATGCCGGGCCCGTGATGCTCGAGACCCTGCCCCCGCTCTCCTCCGTGATCGCGCAGCTGCCGTTGCGGGAGATGCAGTACAACGGCGTGGCGGAGAGGTTCGTGCCGCAGGACGCCACATGGGAGCACACCGAGGACCGCAACCAGCCGGGGCTGTACCGGATCAACCACCACCACAAGACGCGCTACGCGTACCGCACCGCCGAGGATGTCGCTTCCGGCCACGCCCGGTCCGTGTCCTCGAACCTCGGCAAGCACGTGGTGGCACGCGAGACCGGAGTGGCGCTCGTGAGCTACGACCCCGAGCTGCGGCTGCTCTCAGTGCCCATCGGAGCCGCGCTGCCGGGGCTCTACGGGCGGGCCGCGGTGCTGTGCTCGGGGCTGCTGCCCACGCTCGTGGACGAGGACTTCTCCCTGAACTACGGGGACATCTCCCCGGAGTTCGCCCACACGCTGGTGGCCAAGCTGCTGGGGTGAACCGTCCGGTGCCGTCTCGTCCGTGCCGTTCGGGGACCCGCAGCGGCCCCGAACGGCACCGGGTGGCTCCTGTGCCGTCCCCCGAGCGGCACCGTGCAGCCTCCGCGTGCCGCCCGCTCGGCGGGTCCGGAGCTCCAGCGCGCGATGTGCCGTTCGCGTGCGACTGCCCTACAGTGGGAGGGCCGCAGCGGACTACCGTGCGGTAACACGACGTCTCGACCCCGGGTCGCCCGCGTCCGGCCCAGACATGTGGACCCTTCCATGAGTGAATCCTCGACCACACCTCCGCAGCCTGCCGGATCCTCCGTGAGCCGCGCCCACACCACGGTGAAGCCGGATCGACGAGCGCGGCCAGATCGGCCCCCGCAGCCAGATCGACCCGCGCAACCGGGGCAGTCCGCATCGGCCGATGCCGAGCCGCGGCTTCCGATCAACTGGCGGGTGCTGATCGCGGCTGGAACAGCCATCGTGGCGCTGTCCGTGTGGGCCATCATGGCTCCGGAGCACGCGGAGACCGTGATCGGCGGGGTGGTCGCGTGGGTGGGTTCGCGCCTCGGCTGGTTCTACATCCTCACCGCCACCCTCGTGATTGTCTTCGTGATCATGGTGGCCGCAAGCCGCGGGGGCACCGTGCGCATGGGGCCGGACCACGCGCGGCCCGAGTTCAACATGTTCACCTGGACGGCGATGCTCTTCGCCGCGGGCATCGGCGTGGACCTGATGTTCTTCTCCGTCTCCGAACCGGTCAGCCAGTACCTGGCGCCGCCCACGGGCGAGGGGGAGAGCCTCGAGGCCGCGCGCCAGGCGGTCGTGTGGACGCTGTTCCACTACGGGATCACCGGGTGGGCCATGTATGCGCTCATGGGGATGGCCTTCGGCTACTTCGCCTACCGTTTCGGGATGCCCCTGAGCATCCGCTCTGCGCTCTACCCCCTGCTGGGCAAGCGGATCCACGGGGTCGCGGGGGACGCGGTGGACACCGCCGCCCTGCTGGGCACGGTCTTCGGTGTGGCCACGTCCCTGGGCATCGGCGTGGTGCAGCTCAACTACGGGCTCAAGTCCCTGTTCGGCGTGCCCGAGAACCTCGCCGTGCAGTCCGCGCTGATCGCGCTGGGCGTGGGCATGGCCGTGGTCTCGTGCGTCTCCGGCGTGGACAAGGGCATCAGACGGCTCTCCGAGCTGAACATTGTGCTGGCCATTGGGCTCATGCTCTACGTCCTGGTCACCGGGCGCACCGCGTTCCTGCTGGACTCGATCGTGATGAACATCGGGGACTTCATCTCCCAGTTCCCCGGGATGACGCTGAACACGTTTGCATTCGAGGCGCCGCAGGAGTGGATGAGCGCCTGGACGCTGTTCTTCTGGGCCTGGTGGATCGCCTGGGCGCCGTTCGTGGGGCTCTTCCTTGCCCGGATCTCCCGCGGGCGCACCCTGCGCCAGTTCTTGCTGGGCACCATGACAGTTCCGTTCGCGTTCATCCTGCTGTGGATCTCGATCTTCGGGAACTCCGCCCTGGACCTCGTGGTGGGCGGCAACAGGGCCTTCGGTGAGGTGGCCATGAACACCCCCGAGCGGGCCTTCTACTCGCTGCTCGAGCAGTACCCCGGCGCCACCGTGGCGGCCTCGATCGCCACATTCACCGGTCTGCTGTTCTACGTGACGTCCGCGGACTCCGGGGCCCTGGTCATGAGCAACTTCACGTCCCGGATCGAGGACCCCAACCAGGACGGTCCCAAGTGGCTGCGCGTGTTCTGGGCCGTGAGCACCGGCGTGCTGACACTGGCCATGCTGCTGGTGGGCGGCGTGAGCACCCTGCAGAACGCAACCCTCATCATGGGCCTGCCGTTCTCGGTGGTCATGTACCTCATCATGGTGGGGCTGTGGCGTTCGCTGCGCGTGGAGGTCAGCTCCGCGGCCTCGGGCGCGGTGGCCAGCCGTTCTGCCGTGGCGGGTCGCACCGGGCGGGACACCCACTGGCGCTCCCGGCTCTCCCGGCTGGGCAGCTACCCGGGTGCCCGCGCAGCCCAGCGCTACGCGCGCGACGTTGTCGTACCCGCACTGACCACGTTTGCGGACGAGATCCGCGAGACCGGAGTGGGCGTCACGGTGCAGGCGAAGCCCGCCGAGGGCCACCCGGCCGTGGAGCAGGTGTGCCTGCACGTGGACCTGGCACCGGAACGGGACTTCGTCTACCGGGTGCATCCGGTGGCCTTCCCCACCCCGGGTTTCGGTGGCTTCCGCACCAACCCGGACTCTGACCAGTACTACCGCCTGGAGGTCTTCACGGCCACGGGTTCCCTGGGCTACGACGTCCTGGGGTACACGTCCGAGCAGCTCATCAACGACGCCCTGGACTGCTACGAGCGCCATCTCGAATTCATCCGACTCAACCACGACCACCCCGGAAGCACCCAGATCGGACTCCCGACGTCCGAGCTGGAGGTCACACCGACCAAGGAGGACGACGCATGAGCAGCACCCTGTACATCGACGGCCAGTGGGTCCCCGCCCTGCAGGGCGGCACCCGCACCATCCACTGCCCGGCGGACGGCACTGAGGTGGCCGTCGTCGCCGAGGCCACTGCCGAGGACACCGAGCGCGCGATTGCCGCCGCCCGTGGGGCGTTCGACGACGGCCGCTGGTCGGACGTGCCTGCGGGGGAGCGCGGCAGCTTTGTGCTGCGCGTGGCCGCCCGGCTGCGCGAGCGCGCCGAGGAGTTCGCCCGCGCGGAGTCCCTCGACACCGGCAAGCGCATCGAGGAGTCCCGCCAGGACATGTCCGACATTGCGGACTGCTTCGAGTACTTCGGCAAGATCGCGGCCGACGACGCCGGGCGCGTCGTCGACGCCGGGAACCCGGACGTCGTCAGCCGCGTGGTGCACGAGCCTGTGGGCGTGTGCGGGCTGATCACCCCCTGGAACTACCCGCTGCTGCAGGCCGCGTGGAAGATCGCCCCGGCTCTGGCCGCAGGCAACACGTTCGTCCTCAAGCCCGCCGAGCTCACCCCGCACACGGCCATCCTCATGATGCAGGTGCTCGAGGAGCTCGAGCTGCCCGCGGGCGTGGCCAACCTGGTGCTCGGCGCGGGCGCCCAGGCCGGGGCGCCGCTGTCCTCGGACTCGCGCGTGGACCTCGTCTCCTTCACGGGCGGACTCGTCACGGGCAGGGTGATCGCCCGAGAGGCCGCCGCGACCGTGAAGAAGGTGGCGCTGGAGCTGGGCGGGAAGAACCCGAACGTGGTCTTCGCGGACGCCGACTACGACGCTGCGCTTGACAACGCTCTCAACGCCGCCTTCGTGCACTCCGGGCAGGTCTGCTCCGCCGGCGCACGCCTGGTGGTCGAGGAGTCCATCGCCGAACAGTTCGTGGGCGACCTCGCTGCGCGCGCGGAGGCCATCCTGCTGGGCGGGCCGTTCGATGAGAAGGCCGAGACCGGTGCCCTGATCTCCGAGGCCCACCGCGAGAAGGTGCACGCCTACGTGGAGCACGCTCGTGAGCAGGGCGCCCGGATCCGCTGCGGTGGCCGGTTCGCGGAGGGCCCCTCCGCGGACGGCTCCCTGCAGCTGGAAGACGGCTTCTTCTACCTGCCCACGGTGATCGACAACTGCACCCCGGACATGGACTGCGTGCACGATGAGGCCTTTGGCCCCACCGTGACCGTGGAGACCTTCCGCACCGAGGAGGAGGCCGTGGCGATCGCCAACGACACCCACTACGGCCTCGCCGGTGCAGTGTGGACCCAGGACGCGGGCAAGTCCCAGCGTGTGGCCGGGAGGCTGCGCCACGGCACCGTGTGGATCAACGACTTCCACCCCTACCTGCCGCAGGCGGAGTGGGGCGGCATGAAGCAGTCCGGCGTGGGCCGCGAGCTCGGCCACGACGGGCTGGGAGAGTACCAGGAGACCAAGCACGTCTACCAGAACATCCGCCCCGCGGTGACCGGGTGGTTCCCACAGCACTGAGCGCCGCGCTCCCCCGAGGTTCGTCACACGGAGCTCAGCACCATTGAGCTCCTCCCCGCCGCGCCGGGTTCCGGCCCGGCGCGGCGGGGACACGAGTCACCGCCGACGACGCCGCGTGCGCACCGCCGCCGCGCGGGAGCGCCCACGGCGTCGGGCACCCACCGAACGGAGAACACATGAGTGAGAAGAACCCCATCGCCGAGTACGACTACGTGGTCGTGGGCGCAGGATCCGCGGGAGCGGTGGTCGCCGCTCGGCTGAGCGAGGACCCGGACGTCACCGTGGCACTGCTCGAGGCCGGGGACCACGACTCCGGCTACCCGGAGATCCTGCAGCTCAACCGCTGGATGGAGCTGCTGGAGTCCGGCCACGACTGGGACTACCCGCTCGAGGAACAGGAGAACGGCAACTCCTTCATGCGCATGGCCCGCGCGAAGGTGCTGGGCGGTTGCTCGTCCCACAACTCGTGCATCGCCTTCTGGGCGCCGTCGGAGGACCTGGACGAGTGGGAGTCCGTCTACGGGCTGGAGGACTGGAACTCGGAGATGGCGTTCCGGCTCTACCAGAAGCTCGAGAACAACGAGGACCCGGGCGCTCACCACGGCCACGACGGGCCCGTGCGGCTGCGCAACGTGCCCGCGGTGGACCCGTGCGGCGTCGCTCTACTGGACGCGGCCGAGCAGGCCGGGATCCCGCGCGCGGACTTCAACACCGGCAAGACCGTGACGCAGGGTGCGAGCTTCTTCCAGATCAGCGCGCGGGAGGACGGCACCCGCTCGTCCTCCTCCGTCAGCTACCTGCACCCCGCGCAAGACCGGGAGAATCTCACGATCCTCACCGGCACGCAGGTCAAGCGCGTGCTCTTCGACGAGAACCGCCGCGCCACCGGTGTGGAGGTCACGGACAACGCGTTCGGCAAGGCTCACAGGATCTCCGCCCGGCGCGAGGTGGTCGTCTCGGCGGGTGCGATCGACACCCCCAAGCTGCTGATGCTCTCGGGCATCGGCCCCGCCGAGCACCTGTCCGAGGTGGGCGTGGACGTGCTCGTGGACTCTCCGGGCGTGGGCTCGCACCTGCAGGACCACCCGGAGGCGGTCATCCAGTGGGAGGCGAAGAAGCCCATGGTGGAAGACTCCACCCAGTGGTGGGAGATCGGGATCTTCGACCAGGTGGACGGGGGCCTGGACCGCCCGGACCTGATGATGCACTACGGCAGCGTGAACTTCGACATGCACACCTACCGGCAGGGCTACCCCACGGCGGACAACGCGTTCTGCCTCACCCCGAACGTCACGCACGCCCGCTCCCGCGGCACCGTGCGGCTGCGCACGCGTGACTTCCGGGACAAGCCCCGCGTGGACCCGCGCTACTTCACGGACCCCGAGGGCTACGACATGCGGATCATGACGGCGGGCATCCGCCGGGCCCGCGAGATCGTCTCCCAGAGCGGGCTCTCGCAGTGGGCCGGCCGGGAGCTGTTCCCCGGAGAGGATGTCCAGAGCGACGAGGAGATCGCGGACTACATCCGCCGCACCCACAACACCGTGTACCACCCGGCGGGCTCGTGCCGCATGGGCCCGGCCACGGACGCGGACTCGCCCCTGGATCCGCAGCTGCGGGTCAAGGGCGTCAGCGGGTTGCGGGTCGCGGACGCCTCGGTGATGCCGGAGCTCGTCACGGTGAACCCGAACATCACCGTCTACATGATCGGCGAGCGCGCCGCGGAGCTGATCCGCGAGGAGCGCGCCGGCGAGTAGTCGGGGCCAGGGCCCGACGCGACCCGCTGCGGGCGTCTCTGCCGGCTTCCGGCACGGGTGCGCCTCTCCTTGTGGGAGGGGGGCCCGGGGAGTGCCGGCTCCATGGGGCACCAGATCTTCGCGGCACCGACTCTGATGAGCACAGGTACATGAGAAGGGGCGGGCCCCGCACGTGGTTCACGCGCCGGGCCCGCCCTCTGTGCTGGGCGCGCAGCCGCGGCTCAGGCCGGCATGGGCTCCAGCTTGTAGAAGGAGGCGCCACCGGTCACGCGGGACGCACCCGGGACCAGGAGCCTGCGGTACTTGGCGCACCACTGGCCGCGGCCCTTGGTGTGCTGGGTGGCCAGGGCGAGCTCGCGGACGTCGTCCGCGAAGTACTCGTGGGGGGTGCCGTCCGATCCAGTGAGGGCGACGACGTGGCGGACGGGGTCCGCGTTGACGGTGACGTCCACCCACTGCTCGCGGGACTCGTTGCTCGCTTCGGGAGCTTGCGGGGGTGTCTGTGCTGCGGTGTTCATGTTCTGTGCCTCTGAGTTTTTCCTGGTTGCTTGCCGGGGCCACAGGTGTGGACACGGCCGCTTCGTCATCCAATCCACCCCTGAACCGAGGGTTGGCGTGTGCCGAGTTGGAGCTCCGGTTGCGCGCGGGCGTGGTGCCCGTGCGCAGGCACATCTCATGAAGTCGTTGTCGAGCCTATCCGCGTGAGCTGCGCCGCAACCAGGTCCGGGCCGAGAATGTCACCAAAATTTAACCAAGGTGCCGTTGCGTGCCAGGTGTGCAGTTCGGGTGCGTCGGGTGCGCAGCGTCGTGGGGCGCGGCGACGTCGCCATGGCACGTTCGTAGTGGCCGAGCAGCTCGTCGCACACGGCCTGCCAGGTGCGGTCCCGGACCGTGCCCCGCGCGGTGGCGGCGAAGGCGCGGCGCTTGGCCTCGTCGCCCACCAGGTCCTGCACGAGCTCCCGCAGCCGTGCCGTGTTCCCGGGCGGGTAGAGCCACCCGTTGCGTGAGGAGTCCACGAGGTCCAGCGGCCCGCCGCGCCCCACCGCCACCACGGGGACGCCCGATGCCATGGCCTCCTGGATGGTCTGACAGAACGTCTCGTGCTCGCCGGGGTGCACGAACACGTCCAGGGAGGCCATCACCGCGGCCAGCTCGTCACCGGTGCGGAAGCCCTCGAAGTGTGCGCGGGGCAGCGCGGTGCGCAGCGCGTCCTTCTCAGGCCCGGAGCCCACCACCACGAGCCGCGTGCCCGGCAGGGAGTCCAGCACCGCCAGGTCCGCCACCTGCTTCTCCGGTGCGAGCCGGCCCACGTAGCCCACGAGCCTGCGTCCCTGACCCACGCGTTCGCGCCACGCGTGGTCCCGCAGCTCGGGGCGAAAGCGCACGGTGTCCACGCCCCGGCGCCACAGGTGCACGCGCTGCACGTCGTGGCCCCGCAGCTGCCGCAGGGACGCCGTGGACGGCGCGAGCGTGAGGGTGGCGGCGTTGTGCATCGTGCGCACGTGTGCCCACAGCGCGGTCTCGAGCACTCCCGCGCCGTAGCGCGCCGCGTAGCCGGGCACGTCTGTCTGGTAGACCGCGACGCTCGGCAGGCCGAGGGCGGCAGCAGCCTGGATGGCGCGCCACCCCAGGACGAACGGGGAGGCAACGTGCACCACGTCCGGAGCGAAGCGGCTGAGCACCCGCTGCATCCGGTGCACCGTGCAGCCGGCCACACGCACCTCCGGGTAGCCGGCGAGGGGCAGGGACGGTATGCGCTCCACGTGCACCCCGGGCAGCCCGGGCTCCGCACCGGGAAAGAGACCCTTCTCGTAGGACGGGGCAACGACCATCACGCGGTGCCCGTGCGCCCGCAGGTGATCCACCACTCGCAGCACCGAGTGGGTCACACCGTTCATGTGGGGGAGGAACTGTTCGGCGACCACTGCGATTCTCATGCCCCCACCGTGACGGGTCCGGTCCACGGGCGGGTCACGCGGCAGTGACGCGCCGGTGAAGAACGGGCGAACACGGCTGCGGGCCCCGCCCCCGCGGACGTGGAAAGATGAAGCCGATGAAACTTCCCTCTGTGCCCGGCGCGATCTCGGGCGTACGCGACCGATTCACCACCCGCGGCTCCAGCAACCGGGACTCCAGCAACCCGGGCTCGGGCACCAGTGGCTCCACTGCCGCGGGTGCCACCGGGCGCACCCGACCTCCGCGTGGTGAGAACCCGGGCATGCCCATGCCCCTGGCACTGCAGGGCGTGATCGAGCTGCTCGTGGTGGCCGTGGTGGGGTTGCTGCTCAGCGCAGTGCTGCTCGGCGCCGTGTGGGTGGCCGGCGGCTTCGCGACCCTCGGGGCCGCGGGCAGCTTCCGCCTGGCTGGCCAGGTCTGGCTGCTCGCGCACTGCACGCCCCTCACCATCGAGTCCGTGCAGGGCCTCTCCCTGGACGGCGGCGGCACGCTCACGCTCGTGCCCCTGGGGCTCACGCTCATCCCGTTCGGTCTGGCCGTGGTGGCCGGCCGCCGGATCGCGCGGGCGTGCTGGCGCGGCCAGTTCCTGGTGCCGTTCGTCGCGGGCATGATCGGCTACGGACTGTTCGCCGGGCTCGTGGGGCTGCTCAGCCGCACGGACCAGGTCCGGGTGGAGCTGCTGCCCGCCACGCTGCTGCCCCTCATTCCCGCGGGGCTGGGGACGCTCGTGGGCGGCTGGAGCGTCTCGCGCTCGCTCGCCGCGGTCCTCGGGGCCGACGCCGCCTCCTGGTTGGAGCGCACGAGCCAGTACTCCCGCTGGGCGGGCTCCTACGTGTGGGCCGTGATCCGGGCGGGCTTCCTGGCCGCCGTGGCCGCGGTGGGCGCCGGGGCCCTGCTGTTCGCCGTGACGCTGCTGTGGCACTGGGACCGCGTGGTCACCGTCTACCAGGACCTCGGCGCGGACGCGGCCGGGGACACCGCGCTCACGGCGCTGCAGTTCGGCTACCTGCCCAACCTGGTGCTCTGGGCGCTCGCATGGGCCACCGGCGCGGGGTTCTCGCTCGGCACCGGCACCATCACCTCTCCGTTCGAGAGCGTCCTGGGACCGCTTCCGCAGGTGCCCGCGCTCGCGGCGCTGCCTTCCGGTGACCCCTGGGGTCTGGCCCCCGCCGTGCTGGTGCTGCCGGTGCTGGCGGGTCTGCTCGCGGGGTGGTGGTTCTGCCGCGAGGGCGAGAACCACCTGGACGACTGGATGGCCATCCGGCTGCCCCTGCGGTGGTTCACGTTCCTGCTCTCCACGCTGCTCACGGTCGTGTTCATCGCCGCCGTGGGCGCTGGCCTCGTCTCGCTGCTGACGTGGCTGTCCAACGGGTCGCTGGGCATCGGGCGCTTGACCACCGTGGGTCCCCAGACGTGGCAGGTCTTCCTGTGGCTCGGCGCGGAGTTCGCGGTTGGCGCCGCGCTCGGCTACGTCCTGGGGCCCTGGCTCGAGCGGGAGGGCTACCGCTCGCGCGCGTGGCAGGCGGACGACGACGCGGCGGATCCCGATCCCGTCGACGACGTCGATGCGGCGGCCGGAGCGCGGCGCGGACGCACCGCGGCCCGTGGGGTCTCCCCCCAGTCCGTGGCTCCCGGGGCAGGTGTTCCCCGGACCCCCGCGCCGTCCGCATCCGTCACGGATAGTGCGCCACACGCTGGTGGGTCCTCCGCCGTGGGCGCCACCCGGCCGGCCGAGCGGCCCGCCGCGGCTTTCCCTGTCCATTCCGGTACCCGTCCGCGCACGCGCGCGGACAACGGCGCCGGCACCCGAGAGACCCCCGCGGAGGAGACGTCGGACCGGGTGGCTCGGCGGGCAGAGGCCAGGCAGCGCAGGGCCGCGAAGAAGTCCGCGAAGCGCAAGGCCGCCCGGCTCGCCGCGCTGGACGAGGACGACCGCGGGTAGTCTTCAGTGGGTGCCGTGCCCGCGTCACGGACCACAACCGGACGAGAAGAACGCCGTGGCCGAGCTGGATCCGTGGACGGATACGTTTCCCGGGCCCTCCAGCCAGTGCTCAGCGGTCCGTGGGGCTCGTGGTCGGTGTGGGCGAGGGAGTGGCAGAGGCGCTCGCGGAGGGTGAGGCCGTGGTGGGGTCCGATCCGGGGGTGGCGGACGAGGTCGTCCTCGCGCTGGGATCCGCGCTGGCGTCTGCACCGGGGGACGCGTTCGGGCCGGCGGTCGGGGACGCCGAGTCCTGCGGGAACCCCGTCTGCAGCGGGGTGCCCGAGAAGTGGTGCCACACGTTGTCGGTGAGCTGCTGCTCGCAGCGCTCGGTGGAGGACAGCGTCAGCGTATTCTCGGTGCACTGCTGGAACGCCTCGCTGGCGGGCCAGACCACCAGGCGCGTGCCGCCGCCCACGGCGTTGAGCACGCCCCACGCGATCGCGAGGATGGCCAGGGCCGTCACGACCCCGCGCGAGGTGGTGCCCCGGGAGCGCACGAGCGCCACGAGGGCGAGGACGGTTCCCGTCACGGCGGCGAGCACTCCCGCGGCCGTGGACCAGATCCCGCCCATCACGAGGGCGGATGACAGGACGGAGAGGCCGGCGCCCGCCGTGGCGAGCCGGACCCATCCGGAGCCGTCCTGGCGGGGGCCCGTGGCCGGGCCGCCCGGGCGCTGGTCGTGCGGTGCTGTGCCCCGGGGGCCGGATTCGTGCATGCCCTCCACTGTAGGGGAGGCGCGGGGCAGCCCATGCCCCCCGGCGGCGCAGCGCGCCGGGTGTGGCGCACCGATAGCATGGGTCCATGCGCTTAGTGGTTCTCGTTTCAGGCTCCGGCACCAACCTGCAGGCGATGCTCGACGCCCTGCACGCGGGGGAGGAACCGGTGGAGATCGTCGCGGTGGGCGCGGACAAGCCCTGCCAGGGACTGGAGCGCGCGGAGTCCGCCGGCATCGCGACGTTCGTCGTCCCGCCCGGCGAGCACGTCGACCGCGCGGACTGGAACCGCGCACTGCAGCGTGCTGTGGCGTCCCACCACCCGGACCGCGTGGTCTTCGCGGGGTTCATGCGGATCGTGGACGCCGAGTTCGTGGCCGCGTTCCCCGGCCTGATCGTGAACACGCACCCCTCGCTGCTGCCCTCCTTCCCCGGTGCCCACGCGGTGCGCGACGCCCTGGCCTACGGGGTGAAGATCACGGGTGCCACGGTCCACGAGGTCGTCGCGGACGTGGACGCCGGACCGGTCCTCGCCCAGGTGGCTGTGCCCGTCGCCGAGCAGGACACCGAGGGCGAGCTGCACGAGCGCATCAAGGCCGCGGAGCGGGAGCTGCTCGTGAGCACGCTGGCACGCCTGGCGCGTGAGCACGACGGCGCGCAGGCCCCTGGGGCGCGGCCGTAGACTGGAACGGGCGGTCCGCAGGACCTCCGGCGGCCCTCTCTGCATGGCGAGGGGCGCGGGGAGGACCCGCGGGCGACGTCGCCGTCCCACCCCAGCTCCACACCAGCGGTGTCCATCGCGCTCCCCGCCCGGGCGGCTCCGCTGCACTTGAACCCACGTCTGCACTGGAGAGTCTGTGAACACTTCCGACCTGAACCGCGTGCCGCTCAAGCGGGCACTGGTCTCCGTCTACGACAAGAGCGGTCTGGAGGACCTCGCGCGCGGGCTGCACGACGCCGGCGTGGACATTGTCTCCACCGGCTCCACCGCCAAGACCATCCAGGCTGCGGGCGTGCCCGTCACCGAGGTCTCCGAGGTCACCGGTTTCCAGGAGTGCCTGGACGGGCGCGTGAAGACCCTGCACCCGCGCGTGCACGCGGGAATCCTCGCGGACCGCCGCAAGCAGGAGCACGAGGACCAGCTCGAGGAGCTCGGAATCGACCCGTTCGACCTCGTGATCGTGAACCTCTACCCGTTCCAGGACACCGTTCGCTCGGGCGCTGCCCAGGACGACGTCGTGGAGCAGATCGACATCGGCGGGCCCTCCATGGTGCGCGCGGCGGCGAAGAACCACGCCGCCGTCTCCGTGGTCGTGGACCCGGCGAGCTACCCGGACGTCGTGCGCGCCGCGCACGAGGGCGGCTACGACCTCGCGGCCCGCCAGAAGCTCGCGGCCGCCGCGTTCGCCCACACCGCCGCGTACGACACCGCGGTGGCCACGTGGACGGCCCAGCAGTTCGACCACGACCCCGAGGCCAACTTCTGGCCGCCCTACGCCGGGCTGGCGCTGCAGCGTGCCGAGTCCCTGCGCTACGGCGAGAACCCGCACCAGAAGGCTGCGCTGTACACCAACGACGCCGCGTCCCCGGGTGTTGCCCAGGCAGAGCAGCTGCACGGCAAGGCCATGTCCTACAACAACTACGTTGACGCGGACGCCGCCGTGCGCGCCGCCTACGACTACGAGCAGCCCGCCGTGGCCGTGGTCAAGCACAACAACCCGTGCGGCGTGGCCGTGGCGACCCCGGATGCGGCCGACCCGATCGCGGACGCCCACCTCAAGGCCCACGCGTGCGACCCGCTGTCCGCGTACGGCGGAGTGGTGGCCGCGAACCGCACGGTCACGGGGGAGATGGCGCGCAACCTCAAGCCGATCTTCACGGAGGTCGTGATTGCCCCCGGCTTCGAGCCCGAGGCGCTGGAGGTGCTGCAGGCCAAGAAGAACATCCGGCTGCTCAC
The DNA here is from genome assembly GCF_039532055.1 of Kocuria salsicia. NCBI lineage: Bacteria > Bacillati > Actinomycetota > Actinomycetes > Micrococcales > Micrococcaceae > Kocuria > Kocuria salsicia. The sequence continues at coordinate 45,017 of NZ_BAAARF010000011.1, read as the reverse complement.
CCTGCCCGAGGACTTCACGCGCGATCCGCTCGAGTACCGTGCCGTGTCCGGCGGCACGCTGTTCCAGCAGGCCGACCGCCTGGACGCCGAGGGCGACGACCCCGCGAACTGGGCCCTTGTCTCCGGGGAGCCCGCAGACGAGCAGACGCTCGCGGACCTCGAGTTCGCGTGGCGCTCCCTGCGGGCCGTGAAGTCGAACGCCATCCTGCTCGCCCACGACGGCGCCTCCGTGGGCATCGGCATGGGCCAGGTCAACCGCGTGGACTCGTGCCGGCTGTCCGTGGAGCGGGCCAACACGCTTGCCGAGGATGGTGCCGAGCGCGCCCGCGGGGCCGTGGCGGCCTCGGATGCCTTCTTCCCGTTCGCGGACGGGCTGCAGGTGCTGCTCGACGCCGGTGTGAAGGCCGTGGTCCAGCCCGGCGGCTCCATCCGGGACGAGGAGGTCGTCGCGGCGGCCGAAGCGGCCGGCGTGACCATGTACGTCACCGGGGCGCGGCACTTCTTCCACTGATGATCCACTGAGCCGTCCCCGCCTGGGCTGACACCGCCCGCCCCGGTCCTGATTATGGTGCTCCGCCTGCGCTGGGCCTCCGGAAGCACACGGCACAGGTACGCAGAAGGCCCGCACGTCCCTCACGGGGGTGCGGGCCTCTGGCGTTGCGGGGCCGGTCGGCCCGTTCAGAGTTCAGCGTGCTCAGAATTCGGCCCGGCCCATTCAGCAGGTCAGCGAGTTCAGGGGGCAGGTGCGCTCAGGAGTTCAGTGCCCGGTGCTCCCGGGAGAGACCGATGTAGTTCTGCGCGTTGCGACTCACCCCGTGGCGCTCCTGCTCGGTGAGCTGGCGCCGCACCTTCCCGGGGACCCCCGCCACGAGGGAGCCGGGCGGGACCACCTGACCCTCCAGCACAACGGTCCCGGCGGCGATCAGGCTGCCGCTGCCCACCACCGCGCCGTTGAGCACGGTCGCATTCATGCCCACCAGGACGTCGTCCTCGAGCGTGCAACCGTGGACGACGGCGCCGTGGCCCACGCTCACCCGCTCGCCGATCGTCGTGGGATGGCCCGGGTCCGAGTGGACGCTCACGTTGTCCTGCAGGTTGGAGTTCGCCCCGAGCCGGATGGGCGAGCGGTCACCGCGCACCACGGCCCCGTAGAACACCCCGGAACCGGGACCCACCGTGACGTCGCCGATGAGGGTTGCGGTGGGTGCCACGAACGCCGTCTCCGCCACGGACGGGCGGTGGGGGCCGTAGGGCAGGATCAGGGGCTCGTGCTGCGGNGGCGGTGGCGCCGCGGCGTCGTCGTCGGCGGTGCCGGGAGGCTCAGTCGCGGCCCTCGTCCGAGACGAAGCGACGCTTGAGCGCTGCCATGGCCTTCTCGGGACGGCGGGATTCCCGGTGGCGCAGCGCCACGGAGATCTTCTGCCCGCCCTTGAGGACGTACTCGGCGCCGTTGACGTGGATGGTCACGGGCGCGGCCTTCACAGAGACGCCCTCGAGCTCCAGGATGTCGTGGTCCAGCGAGACCTCGATCACCTGGCCGCAGTAGAGCACCGTGAAGTCCACGGCGTCGAGCTCGCGGGGCAGGGCGGGCTGGAACTCGAGCCAGTTCCCGCGCACGCGCAGCCCGGCGTAGGCGCGGGTCACCACGTCCACGGAACCGGCCATCGCCCCGAGGTGGATGCCCTCGCCGGTGGTCCCTCCCTGGGTGTCGTCCATGTCGATCATGAGCGAGTCCTGGAAGGAGCCCCAGGAGCGGTCTGGGTCCAGCCACGCGAGCACCGCCGCGTTGACCACGCGGGACAGCGAGGAGCCGTTGGAGGAGCGCGCGATGTAGTGGTCCACGGTGCGCTGCACGGCGTCGAGGTCCGTGGTGTAGCCCATGCGGGCCAGCTCCTCGATCACGCCGTCCGGACCCAGCAGGTAGACGAGCATGATGGTGTCCGCCTGCTTGGACAGCTTGTAGTTGTTCGTGAGGTCGCCCTCGTTCTCCAGCAGCAGGTCCAGGCGGCCGATGTTGCGGTACTTGCTGCGGTAGAAGTCCCAGTCCAGCTCGAGGAGGTCGTCGTAGCCCTCGAACTGCGCGATCGTGCCGTCCGCGTTGAACGGGACGTACATGTTCTTGGCCATGTTCAGCCAGGTCTGCACCTCCCGCGCGGAGATCTCGAAGCGCGACTCGAGCTCCTCGCGCTGGTGCTCGACCATGTCGTGGAAGATGTGCGCCGAGTGGCGGAACAGCCAGGACGCCAGCACGTTGGTGTACGCGTTGTCCTTGAGTCCTCCGCCGTGCTGGCCCGCCGGGCCGTCGTGGTACTCGTCCGGGCCCATGACACCCGCGATGTGGTACTTGCCGTCGTGCGAGTCGTACTCCGCGAGGGACGCGAACAGGCGGGTGATGCCGATGATCAGCTCCGCGCCGTGGCCCGAGAGCCAGTCGATGTCCCCGGTGGACTCGTAGTACAGCCACGCGTTGTACGCGATCGCCAGGCCCACGTGGAACTGGCGCCAGGAGTTGTCCGGCAGCCAGCGGTGCGAGTGGTGGTTGTAGAGCTCCGGCGGGGTTTCCTCGCGGCCGTCCGAGCCGGACTGCCACGGGAACGCCGCGCCGTAGAGGCCGATGTCCTGCGCGCGCTGCTGCGCCATCGCGAGCCGGCGCCAACGGTAGGAGAGCAGCGAGCGGGTCACGTGCGGCTGGCGCATGTTGATGACGGGCAGAATGAAAAGCTCGTCCCAGAAGATGTGGCCGCGGTAGCCCTCGCCGTGCAGACCGCGGGCGGGGACACCCGCGTCGCGCAGCGACAGGTGAGGGGCCAGCGTCTGTGCGGCGTGGAAGAGGTGCGTGCGCACCGCCAGCTGGGTGCTCAGATGCTGGGGGGTGTCCTCCGCGGACTCCAGGGTGACCTCGTAGCGGTCCCACAGCCGCGCCCACTCGATCTCGTGGGACGCGAGCAGCTTGCGCACGCCGAACGGGGTGCGGTTCAGCTCCGCCAGGGCGCCCTCGCGCGGGGAGCCGATCGCGGCGTCGCGGCTCGTGACCACGGCGGTGGTGCTGTCCACCAGCACCGGCGCCTCCGGGGAGATCTGCACGGTGTGGCGGCGGAACTCGATGCCGCCGGGGCGCACCTCGCGGCGCTCGCGCACAGGCGACTCGGAGTCGACGCGTGTGCGCTGGGCCATCGCGATCTCGATCTTGGACTGGGACGTGCGCACCAGGGACAGCAGGGTCTCGTGCTCGTCCGGCAGCGTGGTGGACTCCAGCAGCACCAGGTGGTGGGCGTTGAGCTCGCGGTACTCGGCCACGCCGCTGTTGGTCACGGCCGGGTCCACGCCCGTGCGCACGTGCAGGCGCCCGGTGTAGCCTCGCGAGACGATCCGCGTCTCCTGCGCGCCCAGGTGGCGGTGGCGCAGCGAAACCAGGCGCCGCTGGATGATCTCGAGGCTGCGGGCGGGCTCGTCCGAGTTCGGATCGGCGTCCGCGTCCGTGAGCACGAGCGTGCGGGTCAGCAGCCCGCGGCGCAGGTCCAGCTCCTCGCGCTCGTGCGAGGGAACCAGCCCGCCCTCGGACCACCACTGGCCCTCGGAGAAGCGCAGGTCCAGGTGCAGCCAGTTGGGGGCGTTGACCATTGACTCGTGCTCCACGTCCCGCCCGTTGAGGTGGCTGAGCACGCGGTTGAACACGCCGGCCAGGTACGTGCCGGGGTAGTGCACGGAGTTCGCCGGGAACTCGCACGCGGCGCCGCGCACACCCATGTAGCCGTTGGCCAGGGTGAGCAGCGCCTCGCGGCGGGGCTCGGACGCGGGGTCGAAGCCGTCGAAGACGAGTGCCCAGGGATCGGTGCGCCGCGCGCCCAGGTCCAGCTCACCGACGTCGTTGAGCACCACGTGCGCGCCGGCCCGGTACAACCGCTCGCGGGCGCCGTCCCGGTTGATGCCCACGACGAGCGCGAAGCCCCCCGCGGCGCCGGCCTGCACGCCGGCCACGGCGTCCTCGACGACCACGCTGTTGGCCGGGTCCACGTCCAGCAGCCGGGCGCACTCCAGGAAGGTGTCCGGCGCGGGCTTGCCCGGGAGATCGTGCTCGGCGGCCCAGTTGCCGTCCACGATGCGGTCGAACGAGTCCCGCAGCCCGGCCGCCGCCAGCACGACGTCGCTGTTGCGGCTCGCGGTCACCAGACCCACGGGGACCCCGCCCTCGCGCAGCCGCTCGATCAGCGCCACGGTGCCGTCGAACACGCGCACGCCGTGGACCTCGAGCTCCTCGTGGAAGTAGCCGTCCTTGGCCGCGGCCTGGCCCTGCACGGTCCAGTCTCCGGGCTGCGGGTCCTCGCGGTTCTCGGCCTCCGGAAGCATTGCGCCGCGCGCGGCGAGCAGGGCGCGCACGCCGTCCTCGCGGCGTCGTCCGTCCACGTACGTACGGTACTCGGCGACCATGTCGAAGGGGGAGCGGTCCACCTCGTCGCCCTCCTGGGCGGGTTCGAGGCGAGGGTCCGCGAGCAGCTCGTCGAACAGCTTCTTCCACGCGCGCGCGTGCACGCTGGCGGTGTCCGTGACCACGCCGTCCATGTCGAAGATCACCGCGGAGTAGGAGGTGCGCAGCACGTCCACCGGGTGGGAAAGGACGGGTCCGTCCGCGACGCGGGGCATGGCCGTGGTGAACGGGGCAGTGGGAAGAGCGTTCACGGTGCGGGAACTCCTAGCACGGGGAAATGAGGGCCTGGATCGGGTGCTGCGGGTGCGCATGTTCACTGGTCGAGGGCCGTGGCCCGGCATCGTCGCGGGGCTCCGCGCGGACAGCTGGCACGCGCGCGGTACCTACACACACGTTACCCTCATGTGACCTCCCGGTACCACATGACATGATGGGCCCCCGGCGGGGCAGCGAACGGGGGTGGCCCGGATATGCTGGGGCGGACCCTACAGCGCACAGAGAAGGTGGAGCATGACGCAATCCCCGGGACATTCCGTGACCAACCAGCCGCTCTCAGAGGTGGATCCGGACGTCGCCCAGGCCATCGAGGACGAGCTGGGCCGCCAGCGCTCGACGCTCGAGATGATCGCCTCCGAGAACTTCGCGCCGCGGGCCGTGCTCGAGGCGCAGGGTTCCGTGCTGACCAACAAGTACGCGGAGGGCTACCCGGGCCGCCGCTACTACGGCGGCTGCGAGTACGTGGACGTCGTGGAGAACCTCGCCCGCGACCGGGCGTGCAAGCTCTTCGGCGCGGACCACGCGAACGTGCAGCCCCACTCCGGCGCGCAGGCGAACACCGCCGTGATGGCCGCCCTCATGCAGCCCGGTGACACGCTGATGGGGCTCTCGCTCGCCCACGGCGGCCACCTGACCCACGGCATGAAGATCAACGTCTCCGGCAAGCTCTACAACATCGCGGCCTACGAAGTGGACCCTGAGAGCCACCGGATCGACATGGACCAGGTGCGCGAGCAGGCCCTGGCTGCCCGCCCCGCGGTGATCGTGGCCGGCTGGTCCGCGTACTCCCGGCAGCTGGACTTCGCCGCGTTCCGCTCCATCGCGGACGAGGTCGGCGCGAAGCTGTGGGTGGACATGGCCCACTTCGCCGGTCTCGTGGCCGCGGGGCTGCACCCGAACCCGGTGCCCCACGCGCACGTCACCACCTCCACCGTGCACAAGACCCTCGCCGGACCCCGCTCCGGTGTGATCCTGTGCGAGGCGGACCTGAAGAAGAAGATCGACTCCGCGGTGTTCCCCGGCCAGCAGGGCGGGCCGCTGATGCACGCCGTCGCCGCGAAGGCCGTGGCCTTCAAGATCGCCGCGTCGCAGGAGTTTGCCGAGCGCCAGCAGCGCACCATCGAGGGTGCCCAGATCCTCGCCGATCGCCTCGTCTCCCCGGACCTCGCTGAGCACGGCGTCTCCGTGCTCACCGGGGGCACGGACGTGCACCTCACGCTCGTGGACCTGCGGGACTCCGAGCTGGACGGCAAGCAGGCGGAGGACCTCCTGCACCAGGCCGGGATCACCGTCAACCGCAACGCGGTGCCGTGGGACCCCCGCCCGCCCATGACCACCTCCGGGCTGCGGATCGGCACCCCGGCGCTCGCCACGCGCGGCTTCGGCGCGCAGGAGTTCACCGAGGTCGCGGACATCATTGCCGAGGCGCTCAAGCCCGGTGCGGACATCGCGGCCCTGCGCTCGCGCGTGGAGACGCTGACCGGGCAGTTCCCCCTGTACCCCGGCCTCGAGGAGTGGTGAGGTGACGGCCCAGGTCCTGGACGGCAAGGCCACTGCCGCACAGATCAAGTCCGAGCTCGCGCAGCGTGTGGCACGGCTCGCGGAGCAGGGCGTGGTGCCCGGCCTCGGGACGGTCCTCGTGGGGGACGACCCCGCCTCGCGCTCGTACGTGGCGGGCAAGCACCGCGACTGCGAGCAGGTGGGCATCGCCTCCATCCGCAGGGAGCTGCCCGCGGACGCCTCGCAGGAGGAGCTCGAGCAGGTGATCGACGAGCTCAACGAGGACCCCCGGTGCACGGGCTACATTGTGCAGCTGCCCCTGCCCGAGCACATGGACACCAACGCGATCCTCGAGCGGATCGACCCGGCCAAGGACGCGGACGGACTGCACCCCACCAACCTGGGACGCCTGGTGCTCAACGTCAACGAGCCCATGACCTCTCCGCTGCCGTGCACGCCCAACGGCATCGTGGAGCTGCTCACGCGCCACGGCGTGGAGCTCGCGGGCCGCACGGTGCTCGTGATCGGACGCGGTGTCACGGTGGGGCGGCCCATCGGGCTGCTGCTCACGCGCAAGCCGGTCAATGCCACAGTGGTCCTCGCGCACACAGGGACCACCAACCTGCCCGAGCTGCTCGCGCAGGCGGACGTCGTGGTGGCAGCCGCCGGGCGGCCGCACATGGTGGGTGCGGACCAGATCAAGCCGGGCGCCGTGCTGCTGGACGTCGGCGTCTCCCGCGTGGTGGATCCGGAGACCGACAAGAAGAAGCTCACCGGCGACATCGACCCGGCGGCGGCGGAGACTGCCTCCTGGATCTCCCCGAACCCGGGCGGTGTCGGCCCCATGACGCGGGCCATGCTGCTCGTCAACGTGGTGGAGTCCTGCGAGCGGGCAGTCTCCGAGGGCGCCTGAGCACCAGCACACCGTCACCACACCCCGGTGCCCGACGCCGCGGGGCCGCCTCGTCCGCGAGGGCCCCGCGGCGTTGTCATGTGCGGGAACCCTCCGGGCACGAGAACGTCGCACGGCTGGTCCCGCGGTGGCATGCCATTCGTTCGGCCGGCACCGCGAGGCCCACATCTCGTGTTTGCGGGTTCGCGCCCGACTCGGGACGGAAGTCGGCGCAGGACATGGATCAGAGCGGGGCAGAATTCGGCGCGCACCGCGGGTTTTGAGACAATGGCCCCATGCAGCCGATCGGATCCTCGAACGCCCACACCGCCGCCTCCGCCCAGGGCCCCCGCACCGGGCGCACCGCCCTGTGGGGAACGGTGATCGGTCTCGCCGTGCTGGTGGTGATCTTCGCGGTGGCCCTCATCCAGGCGGCCCACTCCAACTCCCTGCTGGGCTGGGTGCTGGCGGGCATCGCGCTCGGGTGGCTCATGCTCGCCGTGTGGGCACTGTGGATGGTGCACAAGGCCGCGGTATTCGGCCGCGAGCAGATGCGTCAGGCGCAGGAGCAGCTGCGCGCGCAGCACGGGCGGGCACCCGCCACGTCCGCTGCGGCCGCCGGCCCTGGGCAGTCCCTGCGGGACGAGAAGCTCGCCCACGGCATGCAGGTGATCCTGGTGCAGTCCAAGGTGGTCAAGGAGCAGCTCTCCTCGCCGGACCCGGACGCCGAGCACGTCCAGCGCGCGCTGGAGACCATCGACATGACCGCCGCCAACGGGCTGCGCAGTCTCAAGGACTCCGGTACGCCGGTCAGCGGTACCGTGGAGGACTGAGACCGGCCCCCACCGGTACGAACGACCAACGCGCAGGAACCACGAGGAGACGGACGGACATGGCGGATTCAGGGCAGACGGTGCGCATTGCCACGGTGAACGTGAACGGCATCCGCGCGGCGTACCGCAGGGGCATGGCGGACTGGCTCGCCCCGCGCGGGGTGGACCTGCTGTGCCTGCAGGAGGTGCGCGCTCCGGACAAGATCACGCGCGAGCTGCTGGACGAGGACGTCTGGGACGTGCGGCACACCGAGGCCGCGGCCAAGGGCCGCGCCGGGGTGGCCATCGCCACGCGCCGAGACGCCTTCGACGGCGCCCTGCTGCCGGTGGAGTCCCGTGTGGGCATCGGCGAGGAGTACTTCGACGACTCCGGGCGCTGGATCGAGAACGACGTCCGGCTGCCCAACGGACAGAACCTCACGCTGGTCTCCGCGTACGTGCACTCCGGCGAGGTGGACACCCTCAAGCAGGAGGACAAGTACCGCTTCCTGGAGGCCATGCTCACCCGCCTGCCGCAGCTCGCCGAGCGCAGCGACCACGCCCTCGTGGTGGGGGACCTCAACGTGGGCCACACTGAGCTGGACATCAAGAACTGGAAGGGGAACGTCAAGAACGCGGGCTTCCTGCCCGAGGAGCGCGCCTACTTCGACCGGTTCTTCGGGGACGTGGGCTACGTGGACGTGGCCCGCAGCCTCGCCGGGGACGTGCCCGGTCCGTACACGTGGTGGTCCTACCGCGGCAAGGCGTTCGACACGGACGCCGGTTGGCGCATCGACTACCAGATGGCCACCCCGGGCCTCGCCGCGCTCGCGGCCGAGGCCGTGGTGGACCGCGCCGATTCCTATGACACCCGCTTCTCCGACCACGCCCCGCTCGTGGTCGACTACCGCCTGGCCTGAGCGTCGAGCGCCCGTGAGACCCCGCCGCCGATGCGCCCGGTGACTCCCGGGGGCCGGTCCCGGGCACGGTGTACAGGAAGGCCACTCCATACACACGAGGACGACGCCGCGGTGGCCCCGCGGCGTCGTCGCCCCCTGCGCCACGCACTCCAGAACAACGACCGAGAAGAAAGCCGGAACACCATGACCGAACAGAGCACGCAGCACCGCGCGGTACCGCGCGTCGTCTCGGGTGTGCAGCCCTCCGCGGACAGCCTGCACCTGGGCAACTACGTGGGGGCGCTGCGCAACTGGGTGGACATGCAGGACGACAACGACTGCGTTTTCTTCGTGGCGGACCTGCACTCGATCACGACGGGTCAGGACCCGGCCACGATGTCCGAGCGCACCCGGGTGACCGCCGCGCAGTACATTGCCGCGGGCATCGACCCGGAGCGCTCCACGTTGCTCATCCAGTCCCAGGTGCCCGAGCACACGCAGCTCTCGTGGGTGCTCAACTGCATCACGGGCTACGGCGAGGCCGCGCGCATGACCCAGTTCAAGGACAAATCCGTGAAGCAGGGAGCGGAGAACACCACCGTGGGCCTGTTCACCTACCCGGTGCTGATGGCCGCGGACATCCTCGTGTACCAGGCGAACCAGGTGCCCGTGGGGGAGGACCAGCGTCAGCACCTGGAACTGACCCGTACCCTCGCGCATCGCTTCAACTCCCGCTTCGGGGAGACCTTTGCCGTGCCGGACGCCAAGATCCTGGAGAACTCCGCCAAGGTCTACGACCTGCAGAACCCCACGGCGAAGATGTCCAAATCCGCGCCGTCGGACGCCGGGCTCGTGCGGCTGCTGGACCCGGCCAAGAAGAACGCCAAGAAGGTCAAGTCCGCAGTGACCGATGACGGCACCGAGGTGCGATTCGACCGGCAGGCCAAGCCGGGCATCTCGAACCTGCTCACCATCTACTCCTCGCTCACGGGCACGCCGGTGGGCACGCTCGAGGCCGAGTACGAGGGCAGGATGTACGGCCACCTCAAGGTGGATCTCGCGGAGGTGGTCACCCAGACCCTGGACCCCATCCAGAAGCGCGCGCAGGAGCTGCTGGACGACCCCGCTGAACTGGACCGTCTGCTCGCCCGCGGCGCGGACAAGGCGCGGGGCATCGCCGCCCAGACCCTGCGCGAGGTCTACGACCGGATGGGGTTCCTGCCCGGCGTCTGAGCACCGTGTGTGCGATCACGCCGGTGGGATACTGTGGGACGCGGCCGAACTGAGGAGGATCGCGTGAGCGAGGGTCACATCTCTCCCACCGTGCGACCCGGGCAGGTGTACGCCGGCGTGGTCATCCGCCTGCCCGAGCCCCTGGGCAGGGAGCTGCAGGACTGGCGGGCATCCTTCGGGGACACCCAGGCCGGCACCGTTCCCGCCCACATCACCCTGATGATCTCCACCCGCGGCAAGGACTGGGACGAGCTCGTGGCCCACGTCCGGGACGTGGTCTCCGGGTGGGAGCCCTTCCACGTGGAGATCGACGGCACCGGCACGTTCCGCCCGCTGACACCCGTGGTCTACCTGCGCATCGGGCGCGGTTTCGAGGAGTGCGTCCGGCTGCACCGCGAGCTCCACGGGGACACGATGCGCTCCGCGTCCCCCTTCGACTTCCACCCCCACGTGACGCTGGCGCACGGCACCACGGAGGACGACCTGAACCGCGCACAGGCCATGCTGCGCACCTACCGCGCGGGGTTCATGGTGGACCACATCGACCTCTACGAGGCGGACGAGCACGGGGCCTGGCACGTCCGCGACACGGTCCCCTTCGGTGCGAAAGCGGTGGGGCACCGTGACGGCCCCTGAACCGCCCCCGGTGGTCCCGGCGCTCGTGGACCGGGCCGGCCTGGTGGCGGAACACCACAGGCTGCGGGCCGTCCGGCGGGACCTGGCCTCCCGCCACGCACCGGCACCACGGCGCCTGGGGGCCTTCTTTGCGTGGCTCTTCGCCCGCTTCATGGCCTTCTACCCCGTGCGGCTGGTCTCGCACTACATGTTCCACGGCGGCCCGCTCATGGCGGCCGGGCTCGCGTACCAGCTGCTCTTCGCCTCCACGTCCCTGCTCGTGATCTTCTTCGCCGGGCTCGCCACATTCCTGGGAACCGACTCGCCGCTGCAGCAGACGCTGGTGGAGGGGCTGATCCGCAACATTCCCGGCTTGCTGGACACCGGCGACGGCCGCGGCGGAGTGATCCCCCTGACCCTGCTCGAGAACACGGGGCCCTTCACTGTGGCGTCCACGGTGGCCGTGGCGGTGCTGCTGTTCACCGCGTGGCGCTGGGTGGCCGGGGTGCGCCTTGCCACCCGCCGGATGTTCGAGCTCCCGCCGGCCCCTGGGGTCCCGCTCGCGGCCGTGCCCCGGGACCTCGCGTGGCTCGTGGTGATCGGCGTCCTGCTGCTCGCCTCCGCCACTGTGAGCGTCTTCGCCTCCGGTGCGGTGGACGGTGTGATCCGCTGGCTCGGCAGCATCGGTCTCACACGGGTGCAGCCCCTGCTGGACGGCGGGGGAAAGTCCACGATCATCTTCGGCGTGGGCCTGCTCGTGGACGTGCTCATGAGCCTCTCGCTCGTGCGGGGCGTGGCGCAGCTGGCACTGCACCGCAGGGCGCTGCTCGTCACGGTGATCGTGGGTGCCGTCGGCTCTCAAGCGTTGCGCTACGGCGGCAGCGAGATCATCGGGCGCGTGGGACAGAACCCGTACGTGCTCTCGGCCGCCGTGCTCGTGGGCGTGCTGCTGTGGTTCAACCTCTACGGGCAGATCCTGCTCTTCGCGGCCGCCGCCGGTGCGGTGGTGCAGGCGGACATCCGCGGGGCGCGTGCCCAGCCCGAGCGCGAAGACCGCGCCGTCACGGTCGTCGCCGCCGCCTCCCTGCCGAACGCGGCCCGGGGCAGGGGCATGGAACCCGCCGTGCGCTTCGACAGCCCCAGCGCCGGCAGTAGCGCGGTCCGCGCCGGTTCCCACACGGTGTCCGCTGACGACGACGCGGTCTCCTAGGACAACGCGATCTGCAACGCCGCGACGCCCCGCGACCGGTAGCCGCGCTCACCACGACGGCGGCGGCGTCGTGCGCGGGATGTGAAACGGCCCCGGACTCGACGAGGAGTTCCGGGGCCGCTCAGGCACTGCGGGGCGTCACAGGGCGGAGGCGAAGACCGCCTTCTTGACCTCGGCGATGGCCTTGGTCACCTGGATGCCGCGGGGGCACGCCTCGGTGCAGTTGAAGGTGGTGCGGCAGCGCCACACACCCTCCTTGTCGTTGAGGATCTCCAGGCGCATGTCACCCGCCTGGTCACGCGAGTCGAAGATGAACCGGTGCGCGTTCACAATCGCGGCGGGGCCGAAGTACTGGCCGTCCGTCCAGAACACGGGGCACGAGGACGTGCACGCCGCGCACAGGATGCACTTGGTGGTGTCGTCGAAGCGCGCGCGGTCCTCCTGGGACTGGTACCGCTCCCCAGTGGGAGTGTGGTCCTCGTTCACCAGGAAGGGCATGATCTCGCGGTAGGACTGGAAGAACGGCTCCATGTCCACGATCAGGTCCTTCTCGCACGGCAGGCCCTTGATGGGCTCCACCGTGATGGGCTTGGACAGGTCCAGGTCCTTGAGCAGGGTCTTGCACGCGAGACGGTTGCGGCCGTTGATGCGCATGGCGTCCGAACCGCACACGCCGTGCGCGCACGAGCGGCGGAAGGACAGCGAGCCGTCCAGCTCCCACTTGACCTTGTGCAGGGCGTCCAGCACACGGTCCGTGCCGTACATGGTCAGTGGCCACTCGTCCCAGTGCGCCTCGGAGTCGAACTCGGGGTTGTAGCGGCGCACCTTGAGCACGATGTCGTACGTGGGGATGGCCTCTTCGCCCTCGGCAGCGGGCTGCTGAGCGTCCTTGTTCTGGTTCTCGGTGACTGCAGTGGACATCAGTACTTACGCTCCATCGGCTCGTAGCGGGTCATGATCACCGGCTTGGTCTCCTGCCGGATCCCCGCGGTGGGGGAGGAGGGGTCCTCGTAGACCATCGAGTGGACCATGAAGTTCTCGTCGTCCCGGTTCGGGAAGTCCTCGCGGAAGTGGCCGCCGCGGGACTCGTCACGGTGCAGGGCCGCCACGGACATCACCTTGGCGAGCTCGAGCAGGAAGCCCAGCTCCACGGCCTCGAGCAGGTCCAGGTTGAAGCGCTTGCCCTGGTCCTGGATCGAGATGCTGGCGTAGCGCTCCTCGAGGGCCGCGATGTCGTCCAGGGCCTTCTGGATGGTCTCCGCGGTGCGGAACACCTGCATGTTGAGGTCCATGGTGTCCTGCAGGTCCTTGCGGATCGCGGCCACCTTCTCGTTGCCGTGCGGGCTGCGCGCGTTGTCGAGCAGCGCCTCGGTGCGCTTGGTGGCGTCGTCCGGGACGGGCAGGAACTCGGCATCGCGGGCGTACTCGGCAGCGAAGGTGCCGGCGCGCTTGCCGAACACGTTGATGTCCAACAGGGAGTTGGTGCCCAGGCGGTTGGAGCCGTGCACAGACACGCAGGCCACCTCACCAGCCGCGTACAGGCCCGGAACGGTGGTCTCGGAGTCCTGGAAGACCTCGCCCTTGATGTCCGTGGGGATCCCGCCCATGCAGTAGTGGGCGGTCGGGAACACGGGGACGGGCTCCGTGTAGGGCTCCACGCCCAGGTAGGTGCGGGCGAACTCCGTGATGTCCGGCAGCTTGGCGTCGATGTGCGCCGGCTCCAGGTGCGTGAGGTCCAGCAGCACGTAGTCCTTGTTGGGGCCGCAGCCGCGGCCCTCGCGCACCTCGTTGGCCATGGAGCGCGCCACGATGTCCCGGGGGGCGAGATCCTTGATGGTCGGGGCGTAGCGCTCCATGAAGCGCTCGCCGTCCGCGTTGCGTAGGATGCCGCCCTCACCGCGGGCCGCCTCGGAGACGAGGATGCCGAGCCCAGCGAGGCCCGTGGGGTGGAACTGCACGAACTCCATGTCTTCCAGCGGCAGGCCGTTGCGGAACGCGATCGCCATGCCGTCACCCGTGAGGGTGTGGGCATTGGAGGTGGTCTTGAAGACCTTGCCGGCACCGCCGGAGGCGAAGACCACGGACTTGGCCTGGAACACGTGCAGCTCGCCGGTCGCGAGTTCGTAGGAGACCACGCCTGCGGGGCGGCGGCCCTCCGGGGTGTCCACCATGATCAGGTCCAGGACGTAGAACTCGTTGTAGAACTCCACGTTGTGCTTGATGCACGTCTGGTACAGGGTCTGCAGGATCATGTGGCCCGTGCGGTCCGCGGCGTAGCAGGCGCGGCGCACCGGGGACTTGCCGTGGTCACGGGTGTGCCCGCCGAAACGGCGCTGGTCGATCTTGCCCTCGGGGGTACGGTTGAAGGGCAGTCCCATGTGCTCCAGGTCCAGCACCGCGTCGATGGCTTCCTTGGCCATGACCTCCGCGGCGTCCTGGTCCACCAGGTAGTCGCCACCCTTGACGGTGTCGAACGTGTGCCACTCCCAGTTGTCTTCCTCGACGTTGGCGAGGGCGGCGCACATGCCGCCCTGAGCGGCACCCGTGTGGGAACGGGTGGGGTAGAGCTTGGTTAGCACGGCAGTGCGCGCTCGCTGACCGGACTCAATGGCGGCACGCATGCCGGCGCCACCGGCGCCGACGATTACCACATCGTACTTGTGAACCTGCATACCAGATGTTCTTTCTACGTGGGTGAGGGTGAGAAGTGCGGGGCCCGGCACCGGGCCGGGACGACCGTGACCGGTGGCCCCGCGAGGGGCGCCACCGGTCACCGGGTCACTGTGCGGGGCAGAAGGAGGCCAGCAGGGACGGGTCCGCACCGGCGGGGCACGGCTCGAAGGTGAAGATCACCATGGTGCCCAGAAGGATCACGAACGCGGAGGCCACGAAGAGCAGCACCTTGAGCCAGAAGCGCGTGGTGCTGCGCCCGGCGTAGTCGTCGATGATCGTGCGGATGCCGTTGGTGCCGTGCAGCATGGCGAGCCACAGCAGCAGGAGGTCCCACACCTGCCAGAACGGGTTGGCCCACTTGCCGCCCACGAAGCCGAAGTCGATGGCGTGGACGCCCTCGCCGACCATGAGGTTGACAAAGAGGTGGCCGAAGACGAGGACGACGAGCACGACGCCGGACATGCGCATGAACAGCCACGCGAACATCTCGAAGCTGCTGCGGGAGGAGCTGGCGCGGTTGTACTTCACGCCGTCGACCTCGAGGTCCCGGCTGCGAGGGACCTGGATCTTGGTCTTGAGAGGAGTGCTCACGGTATCAACCCCCGAAAACGTGCGACAGGTGACGGATAAGGAACGGGATCATCACGATGACCCACAGGGCGATGACGCCCCAGAGCAGGCCCTTCTGGTTCTTGGTCCCGCCCTTCCAGAAGTCGATCAGGATGATGCGCAGGCCGTTGAAGGCGTGGTACACGATGGCGGCCACAAGGCCCGCCTCGCCCAGACCCATTACGGGGTTCTTGTACGTGGCCATCACTGCGTTGTAGGCCTCGGGGGAGACACGCACGAGGGCGGTGTCGAGGACGTGGACCAACAAGAAGAAGAAGATGGCCACGCCGGTGATTCGGTGGGCAACCCAGGACCACATGCCGTACTGGCCGCGGTAAAGGGTGCCCCTGGATGAGTTCGCCACGGAATGTCCTCCCTGTGTCGCTCGTCGTCGTGCGCACTGAAAGTGGTGGAAGCGGCAGCGTTCTCGCGCTCGCGCTCGTGCACGGCGACGGCGGAGCCCTGGCTGGCTCTGTCATGGATGATGCGGTAGTTCTCAGCAAAGATACCAGCCCCGCGCACGGTGACTGACAACGTGTCTGCAAGCGTGACCCGCGCCGTGACGGGGAATTACGGCACTCGGACGTGTCCGAATCGGGATCGAGCAGGGGTTCCCGCGACTGGCTGCCGGGCCACCCTCCCGGGGCGTCACACAGCCGGGTTCCGGTGCTGCTGAGGGGGCGGCCCGTACACTGTCGGTCGTGACTTCGCCATTGCAACGATTCCATCCGTTCATCCCCGCGGGCGGGGTGGGCTCTCGGCTGTGGCCGCTCTCCCGAGCGGACGCGCCCAAGTTCCTGCTGGACCTCACCGGTTCCGGCTCGTCGCTGCTGCGCGCCACCTACGACCGGCTCGAGGGCCTGTCCGCCGGCCCGCTGATGGTGGTCACCGGACGCTCGCACGCGGGGGCGGTGCAGGAGCAGCTCCCGGAGCTCTCCGCCACCGACCTCGTGCTCGAGCCCTCCCCCAAGGACTCCGCCGCGGCGATCGGCCTGGCGTGCACGCTCATCGAGCGGCGGGACCCCACCGCGATCATCGGCTCGTTCGCCGCGGACCACGTGGTGGAGCCCGCGCAGGCCTTCCAGGACGTGGTGCGCGAGGCCATCCAGGCCGCGGACACGGGGCGGATCGTGACGATCGGCATCACGCCGTCGTCCCCTGCCACCGGGTTCGGCTACATCAAGGCGGGGCGCTCCCTGGGCCTCGAGCAGGCCCCCCACGCGCTCACGGTCGAGCAGTTCGTGGAGAAGCCGGACGAGGAGACCGCCCGGCAGTACGTGGCCAGCGGGCGCTACACGTGGAACGCGGGGATGTTCGTCGCGCCCGTGGGACTGATGCTGGACTACCTGCGGCGCAGCGAGCCGGAGCTCGCGAAGGGCCTGGACCGGATAGCGGACGCGTGGGAGACCACCGAGCGCGACGCCGTCGTGGACGAGGTGTGGCCCACCCTCACCAAGACCGCGATCGACTACGCGGTGGCCGAGCCCGCCGCGGCGGCCGGGGACGTGGCCATGGTCCCCGGCGACTTCACGTGGGAGGACGTGGGGGACTTCGCGGCGATCAACCGGCTGAACAAGGTGGACCCGCAGACGGACTCCCAGGTCTCGATCCTGGGCAGCAACAAGCGGGTGCTCGCGGACGAGTCCTCCGGCATCGTCGTCTCGGACACCGCCCGGCTGATCGCGCTGATCGGGGTGGACGACATCGTGGTCGTGGACACCCCCGACGCCCTGCTGGTCACCACGGCTGAGCACGCCCAGCGCGTGAAGAACGCGGTGGACTCCCTCAAGCGCAACGGGGACACGGACGTCCTGTGACCCGTTCCCCACGGCGCGGGGCGTGGCGGCGCGTGCGGTAGAGCCCCGGCGGTAACCTGAGAGCCATGTTGGATCTGCCACTGCCGAACGCCGACGACATCGGCCAGCCTCCCGCCATCGGACCCTTGCTCTCGCACTACTTCCCGGACCTGGTCCGCTTCCGCCGCGACATCCACCGGCACCCGGAGCTGTCCTACGAGGAGTACCGCACCACGGAGCGGATCGTCCACGCGCTGGAGGCCTCGGGGCTGCGCCCTGTGCGCTTCGAGCGCACGGGGTGCTACGTGGACATCGGCCGTGGTCCGGTCATGGTGGGGCTGCGGGCGGACATCGACGCCCTGCCCATCCTCGAGGAGACGGGGCTGGACTACGCCTCGATCAACGAGGGCGTGATGCACGCGTGCGGCCACGACATCCACACCACGGTGATGCTCGGCGCCGCCCGTGTGCTCGCGGACCTGCACCGCTCCTCGCCGTTCGCCGGCGCCGTCCGCGTGGTCTTCCAGCCCGCGGAGGAGAAGCTGCCCGGCGGTGCGCTGAGCATCATCAAGCAGAACGTGCTGGCCGGGGTGCCGCGGATGTTCGCGCTGCACTGCGAGCCCAAGGTGGACGTGGGCAGCGTGGGCACCCGGATCGGCGCCATTACCTCGGCCTCCGACACCATCCGGATCGAGCTCTCCGGGCGCGGCGGGCACACCTCCCGCCCGCACCTGACCGAAGACCTCGTCTACGCGATGAGCCAGATCGCGATCGACGTGCCGGCCGTCCTCTCGCGCCGTGTGGACGTGCGCTCCGGGGTGGCGGTGGTGTGGGGGCAGATCCACGCCGGCGTGGCGCCCAACGCGATCCCCATGAGCGGCTTCATGGCCGGGACCATGCGCTGCCTGGACGCGGACGCGTGGTACCGGGCGGGCGAGATGCTGGACGAGGTCGTGGGACAGGTGGCCGCGCCCTACGGGGTGAACGTGGACCTCGAGCACATCCGTGGCGTCCCACCGGTGGTCAACGGGGAGACCGAGACCACCCTGCTGGAGATCTCGGCCCGCGCCGAGCTGGGGGAGGAGAGCGTCCTGCTGGTCGAGCAGTCCATGGGCGGGGAGGACTTCGCCTGGTTCCTGCAGCACGTGCCGGGCGCCATGATGCGCCTGGGCACGCGCGAGCCGGGTGGGCGCACCTTCGACCTGCACCAGTCCGACTACGCCCCCCAGGAGGAGGCCATCCGCTGCGGCGTCCAGGTCATGGCCTCCACCGCGCTGCGGGCCCTGCGCCTGAGGGTGCGCGAACTCGCGGATGCGACACTGCCGCCGGAGGGCACGGAGGGCGCAGAGGTTTGACACGCCCGGGGTGAGGGCATTCACGGGGTTCTCCGGGGCTACACTGAGCAGACTCACGAGCCGCCTGCGCCGCCCCGCGAGCGCACGGCGTCCCCCAGCCCCACAGACCGGAGGACCCCCATGACCACTCGACGTTTCCGCGCTCTCGGCGCGCTCGGACTGGCCGGGGTCACCGGCCTGGTCCTCGCCGGCTGCGGCTCCGCCCCGGACAGCTCGGGTGGGTCCAGCCAGCAGGCCTCCGACTTCAAGGGATGCATCGTCTCCGACGACGGCGGGTTCCAGGACCGCTCCTTCAACCAGAGCTCCTACGAGGGCCTCAAGGCAGCTGAGGAGCACAAGGGAATCCAGGTCAGCCAGGCGGAGTCCCAGTCCGAGACGGAGTTCGAGCCCAATCTCACCTCCATGACGCAGCAGGGCTGCAACCTGACGGTCTCCGTGGGCTTCCTGCTCGCGGACACCACCAAGAAGGTTGCCGCCGCGAACCCGGACAAGCACTTCGCAATCGTGGACGACAACTCGATCACGGCGGACAACGTCAAGCCCATCGTCTACAACACCGCCGAGGCCGCGTTCCTGGCCGGGTACCTGGCCGCGGGGACCACGCAGACCGGCAAGGTGGCCACGTACGGGGGCATGGACATCCCCACCGTGACCGTGTTCATGGACGGCTTCGCGGACGGCGTGAAGTACTACAACGAGAAGAACAAGAAGGACGTCAAGGTCCTGGGCTGGAACAAGGACTCGCAGAACGGCACGTTCCTGAGCTCCTTCCAGGACTCGTCCAAGGCGAAGACCGTCACTCAGAACCTCATCGGGGACGGCGCGGACGTGGTGCTGCCCGTGGCCGGACAGGCTGCGCAGGGAACGGTAGACGCGGTGTCCGAGGCGAACAAGGGCGGCGACGAGGTGCGCCTGATCTGGCCGGACACCGACGGCTACGAGTCCCTGGATTCCGGCAAGGAGTACGTGCTGACGTCGGTGCTCAAGGAGATGTCGAAGTCTGTGGAGGATGTCGTGACGCAGGCGGCGGACGGCACCTTTGACCACACCCAGTACGTGGGCACGCTGGAGAACGGCGGCGTGGGCCTGGCTCCCTACCACGACCAGGAGGACGCGGTGGGCGAGGACCTCGACAAGCAGGTCCAGCAGCTGAAGCAGGACGTCATCGACGGCAAGGTCACGGTCGAGTCCAAGAGCGCGCCGAAGTCCTGACCGATCACTCCCGGCAGGAGCCGACACGTGCAGCTGACACTGAACGAGGTCACCAAGAAGTTCGGTGACTTCACCGCCAACGACCGGGTGAGCCTCACGGTGGAACCCCACCAGATCCACTGCCTTCTCGGTGAGAACGGCGCGGGCAAGTCCACCCTCATGAACGTCCTCTACGGGCTGTACGAGCCCACGTCCGGGGCCGTCGAGATCGACGGCGAACCCGTCCGCTTCAGCGGCCCCGGGGATGCCATGGCGGCTGGGATCGGCATGGTGCACCAGCACTTCATGCTGGTCCCGGTGTTCACCGTGGCCGAGAACGTGGCGCTGGGCCACGAGAGCACCCGCGGGGCGTCCCTGGACCTGGAGAGCACACGGGCCAGGATCCGGGAGATCTCCGAGCGCTACGGCTTCGCGGTGGACCCCGATGCCGTGGTGGAGGACTTGCCGGTGGGTGTCCAGCAACGCGTGGAGATCATCAAAGCGCTGGTGCGCGACGCCGAGGTGCTGATCCTGGACGAGCCCACCGCCGTGCTGACCCCGCGCGAGACGGACGAGCTGCTCGAGATCATGCGCCAGCTGCGGGAGAGCGGCACCTCGATCGTCTTCATCTCCCACAAGCTGCGGGAGGTGCGCGCCGTCTCGGACGTGATCACCGTGATCCGTCGCGGCCGCGTGGTCGCGCAGGTGGGCCCGGAGACCTCCACGGACGAGCTCGCCGCCCTGATGGTGGGCCGGGACGTCAGCCTGACCGTGGCCAAGAAGCCCGCCCGGGGCGGCGGCGCCGCACTGGAGGTGCGCGGCCTCACCGTGGTGGGGGACAACGGCGTCGTGCTGCTGGACGGTGTGGACCTCGACGTCGCACCCGGCGAGATCCTGGCGGTGGCCGGCGTGCAGGGCAACGGGCAGACCGAGCTGACGCAGGCGCTCGTGGGTCTCGAGGAGCGGGTGAGCGGTTCAGCGCGGCTGGAGGGAAGGGAGCTCGTGGGGCTCGGCACACGGGAGGTGCTCGGGTTCGGCGTGGGCTTCGTGCCGGAGGACCGGTCCACGGACGGTCTCGTGGGGACCTTCTCCGTGGCCGAGAACCTCGTGCTCGACAGGTACCGGGACCGGGAGTTCTCCCGGGGTCCGTCCCTGCGTCTCGGAGCGATCACGGATCACGCCGGCGCACAGGTGGCCGAGTACGACATCCGCACCGGCTCGGTTGACTCCGCAGTGGCCACGCTGTCCGGGGGCAACCAGCAGAAGGTGGTCATCGCCCGCGAGCTCGGGCGCCCGCTCAGTCTGTTCGTGGCCTCCCAGCCCACCCGTGGCGTGGACGTGGGTTCGATCGAGTTCATCCACCGCCGGATCGTGGCCGAGCGCGACACCGGCACCGCCGTGCTGATCGTGTCCACCGAGCTGGACGAGGTCTACGCCCTCGCAGACCGGATCGCCGTCCTCTTCCACGGCCGTCTCATGGGCATCGTGGGCCCGGACACCCCGCGCGAGGCACTGGGCCGGATGATGGCGGGCGAGCCCGCGGTGGCGGTGGTGCCGCCCGTGCCATGGGATTACTCGCAGCAGCCCTCGCCGAGCGAGCAGGACAACGGCGCGGTTGTCCGCAGTGCCGACGCCGCGCGACCCAGATCCGCGGCGACCGACCGACCCGAGGGGAACCCCACCGCATGAGCGCCTCTACCGCACCGGCACCCACGGAGCAGGTCTCCGCGCCACCACCTACCGAGCTCTCCGCGGACGGGCAGCGCAGGACGCTGCTGGGCTCCACGGTGCAGTCCGTGCTCGCCGTGGTCACCGCCCTGCTGCTGGGCGGGCTGCTGGTCGCCGTCACGGACGAGAAGGTCCGCCACACCGCCGGGTACTTCTTTGCCCGCCCGGGGGACACGTTCGCCGCGATGTGGCGAGCGGCGTCCAGCGCGTACGTGGCGATGTTCCACGGGGCCGTCTACAACCCGTCCGGCGCGGGACTCTCGGGAAAGCTCTACCCCCTCACCGAGACCCTGACCGTGGCCACACCCCTGATCCTTGCGGGCCTGGGCGTGGCACTCGCGTTCCGGGCGGGGCTGTTCAACATCGGTGCCCAGGGACAGATCCTCGTGGGGGCCACCCTCGCGGCCTGGGTCGGGTTCTCGTGGCACCTGCCCGCCGGCGTGCACCTGCTGGCCGTGCTCGCTGCGGGCGCGCTGGGCGGCGCGGTGTGGGGAGGCATCGTCGGCTTCCTCAAGGCCAGGACCGGCGCGCACGAGGTCATCCTCACCATCATGCTCAACTACGTGGCACTGAACCTGGTCGCGTGGCTGCTCACGCTGCCGGGCTTCCAGCGCGAGGGCTCCTCGAACCCCATCAGCCCGGCCGTCGACGAGAATGCGATGTTCCCCAAGCTGCTGGGGGAGCACTTTCGGCTGCACTGGGGCTTCGTGGTGGCCGTGCTCGCCACGGTGGCCGTCGCATGGCTGCTCAACCGCTCCACGGTGGGTTTTGAGCTGCGCGCGGTAGGAGCCAACCCGCGCGCCGCGCGGACCGCGGGGATCTCGGTGACGCGCGGCTTCGTCGTCGTGATGCTGCTCGCCGGAATGCTCGCCGGACTCGCGGGCACGGCCCAGATCTCCGGGACGGAGTACTCGCTGACCTCCGGGGTCGCGGCGTCCTTCGGCTTCGACGCCATCACCGTGGCGCTGCTCGGGCGCTCCACGCCGTGGGGCACGTTCTTCGCAGGCATCCTCTACGGGGCGTTCCGCGCCGGGGGCGTGACCATGCAGTCGATGACGGGCACGAACATCGACATCGTGCTCGTCGTGCAGTCCCTCATCGTGCTGTTCGTGGCACTGCCGCCGCTGCTCACGCTCGCCACCCGCCGTCGCCGCATCCAGGAGGTTGCCGCGTGAGCTCCGCCCTCACCACCCCGGCTCCCCGACCGCAGCGTCGGGACACGGTTCCGGAGACCGAACTCGCCACCGCGGCCGCCAACCGCGCGGTGGGTGTGCGGACCCTGCGGCCCGCTCTCGGCTTGGGCGTCCTCGCGCTGCTCGCCCTGCTGGTCTTTGCGCTGGGCGCCTCCGGGCAGGCGGTGCAGTTCCGCCTCTCCGAGGACGACGACGCCGTCCGGCTGCCCGATCTCTGCGTGCCCTCCGCGCCCTGGGGGTGGTTCGTGGCTGTCGCGCTCGCGGCGCTCGCGGTCTGGGCCGCCGTCCGGGCCCGGAAACTGCCACGCTGGGCTGCCGTGCTGGCAGGGTTCCTGTTCGTGACCGGCTTCCTCGTGTGGGTCGTGGCCACCGCGCGCACTCCCAGCCTCTCGGTGACGGCGCTGCTCGCGGGCTCGGTGGCGCTGGCCACCCCGCTGGTCTTCGGGTCGCTGGGCGGGCTGCTGTGCGAGCGCTCCGGGGTGGTGAACATTGCGATCGAGGCGCAGCTGCTGTTCGGCGCGTTCGCCGCGGCGGTCGCGGGCACCCTGGCCGGAAGCGCGTGGGTGGGCCTGCTCGCGGCGGTGCTCGGCTCCGTGCTGGTCTCCGCCGTGCTGGCACTGTTCGCGATCCGCTTCCGGGTGAACCAGGTGATCGTGGGCGTGGTGCTCAACGTGCTGGTCTCGGGCTTGACCGGCTTCCTTTTCGCCACCGTGCTGGAGCCCAACGCCGCGGTGTTCAACGCTCCCGAGCGGCTGCCACTCGTGCGGATCCCGCTGCTCGCAGAGATCCCCGTGATCGGCCCGGTGCTCTTTGACCAGTCGGTGATCGGCTACCTCATGTACCTCGCGGTGGCCGTGGTGTGGTTTGCGCTCTACCGCACCCGCTGGGGGCTGCGCACCCGCGCCGTGGGGGAGCACCCCAAGGCCGCGGACACCCTGGGCGTGTCCGTCAACGCGCTGCGCGTGCGCAACGTGCTGCTGGGCGGCGCGGTGGCAGGCATCGGCGGCGCGTTCTACACGCTCGTCTCGGTCTCGGCGTTCACCCGGGACATGACCGCCGGTGCCGGGTACATCGCGCTGGCCGCACTGATCTTCGGGCGCTGGAACCCCGTGGGTGCGCTGCTGGCGTCCCTGCTGTTCGGCTTCGCGTCAAACCTGGAGTCCATCCTCTCGTTCCTCGGGACGCCGGTCCCCAGCCAGTTCCTGGCCATGCTGCCGTACGTGGTCACGATCCTCGCCGTCGCCGGGCTCGTGGGCCGCTCGCGAGGACCCGCGGCTTCCGGAGAGCCCTACACCAAGGAATGACGATGCCGCCAGCTCACGGCGGCCACGAGACAGGAGCACCCATGCAGGACGCACACGCCCACGCACCCGTGGACGGGACCACCTGGCAGGAGCTGCAGCGCGCGGCCACCGAGGCCCTCGCCCACTCCTACTCGCCCTACTCGAACTTCCCCGTGGGAGCGGCTGCGCTCGTCTCCGACGGGAGGGTGGTGACCGGGGCCAACATCGAGAACGCCTCCTACGGAGTGACCCTGTGCGCCGAGTGCTCGCTGGTGAGCGCGCTGCACATGTCAGGTGGCGGGTCCCTCGTGGCGTTCGTGTGCGTGGACGGCAACGGGGACGTCCTGATGCCCTGCGGGCGCTGCCGCCAGCTGCTCTACGAGCACCGCGCGCAGGACATGCAGCTACTCACCGTCAGCGGTGTCCGCTCCATGGACGAGGTGCTGCCGGACGCGTTCGGGCCGCAGAACCTCTGACGGTCCTGCCGGGCCGCCATCGATCCCTGCCCCGCCCGTCTCCTCGGGCCATGGGCTCCGAGCTGCGCGAGCAGGATGGACACGGGGACGCGGCGGACGAGGCTTCGGCGCGGGCCACGGCGGTGCGCGCGGGGACTCCCGGTGTCACGGGTCCAGGCTCCGCCAGGGACGCCCCGCATATACTTTGGACGAGAAACCACGCCAGGCTCTGAAGGGAAACGATCACGTGGGTTTGAGAGATTTGTTCCGCGGCAACAAGAACACCAACCCGGCCCCGCAGCCGTCGCCCGGCCCGCAGCCGACCCTCCCCGCGGTGGAGCGGCCTGCGCAGCCGAACGCCCCCGAGTCGGCCGCTGCGAAGCAGGAGAGCACCCGGCGTCGGCCCGAGACCCAGGCGGCGCCCCTGCCCGAGAGCGGTGCACTGCGCAACCTCGTGGAGCTGCTGCTCTCCCGCGGCGCGGACCGCGCACGGCTCACGCTCGTGCAGTCCGGCAACATCATGACGCACCAGACCCGGCAGGCCGTCGGTGAGGCGCAGGACGAGGTGGAGAACGGCACGGTGGACCAGGGTTCGCCGCTGTTCGACGACGTCGCGGACCTCTACACCCAGGCCATGAGCACCCCCGTGGGCCCGTGGCGGCAGCTGGACATCGCGGCGTCCGCCCCGAACGAGGGCCGGCGTGAGATCACGGTGTCCTACGACTTCCCCAACGGCGAGTCCCGCGTGGAGCGCTACAGCCACGGTGCCGTCAGCCACGGCGCCATCGCGGGTCCCGGTGCGGACGCCGGCGCGCATCGCGACGTGGTAGACCACGCCTCCCAGGGCGGCGTCGCCGAGGAACCCACCGGTGGCCTCCCCGAGGACGCCCGGCACGACGTCACGTCCACGGACCGCGCCGACGGTGCGGATTCCGCGACGCAGGGCGAGGCCGAGCTCGGCCGCCAGGACGACGCCGTGCGCGTGGTCGACGACGGTGTGGCCCAGCCCGCCGAGGACGGCGACGTCGTGGCGGCCGGCGAGCACCCGGCACCGCTGGTCACGAACGCACCGACCGCGCAGGACACCACGGCAGGGGACCCCCTGGCCGAGGACGCCGCGGCCGCTGACGCCGCCCGCGCCGAGGGCCTCGACGCCCAGGACGGCCGGGACGCCGAGGACGTGGCGCCCGAGACCGGCGTGGCCGACGAGGACCCGTTCACCGCGCCCGCCGTGGACGCCCAGGACGAGGTGGTCACGGACGGGACCGCCCAGACGCTGACCAGCACCGAGGGGGAGGAGCTCACCGAGCAGAACCTCTCCGGCCAGAACCTCCCCGAGCAGGGCGTGGCACTGGATGAGCAAAAGCTCCCGACGACCGCCACGGCGGCCGCGGAGGAGAGCACCGCCACCGGTTCCGAGGACCTGCCCGTCCACGTGGACGAGTCGGCGTTCGGCACCGAGACGAGCGACCCGCTGGTCCCGGGTGCCGCGACCGACGCGGACGAGGACCCCGAAGGGGCGCCGCAGCTCGCGGCCGCCACGGACGTGTCCCCGTCCTACCGGGGCTCGCAGGAGCAGGGCGTGGACATGTCCGCGCTGGCTCCGGGCAACCTCACCCTCACCACCGGGGACGTGCTCGCCCGCCTCGCCGAGGCGCAGCGGCACCTCTTCGGCTCCGAGGGCACGGCCCGCGAGGTCTCCACCGTGCTGATCCGCGTGCGCGCGCTCGGCACGTACTACGACGCCCTGACCCACGTGCGCCTGAACGGCTTCTGGGACCAGCGCCCCACGTTCGATCTGGTGCCCGAGGACCTGCTGAAGGTCCAGGAGCTCAAGGACGACTCCTACGTGGAGGGCTCCGGTGCACCGCTGGCCATGATGTTCCGCTTCCGGCCGGGCCTGCCCCCGGAGGTCACGTTCGACTACTCGGACGAGGAGGCATTCGTGCGCTACGAGCAGCGGCTGCCGGGGCAGAACTACCTGGAGGAGCTGCGGATGTACCCGCGCACCGGCTCCAACATCCCGCAGCACGTCAACGAGGCGCTGCAGGACTGGAACTACTGAGCATGAGCACACGAGAGTCCCCCGAGGGCCCCGTCCGCACTGCGGGCGGGGCCCTCGGGCCACGTCCCCGGATCTGCCTGCACGACCACCTGGACGGGGGAGTGCGCCCGGCCACGGTCCTCGACCTCGCCCGCGAGGCGGGCCACGAGCTGCCCGCCTCCGACGCCGAGTCCCTGGGCCGGTGGTTCCGTGACAGCGCGAACTCCGGCAGCCTGGTGCGCTACCTGGAGACCTTCGAGCACACGGTGGCCGTGATGCAGACCGCGGACGCCCTGCGCCGCGTGGCCCGCGAGTACACGCAGGCCTGCGTGGCGGACGGGCTCGTCCACGCCGAGGTGCGGTGGGCGCCGGAGCAGCACGTCGCGGGCGGGCTCACGCTCGACGCCGCGGTGGACGCCGTGCAGCAGGGACTGGCCGAGGGCGTCGAGGAGGTCCGCGCCGCCGGGGGCCACCTCTCGGTGGTCCAGATCCTGTGCGCGATGCGCCACCTGGAGCGCTCCACCGAGATCGCCGAGCTCGTGGTGCGCCGGGTCCGCGGCGAGGATGCCCTCGTCGGCGGCGCCGCGGGAGCGGCCGCCGAGCAGCTGACGCCCCAGGAGCTCCCGACGGCGACGTCGCCCGGCCGGGTTCCCGGGGAGCCGGAGCCCGGAGCGGTGGTCGCCTTCGACCTCGCTGGCCCCGAGGCGGGCTTCCCCGCCTCGGCCCACCGCGAGGCCCTCGACCTGCTGGCCGCGCACCGGATCCCGGTGACGCTGCACGCGGGCGAGGCGGACGGCGCGGCGTCCATGGCGGATGCCCTGCTGGTGGGGCGCGCCCTGCGCCTGGGCCACGGCGTGCGGCTGCTGGACGAGGACCCGGAAGGCACGTCCCCGCTCGCTTGCTGGATCCGGGACCGGCAGGTCGCGCTGGAGGTCTGCCCGTGCTCCAACCTGCAGACCGGCGCGAGCAGCGCGTGGGGCGAGGGCATTGCCGAGCACCCGGTTACACGGCTGCTGCGGGGCGGTTTCGCGGTCACGATCTCCCCGGACAACCGGCTCATGAGCGACACCTCGGTCGGCCACGAGCTCGAGCAGCTGCGCACCCGTGCGGGCTGGTCGGACGCGGACGTCGTGGCGGTCCAGCGCAACGCGGCCCGCGCGGCGTTCGTGCCCCGCGAGTACCAGCTGTGGCTCGAGGAGCAGGTCACGGGGGAGCGGGTGTGAGCGCCGAGGACAGGACAGCACCCGGGCCGCGGTTCGAGCGGCTGCTGGAGGTCATGGACCGGCTGCGGTCCCCGGGCGGCTGCCCGTGGGACGCCGCCCAGACGCACGAGTCGCTGCTGCGCTACCTCGTGGAGGAGGCGTACGAGGTCGTCGAGGCGGTCGAGACGCTCGAGCCCTCCCTGCGGCGTCGTGACGAGCTCGTCGAGGAGCTCGGGGACGTGCTGCTGCAGGTGGTCTTCCACGCGCGGATCGGCCAGGAGCACACCGGTGAGGAGCACTTCGACGTCTCGGACGTGATCGACGCGGTGACCGCCAAGCTCATCCGCCGCCACCCCCAGGTCTTCCCGGGGAACGAGGCCGCCGGGCGGGAACCCGCGGCCGGTGATGCGGCGACGTCGTCCGCCACCCAGGATGCGGCCCTCACGGACGGCGCGGAGGCGTCGTCGTCCGCCTCCGGCGCGGGCGTCGCAGCCCCGGACACCGCGACCCCCAGCACGACGCCCCCGGGCGCTGTGCCCCCTGATACCGCGGCCCTGGCCCGTGCGACTGCGAGCAGCGCGGAGCTGTCGGCACGCTGGGACGCTGTGAAGCGGGACGAGAAGCCGCACCGCACCCGGATCTTCGACGGCATTCCGCCGTCGCTGCCCGCGCTGGCCTACGGTGAGAAGGCGTTCTCCAAGGCACGGCGCCACGGCGTGAGCGCGGTGACGCCGGTGCAGGAGGAGCCCACCGCCGGGCAGCGGGAGGCGGAGGAGCGTGAGCTCGGCGACCGCCTGCTGGCGCTGGTGGAGACGGGCTCGGCGCGCGGGCTCGATGCCGAGCGCGCCCTGCGCGGGGCGGTGCGCCGTTTCGTGCGCGAGAACGACGGGCCCGTGACCGGCTGACACCTGGTGCCCCGCGACGGATCGCACTGACCCGGTACCCTCGGTAGGCTGGAGGCTGGGGCGCAGACCGTCCCACGGGTCGACGACCGACAAGGAGATTTTCATGGCAATGATCATTGCGCTGCAAGCACGCCAGATCCTGGATTCCCGCGGCAACCCCACGGTCGAGGTGGAGGCGTTGCTCGAGGACGGCAGCTTCGGACGCGCGGCCGTTCCGTCCGGTGCCTCGACCGGCGAGTTCGAAGCCGTCGAACGCCGTGACGGAGACAAGAAGGTCTACCAGGGCAAGGGCGTGCTGAACGCCGTCCACGCCGTGGACGAGGAGCTGGAGCAGGCGGTCGTGGGCCTGGACGCCTCGGACCAGCGGGCCGTGGATCAGGCCATGCTGGAGCTCGACGGCACGGACAACAAGGCCAAGCTGGGCGCCAATGCGATCCTGGGCGCCTCCATGGCCATTGCCCGTGCGGCCGCGAGTTCCGCCGACCTCGAGCTCTACAAGTACCTGGGCGGCCCCAACGCCCACGTGCTGCCCGTGCCCATGATGAACATCCTCAACGGCGGCTCCCACGCGGACTCCAACGTGGACATCCAGGAGTTCATGATTGCGCCGCTCGGCGCGCCCACGTTCTCCGAGGCCCTGCGCTGGGGCGTGGAGGTCTACCACAGCCTCAAGTCCGTGCTGAAGGACCGCGGCCTGTCCACCGGTCTGGGCGACGAGGGCGGCTTCGCACCGAACCTCGAGTCCAACGCCGCCGCGCTGGACCTGATCCTCGAGGCCGTCAAGAAGGCCGGCTACACGCCGGGCAAGGACATCGCGCTCGCGCTGGACGTGGCGTCCTCCGAGTTCTTCGAGAAGGGCTCGTACTCCTTCGAGGGCCAGAAGCGCTCGGCCGAGCAGATGTCCGCGTACTACGCGGACCTCGTCGAGAAGTACCCGCTGGTCTCCATCGAGGACCCCCTGGACGAGAACGACTGGGAGGGCTGGGCCACCCTGACCGAGCACATCGGCGAGAAGGTCCAGCTCGTGGGCGACGACCTTTTCGTGACCAACCCCGAGCGCCTGGCCCGCGGCATCGACGAGCACGTGGCCAACGCCCTGCTCGTGAAGGTCAACCAGATCGGCTCGCTCACCGAGACGTTCGACGCCGTGGAGCTGGCCCAGCGCAACGGCTACCGCTGCATGATCTCCCACCGCTCGGGCGAGACCGAGGACACGACCATCGCGGACATCGCCGTGGCCGTGAACGCGGGGCAGATCAAGACCGGCGCTCCCGCCCGGTCCGAGCGCGTGGCCAAGTACAACCAGCTGCTGCGCATCGAGGAGGAGCTGGGCGAGTCCGCCACCTACGCGGGCGCCTCCGCGTTCCCGCGCTTCACCGCGAAGTGAGCCGCGCAGCGGCGTCGCACCCGTGACGTCGCCGGTGCCCACCGACGCGCCGCCCGGTCCCCGTTCGCAGGGGACCGGGCGGCGCTGCGCTGCGGGTAGACTGGCCCAGCACGAAGAGCCCCACCACGTCTTCCCCCGGAGGTGACCGCATGGTCGGTCCAGGCCCGCGGATTCCCCGGCCGGGATCCCTGCGCGACGATGGCGACGAGACTCCGGCACCTCCCGGCGGTTCCCACACCCTCGCGGCGCCCACCCCGGCGCACTCGTTCAACGGTCGTCTGGTGGCGCTGATCGTGGTGGCCACCCTCATCGTCTTCCTGGCCGCGCCCACGGCCAAGATCTTTATCGACCAGCACACGCAGATCTCCGAGCTGCGCAGCAGCATCGCCGAGGAGCAGGACCAGCAGCAGCAGCTCAAGCGCGAGGAGCAGCTGTGGGGGGACGACTCCTACGTGGAGCAGCAGGCCCGGGAGCGGATGTCCTACGTGATGCCGGGGGAGAGCGCCTACGTGGTGGTCGGAGCCCAGCCGGACGTCCACCAGGGCGTGGAGTCCTCCGCCGAGCAGGTCGAGGCGGGCAAGCCCGCGTGGGGTGACGGGCTCTGGCAATCGGTCGTCGACTCCGCTTACCCGCAGCAGGACGTCACCCTCGAACCACGACCCCAGGAGAGCAGCGACAAGTGAGCGACGCCGCACGAGAGCAGGACCGCACCGTCACGGACCAGGACCTCACGGTCGTGGGCCACCAGCTGGGACGGCCCGCACGGGACGTGGTGGAGATTGCCGCGCGCTGCGTGTGCGGCAACCCGCTCGTCGTCGCCACCGCACCCCGGCTGGGCAACGGGACACCCTTCCCCACGGTCTTCTACCTGACCCACCCCGTGGTGACCGCGGCTGTCTCCCGGCTGGAAGCGGAGGGTGCCATGTACGCCATGTCGGAGCGCGTGGCCGAGGATCCCGAGCTCACCGAGCGCTACCGGGAGGCTCACGAGCACTACCTGGCCCAGCGCCGTCGTATCGGGGAGCTCGCCGGCACCGGCGAGGTGCCCGAGATCGAGGGGATATCCGCCGGGGGGATGCCCACCCGCGTGAAGTGCCTCCACGTGCTCGTGGGACACAGCCTGGCCGCGGGCCCCGGGGTGAACCCCCTGGGGGACGAGACGCTGGAGAGCATCTCCGCCACGTGGACGCCGCAGCGCTGCGCGTGCGACCCCGCTTGGCGCGAGGCCTGAGCGGCCCCCGCGCCGAGCGACTCCGACTCCCCACCCCACGACCAGAGGACCCTTGCTGCCATGCGCGTCGCTGCCATCGACTGCGGTACCAACTCCATCCGTCTGCTCATCGCGGATGCCACCGACGGGCCGCGGTCCACGCTCACGGACGTGGTGCGGGAGATGCGCATCGTCCGGCTGGGACAGGGCGTGGACGCCACCGGCTGGCTCGCGGAGGCCGCGCTGGAGCGCACCTTCGCCGCAGCGGACGAATACGCGGCGCTGATCGCGCAGCACGGGGCGCAGCGCGTGCGCTTCGTGGCCACGTCCGCGACCCGCGACGCAGGCAACCGGGACGTCTTCGTGGCGGGCATCCGCTCCCGCCTGGGAGTCGAGCCGGAGGTCGTGAGTGGTGAGGAGGAGGCGGCGTTGTCCTTCCGCGGTGCCCTCAATGCGGCGTCGTCCCTGGACTCGCGGGACCGCGTGCTCGTGGTGGACCTGGGTGGCGGTTCGACGGAGTGCGTGCTCGGCACGCCCACGGAGGTGCTGGCCGCGAAGAGTGTGGACATCGGCTGTGTGCGCCTCACCGAGCGTCACCTGGGCGGCAACCCTCCCACCGCGGCCCAGCAGGAGCTCGCGCTGCGGGATGTGGACGAGGCCATGGACGTGGTCGCCCGGACCGTGCCGCTGGAGCAGACCACCAAGATCGTGGGCGTGGCAGGGACGGTCACCACGGTCACCGCGGCAGCACTTCGCCTCACGGAGTACGACCCGCAGCGGATCAACGGCACCGAGCTGCCCATCCCGGATGTCGTGCGCGCCTGCCGTGAGCTGACGCAGATGACCCGGGACCAGCGTGCCGCGCTCGGTTTCATGCACGAGGGCCGCGTGGACGTGATCGGTGCCGGGGCTCTCGTGTGGCGTCGGGTGCTCGAGCGCGTCTCGGCCGCCACGGACGGGCGGGTCAGCGCCGTGACGGCGAGTGAGCACGATATTTTGGACGGCATCGCACTGTCCCTGGTCTCCTGACGCGGGCCCCGGTCCACCACGAGCACGAACGGGCGCGGTGCGCCGCACCGCGAGGCAGAACAGAGGGGTCATGATCGGACGCACGAGGACTCGGGCCCTGCTCGCGGCCACTGCGGCGGGCGCGCTGCTCGTCGGGATGACGGCGGTCCCCGCGCTCGGACAGCAGCCCGCGGTGCCCGCCCCGGCGCCATCGGTGCCCGTGGAGTCGCCCATCGCCCCCGCTCCCACCAACGGCAAGGCCGCCGTGGAGGGCTCGGACATCCAGCAGCGCGAGTACTGGCTGGACGACTACGGCGTGCGGGACGCGTGGAAGTCCGCGACCGGCAAGGGCGTGAAGATCGCCGTGATCGACACCGGTGTGGACGGCTCCCACCAGGACCTCACGGGCTCCGTGGGGGAGGGCACGGACGTCTCCGGCAAGGGGCGGGCGGACGGGCAGCAGGGCCTCGGCGAGGAGCCGGAGCACGGCACGCTGGTGGCCTCCCTCGCGGCGGGCCACGGCCACGGGGAGGACCGCTCGGGCGGCCCCGGGAAACAGCAGGGCATCCTGGGGGTCGCCCCGGACGCCGAGATTCTCCCGGTGTCGATGTGGCTGGGCGCCGAGCAGCCGGGTGTGAAGGACGTCAACGAGCAGATCCCGGACGCCGTCCGGTGGGCCGTGGACCACGGCGCTGACGTCATCAACATGTCTGTGGGCTCCAACGCCACCGCGTGGCCGCAGTCCTGGGACTCCGCGTTCGCGTACGCCGAGGAGAAGAACGTGCTGGTGGTGGCTGCCGCGGGCAACAGGGGCAGCGGACTGACCCAGGTGGGTGCCCCCGCGACGATCCCGGGCGTGCTGTCCGTGGGCGGGGTGGACCGCCAGCGTCAGGCCAGCTGGGACTCCTCCTCCCAGGGCATCTCGATCGGGGTGGCGGGGCCCAGCGAGGACATGGTGGGGGCGATGCCGGGCAACGGCTACGCCGAGTGGTCCGGGACCTCCGCGACCGTTCCGCTGGTCTCCGGGACGGCGGCGCTCATCAAGCAGAGGCACCCGGAGCTCACGGGTGCGCAGATCGCGCAGCGGATCGTCAAGACGGCCCACGACGCGGGGGAGAAGGGCAAGGACCCGTTCTACGGCTATGGGATCCTGGACGTCCGCGCGGCGGTGGAGGACGACGTCGAGACCACCGAGGAGAACCCGCTGGGCAGCGTGCAGCACTGGATCGAGCAGAACCGGCCGCACACCGCCTCGCCCGGCGCGAGCGCCTCGGCGAGCGCGGACGAGGGGGACACCGAGCACGTGACGCAGGAGGCCACCCCGCCCGTGGCGCGGAAGCCCCTGAACGAGACCGGTGCGTTGCCCGTGGTGATCCTCGCCTCCTTCGCGGTGGTCGTCAGCGGCCTGACCGTGGCGGCGATCCTGCACATCCGGCGCCTCTCGCGCTGAGACGCCGGTGCGCCACCCGCGTGGAGCACCCTCCGAAGTATCCTGCAAGGCCGTCACCGTACGGCAGGGCGTGAGCAAAAGTTCCCGGTGATGAGTAAACTTCCAGGCATGTCTTTCAATCAACTTGCCAAGGACCGTCCGCGCCTTCTCATCGTGGGTGGCGGGTACGTCGGTTTCACCGTCGCGCAGAAGCTGCAGACCCGTATCAAGGAGTCCGGCGGCGTGGTCACCGTGGTGGACCCCAACCCGTACATGACCTACCTTCCCTTCCTCCCCGAGGTCGCGGCCGGGAACATTGAGGCGCGCTTCGCCACGGTTCCCCACCGCCAGAACCTGCGGGACTGCGAGTTGATCGACGGCCGCGTGGAGAACATCGACCACGCCAACCGCAAGGTCACCATCCGCGGCATCGACGAGGGTCCCGAGTTCGAGCTGCCCTACGACGAGATCGTGGTGGCCGGCGGCTCCAACACCCGCACGTTCCCCATCCCGGGGCTCGCGGAGAAGGCCATCGGCATGAAGACGATCGAAGAGGCCGTCTCCGTGCGCAACTGGATGCTCGAGCGCATCGAGGTGGCGTCCCTCACCGACGACGAGGACGCCAAGCGCCAGGCGCTGACGTTCGTGGTCGTGGGCGGCGGCTTCGCCGGCATCGAGACCATTGCCGAGCTCGAGGACATGGCACGTACCGCTGTGGAGCGCAACGACCGCCTGAAGGTCTCGGACCTGCGCTTCGTGATGATCGAGGCCATGGGACGGATCATGCCCGAGGTCTCCAAGGACCGCGCTGAGAAGGTCGTGGCCGAGCTGCGCTCCCGCGGCGTCGAGGTGCTCCTGAACACGTCCGTGTCCGAGGTAGACGGGGACGTCGTCAAGCTCATCAACATGGGTGACAAGTCGCCCGCCGGCGAGCTCGCCACGGACACCCTGATCTGGTGCGCCGGCGTGGCCGCCGCGTCCTTCATCAAGAACAGCGATCTCCCCATCGACGAGCGCGGCCGCCTGCGCGTGGGCGCAGACCTGCGCGTCACCGGCGACGACGGGCCCTTCGACGGCGCCTGGGCCGCCGGCGACATCGCCGCCGTCCCGGACCTCACCGGTGCCGGCCCGGGTGGCTTCTGCGTGCCGAACGCCCAGCACGCGGTCCGCCAGGCAGCCAGGATGGCCAAGAACATTATGGCCGCCCACCAGGGCGAGCCCCTGCAGGACTACTATCACGAGGGCCTCGGCTCCGTGGCCGGACTGGGCCTGTACAAGGGTGCCGCCACGGTGCGCAACATCGACCTCGGCGGACTGCCTGCGTGGCTCATGCACCGTCTGTACCACGGCTATGCGATCCCCACGGTGGACCGCAAGGCACGCGTGTTCACCCAGTGGGGCCTGAACATGGTCTTCGGGCGGGACACCCAGCCGCTGCGCCACCTGCGCGATCCGCGCCGGGCCTTCGAGAAAGCCGCCGGCGTGAAGGTCTCGGACGCCAAGGCCAGCCTGTAGCCTGCACGTCGACGACGGTGGGGCCGCCTGCGGGCGGCCCCACCGTCGTCGTACCCGCCCCCATAGCCCAACCGGCAGAGGCAGCGGACTTAAAATCCGCTCAGTGTGGGTTCGAATCCCACTGGGGGCACCCCCGACGCAGCACCGATCCCGCCGCCCGGCACTCGTGAACCGACCCCCGCGGGTCTGTTCGCCGTCCACGGACTCCAGGCTGGCGTGCAGGTTCCGGTGCTAAACTGGGATCTCAGCTCGCCCACGCCCAGAAAGGACGTCCCATGGCCGGCGGCAACCCCCTCCTGCGAGACTTCAACAAGAAGAACGCCACCACCGTACCCGCATCACCCCAGGGTGCCCAGTACTCGCCCGAGCAGCTCGAGCGGATGTACAACGCGCCCGCCGCCGGGCCCGCCCAGACCGGGCGCATGAGCTACGACGACGTCGTAATGCGCACTTCGCTCGTGCTCGGCTGCGTGGTCGTGGCCGCCTTCGCGGGCTGGTTTGTGCCCGTCCTCGCGGTTCCCGGTGCCATCGTGGGCCTCGTCCTCGGTCTGGTGAACTCGTTCAAGCGGGAACCCAGCCCCGTGCTCATCATCCTGTACGCGCTCGCGGAGGGCCTGTTCCTCGGCGGCATCTCGGGCATGTTCGAGAGCACCTACCCGGGCGTGGTGGTGCAGGCGGTCATCGGCACCCTGGCGGTCTTCGTCTCGGTCCTCGTGCTCTACAAGACGGGCGTGCTGCGCGCGACCCCGCGAGTGACCAAGTTCTTCTTCGTGGCCATGATGGCCTACGCCATCTTCGCCCTCGTGAACCTGGGCACCTCGTTGCTGGGCGGCTTCAACCTGCGCACCGACGTCTCCGTCTTCGGCATTCCGCTGGGGCTCTTCGTGGGTGCCATCGCGATCCTGCTGGCCGTCTACAGCTTCGTACTGGACTTCGAGAACATCAGCGACGGCGTGAGGCGCGGCATCCCCCAGAAGGCTGCCTGGTCTGCGGCGTTCGGCCTGACCGTGACCCTGATCTGGACCTACGTGGAGATCCTGCGTCTGCTGACGATCATCCGGTCGATGAGCGACTGACTCCTCCTGGACTGAAACGTCCCGACAGCGACGGCCCGGTGCACGCACACCGGGCCGTCGCTCTGTCTGTCCCAGGGCGGTGGACGAGGCGCGGCGCCGCTAGGTACCGGGGCCGACAACGGCGCTGCGCAGCGGACGTGCGGCACGCCGCGCCACCGGGGCCGCGCAGCGTCGTCGCGCCCGGTGCCCGCTCAGATGTAGCTGATCCCGAGGTCGCGAGGTGGCAGGTTGATCGCACGGGAGGGCACACTGTCAGGAGCGGCGCGGCCCACGAAGAGCCAGCCGAGGACCTCCTCGTGCTCGTCGAGGTCGTAGAACGAGCGGAGAATCTCCCGGTCGTAGGGCTCGCGCTGGGACCAGATGGTGGCCCAGCCCTGCGCGTAGAACGCGGCCTCCAGGACACCGCGTGCCGCGGAGACCTCCCCACGCTGGACCTTCTTGGACTCCTCGAGCTCCGGGTGGTGGCGGAAGACGATCGCGATGGCGGCGCCGCCGCGGGAGGCCCACGAGAGGGAACCGCGGTAGGCGGCGAGAACCCGGATCTTCTTGCCCTTCAGGCGGGGGACCGGGCCCGTGAGGTTGGGCACCGAGGCCAGCCCGGCCATGGCGGCGGCCAGCAGGGGGGCTGAGGGGCGGGTGGTCACCACGGCACGCCAGCCGGTGGGCCGCTCGTCGTACTTCGCACCGGCGGCGGCACGCAGGACGGCCTCGAGCTCCTCCTGGCGGGGTGCCTCCTGGCTCAGCAGGCTCGCGGGACGGCGTTGGGCCAGGATGCGCAGCAGTGTGGTGGACATGGCAGCCATTTTGTCATCCCGCGGGCGGCGGGCCGGTAACAACATTGCGCGCAATGATGCGATCATGGTGCCCATGTCTTCCAGCATCTCCACGTCTCCCGCGAGCACGTCCCCGGACCGCGTGCCGGACGCCCCGCGGTCGAGCGACGCTCCCGCCCACGACGCCCAGGACACGGTCACGGCTCCCGTGCGGATCGCCGCGGCGTGGTCCTGGCGCATCCTGCTCATCATCGCCGGGGTGGGGGTGGTCGGGTGGCTGCTCTCGCTCGTCACCACCGTTCTGATCCCGGTACTGCTCGCCGCCCTGCTCGCCGGGTTGCTGTTCCCCGCCGTGCGCTGGCTGCGCTCCAGGGGATTCCCCGCCGCGCTCGCCTCCATCACCGTGGAGCTCGGCCTGATCGTGCTGGTCCTGGGGCTCCTCACCCTGGCGGGGCAGCAGATAATCGTGGGCTTCGCCCAGCTCTCGGACAACGCCGTGGCGGGCTTCCAGCAGCTGATCGGCATGCTGGAGGACAGCCCGCTGAACCTCTCCACGGACAACATCAACCAGTGGATCGCGGACCTCGGCAACACGCTGCAGCAGAATTCGGACAAGGTCCTCTCCGGGGCCATGACCTTCGGCTCCACTGCGGGCAACATCGTCACCGGCACGATCATCATGCTGTTCGTGCTGCTCTTCTTCCTCATGGACGGCGAGAACATCTGGCTGTTCGTGGTCAAGCTCTTCCCCCGCCGCGCTCGTTCCGCAGTCAACGGATCCGGTCGCCGTGGCTGGATCTCCCTGGCCCAGTACGTGCGGATCCAGGTCTTCGTGGCGTTCGTGGACGCCGTGGGCATCGGCGTGGGCGCATTCTTCCTGGGCGTGCCGCTCGCCCTGCCCATCGGCGTGCTGGTGTTCCTGGCGTCCTTCATTCCGATCGTGGGCGCCGTGGCCACCGGTGCGGTGGCCGTGCTGGTCGCCCTCGTGGCCGTGAGCCCGTGGATCGCCCTGGCCATGCTGGGCGTGGTGCTGCTCGTGCAGCAGCTCGAGTCCAACGTGCTGCAGCCCCTGATCATGGGAAGGGCCGTCTCCCTGCACCCGGTGGCCGTGTTCCTGGCGGTGGCCTCCGGCAGCGTGCTCTTCGGCATTGCCGGTGCCCTGTTCTCCGTGCCGCTGATGGCCGTGCTCAACACGATCGTCCGCTACCTGGCCAGCCGTGCCTGGGAGCACGACGACGAGATCGCGTGGGAGCCGCTGATGTACCCCCGCGAGATCAAGAAGACGGCCAAGAAGAAGGACCTGGACCGCGACCAGGTCATGGCGCTGCTCCAGCGCTTCCGCGGCAAGCGCCACAAGGAGCGCGAGGCCGAGGAGCACAGGCGTGACGAGAAGCACCGCAAGCAGACGAAGCACAACGCGAGCATCGAGGAGGACGTCCTGAGCACGGACGACTCCCGGCGCTGAGACCTCTCGCGAGGTAATAGCATGGAGCGCGGCGCCCCCACCCACGGGCACCGCGTTCTGTTGTCCCCGCCCCGCAGTCCCGGTCGCGATCCACCGGGCCCGGCACCCCGCGGCGGACCAAGCAACCGGCTACGACGAAGGAAGTTCTCTGTGGCCCACCCAGATCTGCCCGTAACGGTGGAGGACGTCCGCCGTGCCGTCACGCTGCTGGAGGGGGTGACCGAGCGGACGCCGCTGGCCCACTCCCGGGCGCTGTCGCGCGCGCTCGGTTCGGAGGTCTACCTCAAGTGCGAGAACCTCCAGCGCGCGGGCTCCTTCAAGGTGCGCGGCGCGTACGTGCGGATGTCGCAGCTCTCGGACGAGGAGAAGGCCAGGGGAGTGGTGGCGGCCTCGGCCGGCAACCACGCCCAGGGCGTGGCCCTCGCTGCCGCCAAGCTCGGCATCGAGGCGCGGATCTACATGCCGCTCGGTGCGGCGCTGCCCAAGATCGCGGCCACCCAGGACCACGGCGCGGAAGTGGTGCTGCACGGCTCCACCGTGGACGAGGCGCTCGCGGAGGCTCAGCGCTTCTCGGACCAGACCGGTGCGGTGTTCGTGCACCCCTTCGACCACGTGGACATCATTGCCGGGCAGGGCACGATCGGCCTGGAGATCTTCGACCAGCTGCCCACCGTGGACACCGTGATCGCGGGAGTGGGTGGAGGCGGGCTGCTCGCCGGCGTCTCGGTGGCCATCAAGGCGAAGGCCCGTGAACAGGGCCGGGACATCCGCGTGATCGGCGTACAGGCGGAGAACGCCGCCGCCTACCCGCCGTCGCTCGCCGGTGATGCCATCGTGACGCTGTCCCGGGTCTCCACGATCGCGGACGGCATCGCGGTGGGCCGCCCGGGGCAGCTGCCCTTCACCGTGATCCGGGAGCTCGCGGACGACGTCGTGACGGTCTCCGAGGACTCGCTCGCCCAGGCGCTGATCTTCATGCTTGAGCGCAACAAGATGGTCGTGGAGCCCGCCGGCGCGGTGGGCGTGGCCGCAATCCTCGAAGGCGACCTCAAGGAGAGCCACCCGGACCTCGGCAACACGGTGGTGCTGCTCTCCGGCGGCAACATCGACCCCATGCTGATGCTCAAGGTCATCCAGCGTGGTCTCAGCGCAGCGGGACGCTACATGACGGTCAGGATGATGCTGACCGACCGCCCCGGCGAGCTCGCTCAGATCTCGCAGATCATCGCGGACCTGGACGCCAACGTCACGGGCGTGGACCACACCCGCATCGGCGGTTCCCTGTCCATGGGGGACGTGTCCATCACCATCGACATGGAGACCAAGGGCCACGAGCACTGCGACCAGGTGATCGCCGAGCTGGAGGCGCACGGCTTCCACCCCGTGATCGCGCACTGATCCCTGGACTCTCAGGCCCGGGGCCTTGGGGCCTGTGCCGCTGCGGAAGCCACGTCGCAAGGACGACGCTGCAATGAGGACGACGCTACGACCACGAGGACGCGACGACGTCGCCGCGGCGCCCGCTCAGCGGCGTCGTGCCCCGCGGGCCGTCACGTAGGTGACGAACGCCATGACGAACGTGGCGAACCACAGGATGTTGCGCAGACCGCCGGTCGAGTTCAGTGCGGGGTGACTCTGGCCCACGAAGTGCACGACCACCGCGGCCACGGCCAGCAGCGCGGTGAGCACGAGTAGGGGCCCGCTCCAGCGGTTCGGGGTGCGGTTCCAGTGGGTGACCACGAGGGGTTCTCCTGTCGGGGAGGCAACGGGAGCCGCCACGTTGCGCTGTGACGGCGTAGGAAACGGCTGAGGGCCACACCGCGGCTGCGGCGTGGCCCTCAGTTCGGGGGTCAGCGGCTGAAGGGCTTGGCCTTCAGGATCTTGACTGTGATGTCCTTGCCGTTGGGGGCCTGGTAGCTCACGGTGTCGCCCACCTTGTGGCCGTTGATCGCGGCACCCATGGGGGAACGCTCGGAGAATACCTCGAGGTCCTCGCCCCCGGTGAGGTCCTCGGCGACCTCACGGCTGCCCATGAGGAAGGTCATCTCGTCGCCGGCGATCTCCGCGGTGACCACCATGCCGGCCTCGATGACGCCGTCGTCCGCCGGGGCCTCGCCCACCTGGGCGTTCTCGAGGAGCTGGGTCAGCTGGACGATGCGTCCCTCGTTCTTGCCCTGCTCCTCGCGTGCGGCGTGGTAGCCGCCGTTCTCCTTGAGGTCACCCTCGGAGCGGGCCTGTTCGATCCGGTCGACGATCTCCTGCCGGTAGGGACCGGCGATGTAGTCGAGTTCCTTCTTGAGCCGGTCGTACGCTTCCTGGGTGAGCCAGGCTCCCTCGTGAGTAGGCACTGTGCCTCCGTTTCTCCGGTGCTCACCGCCCTGGTGAGCACGTGTGAAAAACCCCGCCCCGGTGCGAGCCGCGTGGCCCAGCGTGTCCGGGTCGGGGATGTGATCTCGCGGCAAGTCTAGTGGAGGCCGCGCGCCCAGCCCAACATGTCGCGTTCCACGACCACAGTCGCAGGGGGGGGCGGGTCAGCCGGCGTCCTCCCAGCAGGTGTCCACGCCGGCAGTCGTGGCGATTCCCGTGGTGCGCAGCGTGACGCGGTGCGTGCTCGTGCGGCCGTTGAGCTCCTCGTCCGCCACGTGCCCGACCGTGACCTCGCGCCAGCCCACCACGGCGTACTGCTCGTTGAGGGCCTGCACCGCGCACGTGACCGTCTGGTCCGGGTCTTTTGTGAGGTCGAAGTCCGCGTAGACGTGACCGGCGTCCGTGATCTGGAAGCTGACGTCCTTGGCCACCGGCCGCTGGGAGTTCCCCCACACGATCCACACGACGAACAGGGAGGCCAGAAGGGTGGCAGCGGCCGCGATCACGATCCAGCCGCGTGTGGAGGGCCCCCGCCGCCGTGGCCGGTTGACGCGGCGGTGCCCGCCGCCGTAGCGCTGGGCGAGCACGCGGTCCGTTCCGGGTGCGGGCGAGCCACCGGGCGGCTGGGGGATCGCAGAACTCATGCCCCCACTCTACCGAGGGCCGGTGGGCGAAGACTGGGTACCCAGCGGCGGACGACGCCGCCGCGCGGCCGGTACGGGAGGCGTCGTCGGTCGTGAAGTGGCGTGACGCACGCGCCGCACGGCATTCGGGTGCGGCGTAGGATACCGGGGATTGCATTTTTACGGCGGTTTTTCCGCGATGAGGTCTTGGAGGCATTCGTTCGGTGACGGACTATTCACAGTTGCGCCTGTTGGCGATCCACGCCCACCCCGACGACGAGTCCAGCAAGGGAGCCGCAACGATGGCCCACTACGCGGGCCTGGGCGCCCGCGTCATGGTGGCCACGTGCACCGGCGGCGAGCGCGGCTCGATTCTTAACCCCGAGATGGAGGGGGATGTCGCGGCCGAACGGGACCTCGCTGGCCTGCGCCGCCACGAAATGGCCGCTGCCGTGCGTGCACTCGGCGTGGAGCACCGCTGGATCGGCTTCATGGACTCCGGTCTGCCCGAGGGGGACCCGCTTCCCCCGCTGCCGTGGGGGTGCTTCGCACTGCAGCCGCTGGAGCGTGCCGCGGCGCCCGTGGTGCAGCTGGTGCGGGAGTTCCGGCCCCACGTGATCCTGACCTACGACGAGAACGGCGGCTATCCGCACCCGGACCACATCCAGACCCACAACGTGGCCATGGAGGCGTACCTGCGCGCGGGGGATCCGGACGCGTACCCCGGCACGGGCGAGGCCTGGGCCCCGTCCAAGCTGTACTACGACCGCGCCTTCAACGTGGAGCGCTTCGTCGCCCTGCACGAGGCGCTCGAGGCGCGCGGGCTGCAGTCGCCCTACGCCGAGCGGATCGCCGCCATTCAGGAGTCCGATCCGGAGGGCCACCGCCCGCCGGTGCCGCGCCACGAGACGACCACCAGGATCGAGTGCGCGGACCGTTTCGAGGCCCGGGACGAGGCACTGCGCAGCCACCGCACCCAGGTGGACCCGAACGGCATGTTCTTCGCGGTCTCCGCGGAGACGCAGGCGGAGGTGTGGCCGTGGGAGGACTACACGCTCGCGGAGTCCCGCGTGGACGCGCAGCTGCCCGAGACGGACCTGTTCGCGGGCGTCGCGGACGCGCCCTCGAACCCCGGAAGCGAGTGATCCCGCGTGCCCACGCTGCTGAGCGTCCTGAACGCGGCCACGCCCGCGCCGAGCCCCGAGAACACGCTGCGCCCCGGTCTCGACCCGAGCCAGGTCTCCCCGGGGCTGGTCGGGTTCCTGATGACCTTCGTGCTGGCGGTCGCCGTGGTGCTGCTGGTGATCGACTTCAACCGTCGCAACCGGCGGCTGCGCTACCGGGCGGAGTACGCCGAGCGGCGCGCGGCCGAGGAACGGGCCGCCACCGGTGCGCTCCCGGAGGGCACGACGTCGGCCGAGGGCCGCACAGCGGGTAACGACGCCGCCCGCCGCACCGGTGCTGAGAGCGACGTCGAGCGGTAGCGACGCCGTCCGGTCACCGCCCACGGGCCGCGCACCCGACGGGCGGGACGGCTCCAGCCGGTCCTGACGGCGCCGGCCGCACTGTGAGACGGTGGTGCCATGCCGAATCGTCTGGCCGGTGCCACGAGTCCCTACCTGCTCCAGCACGCGGAGAACCCCGTGGACTGGTGGCAGTTCAGTCCCGAGGCCTTCGCGGAGGCGCAGACGCGCGACGTGCCGGTGCTGCTCTCCGTGGGCTACGCGGCGTGCC
This sequence comes from Kocuria salsicia, assembly GCF_039532055.1. Classification (NCBI taxonomy): domain Bacteria; kingdom Bacillati; phylum Actinomycetota; class Actinomycetes; order Micrococcales; family Micrococcaceae; genus Kocuria; species Kocuria salsicia. Next base: position 2,133 of record NZ_BAAARF010000011.1, on the reverse strand, counting down.
ACTGGTGCCACGTGATGGCCCACGAGTCCTTCGAGGACCCGGAGACGGGCGACTACGTCAACGCGCACTTCGTTCCCGTGAAGGTGGACCGTGAGCAGCGCCCGGACGTGGACTCGGTGTACATGGCGGCCACCCAGCTGCTCACCGGTCAGGGCGGCTGGCCCATGACCGTGTTCCTGACGCCGGAGGGCCGCGCGTTCCACGCCGGCACCTACTACCCACCGCGGCCGGCGCACGGCAGACCCTCCTTCATGCAGGTCATGGTGGCCGTCACCGAGGCCTGGACCGTGCGACGGGACGAGGTCGAACGCTCCGCGGAGCAGCTGACGGAGGCCCTGGAACGGCACCCGGAGCTCGTCGACAGGATGCTCGCGGACGCCGGCCCCTCCGCGGTGGCCGAGCCTGCGGGGGACGGCGCGCGGGAACTGTCCGGTGAGCTCGCGGGTGAGTGGCTCAACGGCCTCGAACTCGCCCGAGACGCGGCCCACGAGGGCTTCGGCGGGGGCGCGAAGTTCCCGCCGTCCCCGGTGCTCGAGGCCCTGACGACGATTGCGCGGTCACCCTTCCAGGCCCACGAGGGCACGGCGTCCTCGTGGCTCATCCCGGAGCAGCGGCGCGCGGCACGCGAGCTGCTGAGCAGGACGCTGGACGCAATCGTGCTCGGAGCCCTCCAGGACCACGTGGGAGGCGGGTTCTTCCGCTACTCCGTGACGCCGGACTGGTCCCTGCCGCACTACGAGAAGATGCTCTACGACAACGCCCAGCTGCTGCGGGTGCTCGCCCGCACCGTGGTGATCCTGGAGCGTGAGGGGACGGACCCGAACCGTGCGGCGCGGTACCGTCACGCCGCCACCGCGCTCGTGCACTGGCTTCACCGGGAGATGGTGACCCCCCAGGGTGCGTTCGCGGCGTCCCTCGACGCGGACAGTGACCCGTCCCCGGACGAACCGCACGCGGAGCGCGAGGGTGCGTACTACACCTTCAGCCGCGTCGACGAGGGCCTTTCCAGCAGTGGGGGCGTCCGCCCCGAACCGGTCACCGCCGCGTGGGGTGAGGGGGGGCGTGTCACGGGGATCCTGGACGAGTCCCTCCGTGCCGCGCTGTGGCAGCGCAGGCTCGAGCGTACAGCGCCACACCGGGACGACAAGGTGGTCACGGCGTGGAACGGCATGATGATCGCGGGCCTCGCCGACGCCGCCGTGCTCCTGGACGCCCCCGAGTGGCTCGACCTCGCGGGCGCGGCCGCGGAGTTCCTGTGGGAGCACCACCGGGACGCGGCGACAGGGCGGCTCGCGCGGACCTCCCGCGGCGATGCGGTGGACCCGCACGAGGGCCAGCTCGAGGACTACGCGTGGCTGGGGGCGGGGCAGCTTGCTCTGTACCGCGCGACCGGGGACGGGGTCTGGTACGAGCGCAGCCGCGCGCTTGCGGAAGTCACCGTGGAGCGCTTCGTGCGCGACGACGCCGTCCTTGAGTCTGCGCGCCTGGACCCCACCCTCGTGACGGCCGGGGCGACGGGCCGTGCCGAGCCGTTCGACGACGTCGCCCCGTCCACCCCGGCCGTCCTCGCCCGGTGGCTCACGGACCTCTCACAGCCCCGGACGGCGGGCATGGCCACGCGCGACCTCGTGGAGCGGCTGACTGCCCAGGCCACGGGGGTGGTGCTGAAGGCCCCTACCGCCGCCGGTGGAATGGTCTCGGCGGTGCTGGAACGGGAGGACCCGCCCGCACTGCTGGTGGTCTCAGCAGCGCATCCTGCACAAGTCCGCGAACTCAGGGACGCCGTGAGGGCCCGCCGCGTGGTGGACGTGCTCGTGCTGGACGCCGCCGTGGCACCGTACGGGGTCCCCATGACGCCAGAGGCTACGGAGGCCCCGGAGCACCCCGGCACAGGGTTCACGGTGTGGCTGTGCCGTGACGGGCGTTGCGAGCTGCCGGTGCACAGTCCGCAGGAGGTCGGGCGGTTGCTGGGGTGACCCGGCCGATGAGCTGACCCGGGCCTGCCCGGCAGGTTCCAGGGGTCCTCGCAACACCTGGTTGTTTAGTCAGTGATTAGTAGATCACGCAGACGCTGGGCTGGGTTCTTCCAGTCCAGCGTTTTGCGTGGTCGCCCGTTGAGTTCCTGGGCAACAT
>NZ_BAAARF010000010.1:0-123925 GCF_039532055.1 Kocuria salsicia | reverse complement strand
CCCCCATCGCATTTGTGATTGCAACCAGGTGTGATCGAACCGCGACCCCAGTCTTCTGCCGGGCGGTCAGGCCCGCACCAGGATGGCCAGGCACGCACGAGGGCGGCTCCGCCGCAGCGGGGCCGCCCTCGTGGGACCGTGCGGTGGGACCGTGACCTACTTGCGGGCCGCGAACTTCGAGCTATCCCAGGTCCAGTCCACGGTCTCTCCGGTGTCCGCATTGCTGTCGTTCTTGTCCCTGACGTGCTGGACGACCGTCGGCTCACCGGAGGAGGCGATCCTCACGTCCGCGTCCTGGAAGGGGTGCTGCGGGTCCTCGGCTCCCGGCAAGGTGCCGTGGGAGTCGAAGCCCCCGCCTGAGGGGCTGATGACCGTGACGCCCGAGTTGGAGGGGAAGTGCACGTTGCCGTACCTGTCCACGGGGTTCTTCTGGTCCACCTCCCAGAGCTGGTCCCCGATGGCCGGGCCGTTGCCGAAGGTGATCACCGAGGAGCTCTCGGGGAAGGACACGGAGCCCACCGGGTTGCCGTTCTGGTGGACGGCATAGCTGGCCCGCTTGCCCTGCGGTGCGGTGTCCGGGGTGGTGGTCAGCGTGCAGGTCACCACCTCCATGGGCCCGTACTCCGGCGGTCTGCCTGCCCTGCCCGCAGACCGCGAGCAGGGGGGGCGCCACAAGGGCAGTGGTCAGGGGCGGCGTTCGGGTGGAACGCATGTCGTTCACTTCTCCTGGACGAACGTGGTGTTCTCCCACGTCCAGTTCACGGTCCTGCCGGTCTCGGTGCCGTCCTTGTCCACGACCTTCTGCACCACCGTGGGCAACCCGGCGGCGTCGAGCTTCAGGCCCGCGTGGGAGAACGGGAACTTCGCGTCCTTGGCCGGAGGCATGGTGCCCTGGGAGTCGAAGCCCATCTCGGTGGGCGTCAGCACGGTCACGCCGGTGTCGTAGGAGATGTAGACGTTGCCGTACCGGTCCACGGGGTGTTCCTTGCCGACCTCCCACGTCTGTCCGGCCAGTGCCTTGCGGTCGGAGAAGTTGACCGCCTTGGTGCCCTCCGGGGAGGCGACGTAGCCCACCGCGTGGCCGTTCTGGTACACGGCGTAGCTCGGGACGCCCTCGGACGGGGCCGCGCCGCCCGAGGTGACGTGGAGGTACGTGACGATCTCGAGATCGCCGTACTTGGGGTGCTCCACCGGGATCCTCGAGGTCTCGGCCTCCGTGCCGGCCAGCGGGTCCGTCACCTCCGGCAGCGTGGTGCCCTCGCCGGCGGCAGCCTGCGTGCTGGCCTCACCGGTGGTCGTGGCCGCCGGGTCCGCGGTGCTCACCGCACTCGAGCCTGTCGCGGGTGCCTGCGAGCTCTGGGCCGATGCGGCCGTGCTCGCCGTCTGCCGCGTCTGTGCCGTCGTCTCGCCGGCCTCGGCAGTCTGGGAGGGCTGAGCGCTCTGTGCGCACCCCACCAGCAGCGGGGCGGCCACGGCCGCGGCGGTCAGGGTCAGGGTCTTCTTGGACTGCATCTCGATCACCTCTCGATGTGGGAGCCGTCTGTGCTCTGCAACACGCCCCACACTTCACGGGAGCCGTTTGCTAGTGCAACCCCCTGTGATCGAATTGTGATGGACGACGGCCCGCCACCCGGGGGTTCTGGGCGGCGGGCCGTCGGGGGAAACCTGTGCCGACCAGCTGTCATGCGGTCAGCGTCGAGCGGCAACTCTATGAATAGTCATAAAAACCCCTTCCGGACTTCTTGCCCAGCTCGCCGCGCTCCACCATGTCCCGCATGAGCTGTGGGGGCGTGAAGCGGGGTCCAAGCTCCTTCTCCAGGTACTCGGCGATGCCCAGGCGGACGTCCAGTCCCACAATGTCCGTGAGCGCCAGCGGACCCACCGGGTGCTTGTAGCCGAGCACCATGGCGTTGTCGATGTCCTCGGCGGAGGCCACACCCTCCTCGACCATGCGAATGGCCTCCAGGCCCAGGGCCACGCCCAGGCGGGACGAGGCGAACCCGGGGGCGTCCTTGACGGTCACGGGGGTCTTGCCGAGCCCCGCGACCCACTGCAGAGTGAGGTCCCGCAGCTCCTGCCCCGTGCGCTCGCCGATCACGATCTCCACGAGCTTGGAGGCGGGCACCGGGTTGAAGAAGTGCATGCCGCAGAAGCGCTCCGGGCGCTGCAGCTGCGCGGCGAGCCCGTCCACGGACAGCGAGGACGTGTTCGTGGCGAGCCAGGCGCCCTCGGACAGGTTCGCCTCGACCTCCCGGAGGGAGGAGACCTTGAGGTCCCAGATCTCCGGGACGGCCTCCACCACCAGCTCGCAGTTCGCAAAGTCCGCGTGGTCCACGCTGACGGCGAAGTTCTCGGCCCACACGTCCAGGTTGCCGTCGATCTTCCCGCGCTCGAGGGACTTGGCGAGGTCCGACTCCACGCGCTCCTTCGCGGCCTCCGCGGCCTGGGCGTCCACCTCCACCACGGTCACGTGTGCTCCGGAGACCAGGAACGCGTGGGCGATTCCCGCGCCCATGCGGCCGCCGCCCAGCACGCCGACAGTGGAGGGAACGGGTGACGTGGTGCTCTCGGTCATTTCTTGTGCTCCTTCTTGCGGTCCAGGAACGCCTGCATGCGGTCGAACTTTGCTTGGGACTCGAACAGGACGGCCTGCGCGAGCTCGTCCACGTGGGGGTGGGCCTCGCGCGGCATGGCGAAGACCCGCTTGGAGATCCGCACGGCCAGCGGATCCTGCGCGGCGATCCGGTCCGCGAGGGTGTCCGCGGCCGCCAGCAGCTCGGAGGGCTCGTGGATCTCCGTGATCAGCCGGGCCTCCAGGGCCTCCTGCGCGGAGAGGATGCGTCCGGCCATCAGGATGTCCTTGGCCAGGGCCTCACCGGCGAGCTCCTTGAGCCGCCACAGCGCACCGGCCGCGGCGATGATGCCGAGCCCGGTCTCGGGCTGGCCCACCTTCAGACGGGGCGTGCCGATGCGGAAGTCCGCTGCCCACGCGAGCTCCGCGCCGCCGCCCAGGGCGTAGCCGTCCAGGGCCGCGACCACGGGCATGGGCAGCTTGGCGATCCGGTCGAAGAGCTGCGAGTTCACCCCGCGCAGGGCATCCTCGCGGCGCCGCTCGCGCAGCTGGGCGATGTCCGCTCCGGAGGCGAAGATCCCCTTGCCCCTCACCTCGGTGCCGCTGAGCACCATGGTCTTCGGCTCGCGCTCCAGGTGGGCGCACACTGTGTGCAGCTCGTCCACCATGACCTCGTCGATGGCATTGCGCACTTCCGGGCGGTCCAGGGCCACGTGCAGCCGGTCCGGGCGCTCGGTGACCCGCAGGGCCGTGAAGTCAGCTGCCCAGCTGGGCGTCCGCCAGTTCTCGGGGGACGCCGGCGCGGCGGTGCCGTCCGCCCGGGAGTCGCGGGCGGCGTCGTCGTGGGTGGAGTTCGTGTCCGTCACGGCCGGATCACACCCGCTCAACGAGCAGGGCCGCGCCCTGGCCCACGCCGATGCACATGGTGGCCAGACCCCTGGCGGTGCGTTCGCGCTCCATGCGGCCCATGAGTGTGATGACGATGCGCGAGCCGGAGGAGCCGAGCGGGTGGCCCAGCGCGATCGCGCCGCCGTCCCGGTTGACGATCTCCGGGTCCAGGCCCAGGCGGCGGATGGAGCCGAGGGACTGCGTGGCGAAGGCCTCGTTGATCTCCACGGAGCCGAGATCGCCCACGTTCCACCCGCCCCGCTCCAGCACCTTCTGGGACGCCGGCACCGGGCCGAGGCCCATGATTTCCGGGGCGAGACCCACCGAGGCGCCGTCCACCACGCGCGCACGGGCGTTGAGACCGTACTTGGTCACGGCGCGCTCGCTCGCCACGATCACGGCCGAGGCGCCGTCGTTGAGGGAGGAGGAGTTGCCCGCGGTGACCACGGAGCCGCCCGCGACCACCGGGCGCAGCTTCGCGAGCACCTCGGTGGTGGTGCCCTCGCGGGGGCCCTCGTCCGTGTCCACCACAGTGACCGCACCCTTGCGGCCCTTCACCTCCACGGGGATGATCTCCTTCTCGAAGTGCCCGGCGCAGATCGCGGCCAGCGCCTTCTCGTGGGACTGTGCGGCGAAGGCGTCGGCGTCCTCGCGCGTGATGCCGTCCACGCGCGCCACCTCCTCCGCGGTCTCCGGCATGGAGTAGGTCATCTTGCCGTCGCGGGAGAGCGGACCGTCCAGGAAGGCGGGGTTGGTGAAGCGCCAGCCGATCGAGGTGTCGAACGCGTCCCCTGGCTTGGCGAAGGCGGTGGTCGGCTTGGCCATGACCCACGGCGCGCGGGACATGGACTCCACGCCGCCGGCCACCACGATCTCCGCGGCACCGGACTTCACCATCTGGGAGGCGATCGTGATTGCGGACATCCCGGATGCGCAGAGCCGGTTGACCGTGATGCCTGGGACGGAGTCCGGGTAGCCGTTGAGCAGCCACGCCATGCGGGCCACGTTGCGGTTCTCCTCGCCCGCGCCGTTCGCGTTGCCCAGGATCACTTCGTCCACCAGCGCGGGGTCGATCCCGGCCTCCCCCACCACGGAGCGGATGCACAGGGCGGCCATGTCGTCCGGGCGGACCGAGGACAGCGCGCCGCCGTAGCGGCCCACGGGTGTCCGGGCGCCCCCGACGAGGAAGGCTTGCGGCAGAGAGGACATGGCAACTCCTAGTTGGAAAGGATTACTGACCGATCGTTCACTGCTCAGGTTCCCCGATCGTGCGAGCCACGTCAATCGGTGACGCCCGCTCGGGGGAGACGGGAAGGCCCGGCATCCGTGGGGATGCCGGGCCGGTTCTCGGGTGGCGTCCCGCGGCCCTTCGTCGGGGGTCGCGGGACGGTGGACGCAGGGGCGCGTCAGTGCCGGGGGCGGCGTGCGGAGGTGGTCTCCGGCTCGCCGGCGACGGCGGGGACGCTCTCCCCGGGGTGCGCCTGGACGTACTCCTGGTGCACCTCCGCCACGTGCAGGTCCTTGCCCTGGTCCGACTTCTTCACGAAGCACACCGCGATGAACGACACCAGGGACAGCAGCGAGATGTAGACGCCGATGGTCCACGCCTGGCCGGTGCGGGCGAGCAGCAGCTCGGCAATCATGGGCGCGAACGCACCGCCGATGATCGAGCCCAGCGCGTAGCCGATCGAGACGCCCGAGTAGCGCACGCGGGCCGGGAACATCTCCGCGTACATGGCCGACTGCGGTCCGTAGGACGGGCCCAGGCCGATGGTCAGCACGAAGATCGCCAGAGCGAACAGCGGCAGGGACGCCGTGTTGAGCAGCCACCACATGGGGATGGCCCACACAATGATGATGCCGTAGCCGATCATGAACGTGCGCCTGCGTCCCACCTTGTCCGACATCCAGCCGCCCAGCATGGTGAAGATCAGCCAGCCGATGCCGCCCACCAGGGAGGCGACCAGGGTCTCCGGCCGGGACATGTGCAGGACCTTCGTGCCGTAGGAGGCGAAGAACGCGATCACCAGGTAGCCCGCGGCGTTGTTGCCGGCGAAGATCAGCGCGGCGAGCAGGACCTCGCGGGGGTTCTTGCGGAAGAGCTGGCCGAGGGGCGCGGAGGACTCCTTGGCGCGCTGCTGCATCTCCAGGAACACCGGGGACTCGTCCACCGAGCGGCGGATGAGCCAGCCCACGAAGATCAGCACGACGGAGAACAGGAACGGCACGCGCCAACCCCAGGACTCGAACTGCTGGGGCGTCAGCCCCGTGCTCAGGCCGAACATGAACAGGGTGGCCATGAGCATGCCGATCGGCACGCCGATCTGCGGGTACGCGCCGAAGAGTCCGCGCTTGTTCACGGGGGCGTGCTCCACGGACATCAGGGCCGCGCCGCCCCACTCACCGCCGGCGGAGAAGCCCTGCAGGATGCGCAGCAGCACCAGCAGGATCGGAGCGGCAATGCCGATCTTCTCGTAGGTGGGCAGCAAGCCGATCAACGTGGTGGCCGCGCCCATGCCGAACAGGGTCATCACAAGCGTGACCTTGCGGCCGAAGCGGTCGCCGATGTGCCCCGCCACGATCGCGCCCAGTGGGCGGAACAGGAAGCTGATGCCCAGGGAGGCCCACGAGACAACCTGCGCGAGCTGCGCGTTCTCCGCCCCGAGCGGGTTGAAGAAGTGCGCGGCCAGGATGAACGCGGCGGCCTGGGCATAGATGAAGAAGTCGTACCACTCGATGGTGGTGCCCACGAGCGTGCCCGCGAGGACCTTGCGCTCCTCGCGGCTCATGGTGTGGCCCTGCGCGGGCGCTGTGGTGGTTGATGCCATGGTGGATCTCCAGAATCTTCGGACGGACGTCCGTGGTGCCAGAGGCAGGGGCCTGAATGCAATAACCGACCGATTGGTCTTGAAACGGCAGTGTACGCATGCGTGTGAGCCCGGTCACGCATGTCGTGTATAGAATCGTATATGTTACGGCGTCGTCGCGAGGCTTCCCTGGCGGCACGTCACCTCCGCGCACCGGCACGGCCACGCCCGCGACGCCGCGGCAGAACGGGGTCACCACGCACCGCGGGCCCGGCACCCCGTGGAGGTGTCGGGCCCGCGTGACGGCGCGCGCGGCGTCGTCGTCGGTGCTGGAAGAGGCGGAAGGGCTCAGAAGAGGCGCTGCGAGGCGATCCGCGCGCCCTCCACGAGCGACCCGAGCTTCGCGAGCGCGATCTGCGGGTGCAAGCGCCCGCCCAGCCCGCAGTCCGTGGAGGCGATGACGTTCTCGCGGCCCACCACGGAGGCGTACTGCTCGATGCGCTGCGCCACGAGCTCCGGGTGCTCCACGCCGTTGGTCGAGTGGGAGACCATGCCGGGGTAGACCACCTTGCCCTCGGGCAGCGGGTGCTCTTCCCAGACCTTCCACTCGTGGCCGTGACGGGGGCTGGACGCCTCGAAGCTGTAGCCCTGCGCGTTGATGGTGAGCATGAGGTCCACGAGGTACTTCAGCTCCAGGTCCGTGGTGTGGGGCCCGTGCCACGAGCCCCAGCAGAGGTGGAAGCGGATCTGCTCCTGCGGCAGGTCGCGCAGGGCGTAGTTCAGGGCCTCGACGCGCAGCCGGGTGAAGTCCAGGTAGTCCTCCACCGTGGGCTCCGGGTTGATCTGGTCCCAGGACTCGGCGATCGAGGGGTCGTCGATCTGCACGGTCAGTCCGGCGTCCACGATGGCCTTGTACTCCTCGCGCATCACCTCCGCGCACGCGTAGACCAGTTCCTCGTCCGTGGCGTAGTACTCGTTCTTCACGCGTGCGCAGGAGCCGGGGGACAGTGCGGCGACGAAGCCCTGCGTGGCCCCGTTCAGTGCCATCGCGTCCTTCACGCGGCGGATGTCGCCGGCCACCGCCTCCTGACCCGTGTAGGTCAGCGGGCCCGTGATCTTGGGCTGCGAGACCGTGTTGCGGTGCGCCAGCACGCCCGCCGTGGGGTCCTCGTAGGCGTCCCGGAAGCGCTCGCGGTCGCGGCGGTCGGGGAAGCTCGTGAGCACGATGTGCCCCGGGCTGGAGCGGTGCTTCTCCGCGTCGTTCCAGCGGTCCTCGTCCGTGGGGGTCAGCCCGCCCAGGCGGTGGAACGAGTAGTTCCACCAGGCCCCGTAGTCCACCGCGCCGGACGTGGTGTGACCGTACTCGCCGTCGTTGACGATGTCGATGCCGATCTCGCGCTGGGTGCGCACGATCTCCTTGACCCCCTCGTCGAGCGCCTCGCCCAGCTGGGGGAGGTCGATCTCGCCCGCCTGGAAACGGTTGTTGGCCTCCAGCAGCTCGGGCGTGCGGGGCAGCGAGCCCACGTGGGTGGTCTGGAAGCGGTCGGTGTTGTGGGGCATGGGGTGGTGCGTCCTTTCCATCGGTTCTGGCATTAGCACCGGGCGCGCCCCGGTTGCTGCGGCTTCGACGAGCCAGATCTCTCGGCCGCTCTGGATGGTTGCCCCTCCATCCAACAGCACATGGAGGGGGACGGGCGAATCATGGCGTCTATCGTGGGGCGCACGACCCGACGGCGAAGGAGCCAGAGCATGTCCCCAGCACCCCTTGACGGCAAGAAGGCAATCGTGACGGGTGGTGCGAGCGGCATCGGTGCCGCAGCGGTCCGCGCCCTGGCACGCGACGGCGCCCACGTGGTGATCGCGGACATCGACTCCGACGCCGCACAGTGCCTCGCGGACGAGGTGGCCGGTGAGGCGTGGGTCGTGGACCTCACGGACACCGCCGCGCTCGCCGAGCTCACCCTGGACGTGGACGTGCTCGTCAACAACGCCGGGATCCAGAAGGTGGCGCCCATCCAGGACTTCGACCCCGCAGACTTCCACCGGATCCTCATGCTCATGCTCGAGGCCCCGTTCCTGCTGATTCGCGCAGCCCTGCCGCACATGTACGAGCGGGGCTGGGGGCGGGTGGTCAACGTCTCCTCGGTCCACGGACTGCGCGCGTCCGAATTCAAGTCCGCGTACGTGGCCGCGAAGCACGGCCTGGAGGGGCTCTCCAAGACCGTGGCGCTGGAGGGTGCCGCGCACGGTGTCACGAGCAACTGCGTGAACCCCAGCTACGTGCGCACCCCGCTGGTGGACCGCCAGATCGCGGACCAGGCGGCCGCCCATGGCATCGCGGAGGAGGAGGTCGTGGAGAAGATCATGCTCACCGAGGCCGCGGTCAAGCGGCTCGTGGAGCCCGAGGAGGTGGGCGAGCTGATCGCCTTCCTGGCCGGGCCCTCCGCGGGGATGATGACCGGTGCGTCCTACACGATGGACGGCGGCTGGACGGCTTCCTGAGCGGGTGACGACGCCGTCGCCCACGGCCGTCCGGGACGCAGCGCGGGACGGACTACGACGCCGCGCGGCCCGTGCGCAGTGCCGTGCTGAGCCGGTGGGCCTGCTCCAGCAGCGCGGTGCCCAGCTGGTGCTGCCGCGGTGGGCGGAAGCGGGACTCGATCCCCGTGAGGGACAGCGCGTAGCGGGGCTGGCCGGAGGCGTCGAAGACCGCCGCGGCCATGCCCCACGAGCCTTCCACGATCCGCCCCGGGTTCAGGGACCAGCCGTGTTCGCGAACGTGGGACACGAGATGACGGACGTGGGCGTCGTCGTGCTGGGGGCCGAGCTGACTGCGGCGCTCGCGGGTCGCGGCGAGCGCCGCCTCCAGCTGCTCGTCCGGGAGGTGGCCGAGGATTGCCAGACCTGCTGAGGCCACACCCAGGGGCAGTCGCAGGCCCTCGTGCAGGACGTGCGAGCGGACGGGGAACGAGCCCTCGGCGCGTTCGAGGCAGATCACCTCGTCCCCGCGGCGGGCTGAGAAGAACGCGGACTCGCCCGTGGCCTCCGCGAGGCGCCGCAGGTGCGGAGTGGCGAGGTCCTGCGCCGGGTAGCGCTGCGCGGCCACCGCCCCCAGGAGGGTCAGCTCGAAGCCGAGCGCCCAGGAGCCGGTCCCGTCCCGATCGAGCAGCCCCTCGTGGGCCAGCGCGGTGAGCAGGCGGTGGGCGGTGGGGCGGGTGAGTCCCGTGCTGCGGGCGATCTCGGCGGTGCCGGCCGTTCCCGCGGCGGCCACGGCCTGCAGCACCGCGGCGACCCGCCCAACCACCTGGGTGCCCGACGTCGCCGTGGCCCGCGACGAGGTCGACGGCGCCAGTTCCGCCCCGCCCGGCTGCTCCGCCGCTCCCGCCATCGCCGACTCCTCTGCCCGCCAGGTCCCGCTTGTCCACCATGTGGACGATCAACCGCCAGTTTTCCAGAATGTGGCTCGTTCCGCGACGCACCACGGATTTCTTTGACCAGGATGTGAACCCTTCCTAGGGTGAGAGGCAGATCACACGGAACAATCCGGAAAGGGCGGCCATGTCCAAACTCAGGGACGACGTCACCGGCCTGCTGGCCGAGACGCTGCGGGACGGCATGACCCTCGCGGTGGGAGGGTTCGGTCTCTCGGGCATTCCGCGGGACCTCATCGAGGCGGTGCGGGACAGCGGCGTCAAAGGCCTCACCGTGGTCTCCAACAACATGGGTGTGGACGGCAAGGGTCTCGGGCTGCTGCTCGAGAACCGGCAGGTCTCCAAGGTGCTCGCCTCCTACGTGGGGGAGAACAGGGAGTTTGCGCGCCAGTTCCTGGAGGGCGAGCTGGAGGTGGAGTTCACTCCGCAGGGCACCCTCGCGGAGCGGCTGCGCGCCGGTGGGGCAGGGATCCCCGCGTTCTACACGGCCACCGGGGTGGGCACCCCCGTGGCCGAGGGCAAGCCCACCGCCGAGTTCGACGGGCGCACCTACGTCCAGGAGCGCGGGATCGTGGCGGACGTGGCGCTCGTGCACGCCTGGCGCGGGGACACGGACGGCAACCTGGTCTACCGGCGCACCTCCCGCAACTTCAACCCGGTGTGCGCGGCCTCCGGGAAGGTCACGTTCGCGGAGGTCGAGGAGGTGCTGGCTCCCGGCGAGCTGGACCCGGACCACATCGTGACCCCCGGCGTGTACGTGCAGCACGTGGTGCGGTACTCCGGGGTGCCCAAGGAGATCGAGCAGCGCACCACGCGGCCGAGGCCCGAGGGCGACGTCGTGCGCGCGGCAGAGGACCGGCGCTCGCCGGAGAGCGGCGCGGAAGAACGGCCCACCGCGGGCCGCCGCACGGAAGGGGACGCGGCATGAGCTGGACGCGCGACGAGATGGCGGCCATCGCGGCGTCGGAACTGGCCGACGGCGACTACGTGAACCTGGGCATCGGCATCCCCACCCTGGTGGCGAACAACCTGCCGCCCGGGGTGAGCGTGGTGCTGCAGTCCGAGAACGGCGTGCTGGGCATGGGCCCGTTCCCGTACGAGGGGGACGAGGACCCGGACCTCATCAACGCCGGCAAGCAGACCATCACCCTGCAGCCGGGCGCGGCGATCTTCGACTCCGCCACGTCCTTCGGGATGATCCGCGGCGGGCACGTGAAGATGGCGATCCTGGGCGCCATGCAGGTCTCCGAGACGGGAGACCTGGCGAACTGGATGATTCCCGGCAAGATGGTCAAGGGCATGGGCGGCGCCATGGACCTCGTGGCCGGGACGCCGCGCGTGCTGGTGCTCACCGAGCACGTGGCCAAGGACGGCTCCGCGAAGCTCAAGCACGAGTGCGACCTCCCGCTCACCGGTGTGGGCGTGGTGGACCGCATCATCACGGACCTGTGCGTGTTCGACGTCGAGGACGCCGGACTCGTGCTGCGCACCCTGGCCCCAGGGGTGAGCGAAGCAGAAGTGGCCGAGAAGACCGAAGCGAACTACCGGGTGGATCTGGTGGACGTCACCCCCGATTCCGTACCCGTTCAGGAGGAACAGTGACCGAGAACGCCAACGACATCGTGATCGTCAACGGGGCCCGCACCCCGCAGGGAAAGCTGCTCGGGGCGCTCGCGTCCCAGAGCGCCGTCGACCTGGGAGCCCACGCCATCAAGCACGCGCTGCAGCGCGCCGGGGTGGCACCGGAGGACGTGGACCACGTCTACATGGGCAACGTGGTGCAGGCGGGCAACGGGCAGAACCCGGCGAAGCAGGCCGCCGTGGCCGCCGGGCTGCCCATGAACGTGCCCGCCATGAGCCTCAACAAGGTGTGCCTGTCCGGGCTGGTGGCCGTGACCGAGGGTGCCCGGATGATCCGCGCGGGCGAGGCGGACGTGGTGGTGGCCGGTGGCATGGAGTCCATGACCAACGCACCCCACCTGGCGCTGGGTGCCCGCAAGGGGAAGTCCTACGGGGACATGACCCTCGCCGATTCCCTGGCCCACGACGGCCTGGTGGACTCTGCACTGGGCGTGGCCATGGGTGAGCTGACGGAGACGGGCAACACGGAACGGCACATCGGGCGCCAGGAGCAGGACGAGGTGGCGGCGCGCAGCCACCAGCTCGCGGGCAGGGCCCAGCAGGACGGCGTGTTCGCGGTGGAGATCGCACCGATCGAGATCCCCCAGCGCAAGGGTGACCCCGTGACCGTCTCGGAGGACCAGGGCGTCCGTCCCGAGTCCACGGCGGAGGGGCTCGGCAAGCTGCGCCCCGCGTTCACCAAGGACGGCACGATCACCGCGGGCAACTCGTCCCCCATCTCCGACGGTGCCGCGGCCGTGGTACTGACCACCCGCGGCTACGCGGAGAAGCACGGCCTGGAGTGGCTCGCGGTGGTGGGCAAGCCGGGGCAGGTGGCCGGCCCGGACACGTCCCTGCACTCCCAGCCCTCGCACGCGATCGAGCACGCGCTCTCCCGTTCCGGCTGGGACGTCTCGGAGCTGGACTTCATCGAGATCAACGAGGCCTTCGCGGCGGTGTCCATGCAGTCCGTGAAGGACCTCGGCGTGGACATGGACAGGGTGAACATCCACGGAGGCGCGATCGCACTGGGCCACCCCATCGGTGCCTCCGGCGCACGGCTCGCGCTGCACGCGGCCATGGAGCTCGCCCGCCGCGGCTCCGGCAAGGCTGCCGTGTCCCTGTGCGGCGGCGGCGGGCAGGGCGAGGCCCTGCTGCTGAGCCGCTGAGCCACCCAGCACGCATCAGCCCATCGTGACAAGGGGAGTCGGTCCGCCGGCTCCCCTCGCCGCACCCGCGAGGCTCCTGTCCGCCCCGAGTGTCCCCGCCGGGGGCCGGGACCTACCCGCCCGTGACCGCCGAGTCCAGCTCTCGCGCCACCGGGCTGTGGGTACTAGCCCGGCACGCGTCGTCGGCGCCTACCCGTCAACCCTCCTCAACGAAGAAGAGGCCCGCCATGAGCTCCCCCGACCGTTCCTCAACTCCTGCGGCGACCGCCGACCCCGTGCTTGCCCGGGCCATAAAGCCCGTGAACTACGTGGTGGAGCGGTTCATCCCCTCCGCGCTGATCTTCGCGATCGTCCTGACACTGGTGGTTGCGGTCATGGCACTGGTCCTGACCGACTCCGGCCCAGTGACCGTTGTCATGGGGTGGGGGACGGGACTTTCGGGGCTGCTGGAGTTCATGACCCAGATGGCGCTGGTGCTGCTGCTCGGCCACGCCCTGGCGAGCACTCGGCCGGTTCGGGCGCTTCTCGCACGACTCGCCGGCATCCCGCGGTCGCCGCTTGCGGCCTACGTGTTCGTGTTCGTGATCGCTGCGGTGGCGTCACTGATCACATGGGGCTTCGGCCTGGTGGTCGGCGGTCTGCTCGCGCGCGAGGTCGCCGCCGAGTTCTCGCGCCGCGGCAGGCCGGTGAGCTTCCCCATGCTCGTGGCCTCCGGCTTCTCCGGCTTCGTGGTGTGGCACATGGGCTACTCGGGCTCGGGGCCGCTGACCGCGGCAACTCCCGGCTCGTTCATCGAGAAGCAGGTGGGCCACGTCATCCCCATCTCGCAGACCACGTTCTCGTGGTGGAACATCACGGCTACGGTGGCCACCGTGGTGCTCGTCGCCTTCGCCCTGTGGCTCGTGGCGCCTCGGGCCGTGCCCGCGAGTCACGCGGTGACCGCAGACGCGCTCGCCGAGTCCGACCAGCGCATTGCCACCCCCGAGGTGGAAGTGCCCGCCGACCGCCTCGACGCCTCACGCATCCCCACCCTGCTCGTGGGCCTCGCCATGGTGGCCTACCTGGTCATCCACTTCACCGGCGGCGGCACCGTGACCCTGAACATTGTGAACTGGATGTTCCTGGCGCTGATCTTCCTGCTCTCCCGCAACGCGTTCGAGGTCATGGCGCTCGTCAAGAACGCTGCATCCAACGTGGGAGACATCCTGCTGCAGTTCCCGCTCTACGCCGGGATCATGGGAATCATGACGGCCAGTGGGCTCATCCAGGTCCTCTCGGACTCCATCGTGGCGGTCGCCTCCCCCCAGACCCTCGGCTTCCTGGCCTTTCTCTCCGCGGGCCTCGTGAACTTCTTCGTGCCCTCCGGCGGTGGACAGGTGGCCATCCAGGCGCCCATCCTCCTCGACGCCGCCGCCCGCCTGGGCGTGGACCCCTCCGTGATCATCATGTCCGTGGCGTACGGCGACCAGTGGACCAACATGATCCAGCCCTTCTGGGCCCTGCCCCTGCTGGCGATCGCCGGGCTGAAGATCCGGGACATCCTCGGCTACACCACCGTGGTGCTGGTGGTCTCCGGGGTGGTCTTCGGGGCGACCATGCTGATCGTGGGCGCGGGGGTCTGACGACGACGCCGCACGGTCCCGTGCCGCGCGTGGGTGGCGGGGAGCGACGTCGTCCGCGGTCTCACCGGACCATGCGGACCTCGCGCAGGTCCTCCAGCCCGGGATCGGTCAACGAGGCGCTGTCCGCCCGGAACCCGTTGCGCTCGTAGAAGCGGATGGCGCGTGGATTGGCCTCCGCGACCCACAGCTGCGCGGGCTCCCCGCCGAGAACGGCGTCGAGCAGGGCCTGTCCCGCGCCCGTGCCGTGGTGCTCGCGGAGCACATAGAGCAGGTGCAGGGCGTGCTCGCGGGCGGGGTCGTCTTCACGGGGCTGCCCAGTGCCCGCGAAACCGATGATCGCCTCGCCCACCACGGCCACCCTAACCCGTACACGGCGGGACGGTTCTGCGAGCATCCGGGTCCACGTCTCCTCCCGACGGCGCAAGGCGTCGTCGTCGAAGAACCGCTCCGGCACGAGCCCGGTGTACGTTTCCCGCCACGACTGCGTGTGCACTCTCGCGATCCCCGGGGCGTCTTCGGGGACGGGTGTACGCACGGTGAAGGGGGTGCCGGTGGTCATGCAGACATTCTGGCCGCCGCCCGCACCGGCTGACACCCCCGGACGGCGGACCCGGCGGTGGAGAGGAGCGCGCACGCGTTCCCACCACCTGCAACAACGGAGCAAGTGCAGTTCCGGGGTCGCAGTTCTGCGTTTGCTCCGTAGTTGCAGGGGCGCCCCGTCTGGACCGGCGGCTTCAGCGAGAGCGGTGGCCCCGGCAGGCTCACTGAAGCCCCCTCCCGCCTCCTGCATTAACAGAGCAAGTGCGGTTTTGCGGCCGCAATTCGGCATCTGCTCAGTTGTTGCAGGGGTGCGGGCGGTGGAGGGGGGCGACGACGCCGCTACGCCAGGATCGCGCGCACGCCCGCCTCGAACTCGGCGGCCATCGTGGCGGTGGGGAGGTCCATCGACTCGCGGGTCTGCTGCGCGGTCACGGATCCCAGGGTGAAGCGGACCAGGGTGAGCGCGGCCGTCTCGGCCGGGGCGGGGTCCATGCCCGCGCGGGTCAGCGCCGCGGTGAGCAGGGGTGTGGGCTGCATGCCCGAGGGATTTAGCGCGTGAGCCACGCTCACCACGTCCGCGCCGTCTCGCACGGCGAGCACCGCGGAACGGAACCGGGCGATGAGGAGGGTGGCGTCGTCGTCGGCGACTGCCGGGGAAGTGCCCGCGGGAGAGGCTCCTGTGGTGGGAGCGCCTGTGGAGGAGGTGCTCAGCGGGGCGACCATGCGCTGCGCGAGGACTGCCAGCAGCTCCTGCTTGTTCGCCACGTGCCAGTACAGCGCGCCGGGCTGCACGCCCAGCTCGCGGGCGAGGCGGCGCATCGAGAGGTCCCCTAGCCCGTAGGTCTGCAGGATGTGCCACGCGGCCTCCACCACCTGGTCGCGGTCCAGTGCCACGGCGTCCCTCCCTGCTCTCGTGCCCGAGTACGGGCCCCGCGGAAACTCTACCGAGCGGGCGGGGTGGCCCGCGCTGGCGGGGGTGGGGCGCGACGTCGTCGTGGCCCGGACGGCGGCAGGGCGGCGGCCACCCGTGGGCCGCGTCCCGCAATGATGGCCCGGAGAATTGACAATCCTGAACACCGTTCAATAATTGAACAATGTTCAAGAACCCTGCCGAGCTGGCCGAGCGCGTCCTCGCCGGCGACCCCGTGACCCCGGACGAAGCCCTCGCGCTGCTGCACACCGACGACCCCGGCATGCTGGACCTCGTGGCCGCCGCCGCCCGGCTGCGCCGCGAGAACTTCGGGATGACCGTGAAGGTGAACTACCTGGTCAACCTGAAGTCCGGGCTGTGCGCCGAGGACTGCGGCTACTGCTCCCAGCGGCTGAACGCCGGGACAGACATCCTCAAGTACTCGTGGCTGAGCCCCGAAAAGGCGGTGGAGCAGGCCGAGTACGGCATCCGCGGTGGTGCGAGCCGCGTGTGCCTCGTGGCGAGCGGTCGCGGCCCGTCCAACCGCGAGGTGGGCAACGTGACCCGCACGGTCGAGGCGCTGAAGGAGCAGCACCCGGACGTGGAGGTCTGCGCGTGCCTCGGCCTGCTCAAGGACGGCCAGGCGGAAACGCTCAGCGGCGCCGGTGTGGACGCCTACAACCACAACCTCAACACCGCCGAGTCCAACTACGAGTCCATCTGCTCCACCCACACCTACCAGGACCGCGTGGACACCGTGGAGCGCGCGAAGGACGCCGGGCTCTCCCCGTGCTCCGGGCTGATCGTGGGCATGCGGGAGACGGACGAGCAGCTCGTTGAGGCGCTCTTCGCCCTGCGGGACCTGGGCTCGGACTCCGTGCCGGTGAACTTCCTCATGCCCTTCGACGGCACGCCCCTGGCAGGCACGTGGCAGCTGAGCCCGCAGAAGTGCCTGAAGATCCTCTCCGTGGTGCGCTTCGTGTGCCCGGATAAGGAGATCCGCATGGCCGGCGGCCGCGAGATGCACCTGCGCTCCCTGCAGCCCCTCGCCCTGCACGTGGTCAACTCCCTCTTCCTGGGCGACTACCTCACCTCCGAAGGGCAGGCGGCAAAAGCGGACCTGGACATGGTTGCCGACGCCGGATTCACCGTCCTCGGCGCGGGTCCGTTGAGGGAGCACGACGACACGGTGCCCGCCGACACCTCGAACGGTGCGGCACCCGAGCAGGCCGCGGCGGGCCAGGCAGGTTCGACGGGCCCCGCGACCACGCCCTGCGGGTCCACGTGCGGAACCGGTGGACCTGCCGGTTCCGATGCCGCCTCGGGCGGCCGTCCGGACCCCTCCGACCCGGTCTCTTCCGGTCAGGGCGACGACGCCGCGGTGCCCTCCGCCGCCCCGGGCCCGGTTCCGACCCCGCCAGCTGCCCCCGCCCCCGTGTCTGCGGCGCTCGCCGCCCTGCTGAGCTCGGGCGAGGGGCCCGAGCGCGACGAGGACGACACCCGGGTGAGGATCGAGCTGAGCCCGACCGTGCGGCGTCGTGGGGCCGGCACCTCGGTGGCGCCGAATGCCTGAACCGGCACCGCAGATCACGCACGACACCGCGCCCGCCGAGAGCAGCGGGGAAGCTTCTTGCCCCACCGCGGGTGCCGTGGCAGATACGGCAGAACAGGGTGACGACGCCGCGCAGCCCACCCGCCTCGCCGCTCGTGACCGCGGGCTGCTCTGGCACCCCTACGCACCGCTGGACGGACCCGCACCCCACGCGGTGCTGGCCGCGGAGGGCGTGACCCTGACCCTGGAGACCCCGGAGGGGGACCGGATCCGGGCGATCGATGGCATGGCCTCGTGGTGGTGCGCCGTGCACGGCTACCGCAACCCGGAGCTGGACCGCGCCGCCGTGGACCAGATCACCGAGTTCTCCCACGTGATGTTCGGGGGGCTCACGCACCGCCCAGCCGTAGAACTCGCGGAGCTGCTGGTGGAGGTCACCCCGCCCGAGCTGCAGCACGTGTTCTTCGCAGACTCGGGTTCCGTGAGCGTGGAGGTCGCGCTGAAGCTCGCGGTGCAGTACCAGGCGGCCCGCGGGCGGCCGGAGCGCCGTCGCATCCTGACCGTGCGCGGCGGCTACCACGGGGACACCACTGGCGCCATGAGCGTGTGCGACCCCGAGGGCGGAATGCACGCCGAATTCTCCGGGCTGGTGGCGGAGCAGATGTTCGTGGCACCGCCTCCCGCGGCGCACCCCCGGCGTAGGTCCGCGTACGAGGATCCCGAGGGGTTGCGGTCCCCGGAGAACCTCGGTGCGGCGGCCTCGGACACCGCTGGTTTCGTGCCTTCCGGGGACACCGAGGGGCCAGGTGGGAGCGGCGCGCAGGGTGCGGGAGCGCCGTCGTCGTCCGGGGCCGTGGACTGGGACGCCGACGACGCCGCCGTTGAGGCGTGGATCGCGGACGTGCGCAACGTCGCCCGCGCCCACCGGGACGAGCTCGCCGGGATCATCGTGGAACCCGTGCTGCAGGGCGCGGGCGGGATGCGCACGTACGACCCGCGGTGCCTGCGGGTGCTGCGAGAGCTGGCGGACGAGCTGGACCTGGTGTTCGTCGTGGACGAGATCGCCACGGGCTTCGGCCGCACCGGGAAGTGGTTCGCCAGTGAGTGGGCGGACGTGGTCCCGGACGTGATGTGCGTGGGCAAGGCGCTGACCGGCGGATACATGTCCCTGGCGGCGGTGCTCGTGTCCGAGGCCGTGGGAGCGGTCATCACGGCGTCGGAGCAGCGCGCGCTGATGCACGGGCCCACGTTCATGGCGAACCCGCTCGCGTGCGCCGTGGCCCTGCAGTCCGTGCGGATGCTGCGGGACTCCTGGTGGGCGAACGTCTCCCGGATCGAGGAGACCCTGCGGGAGATCCTGCCCGTGGCGGCGGAGCTGCGCGTCGTGAAGGACGTGCGGGTCATCGGCGCCGTGGGGGTCGTGGAGTTCCACGAGGCCCCGGACCCGGAGCTGCTCACCCGCGCGGCTCTGGAACAGGAGGTGTGGTTCCGCCCGTTCGGACGCCTGCTCTACACCATGCCCCCGTACGTCTGCACGGACGAGGAGGTCCGCACCATCGCCTACGCCCTGCTGCGGGCCGCGCAGGAAGTGGAGCTGACGGGCGGGGGATGGGCATGACGGTCGGTCCCCTTGACGACTGGCTCCGCGCTCGCGGCGAGCAGCGCGCGGAGGCGGGACTGCGACGTCGGCTGCGGACGCCGCCCCGGGCGTGCGTGGACCTGGCCTCGAACGACTACCTGGGGCTCTCCCGGGACCCGCGCGTGGTGGCCGCCGCCCAGCACGCGCTGGGGGAGCACGGCACAGGCTCTCGGGCCTCCCGGCTGGTGACCGGAACCCTGGGGGTCCACGAGGTGCTGGAGCGCGAACTGTGCGAGCTCACTGACCAGCCCGTCGCGCTCGCGTTCTCCAGCGGGTACGCCGCGAACACCGGGGTGCTGACGGCGCTGGGGGACGCGGACACGCTGATCGTCTCGGACGCCCACGCGCACGCGTCCCTGGTGGACGGGGCACGGCTGTCCCAGTCGCCGGTGCGGATCGCGCGGCACTCGGACGTCGCGCACGTGGCGCAGCTGCTGGCGGAGCGCGCGGAGGCGCGCGCCGTCGTGGTCGTGGAGTCCGTGTACTCGGTGTGGGGCGACCACGCGCCGCTCGCGGAGCTGGCCGCGCTCTGCCGCGCCGAGAACGCGCTGCTGCTCGTGGACGAGGCGCACGGGATCGGGGTAGCGGGCGGCGGCCGGGGGCTCGTGCACGAGCTTGGTCTTGCGGGATCGCCGCACGTGGCCGTGACCATGACGCTGTCCAAGGCGCTCGGCGCGCAGGGCGGCGCGGTGCTCGGGTCCGAGGCGCTGCGCGAGCACCTGGTGAACACGGCGCGCCCGTTCATCTTCGACACCGCCCTCGCGCCCGCCTCTGCCGCTGCGGCCACGGAGGCCGCGCGGATCGTGCGGGCGCACCCCGAACTGGTGGAGACCCTGCACGAGCGGGCGCGGTTCGTGGCCTCCGCGCTGGGCACCCCGCCGGCCCGCGCGGCGGTGCAGTCCCTCCCGGTGGCCTCCGCGGAGTCGGCCGTGCGGGCAGCGGAGGTGATCCGTTCCCGGGGCGTGGTGGTGGGGTGCTTCCGCCCGCCCTCGGTCCCGGACGGCATCAGTCGCCTGCGCATCACGGCTCCCGCGGACATGGAACTACACGTTCTGGCCCGGGCGTTGGACACCGTCCGGGACGTGGTGGGGGACGAACCGCAGGGCGTGTGAGGGGCCGCTCACCCTGCGGAGGAACTGCCCGCCGCCGCGTCAGCCACGTCCAGCGCACGTGGCCGCACTGCTTTCACTCTGACAGGAGAGACCATGACCACCAATCCCCTGGGCGACCGCGTCGCCTCCCTGGGCCACGCCGTCGTCGTGACGGGAACCGACACGGACGTGGGCAAGACGTACGCCACGGCGGCGCTCACGGTCTCCGGGTGGAACGTGGGCCGGCGGCGGATCGCGGTCTACAAGCCGCAGCAGACCGGGATGCGGGGCGGGGAACCGGGGGACGTTGACGACGTCGCCCGGCTGGCTCGCGCCGCCGGCGTGCCTTCCGAGGCACTCACCACCGCCGAGGGCCAGCGTCTCACCGAGCCGATGGCCCCGCCTCCCGCGGCGGCGATCGACGGGGTGGAGCTGCTCCCGCTCTCGGAGCACGTGATGAAAATTGTGGAATTACAAGAATCCCACGACCTCGTGATCGTGGAGGGCAGCGGGGGTGTGCTCGTGGAGCTGGACGGGGACCGGCGCACGATTGCGGACCTGGCAGTGGCGTTGCAGGAGGCTTGTGGGGAGCCAGGCGGGGCGGCCCAAACGGGCCGAGCGGCGGCCGAAACCAGCGGCCAGTTGAGTTCTCCCGAGACGTCCGAGCCCGTGAACGCGGTGGAACGTGACGGGGGGACGGTGAGCACTGTGCTGGTGGCGCGCCCGGACCTCGGGACGCTGAACCACACGCTGCTGAGTCTGGAGGCGCTGCTGCACCGCGGCGTCGAGGTGGCCGGGGTGGTGCTGGGCAGCTGGCCCGCCGACCCCGACCGCCTGGCGACCTCCAACAGGGAGTACCTCGCGGACCTGCCACCCGTCGCGGGCCGACGCGTTCCCCTCCTGGGCGCGGTTCCGCGTGGTTGGGGCGGGGCCGCATAGGAGCGGACGGGCGAAAAGAGGGGGACCGCCGTCGTCGTCCTAGCCACTCCGCCCACCCGAGCAGGCACCGGCTGCAAAAACTGAGCAAGTGCAGATCCGGGGCCCCAAAACTGCACTAGCGGAGCAAATGCAGGCCCGGCGGCGCAGGTGTGCACTAGCGGAGCAAACGCAGCAGGGCGGGCAGGGCCAACGGCGGAGCGGGGTCAGCGGCCCGCCACCAGCGCGTCGTAGAGGTGCTCGAAGCGCTCGTGGACTCCCCGGTAGTAGCCCTGCGTCTGCTCGCGGGGCTCGTAGGTGCCCGCCGGCTTCGGGTGGGAGCGCTCCACGTCCGGGGCGAGGGACTCCAGCATGAGCAGCGCGTTGCCGCGGCACGTGGAGCGCTTGATCGTCTGGTGGATCACCGGCTTGCCCAGGTAGTCGCCGAGGATCTGCAGCCAGGACGGCAGCTCCTGCGTGACCCGCCCGGCCGCCACGATCCGCTCCACGCTGTGGGCTGCGGCCTCCAACTCGTCGGAGACCCTGCGGTAGGACCCGGCGATCCCCTCGAGCATCCCGCGGGCCATGGCGGGTGCGTCCGTGGCGGCGGAGACGTCCGAGAACACCGCCCGCGCGCTGCCGGCCCAGCCCGTGGAGCGCTCTCCGGTGAGGAAAGGAAGTACCCCGGGGGTGTCGGTGGAAACGGGAAGGGCGGCGATGTCGTTCAGCACGGCGTCGTCCAGGGAGAGCGTGTCGATCAGCCAGCTCACGGCCCGGCCGACGTCGTTGAGGGCCCCGCCCAGCAGGCACCGCGAGTCGTCGATCCGGTAGCACCACAGACCCGCGGGGATCTCCTGCGGCTGGTGGTGCAGCAGCACGCGCATCGCCCCGGAGGTCGCGGCGGAGACCACGATGGTGTCCTCGCCTGCACCGCCCACGCCCAGGTTGGCGCACAGTCCGTCCGCGACCGGCGCGAACCAGTTTGCCTCCGAGAGCCCTCGCCACCGCTGCACGCGGGAGGGGTCCACGTCCCGCAGCGGCTCGTGCGGATCGAGCACGGGGGACAGCACGTCCTCGGTGATCCCGGCCGCCTTGAGCATCCGCCGGTCCCAGTTGCCGGAGCGCCGGTTGAGCAGCCCGGTCCACGCGGCGGTCGCGGTGCCGGCGGCGGTGGTCCCGAGCAGCCGCAGCCACACGTACTCGCCGATGCTCAGCCAGCGCTCGGCCGCAGCGAACTGCTCGGGCCGGGTCTCGCGCAGCCACCGGAAGCGCGGCGCCAGGTAGCTGGTGTGCAGCCGCGCGCCCATCTTCTGCTGCACGTCCCGCTCGTCCAGCTCCTCGCGCAGCTCCGCGAGCTGGGGTGCGCAGCGGGAGTCCCCGTAGGTGAAGCACTCGGTCACGGCGTCCCCGTTGGCATCCACGCCCACCAGGGAGGACGCGAACGAGTCGAGCCCGACGCCGCGCACCCGCCCCGCGAGCTCCTCCCGGTCGCACACGCGGTCCAGGATCTCGGCGATCTCCCCGGCCACCTGGTCCGGGTCGATCACGGAGGTGCCGTCCGCGCCCGTGGTGAAGGCGTGCGGGATCTTGTGGCGGTAGCCGCGCACGAGGGTCCCGGCGGCGTCGTGCAGGGAGCCTCGCGTGGCGGTGGAGCCGATGTCCAGCGTCATCACCAGCGGGTCCTGCGCCTGGGCCAGGTCCACCGCGAAGTCCGTGGAGTCGTCCCGGTGGGGCGTGTGCCTGTGCTTGCTCATGTCTCTCCTGCTCCTTCGCGGGGTGGCGCGTGACGTCCGCCCAGTCTAGGGACGGCCTCCGTCACGCGGCTCGGCGGACCGGCAATGGCGGGCAGGCGGGACGGCCCGACGGCGCACGGCGGGGCAGGTGGGCCCGCCCCGGTCCGCGCTGGGTATCGACGCCGCGCGGCGGGTTCGTGGGTCGGGCGCCGGCAGGGCGCGGGCCAGGGCGTCAGCGGAGCTGCAGGCCGGCGACGGTACGGCTGACCAGGCGACGGCGGGCAGGGAACCGGGCGACGCGGCGTCGTCGTCACCGGGCGCAAGATGCTGTCCGCCATGTGAGACCGGTGCCCGGCATGTGAACAGCGGCGGGGGCCGCGCGTATTCTGGGTGGAATGCGTTCTGCCGGGGCGCGGCACCCATGACCCGCCCGTCCCGGCCCAGACAAGGGGAAGGCAAGACAGTGCCGCAGCTGCGTTCAGCGACGTCCACCACCGGCCGCAACATGGCGGGAGCGCGTGCCCTCTGGCGCGCCACCGGTATGGGCAGCGAGGACTTCGGCAAGCCCATCATCGCCATCGCGAACTCGTTCACCCAGTTCGTGCCGGGCCACGTGCACCTGAAGAACATGGGGGACCTCGTGGCCTCCGCGGTCCGCGAGGCGGGCGGCGTCGCCAAGGAGTTCAACACCATCGCGGTGGACGACGGCATCGCCATGGGCCACGATGGCATGCTCTACTCGCTGCCGTCCCGCGACATCATCGCGGACTCCGTGGAGTACATGGTCAACGCGCACTGCGCGGACGCGCTCGTGTGCATCTCCAACTGCGACAAGATCACCCCGGGCATGCTCATGGCGGCGCTGCGGCTGAACATCCCGGTGGTGTTCGTCTCCGGCGGCCCCATGGAGTCCGGTGAGGGCGTGGAGGGCGTGGTGGAGCACCGCGTGGACCTGGTGGATGCCATGTCCCTGGCCGTGGACGAGTCGGTCACGGACGCGCAGCTCGCCCAGATCGAGGAGAACGCGTGCCCCACGTGCGGCTCGTGCTCCGGGATGTTCACGGCGAACTCGATGAACTGCCTGACCGAGGCGCTGGGACTGTCCCTGCCCGGCAACGGCACCACGCTGGCCACCCACGTCAACCGCAAGCGGCTGTTCCTGGAGGCCGGTCGCCGTGCGGTGGAGTCCGCCAAGAGGTACTACGAGCAGGACGACGAGTCCGTGCTGCCCCGCAGCATCGCCACGAAGGCCGCGTTCGAGAACGCCATGGCTCTGGACATCGCGATGGGCGGCTCCACCAACACCGTGCTGCACATCCTCGCCGCCGCGCAGGAGGCGGAGGTGGACTTCAACCTCTCGGACATCGACGCACTCTCCCGCCAGGTCCCGTGCCTGGCCAAGGTGGCGCCGAACTCCACGACGTTCCACATCGAGCACGTGCACCGCGCCGGCGGCATCCCCGCGATCCTGGGGGAGCTGCGCCGCGGCGGGCTGCTGAACGAGGACGTCCACACCGTGCACTCGCAGACCATGGGCGAGTGGCTGGACGAGTGGGACATCCGCTCGGGCAAGGCATCCGACGCCGCCAAGGAGTTCTTCCTGGCGGCACCGGGCGGCGTGCGCACCACCCAGGCGTTCTCGCAGGCCAACGAGTACGAGGACCACGACGTGGACGCCGCTGGGGGCTGCATCCGCTCCGTGGAGCACGCCTACACGAAGGAGGGCGGGCTGTGCGTACTCTTCGGCAACATCGCCGAGGACGGCGCCGTCATCAAGACGGCGGGCATCGACCCGGAGCTGTTCCACTTCGTGGGCAGGGCGTTCGTGGTGGAGTCCCAGGACGAGGCCGTGCACGAGATCCTCTCCAAGAACGTGAAGGAGGGGGACATCGTGGTGATCGCGTACGAGGGCCCCAAGGGAGGCCCCGGCATGCAGGAGATGCTCTACCCCACGAGCTACCTCAAGGGCCTGGGGCTGGGCAAGAAGTGCGCGCTGATCACGGACGGCCGCTTCTCCGGCGGCACCTCCGGGATCTCGATCGGCCACATCTCCCCGGAGGCCGCCGCGGGCGGCGCGGTGGGCCTGATCCAGCACGGTGACGAGATCGAGATCGACGTGGAGAACCGCGTGCTGCGCGTCAACGTGGACGACGCCGAGCTGGCCCGCCGTCGCCAGGAGAAGGGTGAGGCGCCCTGGAAGCCCACCAGGCCGCGCGAGCGCAAGGTCTCCAAGGCCCTGCGCGCGTACGCATCGATGGTGACGTCCGCGGACAAGGGCGCGGTGCGGGTGGTCGAGGACTGAGCCGACGGCGACGTCGCTCTGCCGGACTCCACGGGGGCGCTCACCGGGGCCGCGTGCCCGGGTGAGCGCCCCTGCGGCGTGTACGCGTGCGTTGCGTGCCGTGACGCGGTGAGCGGCGTGGCACCGGGTGTGGTCCGCGCGACGCCGTAGGCTCACCAGGAGCGGAGCAGCACGTCCCCACGGCGTGTCTCGGGTTTCTGGAAGGAGACGGTGTGATGGCCACACATGGACGGGACGCGGCGCGGGAACTGCCCGCAGCACGGCAGTTCCAGGAGGAGGCCTCCGGTTTCCGGAAGGGCCTGGGGCAGCGGCAGCTGCAGATGATCGCGATCGGCAGCGCGATCGGCACGGGACTGTTCCTGGGTGCCGGCGGCCGCCTCCGGGAGGCCGGGCCGTCCCTGTTCGTGCTCTACGCGGTCTGCGGGTTCTTCGGCTACCTCATCCTCCGTGCGCTGGGGGAGCTGGTGGTGCACCGGCCGTCGTCGGGCTCCTTCGTCTCCTACTGCCGCGAGTTCTTCGGGGAGAAGGCCGCGTTCGTCTCCGGGTGGCTCTACTGGCTGAACTGGGCGATGACGGCGGTCGCGGACGCCACGGCCATCGCCATCTACATCGCGTGGTTCGGGCAGTACAGCGAGTTCATCGCGGGGATCCCGCAGTGGGCGCTGGCCCTGGTGGTCGTGGTGCTCGTGCTGGCGCTGAACCTGGTCTCGGTGAAGATCTTCGGGGAGCTCGAGTTCTGGTTCGCCCTGGTCAAGGTGCTCGCACTGCTGGTGTTCCTGGTGATCGGCACGCTCTTCGTGGTCTTCGGGACCCCCACCGGCTCGCAGGTGGGTTTCTCGCTCATCACCGAGAACGGGGGCCTGCTGCCCACGGGCGTGCTGCCCGCGCTGATCGTGGTGCAGGGTGTGGTGTTCGCGTACGCGGGCATCGAACTGGTGGGCACCACCTCGGGCGAGACGCGGGACGCCGAGCGCGTCATCCCGCGCGCCATCAACCTGGTGATCCTGCGGATCGCCGTTTTCTACGTGGGCTCCGTGCTGCTGCTGTGCCTGCTGCTGCCCTACACCGCGTACAGCGCCACGGAGAGCCCGTTCGTCACGTTCTTCGAGTCGATCGACGTGGCTGCGGCGGCCCCTCTGATGCAGCTCGTGGTGATCACGGCCGCGCTGTCCTCGCTCAACGCCGGGCTCTACTCGACCGGGCGGATCGTGCACTCGATGGCCATGGCCGGCTCCGCGCCGCGATTCGCGGGGAGGCTGACGGCGTCCGGGGTGCCCTACGGTGGGATCCTGCTGACCGCCGTCGTCGCCCTGCTGGGGGTGGGCCTGAACCTGGTGGTGCCGGAGGAGGCCTTCGAGATCGTGCTGAACCTGGCCGCCCTCGGGACCATGGCCGGGTGGGCGGCCATCACGATGTCCCACATGAAGTTCGTCGCCCTGGCCAAGCGCGGGCTCTACCACCGGCCGCCGTACCGCGCGCCGCTGTCCCCGTTCACGGACTGGCTCACGCTCGCGTTCCTGGCCGGGGTGCTCGTGCTCATGGCCGTGGACTACCCGGTGGGCACGTGGACGCTTGTCTCCTCGCTCGCTCTCGTCCCGTGCCTGGTGCTCGGGTGGTACCTGGTGCGCGGGCGGGTCCACGAGATCGCCCAGCAGCGCCAGGGCTTCACGGGCGCCTTCCCCGTGGTGGCGGGCCCGGGGCCGATCCCCGGCCGCCGTGACGAGCGACCGTAGCGCACGACGTCGCCGGGGCGGGTTTCACGGGTGCCCGTCGGGCGGTGCGGCTCCGTCACAGCCCGCCGCTCCCGGGGCTGATCCCGGGCAACCCGCCGGGGATGCACTACTGTGTCCTCAATCGGTGCCGCAGCGTGCCGCTCATCCTTCCCGGCTCCGCCCGCTCGAGCAGCGGCGGGGCCGGAACCTTCCCAGCCGCACAACACGGAGTTTCCATGGAATCACTGACAGAGCTCGTCGCAACGGTGGGTGGCTACGTCTGGTACGTGGTCTTCGCCATCCTCATCGGCGTGGGCTTGTACCTGACCATCCGCACCAAGGCCATCCAGTTCCGCGGCATCCCCGAGATGTTCCGCGTGCTGACCGATCCCGCGGGTGAGGAGGACGGGCGCAAGGGCATCTCCTCGTTCCGCGCGTTCACGGTCTCCGCCGCTGCGCGCGTGGGCACGGGCAACATCGCCGGCGTGGCCATCGCGATCACTCTGGGCGGGCCCGGCGCCGTGTTCTGGATGTGGGTCATCGCGGCCATCGGTGCCGCGAGCGCCTTCGTGGAGTCCCTGCTGGGCCAGCTCTACAAGGTCAAGACCGCGGACGGCTACGTGGGCGGTCCCGCGTACTACATGGAGCGCGGGCTCAACAAGCGGTGGATGGGCCTGCTGTTCGCGGTCATCATCACCGTCACCTACGGCTTCGTGTTCAACTCCGTGCAGTCCAACTCGATCGTGGACGCCGTGAGCGGCTCCTTCGGCGTGGACATCACCAACGGGCAGGGCCTCTGGCTGCGCGTGGTGCTCGGTCTCGCCCTCGTGGTGCTCACCGCGGCCGTGATCTTCGGCGGCATCCGCTCCATCTCCTCTGTGACGCAGGTGCTGGTGCCCGTCATGGCCGTGCTGTACCTGATCCTGGGCCTGCTGGTTCTGGTCCTGAACATCACCGAGGTCCCCGCAATGTTCGCCATGATCATCCAGGGTGCCTTCGGCATGCGGGAGTTCATCACGGGCGGTCTGATCGGCGTGATCATCCAGGGCATGAAGCGCGGCCTGTTCTCCAACGAGGCCGGCATGGGCTCCGCTCCGAACGCCGGTGCCACCGCGTCCATCTCCCACCCTGCCAAGCAGGGCTTCGTGCAGTCCCTGGGCGTCTTCTTCGACACCATGCTGGTCTGCTCGATCACCGCGTTCATCGTGCTGCTCTCCAACCCGTCGTTCGGGGATGAGCGTCAGGGTGCTGGCCTGACCCAGAGCGCCCTCGGAATGCAGCTGGGCGACTGGGCCGTGCACTTCCTGACCGTGGCGATCTTCCTGTTCGCGTGGTCCTCGGTGATCGGCAACTACTACTACGGCGAGTCCAACGTCCGCTTCATGACCAAGTCCCGCACGGCCATGGGCGTCTACCGCTTCGCGGTGCTCGTGTGCGTGTTCATGGGTGCGATCCTCGCCCTGGACCTCGTGTGGTCCCTGGCGGACCTGTTCATGGCGTTCATGGCCACCCTGAACCTGATCGCTTTGGTGATGCTCGCCGGCGTGGCCGCCAAGGTGCTGCAGAACTACATGGAGCAGCGCAAGGCCGGCGTGGAGCCCGTCTTCAAGGCCGGTGACATCCCCGGCCTGCACGGGCTGTCTGCGTGGGACGGCACAGACACCGTGACGCTGCCGATCTTCTGGGAGCAGCGCGGCCGCGACAAGGACGGGGCGCGCCGCTGATCCCGCGGGCGCGCGGCGTCGTCCTCGTCCCGAGCTCTTGACGACGATGCCGCCCGCGCCCTTCCACGAAACAGCCCCCGGCAGGTGCCGGGGGCTGTTTCACGTTCGGGGGTGCTCCCTCGCGGGCACCGTGGGCGCGCCGGGGATCAGGAGGAGGACGAGTCCTCCTCCGCGTTCTGGTCGCGCTTGATGAGGGCGTCGATGGCGCCCGTGAGGGTGTCGTTGTCCGCGGGGGAGCCCTCGGTGGCGTCACGCAGCTGGTTCTCGTTGTACTCGGAGAACTCCTGGCTGTCGTCGCCGCGCTTGGTGAGCAGCGCACGGATGCGGATGCGACGCCCGGCCTCCGCGCTGATCTTGTCCCGGTTGCGGAACCACCACACGAACATCACGACCACCAGCACCAGGCCCACGTAGCCGATCACCGGGTACACCACGCTCATGAGCGTGCCGAAGCCCACCAGGCTGATCGCATACCCCACGAGGCATGTGATCAGGAAGATGGGGACGTAGCGGCCACGGTGGTTGACCGTCATGCGGCGGCCCAGCGCGTAGAACATGCTGATGCAGGTGTTGTAGATCATCACGAAGGTCACGAACACCATGACCATGGCGGCCACGGGGTGCATGGTCTCGAACAGCTGCAGCATGGGCACGTCTGCGTCCCCCACCGAGGGGTAGTTCACCAGCAGCGCGAACGCGTTCATGGCCAGCAGCACGGTGTAGACCACGCCGCCGATGATGCCGCCGCGTCCGGCGTCGCGCGGGTCCAGGGTGTTGCCGCCGATCACCAGGGACATGGACACGCCCAGCATCAGCGCCATGGAGGTGTAGTTGATCGCGGAGAGCCACCACGGGGAGACCGGCGAGTCCGCCTGGACGGCGAGCTCGTGCGCGGCACCCAGGTCCACGGGCAGCTGGAACAGGGTGTAGACGAACGCCACGATCACTGCCACGAAGATCACGGGCGTCACCGCGGAGATGATGTTCGTGACCTTGTTGACGTCCAGCAGGCCGGTGACCATCACAATGGCCACCATGATGGCCGAGCCGATCCACGCCGGCAGCCCGAACTGCTGCTCCAGCGTGGAGCCCGCGCCCGCGAGCATCACGATGCCCATGGCGAACAGCGTGAGCGACACTGCGTAGTCCAGGAAGTGGGAGATCCACGGGGAGGACACGGAGCTGAAGACCTGACGGTGCTCGTCCGCCATGAAGTAGCTGCCGATGTTGATGATCACGGCACCGGCGGTGATCATCAGCACCCCGGCCACGATCGCCCCGGCGAGACCCCACGCACCGAACGAGATGAAGTACTGGATGACCTCTTGACCGGTCGCGAAACCGGCACCGACCATCAGGCCCACGAAGGCCAGTGAGACTTGCATGGTTTTCTTGACGGACACAGGTGGGACTCCTCGCAGGTGTGGTGGGGTGGCGAAGGCGCGGCCCGGTCGGGGCGCACCCCGCCGAGCACTCATCCGCCAAGCATAGAGACATGACCGGGCGCGTGCGTGCGCCGCCCCCGGCACCGGGTGCCGCAGCCCCTCCGGCGACCGGCCGCGGTGGCATACTCGTGAGGGACGTTTTCCGCGGAAGGAGCAGCTCATGACGCAGCAGTGGCAGTCGGACCTCGATGCCTGGGCGGGCGGATGGGCCGCCATCCGCGAGGACGAGACCGCACAGGGCGTTCGGGCGTGGAACGGTTCCCTCCCGCAGGACACGGTGGCCGGCGTGGAGCTGGTCCTGGTGTGTGAGCCCTCGGACGCGGGTACGGTCCGGGATGCCGTCGTGGCGGCGGGCAGCGACGTCCTCTCCGCCGACGTGCTGCTCTGCGGCGCGGTGCAGGACCTCGACCGCGGCCTGGGCTTCCCCGGGGACGCCGGACTCTTCGATGCACCAAAGGGCGACTGGTCGCGCTTCGAGGTGGACGAGTGGGGTCAGCCCGTGGCTCACTCGGCCATGTCCGTGCAGGAGGGCGTCGCGTTCGTGGGCGCGCTGCACGCGGACTCGTCGCAGGACCGCGATCCTGCCGAGGTGCTGGACCCGCTCGTCTCCGCCATGGCCAACGAGGCCTTCCTCGCGGACGCCGAGCGCCTGTACACGGTCGTGCCGGAGAGTGAGCTCCCCGCCCGCGAGGCGCAGGGCTGGCAGCGGGTGGCCGCGGTGGTGCGCTGCCTGAGGCGCTGACCGGCAGGGGCACGTTCCAGCTGAGGTGCGCACCAGCCGAGGCCCGTGCCGCGCAGCAGAGGGTGCGGCGTCGTCGTCGTGGCACTGCGCTGCCCGGACATGAATCCGAGGTGTAGAGGTACCCGGTTCCGTGCAGGAAATCCGGGTGTCCCTACACCTCAGAGGGCCGCCGTCCCGGTTACGCGAGAACCTGGCGCTTCGCGGAGACCACTCCCGTGTTGAAGCCCGCGAGGTGCAGGCCGCCGTGGAAGCGTGCGTGCTCGATCTTCACGCAGCGGTCCATGACCACGTTCAGTCCGGCGTCCTCCGCGATCCTCGCGGCTTCCTCGTTCCAGGAGCCGAGCTGCAGCCACAGCGTCTTCGCGCCCGCATCGACCGCTTCCTGCGCCACCCCGGGCAGGTCAGCGTCCTTGCGGAACACGTCCACGAGGTCCGGGGGCTCCGGCAGGTGCGCGAGGGACGGGTAGACCTTCTCGCCGAGCACCTCGTCCAGCACCGGGTTCACGAAGTACACGCGGTACGGGCTCGAGGAGCGCAGGTAGGTGGCCACGAAGTAGCTCGCGCGCGAGGGCTTGTTGGACATCCCCACGATCGCCACGGAGCGGGTGCTCCTCAGGATGCCCAGCCGTTCGGGGGCGCTGGGGCCCACCCAGGTGCGTTCGGTGCTCATGCCCGTCCTCCTTCGTGCGCGCCTGTGGCGCTGGTGTCCTGCTCAAGGATCTGCCGTGCGGCGTCCTCGAGGATGGCCTCGGGGCCGACGACGCCGCCCTCCCGGTTCCTGCCACTGGCCGCGGTGAGCGCCTGGTCCAGGTCCCAGATGATGTCCGCCGCGTCCTCCAGCCCCACGGAGATGCGGATGAGGTCCCCCTTCACACCGCCGGCCGCGAGCTGCTCGGAGCTCAGCTGCTGGTGCGTGGTGGAGGCGGGGTGCAGCACGAGGGTGCGGGCATCTCCGATGTTGGCCAGATGGGAGGCGAGCTGCAGGGCGCCGATGAACCGGGCGCCCACCTCGCGCCCGCTCAGCTCGTCCGTTCCGGCGACCCCGAACGCGAAGACCGAGCCCACACCGTGCGGGAGATACTTCTGCGCGCGGTCGTGGTGAGGGTGGTCCTCCAGCCCGGCGTAGTTGACGTAGGAGATGCGGGGGTCGCTGTGCAGCCACTGCACCACCTCGCGCGCGTTGCCCACGTGGGCGTCCATGCGCTGGGGAAGAGTCTCCACACCCTGAAGCAGGTTCCACGCTGCCTGCGGGGTCAGGGCGGGCCCGATGTCCCGCAGCTGCTCCGAACGCAGCTTGGTCAGGAACCCGTACTCACCGAAGTTCCCCCACCACGTCACGTTGTTGTAGGAGGGGACCGGTTCGGTCATGGCCGGGAAGTTCCCGTTGCCCCAGTCGAAGCGGCCGGATTCGACCACCACGCCACCCAGGGTATTGCCGTGCCCGCCCAGGAACTTGGTGATCGAGTGGATCACGATGTCCGCGCCGTGCTCGAACGGGCGGCACAGGTACGGGGTGTTCAGGGTGGCATCGACGACCAGCGGCACACCGGCCTCGTGGGCGACCTCCGCAAGACCCTCCAGGTCCGCGATCTCCCCGGACGGGTTGGCCACGAGCTCCGTGTAGACAGCCTTGGTGTTCCCGGTCAGCGCCGCGCGGTAGTCCGCCGGGTCCGTACCGGGCACGAAGGTGGTCTCCACCCCGAAGCGGCGCAGGGTCACGTCCAGCTGGGTGACCGTGCCTCCGTAGAGCTGGGACGAGGCCACCACGTGGTCGCCCTGCCCGCACAGCGCGGCGAACGTGATGAACTCGGCGGCCATGCCCGAAGCGGTGGCCACCGCACCGATCCCGCCCTCCAGGGACGCGATCCTCTCCTCCAGGGCCGCCACCGTGGGGTTGCCGATCCGGGAGTAGATGTTGCCGTACTTCTGCAGCGCGAACAGGTTGGCGGCGTCGTCTGCGTCCTTGAACACGAACGAGCTGGTCTGATAGATCGGCACGGAGCGCGCGCCGTGCTCGGCGTCCGGGGTGCCGCCCGCGTGCAGGGCCCGGGTGCGGAAACCGAACTGGTGCTCGGCCATGGATCCTCCTGAACGGCCTGCGCAGTGGGTCCCGCGGTGAAACTGTTGCAGCGAGTGCGAACGCTCCATCGGTCCTGGCGGTAGCACCGTGCAGCGGGCCGGGCGCTGCGGGTTGCTGCGGCGTCGTCGATCCAGGTCCCTCGGCCGCTCGGGATGGTCCGTCCATTGTGGGGTGCGTCCTGGGCGGCTCACAAACCGGTGTGACGCCGCGCGGCTTCAACGGTCGCCCGGCGCGCCCAGGGGAACCCGGACGCGGGCGCCGGGGCTTCCTGGCCCGACGCCGCGCGGTTACTTCTTCTCCGCGCCCGCGCCCTCCGAACCCTCATCCTCCGGACCCTGCGGCGCGGGGTAGCGGTCCGGGAACTTGCGGTGCAGGTTTTCGCGCGTGACGGAGGTGAGGTTCTGCAGCGGCAGCCCGGCGGGGCACACCTCGGTGCAGTCGCCCAGCAGGGAGCACGGGCCGAACTCCTGGTCGGCGGCGTCGAGCACCTTGGCGGCGCGTTCGTCGCGCTCCTCGGGGGTCTTGGCCAGCGGCGGCAGGTGCTTGAGCATGGTGCCCACGAACAGCTGGCCGGAGCCGTTGGGGCACGCGGCGATGCACGCGCCGCAGCTGATGCAGCCCGCGGTGTTCAGGGCCTTCATGGCCAGCGGGAACTTGGCCTCCTTGGACACCCGCCGCAGAGACTTCTTGTCCACCGACAGGTCCTTCTTGACCGGCAGGGCTCCGGCGCGCATGGGCTCGACGAAGATCTCGTCCCCGTCCCGGTACGCGTTCAGGGACTGCATGCACGAGGCCCTGTTGCGGTCCGGGCCGTGCGGGACACCGTCCACGGTCACGCCGCACTTGCCGCAGATGCCCTCGCGACAGCCGTCGTCGAAGCTCACCGGCTCCTCACCCTGGCGCTCAAGCGTCTCGTTGACGGCATCGAGCAGTTCGAGCACGCTCATGTCCTCGCGGGCCTGCACGGGGTGGACGGTCTCGAAGCCACCGGGTTCGTCCTCGCCCGCCTGGCGCCACACGTGAACGGTCAACAGCATCAGCGCACCACCTTGGTCAGTACGGCCACGGGAATGCTCACGTTCCCCAGGGCGACGACGCCGCCCACGGCCTTAGCGATCGTGTCCACCTGTCGTACGCGTCGCGCGGTTCCGGTCACCCCGGTGTCCATCGCGGCGGTCCGCAGCCCGTGGATCATGTGTCCGGCGAGCGCGGCCATGGAAGCCGTGTAGAACACCGCCACGGACGGCCGGGACAGGCTCGCCACCAAGTTGCCGTACGCGTCACCGTGGGTGTGATCCACGGACGCGGCCGGACGGGCGCCCGCCGTCAGGTCCAGCACGTGGTACACCGCGAACAGTCCGAGCACCGCACCCGTGGAGCGCATCGAGCGGGCGATGATCCGGGGGACGGAGCGGCGTCGACCCCGGGGGCGCTGACGTGGCGCGTGGCGATCGGAGCGGCTGGCCAGGAAGGCGCCGTTGAACGCCGCTTTCCGGTACCGTTGCGTCCCACCCGGGGGAGGCGCGAGGGGGAAGCCACCCCGCACCTTCTGCGCGGCGGCGCCCACCCGCCACGTGATGGGCCGGAGCGCATCCGCCACCGCGCGGCCCTCGGCGCTCATGGCCCGCAGCGTGAGCTCGGTTCCGGCCAACACATGGGTCGCCGCACTTCCGATCAACCCGATACGCACGACCCACAGCACGGAGTTGCGGGGCAGCACCGGCGCGCCCACCGTGCGAATGAACTCGGCGTACTCGTTGTAGTGGTCCCGGCCTAGGTAGACCTGCATGTTCCCGGCCATGTGCCCCACAGTGAACACGCTCAACACGGTGCCAGAGGCGGCCATGGCGAGCTTGAGGTCGGAGCTGTGGGTGTCCCCGAACATGCGCTGCCAGGCATCGCCGGCCACGGCAGCAATCCCGGCAGTGACGGACGCGTCCGCGGGGGCGGTGGCCGTGCGGGTAGTGCCGGTGACGGGTCGCTCGGTCGAGGGCTGCGCGGCGGAATTCATCACTGAGCCATCTTAGAAGTTCCTTCGGGGCATAACAGTTCGCGGGGTCACACGCGGTCATGCCCGCAGATCAGGAAGAAGCCTGGGTGGTGGTCATCCGCAGTTGGTGGCGTGGGTTCCCCGGTCGGCTCCTTCGTGCGGATGTTCACCTCCCGATAAGTGACTCACGTGTGCCGTGCGGGCGCGTCCGCGTCGGCCGGGACCGCCACAGATGGATCAGCAGCGCGGCACCCCAGACCAGGAACAGTGGATCCCACAACCATGCGTGACCGATCATGGCTAGTCGCTCGTATCCGGTGGCCGGCGGATGAGCCCGATGAGCACGGCATTGCTGATCACCGTGTTGGTCCCGCCGTAGACCACCAGGACCACGGCACCCACCCAACTTATGGCCCGCCAGAACCGCCGCCAGGGCACCCTGCCATAGGCTTCCGCCACTGGGATGACGGCTGCCATGAGCTTGAAAAGTGAAACCATGCCCAGCCCCAGCCCGACGGCCAGGGGTGCCTCGTAGGACAGCCGTACCGTCCACTCCCCCACGGTGTCCAGCAACCAGTGCCCGCCCAAAGCCCAGTAGAGGCTGAATCCGGCATGCACGACCCCGGCCGCACACGCCAACCAGACCCAGCCGCGACCGCCGTGGGATCGGGGCAACAAGCTCATGTGGTCAAGCTAAGCACGCCCTGCCAAGACCTCCGCGATCGCGTTTAGCGCTTCCTCGTTCTGCAGCGAGGAACGGTCGCCCAGCTGCTCGCCCTCGTAGAGCTGGGTCAGCAGGCGGCGCGTGATCTTCCCCGAACGGGTCTTGGGCAGATCCGGAACCACGATGACCTCGCGCGGTTTGGCGATCGGGCCGATCTCCCGGGCCACGTGCGCGCGCTGCTCCTCGCGGACCTCGTCCGCGGACAGCGATTGCGCATCCGCCGTGAGCACCACGCACGCCAAAATAGCGTGGCCCGTTACCGCGTCGCGGATCGGGGTGGCCCCGGCCTCCACTACGTGGGGGTGGGTCACCAGGGCGGATTCGATCTCGATCGTCGACAACCGGTGCCCGCTCACGTTGATCACGTCGTCCACCCGCCCCAGGATGTAGAGGTCGCCCTCGTCATCGGTGCGTGCGCCGTCGCCGGCCCGGAACCAACCGCGCTCGCCGTAGGCCGCCCAGTAGGAAGACAGGTAGCGCTGCGGATCGCCCCATACCGTGCGGGCCATGGACGGGCCGATCTTGTCGATCACGGCGTAACCCTGCAGGTTGGGGCCCACTTCCTCACCGGCCTCGTCCAGTACCCGCACAGATACGCCGGGGACCGCACGCGTAGCGCAACCGGGCTTGTGAGAGGTGTGCGCTGCAGCCTCGTCGAACGTGCCGGGACGGGCGAACTGCGGATCGTGCGGACGCGGGGAGGCCACGCACGAACCCGTCTCGGACTGCCACCACGTGTCCACGAACGGCACCTCGTCCCGGCCCACCTGCGCGCGCAACCAGCGCCACGCCTCGGGATTGATGGACTCGCCCACCGAGCCCAGCAAGCGGATCGAGGACAGGTTGTAGACCTGCGGCAGGCCCTTGGGGAACGCGCCCATGAGCGAACGGATGAGCGTGGGCGCGGTGTAGTAATTGGTCACGCCGTAACGTTCGATGATCTCGAAATGCCGCCCGTGATCCGGGGTGTTGGGGGTGCCCTCGTAAATCACCTGGGACACGCCGTTGACCAGCGGGCCGTAGATCTCGTACGTGTGCGCGGTGACCCACGCGAGGTCCGCGGTGCACCAGTGCACGGTGGAGTCCACCTTGGCGGGGTCGTTCACCGTGGCCAACTCGTCCGGGCGCAGCACACCGTGGGCGTCCGGGGCATCCGGGAGCAGGTCGAACAACAAGGCGTGCGTGTACGCGGTCTGCACCAGGTACCCGCCCATCGTGTGCACCAGGCCCTTGGGCTTGCCCGTGGTGCCGGACGTGTAAATGATGAACAACGGCGTTTCCGCGTCGAAGAACTCGGGCTCGTGGACGTCCGGCACGTCCGCCGTGAGTTCGTGCCACCACACGTCACGGCCGGGGGTCCACGGCACGCCGTCCTGGTCCTTGGACCGTTGTCCGCGTGTGCCGCGCGGCAGGTCCGAGCGTCCCGGGCGGGAGGTGCGGCGCACCACCACCACGTGCTCGATGTCGTTCTTGCCGCCGCACGCCTGGTCCGCGTTCGCCTTC
Organism: Kocuria salsicia; assembly: GCF_039532055.1. Lineage (NCBI taxonomy): Bacteria > Bacillati > Actinomycetota > Actinomycetes > Micrococcales > Micrococcaceae > Kocuria > Kocuria salsicia. The sequence continues at coordinate 87,214 of NZ_BAAARF010000010.1, read as the reverse complement.
ACGGGGACGACGACGCCGCGCCGGTTCTGCCCGTCCGTGGTCACCAAAACCTTGGCACCGGTGTCCTCCACGCGGAACTTCAACGCCTCCGCGGAGAACCCGCCGAACACCAGCGAATGGATTGCGCCGATGCGCGCGCACGCGAGCGTGATGATCACGGTCTCCGGAATCACCGGGAGGTAGATGACCACGCGATCACCCTTGACCACGCCCAGTTTCAGCAGGGCGTTGGCGGCCCGGGAGACCTCGCGCTGCAGGTCCGCGTACGTGTATTGCGCGCGGTCGCCCGGCTCGCCCTCGAAATACAGCGCCACGTGGTTGCCGCGGCCCGCCGCAACGTGCCGGTCCACGCAGTTGTAGGACACGTTGAGCGTGCCGCCCTCGAACCACGCGATGTCCGGGACGCTGTACACCGGGCCGCCGGATTCGTCCGCGCCGATCCGCCGCGGCTTGTCGAAGCGGTGGGTGGTGTGCCACGGCTGTGCCCAGTCCAGGCGGTTGGCCTGGTCGTCCCAGAACTGTTCTCGAGCGGCGTCGGAGATCAACGCGGGATTGGGCGTGGGGGAACAAGGGTCTGAGAAAGAAGAAATCTCGATCAACTCCATCGTTCCTGGCATTAGCACCTCGCACCACGTGGGTGCTGGTTGCTGCGACGTCGACGAGCCAGGTCTCTCGGCCGCTCCGGATGGGAACCGTTCCATTGAACGCGGCGGGTGGGCGCGGCGGCAAATCCACACCCCTTAGCCATTCGGCATCACGTCCATCGGCCGACCGGATATCCGGTCGGCCGATGGATCGTGGGCTTCCACACAGCAGGATACGAAGTAGCTGATCCGAGAACCAACTCAACCGATGCAAGACCCACTCGCTGAAAGGAAGATCAATGTCTACCGTAACCTCCACCTCCGCACCTGTCACCACCTCCAAGGCCCGCAGCGCCGCTCCGGCCATGTTCGGTGGTGCCGCCGTAGCCATGCTCGTGGCGCTGTTCTCCGCCACCTACACCCTGGGGATTTCCTCCGGCCTGGCCACGAACCTCTACTTCGCGCTCAACGCGCTCTCCTGGGCAGCTCTGGCTGCCAGCGTGGTCGCGTCGTTCGGTTTGGGCACCGCGCTCGCGGGCACCATCTACGGCCTGGCCAAGAAATGGGCCCTCAAGCAGTTCGTCCAGTGGTGATTCAACCGCTCACTGCACCCTGATTGTCTCCGAGGAGGACCAGATGAACGGGTCAACCACCCACAGCCGTGGACCGGCCGCAGTTGCAGCGGTCCTCCTCGGAGCCAAGGGCAGCTACGTCAATGACTTCCGACGCCGCGTGCACCGCACCCGTGGTGTCCTGAGCAGTCTGGGCCTGCCCGTGAGTTCCGGAGCGGTACGCGCGTTCATGATCCTGGGCACGGCATTGGCCGTGGCCGTGATGCTCGTGGGCATCGTGTGGAGGCCGCCCAGGGCCGGACTGCGGAGCATGGGCATCCCGTTGGACGCCCCGGACCTGGTGACCCTCGTGAGCGCTCTCGCAACCGCGGGCCTGATCCTCGCCCGGCGTCGGCACTCCGCCACCCATGCCACATGGGCCGGTGTCAGCCCCGACGTGGAGATCGGCTTGCGGTGTGGGCCCTTAGGCGTGGACCTGGGCTTGGCTCTGATGCTCGCGGTGCAGAACTTACGCTGGCACGAGCCCCACAATCTGCTGGCGGCTACCGCACTCATGGGCACCGTGGTGCTCGCGGTTCTACCTACCCGCTCCCTTCTGCTAAACGCTGCCGGCGCCGGGAGCCTCGTGCTCGCCGTGGTGCCGTGCGCCATGGTCATCGTGCCGCTACTCGGTCCAGCCCTCGGAGCCGGCCACGCCCTCCCGTCTGGTCGAGGGGCGGGTGGGTGGATCGGCATCGCTCTCCTGGGCCTCGCGGCGGGGCCGCTGTCCGCAGGGCTCTACCACCTCGTGGCTCCCGCTCATGCGCTGCGCACCTCGGGGCTTGTGCTTGACCTGGCCGTGAAAACCGGTCCCCTGCCGATCATCGCCGCAGCGGTCACCCGGATCGCAGAGGCCACCCCCTGGGCAGAGGCTGCCCCGTACGTGGGACTGGCCGTGTTCTTCCTTGGCCTGCTGACTCTGCGCAACTCGTTCGTCCGTGTCACGTCTCCGGAAGGCCTGGGCTATGCCCTGTTCTTGATGCGCCTGGCCCCTGGGCGGGTGTGGGCGCTGCAAGGACGGGCGCTGGCGATGTCTGTGTGCCTGTCTTGTCCTGCCACGGTCGCCCTCGCGCTATGGCTGGTCCTCGGTGGCTGGTGGCACCTGGCCCTGCTGCTGCTCGCCCTGCTGGCCATGGAGATCGGGATCGAGACCCTCGTGGTGCAACGCAGCACTGCGGTCCTGCCCGCATCCGCCATGGCGCAACTGCCGCAACGATCCAAGGCCGGCTTGGCCGCAGCCCTGTGCGGCGGGGTGGCCCTGACGTTCGCGGGCGTCTTCACGGCCACCGGGGCACACGATGTCGGCGCCGGTCCCGCTACATGGGCCGCCGCGGGCTTCGTGGCCACCGCCGTGGCACTGCTGGCGCTGGCCGTCCACGACGCCCCCGAGTGGATCCGCGAGCTCTCGGCCACCGAAACGGAGGAATCATGAACACCATTGATCACCTGAACCACGCCTACGGCACTCACGTGGTGTTTCAGGACGCTCGGATCGAGTTGCCCGACGTGGGAACCGTGGCCCTGAGGGGGCCCAACGGATGCGGCAAGACCACCCTGCTCAAGTTGCTAGGCGGTGTGATCCGTGCGCAGTCACCGGCGGTGACCACCTGGCGGAACAGTCACCACGCCACGTATCTGGACACTGAGTACCTGACACTGGAACACCTGACGGTGAACGAAACCTTGAACGTTCTCGCGCCGCTCATGGCCCCGGATGGGGACGGCGGGCACCCGCTGGTGGACGGCTCGATGGCCGGGACCCGGGTCGGAGACCTCTCCCTCGGGCAGCGGCAACGACTCGTGCTGACGATCGCCCTGGGACTCAAAGGCCCTCAAGTCCTCCTCCTGGACGAGCCTCTCAACGGCTTGGACGCCCGGGCGTGTGCCTTGGCCCGGAGGCTGATCAGTGCAAACGGCCGGGACCGGCTGGTCCTGCTGGCCACCCACGAGGAGGACCGATGGACGGACTATGACCTGGTGGTGGAGTCGGTCAACGTAAGCCACTTGTGCCGGGCGGAGGTCACCGCATGAACACCATGGTCAGTCATGCCGCCATCCCCGAGCCCCGGTGGAAGTCGCCGCGCGTCCCCGGATTCCCCACCCTGCCCACGGATCTCGGCCTGATACTGCTCAGCGCCGGGGTGGGGGCATGCCTCGCGCAACTGTTCCGCTGGGACCGGCTGGACGAGGTAGCCAGTGTCACAGCCGAGGACATCTTGCTGCACAACCTGATGGTCGCGGCCCTGGCCACGGTCATCACCATGCACGCGGCCCGGGGCATGATGCTGCTCAACGGTCTGTGGCTGGGCATGGGCCTGGCCGCCAGCTCCCACCTGGCCGGGGCGGGACAGACTCTGGGCTTGGCCGCCGTCCACGTTCCCCTGGAGATCGTGGCCTGGGCCATGACCATCGAGTTGGCTCGCCGCTTCTGGCCCGCCCTCGCGGCCACGGTACATCGCAGTCCGGAAGGTGCCACGTTGCGGAGGGGGCTGCTCATTCGCATAGCCATCACCGTTCTCGTCTACGCCTTAGCGGCCCTTGCCGAATGGGCCGCCCACTCCCTGATTGGAGTCTGACATCATGACCAACACCATCGCGCCCTCAACAGTTCGCGTGCTCCCGCAAGACCGCAGCTCCCGCGTCATCACGGTGATCATCCTTCTGTTGGCCTACAGCGCCACCGTCCAATACGTGGTGGGGCCCGCCCTGGAGTCATTGGTGGCGCAGAATGCCCAGAACAATCAGTTCAACGACACGGCAACGCTGCTCACCGTGATGCGGGTTGGTGTGGTGTTCTGGGTCTTTCTGGTCTCGTTCCTGCAGGCACTGTCCCTCCGGCTGATCTACAAGGGCATCGTGCGGGGACCCGCGCCGTCCCTCGGCACCAGTTGGTGTTGGGCCCTGGCAGGTCAACTGCCGTTCATCCTCACCGGCCTGTCCCTCATGTTGCTCGCGGACGGGCGTGGCATTGGAGCCCTGGGTCACATGGGCTTACGAATCGTGTTCGGGGCTGCCGCTGCCGCGATTTACTGCGCCTTGGCCCGGTACGCCTTCCGGCCCAGCGGTGCCCGTCTGACCATCTATTTCTTCGTGGTCACCGTGGTCAATTCAGTGCTCCTGGTGGCTGTGGCCGCCTCTTGACCGGTTTGTCCCTGCAATCCCGAAATCCCCAACAACTCAAAAGAACGGAAATCATCATGATCAAGAAGACCCTTGCCCTTGCGTTCGCGACCGTCACCCTCACCACGCTGGGCGTGAGCCCAGCTCAGGCAGTGACCTCGGGCCGCATGGCACCCTCGCCCACCGTCCTGAACCCCGTGGGTACCCCAAGCCTGTGCCGTCTGGTGCCCATGATCTGCCGGTGAACCTCACCCGAGCACCCCGTTGTGGAAACCCCACTTGACCATCCCCACGCGGTCGGTACAACTGAGTTTGGCGATGATCGAGGAAATCTGCGATTTCACGGTTGCCTCGGAGACACCCAACCGGCGGCCGATCTGACCGTTGGTCAGGGACTGCGCCACCATTCGGAGTACCTCGGTCTCCCGCTGCGTCAGCGGTGAGGATTCGTCCGAGAGCGGAGTTCGGCCCATCGGTTCCTTGACGAGCCGACGGGCCGTTTCCATGCTGAACACCGCGATGCCCTGGTGTGCTGCCCGAATTGCGGTCAGCAGCCTGTCCTCCCGGTCGTCCTTGCGCAGGAAACCCACAGCTCCGGCGCCCATCACGTCTGTCACGTACTCGGTGCGGTCCAGCGTGGTGAGCATGATGACCGGAAGGTCGGGGTACACCTCGTGGAGGGCTTTGGCGGCATCGACCCCGTTGGTTCCGGGCATGTTGATGTCCAGTAGGAGTACATCCACATCGGGCGCCTGCGGTGCGTCGTCGTCGGAGGCGTGCAACAACCGGTTCAACACCTCGGTGCCGTTGCCGACTGCCCAGGCTACGCAAAGCCCAGGATCCCGGTCGATGACCTGGGTGAGCAGCCGACGCACCAGGGCATCGTCGTCTGCCAGACCCACGCGAATGGGATGCGGGGCGGCGGGTGGAGTCGTGGTCATGTGATTGCCGTTCCGGGAGCGAGGGGAATACGAACGAAGACGATCCAAGTGTTATCCACCTGGGAGGTTCTGAGGATTCCCCTCATGGCTCCGAGACGTTCTCGCATCCCCGTGAGTCCGTACCCCGAGGTGGGGAACCGTGCGGGCGTGTCCGGATGGGGCTCGGGGTTGGACGATGTGATGGTCAGGCTCTGGTCGTTCGTCGTGATATCGAGCTGAACCACTGACCCGTGCAGTGCGTGCCGGATGATGTTGCCCGTGATCTCACGAAGACACCTACAGGCCAGCCGCTCTGTGTCCGGATTCGTCACAACCTGTGTCACCTGGTAATTGGCCACTGGGGTGAACTCACTGTCCATGAGCAACCCCACCACTTCCTGCCACGTGCGGCTGAGGCCGGTGCGTCCGGTTTCGGGGAGCGGGCCTAAGTCGTCCCGCAGCATGCCGACCAGCCAGCGAAGGTCCGTGAGTCCTTGCTGGGCCTCTTCCTGGATGCGGAGATTCCGCGCGTGGAACTCTGGAGGAAGTTCGCGGTCCATGGAGCGGCTCAACAGCACCACGTGGGAGAGCTGCGCCGCGAGCGTGTCATGGATGGTTCTGGCCAGTTCCACCCGTTCGTCCCGGCGGCGCTGCTGGAAGGCCAGCTTGTCCGCCGACCGACGAATGGCGTTCATGTACACCCAGGTCCCTGAACACACGGCGGTGATTAGCAGGAAGCCGAGGAACACGTAGGTCGACCACGGAACCTGGGGGTACGCTACCGCGCTGAGTACGAACACCAGGTGCGCGCTAGCCACAGTCATCCATGAGACGCGAAGGTGGCCAGAGGCGGACAGGTCCACGAGAGCGGGCATCAGGATCAGGAATCCGCTACTCGCCGTGAGGTCGCCGTCCAGGAGCAACAGCACCTCCAGGACGCAGGGAAGTATCCAGAACAGCGGGCGCTTCATGGCCAGCAGGCCCATGAGCACCACGGCCGCCTCGATGAGCATCCCCGGCAGGTTGGAGAAATTGCCCAGAATCACGAACACCAAGTTGAACGCCACCGCCACGCACACCAACTGGGGTCGCAGGGCGGCGGAAGCCGAGAGAAACCCGGCACCTTGTGGTTCCGGAGGGCGTGATCCCGTAGGGGAACGGGCCATCAGCCACGGGGCGGAATGTGTCACCATGGGTCTCCGATGTGTCTATCTGCTCGGCCGTCGTCGGTAGAGAGGACCCGGCCCGGAAAAGTTTACCTTCAGTGTGAGTTGGACCCCTTCAGAGGTCCGTGTTGTGAAGTTTGCCGGGAGTAGCTTTTTGACCCATGTGCGCCCCCGCTGCTTTGGCGCGGGCCGTAGCGGTCTGATCCGACACACCCAATGCACGTCCTCGCCCGTGAGGTTCACCGGAATGATCCCCATGCCCAGCCGGCCCAGCGTGCAGGGGCGGTGAGCAGCGCGCGGATCAGCTCCGGATCATTGATGTGGTGATCGCCCATGGGGCCCATGGTCCCACCGGAGCCTTGTTCCGAACAGACCGGCGCACCGGGTCATCGTATTTTTCCTGACCCGCGGCATGGGTAGGATGTGCGCAGATCGATCATGAGTTCCGACGTTCAGCCCTGGCTTGTCGGACGGCAACCCTCTCCCGTAGCGGGGTGCCCCAGGTGAGGATCGGGCCGCATGACACACCGCATGTGGCAAGTACGGCGCAGCACCAGCGCGCTGGACCCGCAGAGTAGGCCGCCCGTGGGTGGCGCACGGGGCGCGGGTCGCGAGCACCCGAAGGACACAGCATGAGCAAGCGGATTTCCGTGAACGCCTTTGACATGACGTGCGTGGGCCACCAGAGCTTCGGCCTGTGGCGTCACCCCCGGTCCCGGGCCACGGAGTACAACACCATCGAGTACTGGACCAACCTGGCCAAGACCCTGGAGAAGGGCAAATTCGACGCCCTGTTCCTCGCGGACGTGGTCGGTATTTACGACATCTACCGCAACTCCGCGGCACCGGCCGTGCGGGACGGCGCGCAGGTCCCGGTCAACGACCCGTTCATGCAGGTCTCGGCCATGGCCGCCGTGACGGAGCACCTGGGCTTCGGCGTCACGAGCGCAGTGACCTACGAGCAGCCCTACACCCTCGCCCGGAAGTTCGCCACGCTGGACCACCTCACGCGCGGGCGCGTGGGCTTCAACGTGGTCACCTCCTACCTGCCCTCCGCCGCTGAGAACCAGGGGCTGCCGCGCCAGATCGAGCACGACCAGCGCTACGAGATCGCGGAGGAGTTCCTGGACGTGTGCTACAAGCTCTGGGAGGGCTCGTGGGAGGACGACGCCGTGGTGAAGGACCGCGAATCCGGGGTCTACGCGGACCCCACCAAGGTGCACCCCATCCGGCACGCCGGCGAGCACTTCACGGTTCCCGGGGCCGGGCTGACCGAGCCGTCCCCGCAGCGCACGCCGCTGATCTTCCAGGCGGGTGCGTCCTCGCGCGGGCAGGCGTTCGCCGGGCGGCACGCGGAGGCGGTGTTCATCGGCGGCACCCGCCCGGACCTCACCCGGTACATGACGGACAAGATCCGCGAGCAGGCGCAGGCCCAGGGCCGGGACCCGGAGGACGTGAAGATCTACGCGATGCTCTCCGTGGTGGTCGCGGACACGGATGAGGAGGCCGCGGAGAAGTACCGTGACTACCTGCAGTACGTGGACCTGGAGGCGTCCCAGGCGATCATCGGCGGCTGGTCCGGCGTGGACCTCTCCCAGTTCCCGGAGGACGAGGCCCTGAACTACATCAAGACCGACTCCATCCAGTCCTTCCTCACCCCGTTCACCCTCCAGGCGAAGGACAAGCGGTGGACGCGCGAGGAGATCGCCAAGCACTGCGCCCTGGGCGGGATGGGCGCCGTGATCGTGGGCTCTCCGTCCACCGTGGCGGACGAGCTGGAGCGCTGGGTGGACGAGGGCGGCCTGGACGGCATCAACCTGGCCTACCACGTGAGCCCGGGCTCCTTCGAGGACTTCGTGGAGTACGTGGTCCCCGAACTGCAGGCCCGCGGCCGCTACCGCACCGAGTACGAGGGCTCCACCCTGCGCGAGTCCCTCTACGGCGCCGGCCAGGACCGCGTGAAGGACACGCACCCCGCCGCGGCCTACCGGGGCGCGTTCGCGGACGCGTGCTCCGTGGCCACGGCCAGTTCCCGCTGAGCGGCGGCCCGGGACGCAGGGAGGACGACGCCGCACGGCCGGGTTGCCGGGGCACCCCACTCGGGTGGGACAACGGCCCGTTTCCCGCCCGGGGTCCGCGCCGCCGGGGCCCTGTTCCGGACGGCACTAGTTCCGGACGGTGCCGCAGCGGGCGGCGCAGGGTGGCGGGCGTGCGCGCGGACCGGGCAGAGCGGATGCCGGAGGGCGGCGTGGTGATGCTCGCGTTCCAGGCGATGGACCGCGGTCGGGCGGTCGTCTCCTTTGACCACGCCGTGGGCCCGGCCTGGCGCTGGCACCCCGAGGTGATGGCGGACCACCTCCTGCGGGCCGGCTTCCGCGAGGTCTGGCACACCATGAGCCGCCCGGACGAGGGCCACCGCTTCCCAGAGTGTCACCTGCTGGCGGTACGCAGCCTGGAACCGATCCCACAGGATCCGGTGAGCTGCGGCTGCCGAGTGGAGTGACGGTGGCCCGCCCGGCTCGTGACTGACCCGTGCGACCGCCATCCCGACACCGAGTGGCGTGGCCCGGGCTCGTGGGTCGGCCCAGGCGCCGTCGGTCGCAAGGACCTCACTCCCCGACGGCGCCATCGATCGCCTCCCGCAGCAGGTCTGCGTGGCCGCAGTGGCGCGCGTACTCCTCGACCATGTGCGTGAGCACCCACCGGGCGTTCATGTCCCCGCGGAGGGGACGGGCCACGAGCGCGTCCATCGGGTGAGCGTGCTCCGCGGCGAAGTTCTCCCACCGCTGCCGGGACTGCTCCACAGCGGCGGCCCAGTGCGTTCGCAGGGCGTCCCCGCCCGCCTCGGAGGCGGAGTCCCAGTCCCAGTCCGGGTCCTTCTCCCACTCCACGGCGTCCCACGGGGAGCACTGCCGCTGCCCGCTGAGCACGTAGCAGAACCAGTGGTCCTCCACGTAGGTGAGGTGGCGGAGCATGCCGCCCAGGGTCATGGTGCTGGGCAGGGGACGTTCGTGCAGCTGCGCCGTGCTGAGCCCCTCGGTCTTCCACGCGACCGTAGCGCGCAGGTATTCCAGGAACCCCAGCAGGGTGGCGGTCTCGTCGCCCTGCTGGGGTGGTTCGGATCGGTGGGTCGTGTCCGTGGGTGTCTCGTCCATGGGGTCACGCTAGACCTTCCCGTAGCTCGGTCTGCCGGAAGGCCCACCACGGGCCGGCGGGTGCGACGTCGTCGTGCGGGCCCCGGTGGCCCGTCACCTGGCAGTGCGGCGAGCCCCGGCGCACCGGTTCGGCATCCGGGTGGTGCGGCCTACAATTATGGTGAGGCTCACACTGCGAGTCGCACGAACGCAACTGCTACGAAGGAGTAGCCATGAAGGTTTTCGCCCATGCCGAGCCCGGTGCCCCGGCGGAGGAGATCGAGCTGGAGAAGCCCCAGCTCACGGGTTCCGAGGTGCTGATCCGCGTCACGAACTCGGGGGTGTGCCACTCGGACGTCCACGCTCAGGACGGGTACTTCGACCTGGGCAGCGCGGGGCGTCGCGAGCTGACCGCCTCGGGCGCGCAGTACCCGGTGGTGCTGGGCCACGAGATCGTGGGAGAGGTGGTGGAGGTGGGCCCGCAGGCCACGGTGCAGCCGGGGGACACCAAGTACATCGTCTACCCCTGGGTCGGGTGCGGTGAGTGCCAGGCCTGCCAGGAGGACCGCGAGAACTACTGCAGCGGCGCCAAGCGCAACCTCTCGGTGGCACTCAACGGCGGCTACGCGGAGGAGGTCCTGGTTCCAGGGGACCGCTACCTGGTGCCGCTCGGGGACATCGAGCCTTCCTTCGGTGCCACGCTGGCCTGCTCTGGGCTGACGTCCTACTCGGCCATCCAGAAGATCATCCCGGTCCCCGCGGACAAGCCGGTTGCGGTCATCGGCGCCGGTGGTGTGGGGCTCATGACCATTGCGCTGCTCAAGGCACTGGGCCACGAGAACATCGTGGCGGTGGACATGAGTGAGAAGGCACTGGAGAACGCCACCGCAATGGGTGCCACGGCAACCGTGGTAGCGGGTGGCGAGGCCCTCCACAAGGACATCGTGGCGGCCGGCGGGGAGAAGATCGCCGCGGCCATCGACCTGGTCAACAACGGGGACACCTCCAGCGCCGCCCTGTTCGCCCTGGCCAACGGCGGCACACTGGTGAGCGTGGGGCTGTTCGGCGGCCAGTTCACGTTCCCCACCGCGCTCGTGGCGTTCAACCTGCTGAACATCCGCGGCAACTTCGTGGGCAGCCTGCCCGAGCTCAAGGAGCTTGTGAAGCTCGCCCAGGACACGGATCTGCCCAGGCCGCCCATCACGGAGCTCCCGCTCACCGCACAGGAGGTCAACTCCGCGCTGGACGGCCTGCGCAACCGCACGTTCAACGGCCGGACGGTGCTCGTGGCCTCCTGAGCCGTCGCGGCGCGGGCGCCGCACTACGAGGACAACGACGCCGCCGCCACCCGGCTACCCCGGGTGGCGGCGTCGTCGTACCACCTCAGAGCAGCCCGGAGGTGAGGCGGCAGACGTTCTCCACGAACTTGCGGCCCAGGGGCCGCTTCTCCCAGACGCCGAGGTCCAGGCGCGTGGAGTGCGCGGTGAACTGCTCCACGATCCGCTCCATCCGCTCGCGGAACCCGTGGTCCACGATCATCACGGAGACCTCGAGGTCCAGCGCGAACGAGCGCTCGTCCATGTTGGAGGAGCCGATCACCGAGACAATGTCGTCCACCAGCACGAACTTGGCGTGCAGCACGGTGGGGGAGCTGTAGCGGTGGATCTGCACCCCGGCGCGCGCGAGCTCCGAGTAGTAGGAGTTCTGGGCGTGCTGCGCGAGGAACTGGTCCGAGGTCTCACCCACGAACAGTTGGATCCGCACCCCCGCCTGGGCCTCCGTGGTGAGCGCGTGCAGCAGGGACTCGTCCGGTACGAAATACGGGCTGGAGATCACCACGCGGTGGTTGGCGTTGTAGATCAGGTGGTTGAACAGCCGCAGGTTGTTCTCGGTCTCGAATCCGGGCCCGGAGGGCACCACCTGCGCGAACATGGGCCCGGAGGCCTGCTCCAGGGCGGCGGGGGACTCGTCCAGCAGCAGGTCGTCGGTCTCCGAGTACCAGTCCGAGACGAACACCGCGTTGAGCTCTGTGACCACGGCGCCGGTACCCCGGATCATGAGGTCCTTCCACTGCCGTCCCTTCCGCACGTTCTTCGACTTGTTGTACGAGCGGTGGATGATGTTCTGCGAACCGGTGTAGGCCACCTGCCCGTCCACGACCAGGATCTTGCGGTGGTTGCGCAGGTCCGGGCGCTGCCACTCCCCGCGCCACGGGCGGATGGGGAGCATCCGCCGCCACGGCACCCCGGATCGGTCGAACTCGCGGACCAGCTCCGCGTACCCGGGGTAGCCCAGGGACCCCACGTGGTCGATGAGGATGCGCACCCGCACGCCGCGCTCGTGGGCACGGATCAGGGCGTTGAGCAGGTCCCTGGAGACCTCGTCCACGGCCACGATGTAGAACTCGAAGTGCACGTAGTCCGTGGCGGCGTCCACGTCCGCCGCCATCCGGGCCATGTTTCGGTGGTTGTCCGGGAGGATCTCGAAGTCATTGCCGCCCACCATGGGAAGCGCCCCGAGGTTCTGGTTGAGCGCCGCGGTGGTGCGCACCCACTCCGGGTACCGGTCGAACTCTGGGCCCAGGGCCACGCCCTCCGGGGTGTTCTCCTGGATCACGTGGTTCATCCGGGCCTGCTTGTCCATGCGGCGCCGCGACAGCCGGGAGGAGCCCAGCACCAGGAAGAGCACGAGGCCCGCGTAGGGCAGCAGGAACACGGCCAGCAGCCAGGCCAGCGCTACGGAGGGGCGGCGCTGGTGGGGGATCCAGCCCAGCGCCACGAGTTTCGCCACGAGGTCCAGCACCGCGAGGGCGACCAGAATCCACTCGGGCACGGTGTCCGCGGGCAGCAGGTTGAAGGGGATCCAGGGGTTCATGCTTGCGGTTCCATCAGGGGTGGGGGAGGTGGTACGAGACCCCGGCGGCGCCGGTCGGCGACCAGCGAACCCTCCAGCTCCAGCTCCCCGTTCATCACGGGGCCGGTGAACCCACCCGTTCCCACGATCTGCCCGGAGGCCAGCTCGACCCCCGCGAAGCGCGAGTACGGGGACTCGGTGGCGAAGTGCGCGCCGGCCTCGCTGGCACCGCGCGCCCAGTCCCGGTCCGCCGCGGCGGGGAACCCGGGGGCGAAGCGGGGCAGCGTGCGCCCGTCCGCCACGGCCTCGAGCTCCTCGCACATGAACGGACGCAGCTCCAGCCGCTCGGTGCGCGGCGGCCGGGGCCCGTCCAGCTCGGGCAGTTCGTCCATCATGGCCACACCCAACGGGCTCCGCCCCCGTGCCTCAGCCGAAGTGGCGGGGCAGCGTGGCCTCGTGGGCCTCCCGCAGGGCGTCCAGCGCCACGGCGAACTCCCCCTGGAAGTCCAGCGTGCCGCTTACGGCGTCCACCACGCCGATTCGCGCGAAGGGGTAGTTGCGCACGGTGCACATGTCGCTGAAGCGGACCTCCTCGGAGCGGGGCACGGCCACGACGGCGCGGCCCTGGGACTCGGAGAACAGCAGCGTGAACAGGTCCACACCGTCGCGCTCCGCGACCTCGCCCAGCCCGATCCGCGCGCCCACGCCGAAGCGCAGCGCCATCTCGGCGAGCGTGGCACCCAGCCCGCCCTCCGCGACGTCGTGCGCGGCGTCGATCATGCCGTCCCGGGACATGTTGATGAGCATGTCCCCGAGGGTGCGCTCACGGCCCAGGTCCACGCGCGGGGGCGTGCCGCCCAGGTGGCCGCGCACGCGCGCCCACTCGGAGCCGTCCAGCTCGTCCGCGGTCTCGCCGAGCAGGTAGATGGCCTGGCCGTCCTCCCGCCAGCCCGACGGCGTGCGGCGGGTGACGTCGTCCAGCACGCCCATCATGGCGACCACCGGCGTGGGGTTGATGGCGACGCCGCCGGTCTGGTTGTAGAGCGAGACGTTGCCGCCGGTCACGGGCACGCCCATCTCCTGGCAGCCGTCCGAGAGTCCGCGCACGGCCTCCGCGAACTGCCACATCACGTCGGGGTCCTCGGGGGAGCCGAAATTGAGGCAGTCGGAGACGGCCACGGGGCGGGCCCCGGCGGTGGCCACGTTGCGGTAGGCCTGCGCGAGCGCGAGCCGGGCGCCTTCGTACGGGTCCAGGCGCGTGTAGCGGCCGTTGGAGTCCGTGGACAGGGCCACGCCCAGGTTGGTGCTCTCGTCCACGCGGAGCACACCGGCGTCGTCCGGCATGGCCATGGCGGTGTTGCCCTGGACGTAGCGGTCGTACTGGCTGGTGACCCACGCCTTGGAGCACAGGTTCGGGGAGCCCATCAGCTCGAGAAGGGCCGGGCCCAGCTCGGCGCCCGAGGGCCGCGCCGCGTCCTCCGGGGAGCCCGTGAAGTGCGCCGCCTGCAGGGCGTCCTGGGACTCCGGTCGGGCGAAGGGCCGCTCGTAGACGGGGCCGTCGTGGGCCACTGTGCGCGGATCCACGTCCACGATCACCTCGCCCTGGTAGTTGATCACCAGCCGGCCGGTGTCCGTGACCTCGCCGATCCACGAGTGCTCGACGTCCCACTTGGCCATGACGGCCTCGAAGTCCGCCACCTTCTCCGGCGTGACCACGGCCATCATCCGCTCCTGGGACTCCGACATCAGGATCTCGCCCGGGGTCAGGGACGGGTCGCGCAGCAGCACCTCGGTCAGGTCCACCCGCATGCCGCCGTCACCGTTGGACGCCAGCTCGGACGTGGCGCACGAGATGCCCGCCGCGCCGAGGTCCTGGATGCCCTCCACCAGCGAGGACTTGAACAGCTCCAGGCAGCACTCGATGAGCACCTTCTCCGCGAAGGGGTCACCCACCTGCACGGCGGGGCGCTTGGAAGGCTTGGAGTCGTCGAAGGACTCGGACGCCAGCACGGACGCACCACCGATGCCGTCGCCGCCGGTGCGCGCACCGAAGAGCACCACCCTGTTGCCCGTACCGGAGGCGTTGGCCAGGCGGATGTCCTCGTGGCGCATCACGCCCACCGCCAGGGCGTTGACCAGCGGGTTGCCCTGGTAGCAGGGGTCGAACTCCACCTCACCGCCGATGTTCGGCAGGCCCAGCGAGTTCCCGTAGCCGCCCACGCCGGCCACGATCCCGTGCACCACGCGCTGGGTGTCCGGGTGGTCGATCGCGCCGAAGCGCAGGGGGTCCATCACGGCCACCGGGCGCGCGCCCATGGAGATGATGTCCCGCACGATCCCGCCCACGCCCGTGGCCGCCCCCTGGTAGGGCTCCACATAGGACGGGTGGTTGTGGGACTCGATCTTGAAGGTCACGGCCCAGCCGTCCCCGATGTCCGTGACACCCGCGTTCTCCCCGATGCCCACCATCAGGTTCTTGCGCATCTCCTCCGTGACCTTCTCGCCGAACTGGCTCAGGTGCACCTTGGAGGACTTGTAGGAGCAGTGCTCGGACCACATGACCGAGTACATGGCCAGCTCCGCGGCGGTGGGACGGCGGCCCAGGATGTCCTTGACCCGCCCGAACTCGGCCTCCGAGAGCCCCAGCTCCGCCCAGGGCAGCTCGGTGTCCGGGGTCGAGGCGGCGTGCTCGACGGTGTCCAGGTTGAAGTGCGTTTCACTCATGACGTGTGCGGTGTCCCTTACGTGAAGGAGGTGGGGCGAGCGGGGAGAGATGGAGGGGGACGACGAGGACGCCGGGCTCGCGGCGTCCTCGTGCCGTCAGCGGGTCAGGCGCTCCAGGACCGAGACGAACACGTCCAGGCCGTCGGTGCCCTCGCGCATGCCCACGGTGCCCGCGCCGGAGAGGTCCGCGCCGAAGCCCGGTTCCACTGCGTGCTCCGGGTGCGGCATGAGACCCACCACATTGCCCCGGGCGTTCGTGATCCCGGCGATGTCGTTGCGCGAGCCGTTGGGGTTGCCGCCCACGTAGCGGAAGGCCACACGGTGCTCGGCTTCCAGCTCGTCCAGGGTGCGCTGGTCCGCCACGTACTGGCCGTCCTGGTTCTTCAGCGGCACCACGATCTCCTGGCCCGCCGTGAAGCGCCCGGTCCAGGAGGTCTCGGCGTTCTCCACGCGCAGGCGCTGGTCCCGGCAGATGAACTTCAGCTGCTCGTTCTTGATCATGGACCCGGGCAGCAGGTGGGCCTCGGTGAGCACCTGGAAGCCGTTGCAGATGCCCAGAACGGGCATCCCACCATCCCCGCTCGCGGCGTCCACGATCCGGCCCATGAGCGGGGCGAAGCGTGCGATCGCCCCGGCGCGCAGGTAGTCCCCGTAGGAGAACCCGCCCGGCAGGATCACGGCGTCCACGCCCTGCAGGTCCTCGTCCGCGTACCACAGCGGCACGGAGGTGCCGCCGGCGATGTCCACGGCGCGGGCGGCGTCGCGGTCGTCCAGGGTGCCCGGGAACGTCACCACGCCCACACGGACGTCCGCGAGCCGGGCGTCCGGGGCGGGCTGGTCCAGGTCCGCGACCAGCGGGGTCTGCTCGGCGGTGAGGTGCTGCGCCACGCTCAGTTCTCCTCGGCCAGCTCGGAGACGCTGACGACGTCCTCGATCACCGGGTTGGAGAGCAGCTTCTCGGCCGCCTCGCGCGCCTGGGCCAGGACCTCGTCCGTGACCTCGCCCGCCACGGTGAGCTCGAAGCGGCGGCCCTGCCGGACCCCGGTGAACCCGGTCAGGCCGATGCGGGGAAGTTCGTTCGCGATCGCCTTGCCCTGCGGGTCGAGGA
This sequence comes from Kocuria salsicia, assembly GCF_039532055.1. NCBI lineage: Bacteria > Bacillati > Actinomycetota > Actinomycetes > Micrococcales > Micrococcaceae > Kocuria > Kocuria salsicia. The sequence continues at coordinate 70,994 of NZ_BAAARF010000010.1, read as the reverse complement.
TCTCGGGCTTGGGCATGACGTCAACAATGATGCGGGGCATCGGCGCTCCTGTACGCGGTGCGAAGGGATGGGCGCGGAGAGTGCCGGTTCGGGTGCCGTCTCACGGGCCCGACGCCGTGGCGTCGGGACCCGCTCCGCGAGCTTGCCCCACCAGTCTAGCGGCCGGGGGCGGGCCCGGGCGTACGCTGGGGGCCGTCCCACGGCTCTGCCCCGCGGTGCCGTTCGGCGGCACCGTTGCGCGGTGGTCACCCGCGACCCTGTCCCGCAATCCAGTCCCGCACGCCCTCCCCGAGAAGCCCCAGGAGTCTTCCCATGCCCGACGCACCCGAACCCGTCCTCCTGGACCTGTGGGCGGACATCGTCTGCCCCTGGTGCTACGTGGGCCGCGTGGCCCTGGAGCGCGCGATCAGCGAGGAGGGCCTGGAGGGGCGCGTGCACCGCACCCTGCACTCCTTCGAGCTGGACCCGGACGCCCCCGTCGCAGGCCCGGACGGTGGCGCCGGGCTGCCCACCAACACCGAGTACCTGCGGGAGAAGGTGGGGTTGAGTCCCGAGCAGATCGCTGAGGGTGAGGACCGGCTGCGCGCCCTCGCGGACTCCCTGGGCGTGCCCTACGTGGACGTGCGCCCCAGCGGCAGCACCCGCTCCCTGCACCGGTTCCTGCAGGCGGTGCAGGCCACCGTGGGCCACGGTGCCGCTGCGGCCTTCTTTGCCACCCTGCAGGACGGCTACTTCTCCGGCACCCTCGACATCTTCGACCCCGTGGTGCTCGCCGAGCAGGCCCGCGCCGTGGGACTTCCCGCCGGCGACGCCGCGCTGCTGGCCGCCGAGCCCACCTCACCCGTGGGGGAGAAGGCGGAGAACGTGGTGTCCCACGACATCGCCACTGCCCGGCAGATCGGTGTGCGTGGCGTGCCGTACCTCGTGGTGGACCGCCAGTTCGCGGCCCCGGGTGCGCAGGACGTGGCCGCCTACCGGCAGCTGCTGCGACGCTTCGCGGACTGAGCCCGCACCACGTCCGGGAGGGTGCCTGCCGCTGCCCCGCCGCGCAGGTCTCTCCCCGCGGCTCGTCCGGCGGGCGGCCCACGGGCAACGGAAAACGCCCCGTGGCTCCGGAAGGTTCCGGAGGCACGGGGCGTTTCGTGGTTGCGGGGCGCGGGGAAGGCGTCCCTCGCGGGCTACTTCTTCAGCTGGGTCTCGAGCTTGTCGAGCACGTTGTTGGCGGAGTAGTAGTCCAGGCGGAAGGAGTCCTGGCCCAGGGCGTACACGGCCTTGTTCTTCACGGCCTCGGTGTTCGCCACCAGGCTGTCCTTCAGGTAGGCGTCCTTGCCATCGTCGTCGGAGGCGAAGAGGAACACGGTCTTGCCGGTTGCGGCCTTGGACAGGTTTTCGCCGGTGATCGGTTTGATGTCGCTGCGCTGGCCCATCTGGGAGTTCTTGTCCACGGCGTCCTCGGGGATGTCGGCCAGCTTGAAGCCGAGCTTCTCGAGCAGCTTTCCCTGCGCGGACTCGGAGGTCCAGATGTTGGCGCCGGAGTCGTCCTTGAAGGAGCCGGCGTTGTAGACCATGCCGGTCACGGGCTGCTCGGGCTCCTTGATGTTGTCCTTGACCTCGTTCACGCGTTCGCCGAAGGACTTCACGAGCTCGTCGGCCTTCTGCTGCTTGCCGGTCAGCTCACCCAGCTGCTGGGAGACCTCTTCCCAGTCCTTGTCGCTGTAGTCCATGACGTAGACGGGGACACCCGTCTCCTTGAGCTGGTCGTAGATGTCCATGGCGGAGTCCGCGCCGCTCTTGGAGACGACGATCAGGTCCGGGTTCTCGGCGAGGATCTTCTCGGCGCTCGGGTCACCGGTGTAGAGGGACTTGACGTTCTTCTCGGTGGCCTTGTCACCCCACTGGGTGAAGAATCCCTGGCTGTCGGAGATGGAGGTGTTGGCGGAGGTGCCGCCGGAGGCGATCACGGGGGCGTCGATGGCGAGCAGCGAGCCGGTGAGGGTCACGGAGGTGGAGACGATCTTCTCGGGCTTCGACTCCAGTTTCACCTCCTGGTCGTTGTCGTCCTTGACGGTCTTGGGCCAGGTCTCGTTGGAGGCCGACGCCGAGGCGCTGGAGTCCGAGGACGAGCTCTGCGAACCACCGCAGGCGGTGAGTGCGAAGACGGCGCACAGGCTGACGACGAGCGCCGCGAGCAGGCGACGCAGGCTGGATGTCTGGGACACGAGTTTCCTCCGTGAGATCGGGACGGGGTCCTGGGTTCGGCGGGCCAGATGGACAAGCCTGTTAGGAAGCTTAGGCTAACCTAAACTCTGTCTGGGGGTGACACGCGGACCGTGACCCGACAGTTCCCCCGCGGCGCGCCCGCGGGCCCCCAGCCGCCGGTTCTGCTCCGCTGCCGCGGCGTCGGCGAGGATGCCCGTCCCCGGCCTGAACGAGGGACTCAGCGGGGGACGACCAGCGGCCCGCCGGTGGCCGGGTCCGGGACCACCAGGGCGTCCAGACCGAAGACCTCGTGCAGCAGCTCGGGCGTGACCACGTCCTGCGGGGTGCCCTGCGCGGCGACGACGCCGTCCCCCAGCACCACCAGGTGGTCGGAGAAGCGGATGGCCAGGTTGAGGTCGTGCAGCACCATGACCACGGTCTTGCCCTGCTCGCTCTGCAGCCGGCGCACCAGGCTCAGCACCTCGATGCTGTAGGCGAGGTCCAGGTAGGTGGTGGGCTCGTCCAGCAGCAGCGTGGGGGTGTCCTGGGCGAGTGCCATGGCGATCCACACCCGCTGGCGCTGGCCCCCGGACAGGGCGGAGATGGGCCGGGTGCCCAGGTGGGACAGCCCCGTGGCCCGCAGTGCGCGGCGCACCTCCTTCTCGTCCTGCGCGGACCAGCGGCTCATCCAGGACTGGTAGGGGTGGCGGCCGCGGGCCACCAGCCCGGCCACGGTCAGTCCCTCCGGGGCCACGGGGGCCTGGGGGAGCATGGTCAGCAACCGGGCCCGGTCCGGGCGGCGGACGCCGCGCAGGTCCCGGCCCTCCAGCTCCACGGTGCCTTCGTAGGGCAGCAGCCCGCACAGGGACTTCAGCAGGGTGGACTTCCCGCAGCCGTTGGGGCCGATCAGGGTGGTCACCGCACCGGCGGGGACCTCCAGGTCCAGGTCGCAGAGCACGGGTTCCTGGCCGTACCCCGCGGTGAGGGAGCGGGCGGCGAGACGGGCGGGGCTCATGCGCTGGCCTTTCGGTTGGTCTTCACGACCAGGTAGATCAGGGCGGGTGCACCGCAGAAGGCGGTCACGATGCCGACCGGCAGCTCCCAGGGCAGGACGGTGCGGGCGAGGAGGTCCGCTCCGGAGACGAGCAGGGCGCCGCTGAGCGCGGAGCACAGCAGCGGCGGGGTGGGAGTTCCGGCGAGTCGCTGGGCGATCTGCGGGGCCACGAAGGCGACGAACGGCACCGGCCCGGCCGCCGACACGGCCACGGCCACGAGGACGACGCCGAAGAGCAGCTGCACGGCCTGCGCCACCCGGATGCCGTGGCCCAGCACCTGGGCGACGTCCGGGCCCAGGGCGAGGGCGTCCAGGCGGAAGGCGAGCCAGCCGGCGAACGCCACGGCCACGACCACGCACGCGAGCACGGGCCAGGCCTCACCCCAGCCCCTCCCGTTGAGCGAGCCGGTGAGCCACAGCTTGGCGGTGGCGGCCTGGTCCACGTTCGTGGTGGCCATGAGCCACGTGGAGATCGCGCCCAGGAACATGGAGGTGCCCACGCCGATCAGTACCAGGCGGATCATGGAGTCGCGGTCCTTCCCCGCCACGAACCACACGGCCAGGGCGGTCAGCGTCGCCCCGATCACTGCGACCACCGGGACTCCCAGGACGTTGTCGCCGAAGCCGGCGACGGCGCCCACAATGCCGGTGCCACCGGACGCGGTGATCACGAAGACCGCCGCGGTGGACGCCCCGCTGGTGATGCCGAGGACGTCCGGGCTCGCCAGGGGGTTGCGCGCCACCGACTGGGTCAGGGCACCGGCGAAGGCGAGGGCCGCGCCCACGAGCAGACCCAGGACGGCCCGCCCCATGCGCCATTTGAAAACCACGGTCTCCTCGATGTGGCTGCCGCCCCCGGCGAGAGTCCGCAGCACCTGCGGCACGCTCAGCCGGTAGTCCCCCATGCCAATGCCGAGGGTGAACGCCAGAGCGCACAGCAGCACGAGCACGAGGCCCACGAGGAACCGGCGGAGGCTGAACGGGACGGACCAGGGTCCCACGCGCAGGGCGGAGATGCCGAGGTCCGGTGCTGTGGTGTGCGCCCGGGCGCGGGGCCCGGCCAGGAGGCGGCTCACAGCGAGGTCACCTTCCCCCGGCGGATCAGGACCACGAAGAACGGCACGCCCACCAGGGCCATGACGATGCCCATCTGCAGCTCTCCGGGACGCCCGATGACACGCCCGAGGACGTCCGCGCCGAGGGCCAGGGCCGCGCCGAGCAACGCGGAGTAGGGCACCAGCAGGCGGTAGTCGGGGCCGAGCAGGCCGCGCACCATGTGCGGAGCAGCGAGACCGATGAAGGCCACGGGCCCGGCGGCAGCGGTGGCCGCCCCACCCAGCAGCGCCACGGCCAGCAAGCCGAGCACGCGCTGGCGGGTCACGTCCAGCCCCAGCGACTCCGCCACGGCCTCGCCCAGGGCCAGCAGGTTCAGACCGGGCCCCTGGGCCATGGCCAGCACGGCGCCCACCAGCACGAACGGCACGGTGACCGCTGCGACCTCCAGGGTCACGCCGGAGACGGAACCGGTGGCCCACTGGCGCATGCGGTCCAGGGTGTTCTGGTCGGAGAGCACCAGCGCGTTGACCACGGCCATCAGGATTGCGGACAGTGCCGCTCCGGCCAGGATGATGCTCAGGGGGTTGGCCGCGCTGGAGCCCGTGGAGGACAGCGCGAAGACCGCGGCCGTGACCAGCGCGCAGCCGATGAGCGCGGGCCACACATAACCCAGGGGGGAGGACACCCACCCCCACACGATGCTCAGAACCACGGCGGCGGCCGCACCGGCGTTGATTCCCAGGATGCCAGGATCGGTGAGGGGGTTGCGCGTGTGGCCCTGGATCACGGTACCGGCCATGCCCAGCGCCGCGCCCACGAGCAGTGCCCCGAGGGTGCGCGGCAGGCGCAGCAGACCCATCACGGTCACGAGGTCGTCGGCCTGGGCATCCGGGTTAAGCCGCTGCGGCGCGAACGCATAGGTGAAGGCCTGGGGGATGCGCTGCCATCCCTCGGCCAGGGTGTTCAGCCGCCCGCCCACGAGCAGGCTCAGCAGGAAGAGTCCCGCGATCGCCGCGATCAGGAGGACGGGCAACCAGAAGACGACGCCGCGGCGTCGGGCGGGTGCCACGGGGTCGGTGGCCTCGAGGTCGGCCGCGCCCGCTCCGGCTGCGTCCGGATCGGCCGGTGCGGAGGCGGCAGGGGCATCGGCCGGGACCGAGGGGCGCGAAGTCACCCAGCAAGGATAGGCATACCTTAGTGAAGCGCCAAAGCCCGTGAGGGGGATGACGGTAGCCGCTCTGTACTGCCCAGGGGCGGCTTCGACGGTGTCAGCGGACGTCGATGCCCAGGTGCCGGGCGAGCGCCGGGGCCAGTGCCATGAGCTGCTGCTCGTCGAGCACCGTGCCGCGCAGCGCGGCGAGCCCGTCCACGCGGGTGAACTCCAGCCCGCGCAGGTCCACGGCGTCGAACTGGGCGGAGCGCACGTCCAGCGTCTCGGCGCGGCAGTCGCGGAAGGCCACGCGGGTGGCGCGGGCGTTGACGAGGTCCACGTCCCGGAACGAGCAGTTCTCGAAGACCACGTCCTGCAGCGTGGTGTCCCGCAGGTTGAGGAAGTCGATCTTGCACCCGGTGACGAGCACCGAGCGCCAGGCGCCGCCGTGCAGCACCGCCGCCCCGATCCGCGAGTCCCGCACCGACGCGGTGGACCACGAGGACTCCGGCGCGGCGAGGGAGGGCGCGCTGATCTCTGCCAGTTCGGTGTCGTGGATCCGTGCGCCCTTGAGGTTCGCGCCGTCCAGCTCTGCACCCTGCAGGGTGCAGTCCAGCAGGGTGAGGCCGTGGAGGTCGCGGTCCGCCCATGCGGCGGCGCGGATCATGAGGCCCTCCAGGCTCTCCTCGGCGTACACGTCCCCGCAGAAGGTCTCGACGGTGCGCGGTCGGCACAGGGCCAGGCGTGGCTCCGTGCGCGCGGCCGCGCGGGAGGAGGCTGCGTCCCCAGAGCCCCGCCGCGAGGTGCCGGGCGAGGAGCCGGGTGCCGCGGAACCGGCGGCGCGAGCCGTGTCGCGACGTCGGGCGGAAGGAGTGGCGGGGCTCATGATGGGCAAATCTACCGGCACCCTCCGGCACGGAGAACGGGCCCACCCCGTGGAGGTGGACCCGCTGGCCGAGGGTGGTGCGACGTCGTCAGCCGATGGCCACCGCGCCCACCAGGACGCCCACCACGAGCATGACCAGCGAGACCACCAGGGCGCGCCAGAGCACCTTCTTGTGGTGGTCGCCCAGCTGCACGCCCGCCAGGGAGACGAGCAGCAGGATCGCGGGGACCAGCGGCGACTGCATGTGCACGGGCTGGCCCGTGATGGAGGCGCGGGCCATGTCCACGGCGGGGATCCCGTAGTGCGCGCCGGTCTCCGTGAGCACCGGCAGGACGCCGAAGTAAAAGGCGTCATTGCTCATGAAGAACGTGGCCGGGATGCTGATGAGCCCGGTCAGCACGGCCATGTACGGACCCATGCTGGAGGGGATCACGGCCACGAGCCACTGGGACATGGCGTCCACCATGCCGGTGCCGGAGAGGATGCCGGTGAGGACAGCGGCGGCCATCACCATGGAGACCACGGCGATGATCGAGGAGGAGTGGGAGACCACCATCTTGGCCTGGTCCGTCATCCTGGGAAAGTTCACCAGCAGGGCGATCGCGCTGCCCACCATGAACAGGTAGGGCAGGGGGACCACGTCCACCACGAGCAGGACCATGATGGCCACGGTGAGCACCAGGTTGAACCAGAACAGCTTGGGGCGCAGGGACTCGCGATTCGGGTCCAGGGCGGTGTCGGTGAGGCCCATGTTCACGGGCGCGGGTGAGCCTGTGGCAACCGCGGTACCCGCGCTGCCGGAGCCCGCGCCCACGGTGGTACCGGCGCCCCAGCGGGCGGGGTCGGCCACGGCCAGGCGGCGTCGTTCGGAGCGCCCGAGCATCACGGCGAAGACGAAGATGACCACGAGACCCGCGCCGAGGGAGGGGAGCATGGGCAGGAAGATGTCCGTGGCCTCGACCTTCAGGGCGGCCGAGGCGCGCGCGGTGGGCCCGCCCCACGGGACGATGTTCAGTGCGCCGTTGGTCAGGCCGGCCACGCACGTGAGCACCACTGGACTCAGGCCCAGGCGCTGGTAGACCGGCAGCATGGCCGCGGTGACCACGATGTAGGTGGTGGAGCCGTCCCCGTCCAGTGAGACCAGGGCCGTGAGGATCATGGTTCCCACCACCACCTTGGCGGGGTCGTGGCCGGTGGCGCGCACGATCAGGTTCACGAGCTTGTCGAAGAGTCCCACGTCGATCATCAGCCCGAAGTAGATGATCGCGAACATCAGCAGGGCGGCGGTGGAGGACATGTCCTTGACCGAGTCCATGACCATGTCGCCGAGGCCCAAACCCGCGCCCGTGAAGAGGCCGAACACCGTGGGGACGATGATCAGGGCGAGCAGGGGTGTGAGGCGTTTGCTCATGATGAGCCCCATGAAGGTGGCGATCATCAGGAACCCGAGTACGACGAGCATGGGCGTCTCCTGGGGGGTGTGGGTGGACGACGGCGTGTGGGCCGGAGCCAAAGATGGCGTGTGCTGCATCACACGCTAGGGGCGGGAGGGCTCGTGGGAGCCGTTGTGCTCATTGCCGCTGAATGTGCTCGTTGCGCTGTTTGTGCGCATTGTGCTCAGGAGGTGTTCCGAGACCTAGGATGACCCCATGACCACCGGACGCACCCCCGCGGGAACGTTCACCACCCGCATGCTGGTGGTGCTGTTCGGGATCGTGGCCGGAATCGTCGTGCTGTGTCTCGCCGCGGTGCTCGTGCTGAGCGTGGAGCGGGTGTACGACCAGGCGGAGCGGGAGGCCCTGGGGATCGGGCGCACACTCGCCGCCGACCCCGCCGTCGTCGACGCCGCACGGGAGAGTTCCGGGGCCACCTCCCTGGACGCAGTGACTCTCGCGGACGGGCCCGTGCAGCAGCGTGCGGAAGCGGTGCGCCAGCGCACCGGGGCGCTGTTCGTGGTGGTGACCAACGACCACGGTCTGCGTCTCTCCCACCCGGACACCGCCGAGCTCGGCCAGGAGGTCAGCACGTCCCCGGACGCACTGGGCGGGCGGGAGTCCGTCTCGCGCGAGGCCGGAACGCTCGGCGAGTCCGTGCGCGCGAAGGTGCCCGTGCGGGACGGCCAGCGCGTGGTCGGTGAGGTCAGCGTGGGCGTTCCCGTCTCGGCCGTGACCGGGCAGGTGCGCCAGGCGGCCGTGTCCATCGCGATCATCGCCGTGCTCGCCATGGCGCTCGCCGCGGGCGCCGCGGCGCTGCTTGTGCGGTGGCTGCGCCGCACCACCCTGGGACTCGAGCCGGAGGAGATGGCGCAGCTCGTGCGGGACCAGGAAGCGGTGCTCTACGGCGTGGAGGACGGCGTGATCGGCATCGGTCCGGACGGGCGGATCAGCATTCGCAACAAGGCGGCGCGCATGATGCTCGACCTCCCACGGCGCTCCGAGGCCGCGGACGTGGTGGGCAGGCCGTACAGGCAGGCAGGATTCGACGACGCCCTTACCCAGGCCATCACCGGGCAGCGTTCCGGGGAGGGTGCCGAGGCGTCGATCATCCGCCTGGACACCTCCCACCGCTCCATCCGCGCCCAGGTGCAGGGCGTGCACCGGGACGGCGTGGACCTCGGCCAGGTGGTGCTGCTGCGGGACCTCACCGCCGTGGAGGACCTGCGCAGCCGGCTCTCCGCCATGCGCGCGATCACCGATGCCCTGCGCGCCCAGCGCCACGAGTTCGCCAACCGGCTGCACACCATCTCCGGGCTGCTCGCCAACGGGGAGAACGAGCACGCCCGGACCTACGTCGCGCAGATCATGGCCTCCGGGCCCGTACGGGATCCCGTTGCGAACATCTCCGCAGTGACGGACCCGTTCCTGCGCGCGTTCATCGGCGCCAAGGGGGTCCAGTCCCACGAGCGCGGCGTCGACCTGCGGGTGGGGCCGGAGACGGTGCTGGAGGGCCAGCTCGTGGAGGCGCAGGACGTCACCGCCATCCTCGGCAACTTGATCGACAACGCCCTGACCGCGGTGGTCGAGGCGCCTGCATCGGCGCAGGTGAACGGGGAGAACGGCCTGTGGGTGGAGGTGGACCTCATCGGGGAGGGCTCCACGCTGCACCTGGCGGTGGCGGACTCCGGCGCGGGCGTGGCCCCAGGGCTGGACATCTTCGCCTCCGGGGTCAGCACGCGCGAGGAGCCGGGCCTGGACGCCCACGGCCACGGGGTGGGGCTCAGCCTCTCCCGGCGGCTGGCCCGCACGATGGGCGGGGACGTGTGGCTCGCGGACCCCGGCGGGGCGGAGGAGGGGCAGGGCGCGGTCTTCGTCGCGCGGCTGCCGGGCGTGCTGTCGGCAGGAACGGACACGGAGCAGGGGGACTCATGAGCGACTTCAGGGTGCTGGTGATCGACGACGACTTCCACGTGGCCGCGCTGCACGTGGGCTACGTGGACGCCGTCCCGGGGTTCACGGCGCTGCCGCCGGTGCACGACCTGCGGGCCGTGAGCAGGGCGGTGGCCGAGACGTCACCGGACCTCATGCTCGTGGACATGTACTTCCCCCAGGGCTCCGGGCTGGACGTGCTGCGCGCCGTGGACGTGGACGCCTTCGTGCTCTCGGCCGCGTCTGAGCGTGCCACCGTCACGGCGGCGTTCCGGCGCGGGGCGCTCGCCTACCTGCTCAAGCCCTTCGAGCCCGAGGTGCTGATGTCGAAGCTGCGCAGCTACGCCCGCTACCGCCGCCAGCTGGACGCTCCCGGGCCCCTGGACCAGGCGGCGATCGACCGGGCCCGGCGCGCGGTGACGGGTGCGGAGGAGACGTCCTCAGGGCCGAGCGCGTCCGCCACGGAGAGCTCGGTGCTGGCCGCCGTGGTGGAGGGCGGTGAGGTCACGGTGATGGACGTGGCCCGGGCCGTGGGGATCTCCCGGGCCACCGCCCATCGCTACCTTTCGGCCATGGTCAAGCGCAGTGAAGTGCGCCTGGAGCTGCGCTACGGCAGCCGCGGCCGCCCCGAGCACCGGTACGTGCACGTGGCCTGACGCGCCGGACCGGCAGCGCCCTCGACGCTCACCGCTGTGTTTCGACAGTCACAGCTGCACCTCGACGCCGCCGCCCACCTCCCGGCACGGGTGTCCCGCGAGGTCCTTGGCAGGGTCCCGCGGCGCGGTGCGTCCGGCGGCCAGGGCCAGGCGCGAGCCCTCGAATGTCCCCGCGAGGTCGAAGACCCAGAAGTGGTTGGGGCACTCCAGGTGGTCCTCCCCGGAGCTCGCAGTCCGGCACACGGTGGCGCCCTGGTGGGGGCACTCGTTCGTGAGGGCGCGCAGCCGTCCATCCCCGTCCCTGGTGAGCACCAGTTCCCGCCCGGCCACGCGCACCGGCACCGCGCTGAGCGGTTCCGCGAGCGCCCGGGCGACCGCGGCGGCGTCGGGAACCTCGTGCCAGCTCACGCCGCGACCGCCAGCAGCCGGTCCGTGGCGGCCACCAGCCGGGGGCGCAGCGCGGCACCGCGCACGGCGAAGGCACGCTGCCGGCGCACGTACTCTGCCTTGCCCTCCGCGGTCTCGATGCGCACGGGCTCCACGCCCCAGTCCTGGAGGTCGTAGGGGGAGGCCGCCATGTCCGTGGCGCGGACGTCCCACGCGAGCTCGAAGCAGTCGGCCAGCAGGTCCGAGTCCACGACCGGCAGCAGCTTGTACGCCCACTTGTAGAGGTCCATGGTGGCGTGCAGGCAGCCGGGCTGCTCCATCCTGCGCTGCGTCTCGCGGGTGGGCTGCAGCTGGTTGCGCTCCACCGCCTGCGGCTGGAAGAAGCGGAACGCGTCGTAGTGGGAGCAGCGAATCCTGTGGGTCTCCACCACCTCGTCCGTGCCCTCGGCTCCCAGCCGCAGGGGTGCGTCCTCGTGGCGCACCCCGTTGCTCTCGGCCCGGTACGCCATGGCCCACTCGTGCAGCCCGAAGCAGTCGAAGGTCGCGGGGTTGGCTGCTGTTCTGCCGAGCAGCTCGCGGGTGAACCGCACCGCCGTCTCGCGCTTGGTGAGGAAGGCCTCGGCCGCCACGACGACGCCGCTCGCGCCCTCGGGCGCGCCCGCCGCCGTCAGCTCCGCGGACGTGGCGGCACGGTAGAACGTCCACTCCTCGCGCTCCGGGGCGTCCAGGAGGACCACCCCGGGGCCCGGGTGCCAGCGCGTGAACTGGCCGGGGGAGAGTGTGTAGTAGGTGAAGAGGAAGTCCTCCACCGGGTGCTTCTCCCCGCGGAACCGCCGGTCCAGGAAGGGCTGGGTCCACGGCCTCACGCGCGCCTCGTGCGCCTCTGCACGGCGGGTCCACTCCTCGCGGGGCATGCACGTGAGCAGGTTGGCTGCGCCTGAGGTGGGCTCAGGCATCGCCGAGGTCCCGGGCGCTGGTGATGAGCCGGTGCATCTGCTCGTTGAGGGCGTGCACCTGGTCCGGGCCGATGTTCAGCCGCTGCATCATGCGCAGCGGGACCTCCCGTGCCCGCTCCCGCAGGGCCGTGCCCTCCGGGGTGAGGGCAACGGCCAGTGCGCGCTCGTTGTGGGGATCGCGCTCGCGCGTCACGTACCCCCGGGCCTCGAGCCGTTTGAGCAGCGGCGAGATGGTGGCGGAGTCCTGGTTCAGCTGCTCCGCGAGGTCCTTCACCGTGCGCGGGGCGGAGCCCCACAGCGCGAGCATCACCAGGTACTGGGGGTGCGTGAGCCCCAGCGGTTCCAGGACCGGGCGGTAGCTCTGCACCACCGTGCGCGAGGCCACCGACAGCGAGAAGCACAGCTGGTTGGCCAGGGCCAGCGGGTCCTCGACGGCGCCCTGCTCCGGTTCCGGGCGCGCGTCTGGTGCCCGAGCGGCGTCGGGCCCCGCGGCGGCGTCACTCCCCGGGGCTGTCACGGGCCCTGGGGCGGTCTCGTGCGCCGGGGCACCAGCGGGGCCTCGCACGGCGTCGGCCCCCGGGGTGCCAGGGGCGCCCGTGCTCTCGGGGATGCCGGAGGTCGCGCGGTCGGAGGTGTCAGAGGCCATGGGTGGAAGCCCGGGTCAGCGTCCCGTGCCGCCGTAGACCGTGGCGGTCTCGTCCGAGTCCAGGCCGAAGGCGGTGTGGACGGCTCGCACGGCGTCGTCGAGTCTGTCCACGCCGGTGACGATCGAGATGCGCACCTCGGAGGTGGAGATCATGTCCACGTTGACGTTCGCGTCCGCCAGGGCCTCGAAGAACGTGAACGCCACGCCCGTGTTGGTCTTCATGCCCGCGCCCACCAGGGAGAGCTTGCCCACCTCGCTGTTGTAGTCCAGGCGGGTGTAGCCGATCTTCTCCTCGGCGGCGCGCAGCAGGTTCATGGCCAGCTCACCCTGGGACTCGTCCAGGGTGAAGGACACGTCCGTGAGGGGGTGCTCGCCCGTGGAGACGTTCTGCACGATCATGTCCACGTTGACCTTGGAGTCCGCCAGCAGGCGGAAGATCCGGGAGGCGATGCCCGGGTGATCCGGCGCTCCGACGATCGTGATCTTGGCCTGGCTGCGATCATGCGCGAGACCGGCGATCAACGGCTGTTCCAAGGGAATCTCCTTCTGGGGCGTGGGCATCTCATCGGGGCTGGGAATCACCCAGGTGCCCTGGTTGTGGGTGAAGGACGAGCGGACGTGCAGCCGCACGCCGAAACGGCGGGCGTACTCCACGCAGCGCAGGTGCAGGATCTTGGCGCCGTTGGCCGCGAGCTCGAGCATCTCCTCGGAGGAGACCTGGTCCAGCTTCCTGGCGGAGGGCACGATGCGCGGGTCCGCGGAGTAGACCCCGTCCACGTCCGAGTAGATCTCGCACACGTCCGCGTCCAGCGCGGCGGCCAGAGCCACGGCGGTGGTGTCCGAACCGCCACGGCCGAGCGTGGTGATGTCCTTGGAGGTGCGGTTCATGCCCTGGAAGCCGGCGATGATGGCCACGTTGCCGGCCTCGAGCGCCTCGCTCACGCGCAGCGGGCTGACCTCCACGAGCTTCGCGGCCCCGTGGGCGCCGTCCGTGATCATCCCGGCCTGGGAGCCGGTGAACGACTGCGCGGGCACCCCGAGGTCCGAGATGGCCATGGCCAGCAGCGCCATGGAGATCCGCTCCCCAGAGGTCAGCAGCATGTCCAACTCGCGGGCCGGTGGCGTGCGGGCGACCTCGTTGGCGAGATCCAGCAGGTCGTCCGTGGTGTCGCCCATGGCGGAGACCACGACCACGACCTGGTGCCCGGCGTTCCTGGTCTCGGCGACCCGCCGGGCGACCCGACGCACGCCGTCGGCATCGGCGACGGACGAACCGCCGTACTTCTGGACAATGAGGCTCATGCATTCCTCTCACGGGCAGGCACGCATCCCGACGGGCGGGTGGTGACGGGGATCAGTGCCCATGCTATCGGCTCACCCGCCGCGGCCCCGAGCCGGTGGGACGGCGCAGGTCACACACGTCGGCGGTGACTTCCGGGCCCGACGCCGCGTGTCAGCCAGCCTCGGAGACCACCGTGCGTCCCTCGAACGCGCGGCCCAGCGTGACCTCGTCCGCGTACTCGAGGTCACCGCCCACGGGCAGTCCGGACGCCAGGCGGGTCACGCGAATGCCGAGGGTCTTCAGCAGCCGGGACAAGTAGGTGGCGGTCGCCTCACCCTCCAGGTTGGGGTCCGTGGCCAGGACGATCTCCTGCACGGTCTCGTCCGACAGGCGGGTCATCAGCTCACGGATGCGCAACTGGTCCGGGCCCACGCCCTGCAGCGGGGAGATGGCACCGCCGAGCACGTGGTAGAGGCCCCGGAAGCTGCGGGTGCGTTCGATGGCCATGACGTCCTTGGACTCCTCGACCACGCAGATCACACTGCGGTCCCGGCGGGCGTCACGACAGATGGCGCACTCCTCCTGCTCGGTGACGTTGCCGCAGATCACGCAGAAGGACACGGAGGTCTTCACCGTGGTGATTGCGTCCACGAGCTGCTGGACCTCATCCTTGTCCGCGTCCAGCAGGTGGAACGCGATGCGCTGGGCGGACTTCGGGCCCACGCCGGGCAGCCTGCCCAGCTCGTCGATCAGGTCTTGAACCGGTCCTTCGTACACCCTGCTCCTTCAGTAGTCTGCGGTGCGGGAGTCGCCCGCTCGATGACGCCGCCCCGTTCGCTCGCCCCAGGCTCTGCGCTCCGGGATCCGGGCTCCGCGTGCTGGATCGTGGAATTTGTGCTGTGTGCCCTGTGCCCTGTGCCCCGTGCGCGGGTGCAACTTGTCTGCTCCGGAGGGCCGGACCACGTCCTGTCCCCGGGCTGGCGCGCTCCGGGGACAGGACCGGGATCCCCATCCCGCTGCGGCCTGTGCGCTCGGCACACGGGGACGGGGCGCACGGTTCACTGGTTCGCGTCGTGTGCTCGTTCGTCGATCAGCATGCCACCCAGGATCCGCTCGATCGCGGCCCGACCGTACAGGGATGAGTCCTCGAGGGACTCGTCGTCCGCACCGGGGACGAAGTTCTCGTCCTCGACGCCGCTGCCGGAACCCTCGCCGCGCTGTCGGCCGTGGTGGTCCGCAGCCCCGGGGTTGGTGCCACCTGCCGCGGCGATCGCGGCCGCGTGGCGTTCGCGCCAGCTGGGGCGGCTCCCCGGGGGTCTGACCTGCGAGCCCGCAGATGCGGTATCGCCACCCTGGTTGCCGTTGCCGTTGCCGTTGCCGTTGCTGGGGCCGGTGCCCCGTCCAATGCCGGTGGCACCGGGGCTGCGGCTGTCACTGTCACTGCCTTCGCCGGTGCCAGGAGCGTCGTTCATTCCGGGGCGGGGGGAAGGGCCAGCGCCGGAGCCCGACCCTGCGCCGCCAACACCGGTGCTCGCCGATACCTGGGCTCCGGATCCGGGGGCCGCCGCCTGATCTGCTGCCGAGGTGCCCCGGTGCAGGACCGGTCGTGTCCGACTGAGCGGGGCGTCGTACATGTCCGCGGGCGGCTCGTCCTCCGGGGGAGGCGGGGTTTCGTCCGGGCTCCAGTACTCTGGCCCGCGGTCCGCGTGACGATCTGTCCCGCGCGATGACTGAGGCGAGGACTGGTGCGGGAATCCGGAGGGGGAAGAATCCACGGGCTGACCGGTCCGAGACGAGGCTCCGGTCGCGGCAGAGCCCCCGGGCTGAGACCATCCTCCGGACCGTTGCGAGGACTCGGACTGGGATGACGGTGGGGCCGACGACATCGGACCGGGCACGGACGTCCCCGGCGCTGCCAGCCCGGGGTCCTCGGTTACCGCCTCTGCGGACTCTCCCTCAGCCAGCTCCCCCGCAGGGGATCCCGGCACGTCCGGCTGTGCGGCCACCGCGGGGGGATCTGTGGGATCCCCGTGGTCAGAAGGTTCCGAGCCGACAGCGTTGGGCGTGATGGCCGCACTCCGCTCGGGCCCACCGTGCTCCCGCCGGGGGCGCTCCGACGTGGAATCTTCGCCCCCCGGGGGGCCGGACATAGCCGCAGCGTCAGCAGCGTGGGCCACGTCGGGCGCGTCGGAGGTGGCGCCGGGGCCCGTGCTCGGCGTCGTGGTGGAACCCGGCTGCGGGATGGCGGCGACGGACCATGACGTGACGGGCTCGTCGTCCTCCGCGGGAGCGGTGGCGGTCCGCGACGGAGCGGTGTCCCGATTCTGCGGGCTACGGCGGCGGTTGACACCGAATCCCTCGGGCTCGCGGAAGTAGTCGGGCTGATCGCGGGAGCCTCCGCCGGTGGGTGCCCGTGCGGCCGGCACTCCTCCTGACGGGCCGCAGCCACGCGAGGAACCCTGAGTGCCGGATGGACTCTGCCCGTTCGGCCGGTTGGGGGACCCGTTCGACCCGCCGGGGGCGGTGGTTGGACGGGGGCCCGGGCCTCCGGGTTCCTGGCTCCGGGAGCGGCCCTGTGTGTCTCCGGGGCGCACGGCTTCCACGGCGCAGTCCAGGCCCACGACGGTCTGGATGGCGGTGCGGACGTCCGCCTCGAAGCGGGGGAAGTTGAGGATGTCGCCGTCGCCCTCGAACGCGATCCGCAGCGTGCCGTTCTCGTACGAGATGGGTGTCCCGCGCACGGTGATGGCCCAGGCGACACGACGGATCTCCGCCAGGGCGGAGACAATCTCGGGCCACGAGGAGCGCAGCAGCTCGAGCTCCCCGCTGGTGACGTCGCTCGGCGCGCTCTGCTCGTCGGGAACCTGCGGCGGCTGCGGGGCGGCCTCCCGGGAGGCGGTGCGCTCGGAGACGTCGTCCGTGGTGGAGGCACCGACGGGTGCCGACGTGCTGGACGTGGACCTGTCGGATGCGGGGGCGCCGGTCGAGGGTGTGGCGGGTGCGTCGTCCTGGGGGCGCGCAGTGCCGGGTCCGGAGCCCGAGTCCGACGGCGCGGCGGGTGCGTGCGGCTGCGCTGGACGGGACGGCCCCTCCTGCGCCCCGGAACCGGAGCGCGAGGACGGCTGCGAGACGTCGACGGTGCCATCGGCCGGGGGATGCTGCGCCTGGGGTCCGCGGGCCTGCTCCGGCACGGGCTCACCCGCCGCGGGGTGGGCGCTGCCCTCCGTCTCCTCGGACTCGTCCTGCGGGTCGGTGGGCTCCTGGGCATCCGGGGTCTGCTCAGCGGGCCGTCCCTCGGCCGAGCCGTTCCCGCCCGCGCCGGCCGGTGCTGAGCCGTCCGGGGCGACCGGCAGCGAGGGCCCGTCCTGCTCTTCGCGGCGTGGCTGCTCGACGACCGGCGAGGAGGTCCCGAGGACCGCTGTCACCGTGGGAGGGGGCGCGGCCGCAGCGGGTTCCGGCGCTGCAGATTCGGGCGCCGCAGTCCCGGCGGACGACGACGCCGTGTGCCCCGTTCCCTGCCGGATCCCGGCTCCGCGCGGAATGCTCAGGCGCCGCTCCAGCCGGTCCACGCGGGAGGTGATGCCGCGCGTGGTGTGGTCCGCGGCGGGCAGCAGGATCCGCGCGCACAGCAGCTCCAGGTGCAGCTGCGGGGAGGTGGCGCCCGTCATCTCGTTGAGCGCCTCGTTGATGATGTCCGCGGACCGGGACAGCTCCGCCGCGCCCAGCTGGGTGCTCTGGTTGCGCAGCCGGTTGATCTGGTCCGTGGGCATGCCGTGCAGGATGTTGTCCGCGGAGTCCGGCACCGCGTTGACAACTACAAGGTCCCGGAAGCGTTCCAGCAGGTCCTCCACGAAGCGGCGGGGGTCCTGGCCCGTCTGGATCACCCGGTCCACGGAGGAGAAGACCGTGGCGGCGTCCCCGGCGGCGAAGGCGTCCACGACGTCGTCGAGCAGAGCGGCGTGCGTGTAGCCCAGCAGGGCGACGGCGAGGTCGTAGGTGATGCCGTTTTCGTCCGAGCCGGCCATGAGCTGGTCCAGCACGGAGAGCGAGTCGCGCACGGAGCCGCCGCCGGCGCGGACCACGAGGGAGAGCACACCCGGTTCGGTGGCCACGCCCTCCTCCCGGCACAGCTGCTCCAGGTACGTCATGAGCGGCTCCGGGGGCACCAGCCGGAACGGGTAGTGGTGCGTGCGGGAACGGATGGTGGTGAGGACCTTGGACGGCTCCGTGGTGGCGAAGATGAACTTCACGTGCTCCGGCGGCTCCTCCACGATTTTCAGGAGCGCGTTGAAGCCCTCGCGCGTGACCATGTGAGCCTCGTCGATGATGAAGATCTTGTAGCGGTCCCGCACGGGCGCGAAGGTGGCGCGCTCGCGCAGGTCACGGGCATGGTCCACGCCGCCGTGAGAGGCGGCGTCCATCTCGATGACGTCCAGGGAGCCGGCACCGTCCCGGGCAAGGTCCCGGCAGGACTCGCAGTGGCCGCAGGGCGTGGCAGTGGGGCCCTCCGCGCAGTTCAGGCAGCGCGCGAGAATGCGGGCCGAGGTGGTCTTGCCGCAGCCGCGCGGCCCGGAGAAGAGGTAGGCGTGGTTCACCCTGTTCTTGCGCAGAGCCGTCATGAGGGGCTCGGTCACGTGCTCCTGACCGATGACGTCCTCGAAGGTCTCCGGGCGGTAGCGGCGGTACAGGGCTGTAGTCACGTAGGAAACCTTAGCGGGGGTCTCGGACACGCACCGGGTGCTCGCGGGGGTGGGGAGCG
The DNA here is from genome assembly GCF_039532055.1 of Kocuria salsicia. NCBI lineage: Bacteria > Bacillati > Actinomycetota > Actinomycetes > Micrococcales > Micrococcaceae > Kocuria > Kocuria salsicia. The sequence goes on along the minus strand of NZ_BAAARF010000010.1, from coordinate 52,598 downwards.
GGAATGAGAAGACCCCCCGTGCACCCGCCAGAGCCCATATACCCTTGCTGCCTTCCGGCCCTGGGGGAGTTTTACGAGATGGCGCCACACGAGGGGCTGACCCATACTTTAGCCCACTCACGCCAGGAGTTCGAACCGCCCCTCCGCCACCCGGTGGCGACGGCGATTCGCGTCCAGCGCCCGACCTCCGCTATGCTGATTTCCGCACGTTGCCCGCGTCAGTGGCGCACGTGCATGCCTGGAGGATTCGCCTAGCGGCCTATGGCGCACGCCTGGAACGCGTGTTGGGTTAACGCCCTCGGGGGTTCAAATCCCCCATCCTCCGCCGCAGGAAATACCCCCTGACCCGCAGAAATGCCGGTCAGGGGGTATTTTCGTACGCCCCGGGACCCCTGGACTCCCGGGGTTGCGGAGGTGCCGGGGCTCCGATCCCCGACTCTCCAGGCCCTCGGGCGCCGTCGTCCCCCGACCCGGGCCCGTAGGTTCACATCCCGCCGCAGACCCGGGCCACAGGAGCCCCCGTGCGTATCCTTGACCGTGAGCCAGGACACAGTCGATGATCGGGGAACCATGACACCACGGCCGCACGACGCCGCCGCACCGCGCGCGCAGGATTCCCGGGGGATCTCCGCCCGCCCGGCCCCCATGGAGCGCGACCCCGGGACGCCGGTGTCCACGTGGCGGCTGCGCAGCGACTGCTGGGAGTATCTGGGGTTCGCGGTCAAGCGACTGGCCACGGACCACGACCACGCGGAGGCGCTCGCGGGCGACGGCGAGATCCAGCGCAACCTCCGGGCGCTGGAGACCATCGAGCTCTACTGGGGCGGCTTCGGGCAGCGCTACGTGATGGCCATCCGCGACCTGCTCGAGGCGGGCGACTACCCTACCGCCCAGGACCGCATCCGGCGCGTGGTCCGGCGGCTGCGCAGGGACTCCCTCCCGGAGGAGCCCCGGGACGACTTCCTCGACGAGCAGGAGCGCGCGGAGCAGCTCAACGACGAGGAGACCCGGCCGCGCTTCGAGGTCCTGGTGGTCGACCAGATCCGGCCGCAGGACAGGGACGCCCTGCGCGTCGAGACGCTGCGGTTGCGCAACCCCGCGGACGACTTCGTCTACGACTACGTGATCGTCCCGTCCGCGGACGACGCCGTGGCAGCGGTCCTCACGAACCCGCACATCCTTGCGTGCGTGCTGCGCCCCGGTTTCAGTGAGCACACGCGGGAGAAGTTCAGCAAGGACCTGACGGAGACCGTCCGCCTGGCGCGCGAGCAGGTGGTCCCGGGGGCCGCGTCCGGGCGCAGCTCGCTCGCGTCAGTGCAGCGGGTGCTCGGGCTGGCGGACACCCTCTCAGGGCTGCGTCCGGAACTCGACCTCTACCTGGTGGCGGGCGCGCACATCGAGGACCTGGCCGGGGCGCTGACCCGGCGGTTCCGGCGGGTGTTCCGGCGCGAGGACCAGCTGGAGCTGCACCTGTCTCTGCTGCGCCGGGTCTCGCACCTCTACGACACGCCCTTCTTCTCAGCCATCCAGGAGCACGCCCGGCGCCCCGTGGGGGTGTTCCACGCGCTGCCGGTGGCTCGTGGTGGCTCGGTGATGTCCTCCCCGTGGATCCGTGACCTCTCGGACTTCTACGGACTGAACCTGCTGCTCGCGGAGACGAGCGCGACGTCGGGCGGGCTGGACTCGCTGCTCGCACCCACCGGGGCGATCAAGAAGGCGCAGGACCTGGCCACCCGCGCATACGGGGCCAAGCACACGTTCTTCGTCACGAACGGCACGTCCACGGCGAACAAGATCGTGCACCAGGCGCTCACGGCGCCGAACGACGTGGTGCTGGTGGACCGCAACTGTCACAAGTCCCACCACCACGCCGTGATGCTCACCGGCGCCCGACCGGCCTACCTGGAGGCGTACCCGCTCAACGACTTCGCGTTCTACGGGGCCGTCCCACTGAGCCGGATCAAGCAGCTGCTGCTGGACTACCGTGCGCAGGGCCGCCTGGGCGAGGTCCGCATGATCACGCTGACCAACTGCACCTTCGACGGCATCGTCTACGACCCCGAGCGGGTCATGGCGGAGTGTCTGGCCATCAAGCCCGACCTCGTGTTCCTGTGGGACGAGGCGTGGTTTGCGTTCGCCGCGTTCCACCCCGTGACACGACGGCGTACGGCCATGGCCTCAGCCCGCAGGCTCGAGCGCCGGCTCGGCACCCGCGCCCACGAGGCCGCCCACCGGCAGCAGCAGGAGCGGCTCTACGCCCCGGACGGCACCCCCGCACCGGACGAGGTCTGGCTTGCCGAGCGGCTCGTGCCCGCCCCGGACGCCCAGATCCGGGTGTACGCCACGCAGTCCACGCACAAGACCCTCACCGCGCTGCGGCAGGGGTCCATGATCCACGTCTACGACCAGGAGTGGTTCCGGGAGGCGGAGGACCCCTTCCACGAGGCGTTCATGACGCACACCTCGACCTCCCCGAACTACCAGATTCTCGCGTCCCTGGACATCGGGCGCCGGCAGGTGGAGCTCGAGGGCTACGAGCTCGTGCAGAAGCAGCTGGACCTCGCCACGAGTCTTGCCCAGGCGATTGCCCGGCACCCGCTGCTGCGCAGGACCTTCACGGTGCTCACGGCACACCACCTGATCCCGCCGGAGAACCGGCAGACCCAGCGGCCCATGCCCATGCGGGACGGCACGGCGTCCATGTGGAAGGCGTGGGCCGAGGACGAGTTCGTGGTGGACCCCTCACGCATCACCATCGAGATCAGCCGCACGGGTGTGGACGGGGACACGTTCAAGCACGAGTACCTCATGGACCGCTACGGGATCCAGGTCAACAAGACGAGCCGCAACACCGTGCTGTTCATGACGAACATCGGCACCTCCCGCAGCGCGATCGCCTACCTCATCGAGGTGCTGGTGAAGCTCGCGGAACGCTTCGAGGAGGACTGGGCGCAGAGCGCCCCGAGCGTCGTCGCCCGGGACGAGCGGGAGATGCCGCCTCTGCCGGACTTCAGCTCCTTCGCCCCGCCCTACGCCACGGACGGCGTGCTGCCGGACGGGGACATGCGCGCCGCCTTCTACCGAGGTCAGCGCGGGGCCGTGGAGTACGTGCTGGGAGACACGCTGCGCGAGCGGGTGGCGCGCGGCGAGGAACCCGTCTCGGCCGCCTTCGTGACGCCGTACCCGCCCGGTTTCCCGATCCTGGTGCCGGGCCAGGCCATCACGGCGGAGGTCCTCGCGTTCATGGCTGTGCTCGACACTCGCGAGGTCCACGGCTACGACCCCCGCCGCGGCTACCGCATCATGCGCCGATGACCCGCTCCGTGCCTACTTGCGGCGCGGCGTGAACGTGGTGGAGCACTTCCAGGTGGTGCCCCCGCCGGTGGCGACGACGTCCACGCGCACCGTGCGACCCGGCATTGCCCCCGCAATGGGATAGCGCACGGCGGCCGTGCCACGGGTGGAGGCCTTGGTGGACTTGGTGTTTGTGGTCGTCTTGTAGCGGGCGCTCGTCGTGACCTTCGCGCCGTTGCCCACCTTGGACACGTTGACCACGGTGGTCGTGTACTGGCGCGGCTGCTTGACGGAGACGCTTGCCTGGCAGGGCCGCACAGTGGCGGCCTCCGCGGGAGCGGCTCCGGCAACGGAGAGGCCCGCCGTCAGCACGAGCGCCGCGAGGGCGGTGGCGGATGAGCGGCGAAGGGTGGAGACAGTGACCATGAGAGGGTCCTTTGTTCCGGACGACCGCGGCACCCAGCCCGATGCACAGGGGGACCGGCAGCCCGCCGCTGCGCGCCGTCGTCGTCACGTCCGATGGGGATGGCAGAACTGTAGCCCGGCCAGTGACCACCCGGTACGTTTGCGCATGAAAACGGCCCCTGCGACGGATTGTGACGCGAGGGCCGGTGCTTCGGGGAGGGTGCTCAGGAGACCGCGCTGAGCACCGGGGGCTGGACGGGCAGGCGCACGGGGTGGAAATCGGCGTCGAACTGGGCGCCGAGACCACGCTGGATGAAGCGGACGGTGGCCTGCGTGCGCTCGTTCTGGGCGCGGGTGCTCTCCACGCTCTTGCTGCGGTCCGCCGTGGCGGTCAGGGAGCCATGCACCAGCTGGGACAGCTCGGCGGTGTCGCCCTGCGGCAGGTAGCCCTCGTCCATGGCGCGCTGCAGGATCTCCGAGAGCACGGCCTGCAGCTGGGCCACGTGCTTGCCCAGCTTGGCGAAGTCCTCCGGGGAGAGCACAGTGCGCATGGCCTGGCCGGGGGGCAGGTGGCGGCGGCTGAGGTCCTCGATCTGAACGCGGATGTACACGCCCAGCTGGTCCACCGGGTTCTCCACGGCGGCGAGCTCCCGGTTCAGATCTGAGACGAAGCGCTCGGTCTTGTCCAAGGCGTAGGCCACGAGCAGCTCGCCCATGTCCGCGAAGTAGTTGTAGACCGCCGTGCGGCCCACACCGGCAGTCTTGGCCACGCGGGTCATCGTGAGGTCCGTCAGTCCGTTGCTGTAGAGCAGCTCTCCGAACGCGTCGAGAATGGAGCGCTGCGTGCGCTCACGCTGTGCGGCGTTGCTGGAGGCTGAGATGCGGGGCATAACGACACCTTATCCGATTCTGTCAGCAAAATGGAGGGCTTGCCGACTGCCGTGGGTTCTTGCCTCCATTCCACCCCACCCGAGCCGGGAATGCCCTGCGCAACAGGGCATTCCCGGCAGGCTTACAGGAATCTCAGTGCCGGTGTTCTGTCACACCTCAGCGGCAAGCCCGCCCTGCCACAGGGAGTCGAAGGGCAGGCGCGAGCTCAACCGGTGCCGGATCCCGGCGGTGACGAAGCGCTTGGCGGTCCGGGCGGCGTCCAGGGGAGCGGCACCCTTGGCGAGTTCGGCAGTGATGGCGGCGGCCAGGGAGCACCCGGCGCCGGAGACCGGCACCTCGCTGACCTTGGGCTCGCTGAGCACCTCGAGGGTGGAGCCGTCGTAGAACACGTCCACGGCGTCCGTTCCTGCCAGGCGCACTCCACCCTTGGCAAGCACCGCGGCGCCCGAGGAGTCGTGGATGCGCTGCGCGGCCTCCTTGAGGTCCTCCACCGAGTCGATGGACTCCATCCCGGACAGCGAGAGGGACTCGAAGTGGTTGGGGGTCACGAACGTGGCCAGCGGCAGCACCTCCGCCTTCAGCGCCTGGTCCGTGTCCAGGGCGGCACCAGGCTCCTGGCCCTTGCAGATCAGCACGGGGTCCAGCACCAGGTGCTTCGGCCGGAGCTCCTTCATGGCGGTGGCCACGGTGCGGATGGTGTCCGGGTGGCCGAGCATGCCGATCTTCACGGCGTCCAGGTCGAATGCCGCGGTGATGGTCTGCAGCTGGTTCGCCAGGGTCTGCTGGTCCACGGGGGTCACGCGGTGGTCCCACCCGTTCTCCGGGTCGAACGCCACGATGCACGTGAGTGCGAGGGAGCCGAAGACCCCCAGCGAGGTGAAGGTCTTGATGTCCGCGAGCGCGCCGGCACCGCCGGTGGCCTCGGAGCCCGCGACGGTCATGGCGACGGGCGGCTGGTTTCGTGTGGTTTCACTCATGGACAGTATTGTGCTCCGCCCCGCACCGGCCCCGCGAGTTCCCCACGCCCCACTACACTGGGTGCGACGTCGGGTGGCAGGCGACGTCCCCTCGACGTCCCTCGACTCCAAGGACATCTGTGTCTTCCCACGCCACCCCGCCGCGCCCTTCTGCCGCCGCGCCGCACGCCGTCGTGTCCCCGTCCGGTGACGCCGCCGCCCCGCCTCCCGCACGCGGGGCCGCCTTAGCAAGCCGCCCCCGCACGTACTTCGACCTCGTCCTCGCGGGCTACTGCGTGATTCTCGTGCTCTCCAACATCGGGGCCACGAAGGGCGTGCAGTTCGGGCCGGTCATCACGGACGGCGGCTTCTTCCTCTTCCCCCTGGCCTACGTGCTGGGGGACGTGGTCTCTGAGGTCTACGGCTTCCGCGCGGCCCGCCGGGCGATCCTCACGTCGTTCTTCTTCGGTGCGTTCTCGTCCCTGGTGTTCTGGATCGTGATCGCCCTCCCGGCCGCCCCGTTCTACGAGAACCAGTCCGCGTTCGAGGCGGTGCTGGGCCCGGTGCCGCTGATCGTGGCCGGCTCGCTGCTGGGCTACCTGGTGGGGCAGCTGCTCAACGCCTACGTGATGGTCAAGGTCAAGGAGCGCACCAGCGAGAAGCACCTGTGGGCGCGGCTGATCTCCTCGACACTGGTGGGGGAGCTCGTGGACACGTTGATCTTCTGCGCGGTGGCCGCACCCGTGATCGGGATCGACTCGTGGTCCGCGTTCGTGAACTACGCCGTGGTGGGCTACGTGTACAAGTGCCTCGTGGAGGTCGTGATCATGCCCGTGACATACGCGGCTATCGCCTGGATCAAGCGCCGGGAGCCCGGCTACGCGCAGTCCGCCACGAGCCAGGGGTGAGGCTGGCGGGCACCGGCGGCAGCGGCCTCGTCGTGCCCAGGAGGAGCGCTCAGCGGTCCAGGTGGGCGAGCTGCGCGGCGATCGAGTGCTCGGCCGCGCGGCGCGCGCCGCCGGGCACGTCCGGGTAGACCACGTCCGTGACCGCCTCGACGCTGGCCCCGGAGCCGAGCCTGTTCACGACGTCGCGCACCTGCTCGAGGCGCGCGCGCCGGTGCCGCAGCAGCTCCAGGCACGTCTCGCGCAGGTCCGGCAACGGGTCCCCGTGGGCGGGCAGGCCCACGACATCGGCGCGCTGCGAGAGACGCTCGAGGGAGGCGAGGTAGTCGGTCAGGGAGCCGTCCGGGTGATCGATCATGGTGGTGCCGCGGCCCAGCACGGTGTCCCCCGTCAGCACCGTCTCCGGGACGTCGTGGGGCAGACGCAGGCATACCGAGTCCGAGGTGTGCCCGGGGGTGGCCATCACGCGGATGCTCACGCCGGCGGCCAGGACGGAGTCCCCGTCCCGCAGCGGTTCGCCGCTGTCCCGGCAGAACTGCGGCAGCGCGGCGCGCACGGGGGCACCGGTGATCTCGTGGAGCCGGTCGATGCCGTCCGTGTGGTCCCCGTGGCGATGCGTCACGAGGATCAGCACCACGGTGCCCGTGGCCGCGACGGCCTGCAGATGCTCCTCGTCCGCGGGGCCCGGGTCCACGACGACGACGTCGGGGCCGGGCCACTCGCCGCGACCCTGCGCTGACGGGTGGTTGCCGTAGTGCGGGTGCTCCGGGCCCTCACCCCGGCCCGAGAGGATCCAGGTGTTGGTCCCGTCCAGCGTCATGGGGCCGGGGTTCGGGGCGAGCACCACGCCCGCCGAGCTGCTCACGCGGTGCAGCTTGCCGGGGACGGCCTCGTAGGGGCGGGCCAGGCTCACAGGCGGCCTTCCTGCACCGCCGCCGCGATCGTGTCGAAGGCCGTGATGGTGCTGAGCAGCATCCACGCGTCCTGCGGAACCGGCCAGCTGGAGAGCTTCACGGCGACCACGCGGGCCGGGCGGTTCACGTAGATCATCTGGCCGTGGATGCCCAGGGCGAGCACCACGTCCGAGCCCTCACGGGGAATCCAGAACTGGTTGCGGTACATGCCGCCGGGCATCCGGGTGTCCGTGGGGGAGTCTGCGAAGACCTGCCGGGAGTCCGGTGCACCGGTGAGCGTGTCGTGGATCCACTCGGCCGGGGTGACCCGCGCGCCCGTCATGGACACGCCGTCGCCCAGCACCACGCGGCCCACACGGGCCATGTCCCGCAGGGAGGCAGAGATGCCGCCGTCGAACATGCCTGTGCCGGTGGAGTCCACGCCGATGTTGGCGTCCTCCTCCGCGCCGATGCGGCTCCACAGCAGACGGGACATCAGCTGAGGCATGCGCGCGCCGCCGGCGGCCTCGCAGATCCATCCGAGCACGTCGGTCTCCGCCGAGCGGTACTCGAACAGCCCGCCGTGCTCCCGGACCTTCTGCAGACCCAGGAGGAACTCGTACATGCTGCGCGGGCCCGGGTGGGTCCACGCCTTCCAGCCGATGGCTTCCTCGAGCTGGCGCACCTCGGCGTCCGGATCCGTGTACTCCTCGGAGAACCGCACGCCGGTGCGCATGTCCAGCAGCTGGCGCACGGTGGCGCCGGCGTAGCCGGAGTACGCGAGCTGCGGCACGTACGCGGTCACGGGCGCGTCCGGGTGCAGCAGGCCCGCGCCCCACAGGGAGCCGGCCACCAGGCTGACCAGGGACTTGCTCACGGACATCAGCAGATGACGGGTGCCCGGGGCCATGCCGCTCGGGTAGTGCTCCGCGAGCAGGCGGCCGTCGTGCTCCACGAGCCAGCCGTCCGTGTACGTCCAGTCCATGACCTCCCGCACCGTCAGGAACCGGCCATCCACCGTGACGAGGGGCAGCTCATCCACGGGGGCGGGTGCGCTCTCGAACGGGGCGGTGGGTGCCGCGGCGCGCGAGATCACGGCGGTGGGCAGGATGTCCGCGATGTGCTGGAAAGACCACGCGAGCTGCTCGGGCGTCTGCCAGTTGTTGAGAGTGACCCCCGCGCCAGGAGAGCTACTGGTTTCGCTCAGCAAGTCAGGCCTTCAAACCTGCGGATCCCCTGGCCCCTGCCGGGCGAACCAGGGGAGTCACGGCGTACATGTTCCGGAAGGACTCGATCAGGTGCTTGGCCCTGATGCTCAGGCCGAGCCCGTCCCGCGTGGCGCGCTGCAGCCGTCCCACCGAGACGATGATGCCGAGGTCTGCGCCCTTCCAGCGGAACTCGCCGGGACCGTAGATCCGCATGAAAAAGACTTCCGACGAGTTCTGGAGCTGGTGCCAGTCTAGTGCCGCGCGGCGGAAGACCAGTTCGCCGTCCGCGTTCACGAAGTACTGGCCGGTGCGGGGCGCCTTGTCGATCCGGGCCACCCCGGGACCGGTCTCCTTGACCACTGCCTGGCTCCACACGTCCACGGCCGCGAGCTCGGCCCAGCGCTCGTTGATCTCGTCCACGTCCAGCTGGACCTCGACGTCCATGTACTGCAGCAGGTGGAACAGGAACAGTGGGATGTCCGCGTATGCGCCTGCCGTGACCTGCGTGATGGCCGTGGCGCCGGAGATGCGCGGGTTCAGCTCGCCCAGGTAGACGTCCTTGGTGTCCGTGTCCACAAGCACGTCCACCTCGAAGAAGCCCTTGTAACCTTCCTGGCCCAGGCGGTCGCCCAGCCGGCGCACCATGCCTGCGGCCACGGCCCGAGTCTCGTCGTCCAGGACATCTGGGAAGGTTTCGTTGCCGCACCAGCCGCCGCGGTAAGGGGTCAGTTCCGCATAGCCTGTGAGCTCGGTCATGAACGGGCCCACGATGGTGCCGGCGCTCGTCTGCACCGCCTCCACCGCCACGGGCACGTTGTTGATGCGCTTCATGACCTTGACCTCGTGGCCCACGATCTCGCCCGAGTGCTTCTCCCAGTCCTCCTCCGAGGCGATGAAGAACGTGGTCTTGCCGGAGTCCCCGTAGGCGGTCTGCACCACCAGGTCCGTGCCCAGCCCGTAGTCCTCGGACTGCTCGCGCAGGTCGTCCCATGAGTCCACGGTGGTGAGGACGTTCGGCACGGACGGCACGCCCACCTCGTTGCCGAGGCGCGTGGTCACGAGTTTCGAGTCGAGCATCTCGCGCAGCTCCGCCTTGGGCAGGATCAGGTCGTAGCCGAGCTCCTCGCAGATCTCCTCCGTCTCCTCATTGAAGAAGACCAGGGCGATCTTGGGCCGGTTGCCGTGCGGCGTGCGGGACTCGATGTGCGCGCGCACCTCGTGGTGGCGCAGCAGCCAGTTGTTGATGTCCTCGCCAGACTCGAACTCGCGGGCCGGCTTGTCCTTGGGCGTGAAGATGCGCGGGTGGGCTCCGTCCCAGCCGTCGTAGTACGAGACGTAGGACAGGTTGCGGACCCAGCGGTCCAGGCCCAGCAGGTTGAACGGCGTGGCGCCCACGAAGAACACTGGGACGTCGTTGACGCGGAAGAAGTGGCGCACCTCGGACATGTTGCGCAGCACCCGGCGGGTGGGGCCGACGACGTCGAACGGCACGTACTTGGCGTCCGCCGCCACCCCGTAGCCTCCCGCGGAGGTCTCCGGCGAGTCGTCCACGGAGCCCGGGCGGCCGGTCTCCGGCTCGGCAGGCACGTCCTCCGGCAGTGATTCGACGGGGGGAGTGGCGAGGTCTGGCCCCGCGGCGTCGTCGACGGCGGGCGTGGCGGCCATGGTCTGCGAGACCTGCGCCCGCAGCAGCTCCTCCTCCGACGCACCCCGTCCTGAAGTCCCCTGAGTTTCCGAACGACCTGCGGTGTCGGTCACAATGACCACTCCTCTGCATCGATGTGAGTTCCGTTTATACAGGCCGCCGTTTGTGAGGAGCAACACAGAGGAGCCGAGCACGGGTAATTGCGCACAACGTGTCGTGATGTGGAGAGCCCGCGCGGCGATCAGGGCCAGAGCGATCATGCTTTCGGATGATATCGGCCCTGGTCATGGGGACGGTGCGTGCGACGTGCGGGGGCGGGACGCCGTCCATGCGAACCGCGACCCGCGCGGGCGGACGAGACCGGCGCGAGCCAGGACCCCCCCATCACGCGAGTGCCCCGGAGGAGCGGTACTCCTGCGGCGTCATCCCCGTCTCCTGCCGAAACCGACGGTTGAAGTTCGACTGGTTGCCGAAACCAGCCTGGAAGCACACCTGCCCGATGGGCTCCCGCGTGTGCAGTAGCAGGCGGCACGCCTCAGAGACTCGCAACCGCCTCACGGTGCGGGAGAATCCACCGCCCGTGGCGCGTGTGAACACCCGGGAAAGGTGCGATGGGCTGACCGCCAAGTGCGATGCCGTCTCCTCCAGCGTGAGACCCGTGGAGAGACGATCGTGGAGGTAGGCCAGTGCGGCGTTGTACAGGTCGGATTCTGAGGTGCCCAACGGTGCCTCGATGATGTGCTGGGACACCAGCCGCCGGTCCTCCGCCGGGGCGCGAACGAGAATGTCCAGCAGTTCCAGGAACAGGGCGAACCGTTTGATCTCCCTGGTGTCTCGGATGGCCCGGAGGGCATTCTCCCCCTGGTCACGGGTGGATCCCGTGAATTGAACGCCCCGCCTCGCCTCGTTCAGCAGATTCCGCACAGCCCCCAGATCTGGGACTCGCTCAGCCAGCTCGAGGAGAAGGCCGGGATCAGCTTGAACGAGCACGTCCCGGTCGTGGACGACGCCGCCGGGGTCCAGCGATGACACCCAGTTGTGGGGCAGCCCCGAGCCGATCAGGTAGAAGGCACCCGGGCCGAACGCGTGCACGGAGTCGCCGATCTGCGCCGTGCCACTGGACGACGTGATGAGGTGGATCTCGATCTCCGGGTGGTGGTGCCACCGGGCCAGGGGATGGGGATAGTCGTGGTCGAACGACCGGAGCGCGCTGGCTGATCCCATGACGACCAGTTCGTGAACGGATTCATGGAGGGGAGCGGGCAACCCTTCGCGCACCTTTCACCATCCTCGTCTGCCGCACGGTGTGGCGTTGCGTGGCGGCACCACACGCAGTGCCGCCACGCAAGGCGAGTCTAGGCGCCGTGGTCAGCTGTCGAAGGTGATCTGCAGCTTGGTGTCGGTGGGCCGGCCCTCGGCACCGCGGTCGAACACGGCCACAGACTCGTCCACCGGAAATGTGCCGGTCACAAGGCGGGAAAGGTCGACTCCCGGCCCGGCCGCAAGGTCGATGGCTTTCTGGTAGACGTTGGCGTACCGGAAGATGGACTCCACCCGAAGCTCCTTGGACTGGATCTTGACCACGTCCAGCGGGACCTCCTGGGTGGGCATGCCCACGAGAACCAGGACCCCTCCGGGGGCAGGCAGATCCCACAGGGTCTTGTACGCGCCGGCGGCGCCGGACGCCTCGAAGACCGCCTGCGGACCCCACCCGTCGGTGTCCTGGCGGATGCGCTCGCCCAGGTCCTCCTGGGACGCGTCCACGGTCACGATGCCGTCGAGGTCCGCCACGAGGGCCAGCTTCTCCGCGGCCACGTCCGAGATGTAGACGCGGGAGGCGCCGCCGTTGAGCGCCGCGATCGCCGTGAGGATTCCGATCGTCCCGCAGCCCACTACGGCGGCGATGTCCCCGGGCTTCAGCTTTGCCTTGGTGGCCGCCTGCATGCCGACCGCGAACGGCTCGATGAGGGCACCTTCGGCGTAGGTCAGCGCGTCGGGCAGCTTGTAGGTGTACTCCGCCGGGTGGAGAACCTCCTCCGCGAGGCAGCCGTCCACGGGCGGGGTGGCCCAGAAGCGCACGTCGGGGTCCACGTTGTACATGCCCTCGCGGGACGCGCGCGACCGGGGATTGGGAATGCCGGGCTCCATGCACACCCGGTCCCCGGGCTGCAGGTGGGTCACACCCTGGCCGACTTCGAGCACCGTTCCCGATCCCTCATGGCCCAGCACCATGGGTGCACGGACCACGAAGTCCCCGATGGCTCCGTGGGTGTAGTAGTGCACGTCCGAGCCGCAGATGCCCACGGTGCGCATGCCGATCTTGACCTCGCCGGGACCCGGGGCGCCGGGGCGCTCGATCTCGTCGATGGTGATCCTGCCCTGCTCCTGCAGGACGACGGCTTTCATGGTCTGGCTCATTGTCGTCTCCTTCTGGCCGCACGCAGAGACCGTGCGGCGGGTCGTTCGTGGCTGGTGGTCCGGCAGGTTGTCGGGCGGTCAGGCGTCGACGACGACGCGCTGGCTGCCCGGCGCGCCGTGCTCCGCCCGGTACGCGGCCTTCTCCTCCCGTGAGAGCTCCCGGCCCTGCTCGTCCGTGATCCCCGGCTGGGGCGGGTGGATGAAGAACGTGGTGACCGTGCCGAGAAGCATGAGGGCGGCGTACACCCAGATCACGCCGAGCGAACCGAGCAGCGGATGGAACACGGTCACGATGGCCGGGCCGAGGAACGTCGTGAGTCCGGAGGCCAGGTTGTGGGCCGAGATGGCGGCTCCTCGGTGCTCGGGTGCCAGAGCCGGGAAGATGGCCCCCATGGGGACGAAGGCCGTCACGGAGGCGGAGAACAGGACGCCGGCGAGGTACATCATGAGCAGGTTGTCCCCGAAGAACAGGGGGAAGTAGCCGAAGGCCAGCGTTGCGAGGGCCATGCCCACGAAACCGAACCACCGCATCTGGCGCATCCACCCGAAGCGGTCACCGAGACGACCCCAGATGATGTTGGTGAGGATCTGGACGGCCGACGTCACGGCCCACAGCCGCATCCACTCCTCCTGCGTGAACCAGGTCTGCGAGTCCGAGTACACCCCGGTGAGGTAGAGCGGCATCATCAGCGGGAACCCGTACAGCGTGAGGTTGCACAGCACTCGAATCACCACGGAGAGGCAGATCTGGGGTTTCTCCGCGAGGATCGTGATGCCGCGCAGCAGCTCACGGGTCTTCTCCTCCCGGGTGAGCGGCTGGTTGACCAGAGCGTCCTTGGGAGCACCGGGCACCAGGAACAGGCAGATCAGAGTTCCTGCGCCCACGAACGCCACGCTGAGCCACAGGGTGGCCATCTCGCCGATCGCCGGGACGGTGAGGGACGGGATGAAGGCGCCCAGCGTTCCCAGCCCGATCGAGAAGGCCGCCCAGAACCACCCCATGGCGCTGGCCAGCTTGCCGGGCTCCGTGGACTCGGCGATCAGCACGACGAACGAGTACATGAACAGCGGGTAGGCGATGCCCCGCAGACCATAGGTGATCACTGCCAGGGTCGGGTCGCTGATGCCCACCAGCAGGAACAGGACGTGCAGGGCAATCCACAGTGTCCCGCCGAGCAGCATGAGGCGTTTGGGGCCGAAGAGGTCTGCCAGGACCCCCGTGGTCCACGCCGCGAGCGCAGCCATGAAGCCGTAGACGGTGAAGCACAGTCCCGCCTGCTCCGGGGTGAAACCCTGCGCCGTCACGAGGTAGCGGGAGAGGAACACGAGATCGATGCCGTCGCCGGTCATGAAGATCGCCAGCGCCACGTAGCCGAAGACCAGCTTCTTGGGCATGCCGAAGATCAGGGGTGTGCCCTGAGGCGACAGTGTGCTCTGAGGTGTCAAGAGGACCGCACTCCTTTGGGTGGTCTCGTGTGAACGTGTCGTCGTTCACAGACCTACCCCACCAGATCAGCTGCCGGCGGCCCAGTGCATGCGATGTCTGAAATCAGTACTTTCTTGCAGCGTTCCGTGTCCGGCGCACCGCCGCCTCCTGACCCGGCCCCGCGGCGTCGTCGTCCTCAGGTGCTCGGCTGGGACGTGCCGTAGTAGCTGCCCAGGAACTCGTCCCTGTACTCGAAGTAGGTGTCCGCCTCGATCGCGGCGCGGGCGCCGGCCACGAGGTCCAGGACGAAGCGCTCGTTGTGGATGGACGCCAGGGTGGCGGCGTTGCGCTCCTTGGACTTGAACAGGTGCCGCAGGTAGGCACGCGTGTAGTGTGTGCACGTGTAGCAGGGGCACGTGTCCGAGATGGGGGTGAAGTCCCGCTTGAAGCGGATGTTCGTGAGGTTGAACCGGCCCGTGGGCGAGTAGACGGCCGAGGAGCGGGCCACTCGAGTGGGGGAGACGCAGTCGAAGGTGTCCACCCCGTTGTCGATCGCGGTGAAGATGTCGTCCGGCTCGGAGATGCCCAGCAGGTGCTTGGGGGTGTTCTCCGGCAGCTCCTCCGTGCACCAGCGCACGATCGTACCCAGCTGCGACTTCTCCAGCGCGCCGCCGATCCCGAAGCCGTCGAAGCCCATCCCGGAGAGGTCCCGGCAGGCCTGGCGGCGGAGATCCTCGTACTGTGCGCCCTGGATGACGCCGAACAGTGCCTGGTAGGGCTTGTGGGCGCGCTCCTGCGTGAGCCGGTGGTGCTCGTAGACGCAGCGCAGCGCCCACTTCCGGGTGCGCTCCAGCGCGACCTCCTGGTACGCGCGGGTGTTGTGGAGGGTGGTGAGCTCGTCGAAGGCGAACATGATGTCCGCGCCGATGTTGTGCTGCACCCGCATCGACACCTCGGGGGTGAAGCGGTGCAGGTCACCGTTGAGGTAGGACCGGAACCACACGCCGTCGTCGTCCACCCGCGCCATGCGCTTCTGGCCCGGCGCCATCTGCGAGTCTCCCAGGGGGCTCGCGCCGGTGGACATGTCGATGACCTTGCCCAGACCCGAGCCCAGGGACATCACCTGGAACCCGCCGGAGTCCGTGAAGGTGGGGCCCGGCCAGTTCATGAAGGTGCTGAGCCCGCCGGCCTCGTCCAGGACGTCGTCCCCGGGTTCGAGGAACAGGTGGTAGGCGTTCGCGAGCATCGCCTGCGCGCCCTCCGCCGCCATGGACTCGGGCAGCACGGCCTTCATCGCGGCCTGGGTGGCCACGGGGATGAACGCGGGCGTCTGGATCTGACCGTGCGGCGTGGTGATGGTTCCGGTGCGCGCCTGGAACTGCCCGCCGTTCTCGCGGATCCGCGCCTCCGGCACACCCTTGCCGTCACGCAGACGGGTGTGGAACTGGAAGCTGAACGCGGGAACGGAGTCTGGGGAAGGCACACCACCATTGTGCCGGACCGCGGAATCCCCACGGTGCCGCTTCCGGCGTGACGACGCTGATCCCGCAGAACAATCCCTGGTGCATTGCCGGTGCGTCCCGCCACCGGCCTCCCATCGCTGTCCCTCGCACGGCCGCTGACGGCACTCCACGAACACCCCCGAGTCGATTTCCTGACGGATTCGCCGCCCTACACGCAGGTCGGCCTTGAAACTCTCAGGGGCCGTCGTCAGGTCACGGACGAATACCTCGTCACACTGGCCGCACTTGCCGGGGTGGAGCTCGCAACCTTTGACCGGGCGCTGGGCGCGAGTCATCCGGAGCACGTCCCCCGTCTGGACTGACTGCGGGCCACCCGGTCTGTGCGGGGCACCGGATCGTGGCCAGCCGGGCAAGGGTGTCAGCCGCCGTGCGATGCGTGTCCCAGCCGCTGGGACACCTCGTCCGCCGCGGCGGTGCACGTTGCCGCGATCTGCTCCACCTGGTCCTCCGTGACGCGGTAGCGCGGCGCCGCGATGATCACGGCGGCCACGAGCTCGTCCCGGTGGTCGAAGACGGGCGCGGCCACGCCCACCTCGTCCACGCGGGTCTTGCCGTAGTTCACGGCCACCCCGGCGGCGCGCACCTCGGTGAGGGCCTCCAGGTAGCGGGCGACGGCGTCGTCGGCCGCGGAGTGGTGGGTCACGGTCCCCGCGAGCAGAAGGGCGCGGACCCGCTCCGCGGGCTGGTGGGCCAGGAAGATCTGCACGGACGAGCTCAGGGCGGTGTCGTACCGGGTGCCGAGTGGAATCGTGTGCCGGATCTCCTGCGGACTGGGGATCTGCTCCACGCACACGGTCTCGGAGCCGTTCCAGACCACCAGGGCACTGGTCTCGCCGGTCTGCTCGGTCAGCTCCTGCAGCACTGGGTAGGCCACGCGGCGCTCGTCCAGATCGGCCAGCAGCGGCCCGGCCAGGGTGATCAGCCCGAGCCCCAGACGGTAGCGGCGGCTCTGGGGGTCACGCTCCACCAGGTGCTCCTGCTCGAGGGTCGCCAGGATGCGGGAAACGGTGGACTTGTGCAGCCCCACCCGCCCGGCGATGTCGGTGACACCCAACAGGGGATCGTCGTGGGAGAAGCAGCGCAGCACGCTGACTGCGTTGGCGATGACGGGGGTGGTGCGGGAGTCGGCTGCGGACTCGGATCTCGGGGGTGCCATAGGACTTTACATTCTTGCGCAGATGGGGCCGGAGCCACGGCAGGCCTCGGGGGTGGCGCCGTGCGGACACGGTGCCACCCCCGCGGTGCTACGACTGACTAGGCCGGGATGATGTTGTGCTCAGGACCGTAGGGGAACTTGGTGATGTCCTCCGTGGTGTCCTCCCCGATCACCACGATGTCGTGCTCGCGGTAGCCTCCGGCACCGGGCTCGCCCTCCGGGATGGTGATCATCGGCTCCATGGATACCACCATGCCCGGTTCCAGGACGGTGTCGATGTCCTCGCGCAACTCCAGTCCCGCCTCGCGGCCGTAGTAGTGGGAGAGCACGCCGAAGGAGTGCCCGTAACCGAACGTGCGGTTGGCGAGCAGCCCGTGGGAGATGTAGATCTCGTTGAGCTCCGCGGCGATGTCCTTGCACACCGCACCCGGTTTGATGAGCTCCAGGCCCCGCTCGTGCACCTGCACGTTGATCTCCCACAGCTCGCGCGAGCGGGCGTCCGGCTCACCCAGGAACAGGGTGCGCTCCAGGGCCGTGTAGTAGCCGGAGGTCATGGGGAAGCAGTTCAGGGACAGGATGTCCCCGCGCCGCAGCTTCCTGGTGGTGGCCCAGTTGTGGGCGCCGTCCGTGTTGAGCCCGGACTGGAACCACACCCAGGTGTCCCGAACCTCGCGCAGGGGGAACGTCCGCGCGATCTCGTGCACCATGGCCTCCGTGCCGGCCAGTGCCACCTCGTACTCGCTCACCCCCTCGCGGATAGCCTCCCGGATGGCCTCGCCGCCGAGGTCCGCGATACGCGCACCGTGGGTGATGACCGCGATCTCCTCCGCGGACTTGATCATGCGCTGGCGCATGGCGTCCAGGGAGACGTCCACCAGCTCGGCGTCCGGGAACGCATCCTGGATGCGTTGACGGTTGAGCAGGGGCAGGGCGTCGTCCTCCACACCGATCCGCCGCGCTGTCACGTTGCGCTGGCGCAGCACCTCCTGCAGTGCGAAGTAGTAGTTGTCCCGGCGCCAGTCCGTGTAGATCACGTTCTCGCCGTAGCTGGTGCGCCACGGCATGCCGGCGTCGATGTTCGCGGTCACCGTGACCGAGTCCAGTGCGGTCACCACGAGCGCGTAGCTGCGGCCGAACGTGGTGAACAGGAAGTCCGAATAGTACTTGATGCCGTGGTAGCTGGTGAGGATCACGGCGTCGATCTGCCGGGCGGCCATGATCGCGCGCAGTCCGGCCAGGCGGCGCTCGAACTCGGCGTCCGAGAAGGTCAGCTGCTCCTTCTCGCCGTTGTGCATGACCTTCAGGCGGGCCAGCTCGGAGACGTCGGTGGCTTCCGTCGTGCGCGTGGCTTCGGTGGCGGGTGAGGTGTTCATGATCCTCCTTGGTGGTGTGCTGTCGTGTTCTGGTGGGGTGGTCGTTCTCGCCTGGACGGGGGACTTCTCGGGCGGGGTGGCGGGTGAGGCGGGGGACGACGACGCCGCGCGGCGTCGCCCCCGGTATGGCGGTCAGTCGGTCAGGGGCTTGTCGCACGTCTCGTGGGAGAAGGCGACGGCGACGAGCGAGACTGCGGCGGCGACCATGAGGTACCAGGCCGGCGCGAGATCCGAGTCGAAGGCTGAGATCAGCAGCGTGGCCATGAAGGGGGCGGTGCCGCCGAAGACCGCGTTGGACAGGTTGAAGCTGACCGCGAAGCCGCTGTAGCGGATCCGGGTGGGGAACTGCTCGGCCAGGAAGCTGGGCAGAGTGCCGTCGTTGAGCGTGAGCATGGCCCCGAGGAGCACCTGCACGAGCAGCACCACCGCGAACGTGCCCTGGTCCAGGAGCATGAACAGCGGCACCGTGAAGAGGATGAAACAGATCCCTGCGGCCAGAAGCATCTTCTTGCGGCCGAAGCGGTCCGAGGCCAGGCCCGTGAGGAAGATGAAACCGATGTAGGACAGCAGTGCCAGGGACGTGGCCAGGAAGGATTCCGTCTTGCCGAATCCGATCTCCTCGGAAAGGTACGTGGGCATGTAGCTGAGCAGCATGTAGAAGCCGACGGCGTTGAGCAGCACCGCGCCGCACGCCCGCAGCAGGGTGGCCCAGTGGTGGCGGAACATGTCCCTCACCGGGGCCTGGATGACCTCGTCATCCTTGGCGAGCTCCTGGAAGACCGGAGTGTCCTCGAGCTTGGTGCGCACGTAGCGCCCGATCAGGCCCATGGGGGCGGCCAGCAGGAACGGGATGCGCCAGCCCCACGAGTTCATCTGGTCCCCGGAGAGCAGTGCGGACAGTGCGGCCACGAACAGCGAGCCGAACAGCAGACCGGCTGCGGTGCTGGCCGGAACCACCGCGGCGTAGATTCCGCGCCGGTTGGACGGGGCGTACTCGACCAGGAACGCGGAGGCGCCAGCGTACTCGCCCGCCGCGGAGAAGCCCTGGACGATGCGCACGATCAGCAGCAGGATCGGGGCGAAGATGCCGATGCTCGCATGGCCGGGGATCAGGGCCATGCAGAACGTGGCGCCCGTCATGATCAGGATGGACAGCGAGAGCGCGGTGCGCCGGCCCAGCTTGTCGCCCAGGTGGCCCCAGAAGAAGCCGCCCAGGGGCCGCACGAAGAACGAGATGGCGAACAGCGCGAACGTGGCCAGAAGCGCCGTCTGCGGATCGGAGTCCGGGAAGAACACGACGGCGATGGTCGCGGCCAGGTAGCCGTAGATCGCGTAGTCGAACCACTCGACGAAGTTGCCGATGAAGCTCGCGGAGATCACGCGGCGTCGGGTGGCGGCCGAGACCGGGGCAGACGGCGCCTCGGGACTCCCCGCCGCGGGCGCGGGTTGGGCTGTGGCTTCGTGGGTCATGGGTCCCCCAGGGTGTGATGTTGCAATGTCTGCAACGCGGTTGCTTCAAAGTAGTAGTGGCCGATCGTTCCGTCAAGGGGTAGAGCTCTGTCTGCTTGCCGGATCGAGAGCGGGTGAGCGGCCTACTCCTCACAGAACACGCGTGTCGTTACGGTCGTGTTGCAACACCGTTGCGAGCGAGGGAACGATTTCCTGGGTGGGTGCGGACGGGGGGACGCATCTGAGGGAGAATGGGGCGTCCCCGTGTCACCCCGTGGAAAGGCGCTCCAGCACACGTGAGTCAGATTTCCGAGTTCTTCACGATCCAGCCGTCCCAGCGCGACCACGTCCCGGCGGCGCGGATCGCCCTGTCGGTGGCGATCCCCCTGCTGGTGCTGCTGCTCGTGGACCGTACGGACCTGGCCATCTACGCGGCGTTCGGGGCCTTCACCTCCATCTACGCGCGCAACGAACCCGCCCGCGCACGTGCGGCACACCAGTCCTGGGCGGGTCTGCTGGTGGTGCTGTGCGTGATGCTGGGTGCTCTGCTGTCGGACGTGGGGGCACCGGAGCCTGCGGTGCTGGCCGTCACGGCGGTCGTGGCCGGGGTGGGTGCGCTGCTTGCGGCATACCTCACGCTCAAGCCGGCGGGCTCGCTGTTCTTCATCTTCGCGACGGGGGCGATCGGCACGCTGCCCGACGCGGCCCCCGTGTGGCAGGCCGGTGCGGTTGCCGCCGTCTCCGCAGCACTGTCCGTGGGCCTCGGTGCCGCTTTCACCCTCGTGGGCGAGGGCGTGCGGGGCCACGTCGCACCCGTTCCTGCGCACCACGGCCTGAGCTGGGCGCAGCTGTGGGCCCACGCCGGGCGGTTCTTCGTAGCCACGGGCCTGGCCGCGGTGCTGGGCAGCTTGAGCGGACTCTCCCACAGCTACTGGGCCATGGTGGCGGCCGCGGCCCCAATTGCCGCGCCGGACCTCACCGCCCGCACCCTGCGCGCGGTGCACCGCGTGATTGGCACCCTGGGAGGTGTGGGGGTCACCGCGTTCCTGCTGTCCCTGCAACTGCAGAGCTGGCACATCGTGGTGTTCGTGATCCTGCTGCAGTTCCTCGCGGAGCTGTTCGTGGGGCGCAACTACTCCGTGGCGCTTCTGTTCATCACCCCGCTGGCCCTGCTGATGACCGAGCTCGCGAACCCTGGCGGGGCGTCCTCGCTGCTGCAGGCACGCGCGGTGGAGACGGTCATCGGTGCCGCGTGCGGACTCGCTGTGGTCTACGTGTTCCGATCACGCGAGGAGCGCATCGCGGACACGCAGGCCCTGCCGCTCATCCGGCAGGCCACTGGAATGATGCCCAGGGTCCCGACGCGGGACGAAGACTGAGAAGGCCTCAGCGGCCCCAGCCGGCGTGGGCGATGGCCTGGCGGATGAGGTCCTCGCGGCCGCCCTCGAACTCATCCTGGACGTCCAGCGAGAGGGCCTCGTCCGGGGTCATCCACGAGAGCTGCAGCGCGTCCTGGCGGGGCTCGCACTCACCGCGCACGGGGATGATGTAGCTCAGCGCCACGGCGTGCTGGCGGTCGTCGGTCAACCCCGTCTCGGACGGGGACGGGAAAAACTCCGAGACCGCGAACGGCACCGTGGTGGAGGGCATCTGCGGCATCGCCAGGCGCCCGAGGTCCTTCTCCAGGTGGCGCAGCAGCGCGGCGCGCACCGTCTCTCGGTACATCACACGCCCGGAGACGAACGTGCGCACCATGCGGCCTTCGTCGTTGGCGGTGAGCAGCAGCCCGATCTCAGAGAGACACCCCAGTGGGTCCAGGCGCACGGGAATGGCCTGGACGTACACGATGGGCAGCGTGGCGCGTGCTCGGTTGAGGTCCTCTTCGCTGAGCCAACCAGGGTTCGGGTCCGGTGTGCGTACTGAACTCATGAGTCGTTTCTACCCTCGTCACACCCTTTCGGGCCAGAGCGGATTCGCGTGCCGCGCCGGGTTCAGCGGTCAGCCGAAAGCGCCGCGGCCTCGAGGACCGTCCACGCCTGCACCTGGGTGCTCAGCTCCACGGGGGCTCCGGTGCGCTGGGTGTCGTTCGCGTGGCGGGAGGGCTCCGGGGAGAACACGGCCACCGTCTCGTGATCCACGGTCTGCGCGGTGACGCCGGGCCGGGAGAAGTCCACGTCCGGGTCGAACTCACGGCGGCCGTCCCACAGGGCGTCGGCGGTGGCGGCGACGAGCGCGCGAGCAGTCATGCGCGCTGTCGGCTCCAGCTGCGACGACGACGCCGCCTCGCCCAGGTAACGCGCCAGGATCCCGGTGAACAGCCCGGCGTCTCCACCGCCCTGGCCCTTCAGGACGGGCAGGCCGTGCGGTCCCTCGACGGTGAACTCGCGGGCCGCCCCGTGGACGAGGCGTGCCGCACGGTCCAACCACAGCTTCCGCTGCGCCGGGTCCGTCACGTGCTGCGCGAGTTCGAGCGCCGCACCCAGGACCGGTCCACTGTTGTACGTGTACACGTGCGGGTCCACGGCGGTCGTCTCCGTGCCGGAGCCCGCCGCGATCAGCCGGACACCGTCCAGGAACACGCCGCGCTCGGCGTCGAAGAGCGTGTCGAAGAGCCACATCAGCAGGGCGTGGGCCTCCTCGACGCGGTGCATCCGCAGGAAGCTCAGCGCCACCGGCGCCGTGGACGCGGTGTTCTTGTAGTCGCGGGTCGTGTTCCACCACGAGCCGCCGCCCAGATTCTCGTCGCACCCCGCCTCGAGTCGCCTGGCCAGCGCCACGCCGTCGTCCTTCACCGTGCGCGTGGTGCGGCCCGTGGCCGCGACGTCCTCGTGGCGCAGCCTGCCCAGCGCGAGGGACAGCCAGGCCATGTCGTCGAAGAACACGTTGTTCGTCACCCGGCCGCCGCTGTGCACGGCGATGCCCCGCAGCAGCTGGTGCGCGCGGGAGCGGGCCAAGGCGGCGGCGTCGGCGTGAGCGGCACGGCGCTCGCGGGCGGCGGCGTCCAGGAACGCCTCCATGAGGTGCGCCTGCCACCAGTAGTGCCAGGGGCCGCGACGCGGGTGCGGGAATGCGACGGCGCCCAGGTACGTGCCCGGCACGCGGAACGCCCGGGAGCCGAAGAGGTGGTCCACGGAGTGGGCGGCCTTGGCGGCCCGGTGGGCGGGGGACTCGGACATGGCGGGGCTCCTGCGACGGCGGACGGGGTGTCCCAGAAGCCTACCGGGCGCCGCTGCGGGGGGGGGGGGGGGGGGGGGGGGAAGCTCAACGCATTCGGTTGGAAGGCCAAGTGGTACCTCCAGGACACCCTGGAGGAGGCCGGGATCGAGTACCGCAAGGGTCGGCTGCCGCCGCGTCCCTTCGTGGAGGTGGACGGGATGCTCTACACCGGGCAGACCCCCCCCAGTCCGCGGACGCGCTCGCCGCGCGGATCCTCGCGGACTTCTCACGAGAGCACGCGCGGGACGCGCGGGCAGTCCGGCTCGTAGCCCAGGCTGGTGGTGCAGCCGGGATGTAGGTAGCGCGGGCTGTCGGCGGAGGAGGACGGCGTGGCGCCGCGGCGTCGTCGCGCCCTTCAGACCAGAGCGCTCTGCCAGCTCGGCGCTGCCGCCTCAGGCCAGCGCGGCCCGCAGCAGGGGGTCCGCGACCTGCTCCGCGAGCCATGGGCTGAACGCGAAGGGGGCGTCCGCCACTGCGCTCGCGAGGCGGGCCGGGTCCACCCAGGCGTACTCGACGACCTCCGCGGCGGCGGGCTCTGGCTCGGCATCGGTGAGGCACACGTAGACCGGGCAGAACTCGTTCTCCACGATCCCGGAGGCGTCCGTGGCGCGGTAGCTGAACTGCGGCAGGATCACCGCGAGGTCCCGGACCTCCATCCCGAGTTCCTGGCGGGCCCTGCGGGCGATCGCGTCCTGGAACGGCTCGTCTGGGCCGGGGTGGCCGCAGAAGCTGTTGGTCCACACGCCGGGCCAGGTGCGCTTGTCCAGCGCGCGGCGGGTGACCAGCACCTGGCCGTCCGTGTTGAGCACGTGGCACGAGAACGCGAGGTGCAGCGGGGTGTCCTCTGTGTGGACCTGCGACTTCAGGGCCGTGCCGATCGGGTGGTGCTGGTCGTCCAGGAGCACCACGTGCTCCGGGCTGCTCTGCTCGTTCACGAGGCCACCTCACGGTCGTGTGCTAGTTTCCAGCCCATGGTATCGGCAGGGGGAAGGCGTTCCGGGAGGCGCCGCGTGACCCCTCCGCTTCGCACGGTCCGCGGAGTGGGCCCCACCCGGGTGCGGATGCCGGGCCCGGGCGCCCCCGACCCGGTTCTGGCGGCCTGCGGGATGCCGGCCACGGCTGTCGAGTACGTCGCCGCCCGTTTCCCCGACGCCGCCGCCTGGTTCGCCGAGCAGGTGGCCGCCGGTCGTGTGGTCGGGGACGGCGGCGTCGTCGTGACCCCGGAAACGCCCTACGACCCCGGAGCGTCCGTGTGGTTCCACCGCCCCGTGCCGGACGAGGACGCCCCGCCCGTCACGCTGGAGGTGCTGTACGCGGACGAGTGGATCATCGCCGTGGACAAGCCGCACGGGCTGTGCAGCACGCCCAAGGGAGAGAACGTGCGCCGCTCGGTGGTGGTGGCCGCGCGCTGCCAGTTCCACAACGACGAGATCGCCGCCCTGCACCGCCTTGACCGCTCCACCGGAGGGGTGCTGCTGCTCTGCAGGCACGCCGAGGACCGGGGAGACTTCCACCGGATGTTCCAGGAGCGCACGGTGCGCAAGACCTACTGGGCCGTGGCCCGAGTGAACGACCGTGTGGACCGCGAGACGGTACGGGTGGAGTCGCGGATCCGCAAGATCCAGGGCGTGGTGCAGGCGTTCGAGGAGCCGGGCGAGGTCAACGCCGTCACGGACGTCCGGCTCGCGAAGCGCTTCACGGATGACGACGGCGAGTGGGGTCTCTACGAGGTGGCGCCCCTGACTGGGCGGACGCACCAGATCCGGGTGCACATGACGTCCCTGGGCCTGCCGCTGCGCGGAGACAAGCTCTACCCCGACCCTCGCGAGGACTTCGACGTGGAGGACCCGGACAACCCGCTGCAGCTGATCGCCCGGTCCATCGCGTTCACGCACCCCAGGACGGGGCGGGAGACGGTCGTCGAGTCGCGGCTGACCCCGAGCAGCCACGAGGCGTGGCGCAGGGGGCACGCGGCACTCGCGGAAGGGCCCGTGGGGATGCTTGACAGGAATGCGTCGTAACTTTTCCGTTATGTTGTGATCTGTTGCATACGAATGCAGTTTCTGCGAGGTAGCGTTACCCGCGGGTCTTCCCCCCTCATCGGGCCCACGTGCCGGAGATGCTGTACTCCTTCAGCTCCGGACGGCGCGCATCCGCCGCCACCAACTGTCCTCACCGTGTGCACCCGCGCGCTGCCCCGTGGCCAATTGTCACGGCGTCCTCGCGAGCGCCCACCCTGACGAAACGGGCCCCATGTCCTCTCTCAACTCCTGCCCGCGCCGTGCGCGGAACCCGCTGTCGGCCACCCTGTCCGGTACCCTCGCCGCGCTGCTGCTGGCCGTGGCCCTGCTGATCGCGGGGCTGAGCACCGCCGCACCCGCGAGCGCCGCCGGGAAGGACATCGTCACAGCGTCCGCGGCAACTCGTACCGCGGACGCCCAGAAGATGCTGTCGCTGATCAACGCGCACCGCGCGTCCAAGGGGCTGTCCCCCGTGAAGTACTCGGCGTCCCTGTCCGGAATCTCGCAGGGGCAGTCGGACCGGCTGGTCAAGCAGGAGGTCATCGACCACTCCAACACGTTCCTCACGGACCCGCGCGCCGGTTCCTACACGGCGGTGGGGGAGATCCACGCACTGTCCTGGCAGCACTCCGTGACCGATCTGGTGACGTGGTGGAAAGGCTCCACCGCGCACAACAAGGTGCTCACCGACCCCAAGATGCAGGTCATCGGCATCGGCCTCACCTACGTGGACGGATCCCTGACCGGCAATGGGCAGGGCTGGCGGCTCGTAGGCACCGTCGACTCCTACGGCTACGCGAACGGCGGGGGACCGGCGGATGCGCGCACCACCGTGGCGGGGGGCGCGTCCCAGCCCACGAAGGTGGCTCCCGCCGCTGCTGCTCCCGTGGTGAAGGGCTACACCGTGCGCGGCGGGATCAAGACCCGCTACACCGCGCTCGGTGGAGCAGCCGTCTTCGGCCAGCCGACCATGAACGAGCGCGGCGGACTGGTCCGCGGTGGCGTCTACCAGAACTTCCGCACCTCCACCGGAGCTGGCTACAAGTTCCTCTGGTCCTCCGCAAGCGGCGCACACGCGGTGAAGGAGAGCGGGGCCATCGGTCGGGCCTGGCAGAAGGCCGGGTACGAGCGGGGCTGGGGCTACCCCACCACCGAGGAGTACAGCGCCGGCAACGAGGTCCGGCAGCGGTTCTCCAACGGGTACGTGGCGCACTGGTCCCGCGTGACCGGGAAGACCTGGGTCACGCGCTGACGGCGGCAGCGGCAGCGGTGGCGCGGCCCGGTTGGTGACGACCCTGCCCGGTGTGCGACGTCGTTGGCCGCGGCTTCGGGACCCCGCCAGCCTGCTGCCTCAGCGGGAAGCGGGTCGCTTTGGCGAAGGCGTGGGGTCGCCGAGATCCCGTCGCCCGGAGCTTTCGGCGGGGCACGACGTCGTCGGCCGCAGCCCCGGGCGCCGCGTCAGCCCGCGACCTGGCACCGTGGACACCACGCGATGGTGCGCAGGTGCTGGACCGCAGTGCGTGAGGGTGCGGGATCTACGGTGAGCAGGGCGTCGTCGATCTCCCCGCGCTTGAGCTGCACCCCGCAGCGTCGGCACGGCTGACCATCCCTGCCGTAGGCCCAGAACAGGGGGCGGCCCTGCGGCGCCTGGCCCACGGTGGAGCGCATCGAGCGGTCCTTGTTCAGGTGCAGCAGCTTGTGGGCGAGCACGACGATCTCGCGCAGCCTGCCCTCCGGCAGGGAGTCCACCCGGGCCCACGGGTTGGTGCGGGTCATGAACAGCACCTCCACGCGGTAGACGTTGCCGATCCCCGCGAGGTTGCGCTGGTCCATCAGGGCGGTGCCGATCGCCCGGTCCGGCTGTGCGCTCAGCCGGTCCAGGGCCTTCTCCAGGTCCCAGTCCGGCCCGAGGATGTCCGGGCCCAGGTAGCCCACGAGCTCCTGGTCCTCCAGCCGGGTGGGCACCAGGCGCACGTCCTTGACGTCGAAGCCCACGGCTTCCACGTCCTTGGTGCGCAGGATCGCGCGGATGGTGTGCGAGCCCTGCCCGACGGACACGTCGGCGCTGATCCGGGTGCGCGACTCGGCTGCGGAACGCACGCTGCCGCCTCGCCGGGCCTGTCCGCGCGGGCGGTAGGGGCTCGCGCCGGGCCGGCTCCGTTGCAGGCCGCCCCGCCCAGACGACGACGTCGCCCTGCCTGGTCCGCGTGCATCTGCGCCGCTCCTACCCGCGTCGGCTCCGCTGGTGCGGGGCTCCCCCAGGTGCCCGGCGTCGTCGTTGTGAGCCCTGTCGAAGACCCGCCATGTGCCGTCCATCATCAGGTGCGAGTGCAGGGTGAGGGGCTCGGCACCGGACTTCATCTCCTCAGTGTTCGGGGCGGCGGAGAGCCGGATCAGGATGTGCTTCCCGCGCGGCACCACCGCCACCACGGTGCGCCCGGAGACGTCCGAGGTGGCAAGGGCGGGCACCCGGAAGTCCGAACTCTCGATCACCGCACCCTCCAGCGCCTCGCGCAGCATCTTGCACTGGCGGTAGACGGAATCGCCTTCGGGCACGGGGCCTCCTGGGTTGTGGGTGTGGCGATCAGCGTACGTCGTGACTCCCCAAGCGTGGCCGAATGGCCCTTGTGGACGGCGGGGCCCGTGGTGTCGCGGATGGTCGATCCAGGCGTGCGGCCACCCCACGGATGGCGCGGATCACCGCGTCCTGCCGGCTGTTGCCGTCGGCCTACGCGAGGCCGACGAGAACGTGCTCGTCCGTCAGTCGCAACGTCATGGCCATGAGAGCCATGGTGTCGGGGCGGTATCACCCTGGGGGGATAGGGACGACCGCAGAAGTCAGGACCTGCCCCCACCCACGGGCGCCCGCATCCGCAGGCCCTTGGGCGTCTGGTAGAAGCCGCCCGCGAGCAGCCCGTCCCGCACCGCGGTGACCAGTTCCTCCGAGGAGAGCACCGAGTCCCCGT
Source organism: Kocuria salsicia (assembly GCF_039532055.1). Taxonomy (NCBI): domain Bacteria; kingdom Bacillati; phylum Actinomycetota; class Actinomycetes; order Micrococcales; family Micrococcaceae; genus Kocuria; species Kocuria salsicia. The sequence goes on along the minus strand of NZ_BAAARF010000010.1, from coordinate 24,853 downwards.
TGACCTTCTCCACCACCAGGGAGTCCACGGCTTTGCGCTGCACCAGACCGGCAACCGCCTCCGCCGCGAGGTGCAGCAGGCCCGCATCCGCGACGAACGCCAGCGCCGTCTTCCCACCGCGTTCCAGATACAGGGTGAGCGCACCGTCCACGAGCACCACCACGGCACCGGCCTTGCGCCCCGGCCGGTGCTTCGTGCTGGACTCCAGCACCACCGCCTCCGGCCAGTCCAGTGCGGCGCCGTACGGGTTCGCGGGGTCCGTGGCCGCCAGGGCGAGGACCTGGGGCCCTGCCTTGCGGGCGTCGTCGTCGTCCGTGAAGCTGCGCAGCACGTCAACCGTTGCCGGTTGCGTGAACTGGGCGGCACCGAGACCCTCGATGAAGTAGCCGCGCCGCGCCCGCCCCGCGTCCTCCAGGGCACGCAGCACCTTGTAGACGGTCGAGAAACCGCCCGGCACGTCCTCCACCGACACGGGTCCGCGCGTGAGGATCCCGTAGCGGTCCAGCAGCAGCTCCGCCTGGGCCTGTGCCCGCACGGTGGAGTTCAGCGGCTCCGGGCGCAGCGCAGACCACCGGCCCGCCGTCGTGCGCTCCTCGCCGCCCCCGGAGGCACGCGCCACGCGCGTGCCGGACGGAGCCGCGTCGTCGGAGGAACCCGCGGGGTCGAAGTCGGCCGGACCACGACCCACCGCGCGCAACCGCGCCGCACCCCGGCGCCCGGCTGAGCGGGAACGCCCCGGCCGCTTGGGCGTCTTGTGCGCGGAGTGACCACCGGAGATCAGCGCGCGCACCGGGGCGTACGTGTCGTTGGTGATCAGCCCCGCCCACAGCAGGTTCCACAGCGCAGTGCGCAGCTGGGGCATGTCCACGCTCACGCCCGCGGCGGCGAGGGGCTGGATCAGCTGCCACGCGAAGTACGCGCCACCGCCCTGCAGGACCGTCAGCAGCTCCCGTTCGAGCGCAGAGTCCAGGGCTTCCGCGGTGGCGTCCAGCTGCGCAACGGGCGGCAGCGAGAGCTCCGCGGACTCGGCCAGGTGGAACGCCACCCAGCCGTCCTCGGTACCCAGGGACCCTGCGCCGGAGAAGATGACCTCGCCCGTGGCCATGAGCTCGTCCAGCATGGCGGGCCGGTAGTCCACCACACGCTGCGCGAGCACGAGCGGCTCCCACGCGGACGCCGGGATCGGCACCCCGGCGAGCTGGTCGATCACGGTCATCACCCCGTCCAGCCCGCGCAGCTGGTGCCCCTTCACGGCGTGCTGCCACGCAGGCAGGAACGTGGCGTACGCCTGCGGGTCCACCGGCTCCACGTCCGCGCGCAGGGCCGCCAGCGAACGACGCCGCAGGGTCCGCAGCACCTCGATGTCGCACCACTCCGAGTCCGACGCGGCCGGGTCACCGCTCGGGCGGAACGCCCCCTCGCTCACGCGCCGCTGCCTGGCCAGGGACCGCAGCGCGGACTCCACCACGGCGGGGCCCAGGCTCAGGGCCTGCGCGGCCTCGGCCACACTGAACGGCCCGTGCGTCCGGGCATACCGGGAGACGAGGTCCCCCACGGGATCCGCGACCGGTTCCAGGAACGCGAGCGGAACCCCCATGGGCAGGGGCTGACCGAGCGCGTCCCGCATCCGGGCGGCATCCTCCACCGCGCAGTACACCTCACGCCCGCCCACGCGCAGCACGATCGCGCGGTTGGTGTCCACGAGGGTCTCCAGCAGCTCACGCGCGGTCTCGGGGGCGATCGCCCGGTACGCGGGGTCCTCGGCCCGCTCCGGCTCGTCCTCACCGTCAGGACTGCCCGACGCCAACGCGTCACCGGGGCCACCCACGTGCCCGACCCGGGCGGAGACGGCGGTGCTCGCCGCCTCCGACGCCTCGGTGCTGGGTGCCGGAGTGTCGGGAGGTGCGGCACCTGCCCCGGTGGAGGCGGACCCCGCGGCCGCCGACCCCGCAGGAACGGAACCGTCCCCGCGCAGGCGCAGGGCGGCGTCGTCGGCGGTCATGGGGCCGAGCAGGCGCAGCAGATCCGCTGCACCCTCGACCCCGCGCAGGCGGCGGTCCGGGGCAAGGCGCTGCAGCTGCAGGACGGTGGTCTCGATGACCTCGGGGTCCAGCAGCTCGCGCAACTCGGCGCGGCCCAGCAGCTCGTTGAGCAGGGCCGGGTCCAGGGACAGCGCGGCGGCCTTGCGCTCGGCCAGCGGGGAGTCGCCCTCGTAGAGGAACTGCGCCACGTACCCGAACAGCAGGGTGCGAGCGAAGGGCGAGGGGGAGTCCGTGGTGGTCTCCACCACCCGCAGCTTCCGCCCGGCCAGGTCCCGCTGCAGCTGCAGCAGGGCGGGGACGTCGTACACGTCCTGAAGGCATTCGCGCACCGTCTCCAGGATGATCGGGAACTGCGGGTATTTCCGTGCGACGTCCAGCAGCTGCGCCGAGCGCTGGCGCTGCTGCCACAGCGGCGTGCGCTTGCCGGGGTCCGCGCGCGGCAGCAGAAGGGCGCGGGCTGCGTTCTCCCGGAACCGGGACGCGAACAACGCGGAACCGCCCACCTCCTCGGTGACGATCTGCTCGAGCTCCTCCGGCTCGAAGAGGAACAGCTCCGCACCGGGGGGCTCCTCGTCCGTGGCGGGCACGCGCAGCACGATGCCGTCGTCCGCGGCCTGGGCGGAGGCATCCAGACCCCAGCGCTCGTCCAGCCGGGCACGGACGGCCAGCGCCCACGGCCCGTGCACCGGCGTGCCGAACGGGCTGTGCAGCACCACGCGCCAGTCCCCGAGCTCGTCCCGGAAGCGCTCGACCATCAGCGTGCGGTCGTCGGGAACGTGCTCCGTGGACTCGCGCTGCTCCGCCAGGTACGCCAGCAGGTTGTCCTGCGCCCACTCGTCCAGGCCGGAGGCGGCCAGGCGCTCGCGGGCCTCGGGCGCCGCCGCGCCTGCGAGCTCGCGGGTGAAGCGCCCGACGGCGTGCCCCAGCTCTACGGGCCGCCCCAGTCCGTCCCCGTGCCAGAAGGGCAGCTTGCCCGGAACACCCGGGGCCGGCGCCACGACCACCCGGTTGTGCGTGATCTCCTCGATCCGCCAGCTGGACGCACCCAGGGCGATCACGTCCCCCACGCGGGACTCGTAGACCATCTCCTCGTCCAGCTCGCCCACGCGCTTGGGGGACTTGGAGTCCTGCTCGCCCACGAGGAAGACGGGGAACAGGCCGCGGTCCGGGATCGTGCCGCCGCTGGTCACCGCCAGGCGCAGCGCGCCGGGGCGGGCCTGCAGGGTGCCGGTCTCGCGGTCCCACACCAGGCGTGGGCGCAGCTGGGCGAACTCGTCGGAGGGGTACCGCCCGGCGAGAAGGTCCAGCACGGCGTCGTACGCGGAACGCGGCAGGGAGCGGAACGGGGCGCTACGGCGCACGGTGTCGTACCAGGCCTCCACGTCCACGTCCTCCGCCGAGACCGCGGAGACGGTCTGCTGGGCGAGGATGTCCAGGGGATTTGCGGGCACGCTGAGCGGCTCCAGGTTCCCCGCGAGCATCTGCTCCGCGATCACGGCGGCGTCCCGCACGTCCCCGCGGTGCTTGGGGTAGATCCGCCCGACCGACACCTCGCCCACCTGGTGCCCGGCGCGGCCCACGCGCTGAAGTCCCGACGACGCGGAGAACGGGGCCTCGATCTGCACCACGAGGTCCACGTGGCCCATGTCGATCCCCAGCTCCAGGGAGGACGTGGCCACCACGCAGCGCAGCCGCCCGGTCTTCAGGTCCTCCTCGATCAGGGTGCGCTGGTCCTTGGACACCGAACCGTGGTGCGCGCGCGCGAGCACGGGGGAGGTGCCCTCGTAACGGTTGGTCTGGCGCGGGATTGCGGCGTGTGGTGCGGGTCCGGGGGCGACGGCGCCCCCCTCGACAGCGATTCCCGCGGCCCGCCGCCCGCTCTCGACCAGCAGGCCGTTCAGTGCGTCGCCCACGGCCACGGGATCGCCGCCCTCGCGGTCATTCCCGCCGCCACCGCGAGCCTGCTCGGCGGCGTTCTCCAGACGGAACTCGTGGATCTCGTTGAGCCGCGCGGTCAGCTTCTCCGCGAGCCCGCGCGAGTTGGCGAAGACGATCGTGGAGCGGTGCGCCTCCACGAGGTCCACGATCCGCTCCTCCACGTGCGGCCAGATGGACGCGGTGGCCTGCTGCCCGGGGGCGTCCAGGTTCCCGTCCAGCGCGGCGGAACCATCCGCGGACGGCGACGCCGCCGCCCCGCCCAGCACGGTCATGTCCGGGATCGGCACGGAGACAGTGAGGTCCCACGTCTTCTCGGACGGGGGCCGCACCACGTCCACGGGCTGCGAACCGCCCAGGAACCCGGCCACGGTGTCCACCGGCTCCACGGTCGCCGAGAGCCCGATGCGCTGCGCGGGCCGCTCCAGCAGGTCGTCGAGGCGTTCGAGGCTCACCGCCAGGTGCGCGCCGCGCTTGGTGCCCGCCACGGCGTGGACCTCGTCGATGATCACCGTGTCCACGTGGCGCAGCGTCTCCCGCGCCTTGGACGTGAGCATGAGGTAGAGGGATTCCGGGGTGGTGATGAGGATGTCCGGCGGGTGGGCCAGCAGGGCGCGGCGGATCGCCTGCGGGGTGTCCCCGGAGCGCACGCCCACGGAGATCTCCGGGGGATCGCCCCCGGTGGCCTTCACAGCCTGGGTGATGCCGATCAGCGGCGCACGCAGGTTGCGCTCCACATCCACGCCCAGGGCCTTGAGCGGGGAGATGTAGAGCACCGTGGTGCGGTCCTCGTCCGGGAACTCCTCGCGGTCCGTGCCAGAAGGGGCGCGGAGCCGTGCGGGAGGGGTCTCGGGCGTTCCCGACGCCGTCCGCACACTGCCCGCGGGAACGGCACCAGACGCCGCGGTGTCGTCGTCGGAGGTGCCAGAGGGGAGTGCCGACGCGGACTTGGCGCCGAGCAGGCGGTCGATGGACCACAGGAACGCGGCCAGTGTCTTGCCGGAGCCGGTGGGGGCCACCACGAGGGCGTGGTGGCCCGCCGCCACGGCCTCCCATGCACCGCGTTGGGCGGCCGTGGGGCCGCCGAACGCGGCCCCGAACCACTGCGCGGTCGCAGGGGAGAAGAGGTTCAGAACCGGATCAGGACCCAAATGCCCTGACCTGCAGCTGGGAGACCTTCGGGTTGCCGCACGCCTGGCCCGGGTAGGAGAGGACCAGCGAGTCGTAGCTGCCCGGCGGGTAGACGCGCAGGCCCGTGACGTCCTGCGGGTTGCACACCTGCCCGACCACACCGGGCTGGGTGATCTGCAGACTGGACGTGGCCGAGGCGCCCGGCTGCAGCACGACGGCGCCCGCGCCGCCGGTCTCCTCGCGGGAGGCGGGGGCACCCACCGCCGCACCGCTCGCGTTCACGAACGAGACGCCCGGGTAGCCGCTGAGTGTGCAGGGCGTGGAGCCGGTGTTGGTCAGGGTGACGCTCGCGATGACGTGGCCCGCCGCGCCCTGCTGGGGCGCCGCGGAACCGCTGAGCTGGCCCGCCGCGCACGTGCCCGCACCCGCCTGGGCGTCGGCCTTCTGCTGGTCGAACGGGCTGGCCGTGGGCATCCCGACCTCCGGAGCGGAGGCCCTGCGGGTCTCCTCCGGCTCGGACTGGGAGGCCTCGGCGGCCTGTGCAGTCTGCTCGGAGGACGACGGCGTGGGGGACGCCGAGCCGCTCGCGTCCGCGGCGCTGGGGGACGCGGAGCTCGGGGAGGTGCTGCTGCTCGGGGCCGCGGATCCGGACGAGTTCTCGGAGGGGGGGTCGTCCGAAGAGCCGCACGCGGAGAGCACGAGCAGCGCACTCAGCGCGGTCACGGCAAGCAGCGGACGGGTGGCGGAACGGGTGCCCCTGGGGGTGGGCGATGTGGTGATCATGGCAACAGTGTCCTACTTTTCAGCCCGCAATGCGGCACGCATCACCTGTGCCAGGTGAACTCCTTCCGCATCCGTGCCCTGCGCGATCTGCGTGCGGCACGAGAAGCCGTCCGCCAGCACGATCGTCCCGGGCTCCGCGGAACGGATTGCGGGGAACAGGTTGCGCTCGCCGAGGCGCTGGGAGACCTCGTAGTGACCCGGCTCGAATCCCCAGTTCCCAGCGAGCCCGCAGCACCCGCCGCCCACCACGGTGGTGTCCACACCCAGCTCGCCCAACACCGTCAGCTCCGGCGAGTAGTCCCCCAGGGACTTCTCGTGGCAGTGCACCTGGCATACTGCGCTGCTCGGTCCCTGGCGCGTCTGCAGCGTGTCGAACGGCCAGTCCCCGCCGTCCTGCAGGTGCTTCGCCGCGAACTCCCCCAGGGACACGGTCAGCCCGCGCACCGCGTGGGCCCGCGGGTCTTCCGGCAGCAGCTCGGTGATCTCGTGCTGCAGCATCACCGTGCAGGAGGGCTCCAGCCCGATGATCGGGTACCCCGCCTCGATCAGCGGCGCCATCACGTCCAAGGTCTGCAGCAGCGTCCGGCGGGTCATGTCCAGCTGGCCGGTGGAGTGCCACGTGAGCCCGCAGCACACGTTCCCCATGGGCATCAGCACGCGGTAGCCCATGGCCTCGAGCACCTCCACGGCGGCCTTGCCAGGTCCGTCCGCGGAGAAGTTGGTGAAGGTGTCCGGCCACAGCACCACGGACGGCTGCTCGTTCGACGACGACGCCCGCGCGCCACCGCGTGCCCGGCCCGCCGCGGCGTCGTGCCGGGTGCGGTCCCTGAACCACGAGGTCAGGGGCGTGTCGTTGAAGCGGATCATGCGCCGTCGTGGCTCGATCCCACCGAGCTTCTTGGTCAGTGCCTCCACCGGGGCGAACCGCTCCAGAACGTTGACCGCACGCAGGGAGCCGGGGACGGCCGTGGCGATACGCATCAGCAGCGGCATCCACCCCATGGTCAGGTGGGCCATGGGGCGGCGGTTGCGCCCCACGAAGGAGGTGAGGCCCTGGCGGAAGTGGTGGTGCAGGAACTCGGCCTTGTAGGTGGCCATGTCCACGTTCACAGGGCACTCGGTGGCGCATGCCTTGCAGGACAGGCACAGGTCCAGGGCCTCGTAGGTCTCCTTGGACTTCCAGCCGTCGGTGAGGTGCTCGCCGCGCAGCATCTCCGCGAGGGAGCGCATGCGCCCGCGGGTGGAGTGCACCTCGTCCCCCGTGGCGTGGAAGGAGGGGCACATGGCACCACTGTCCGAGCGGCACGCGCCCACGCCCACGCAGCGGTTCACGGCCTGGCCGAAGGAGCCGCCGTCGTGCGAGAACGCGTGCACGGGCGTGAGGTCGAAGGTCCGCGCACCGGGACCGGGGCGGATGCCGCGGTCCATGGGCTCGGGGTCCACGAGCACCCCGGGGTTGAAGACGTTGTCAGGGTCGAAGATCCGCTTGTACCGGGCGAAGGTCTCCAGCGCCTCGGGCGTGTAGATGGTGCCCAGCAGCTCCGAGCGGGCGCGGCCGTCACCGTGCTCGCCGGAGACCGATCCGCCGTAGCGGTGCACAAGTTCCGCCGCGCGTTCGATGAACTCCCGGTACTGCGCCACTCCCGGCTCGGTGTTGAAGTCGAAGGAGATGCGGATGTGCACGCAGCCCTCGCCGAAGTGCCCGAAGGGGATGCCGCGCAGGCCCATCTCTTCCAGCAGGCGGTAGAGGTCCCCCAAGTACTCGCCCAGCCGCGCCGGGGGCACTGCGGAGTCCTCCCAGCCGGGCCACGCCTCGCCGCCGTCCGGCAGGCGGGTCACGATGCCCGCGCCGGCCTCGCGGATGTGCCACAGGGCGCGGGCCCGGGCCGGATCGCCAACCACCACGGAGTCGACGACGGCGTCCCCAGCCAGGGCGGGCAGCGTGCGGGCCGCTTCCAGCGCCTCCTCGGGGGTGTTTCCGGCGACCTCGCAGTAGAGCCACCCGCCGCCGCTGGGCAGCTCCTGGCCGGCGTTCTCCTGACCCGGACGGGTGCGCAGCGCGTCGAGGAGGTCCGAGCCCATGCCCTCGATGGTCGTCACGCCCCTGACCCGGAACGACGGGGCGGCGGTGGCCGCCGCGATCGCGTCCTCGAAGCCCATCACCGCCAGCGCTGTGTGCGCGGGCCTGGGCACGAGCTTCACGGTGAGCTCGGTGATGATCCCGCACGTGCCCTCGGACCCGGCGAAGGCCTTGGCCGTGTCGAAGCCGTTCTCCCGCAGCAGGTAGTGCAGCCCGTAGCCCGAGACCTGGCGGGGGAACTGTCCCAGCTCTGTGCGCAGCATGGCCAGGTGGGAGTCCCGCAGCTGCTCAAGCTGTGAAGTCAGCGCGGCGTCCGAGGTGCCACCGGCATCCAGGGTGACCAGGCGCCCGTCGGCGAGCATGACCGTGAGCGAGACGAGGTTCGCGGCGCTCGTGCCCCACGCCACCGAGTGGGAGCCGCACGCGTTGTTGGCCACCATCCCGCCCACGGTGCAGCGCGAGTGCGTGGAGGGATCCGGACCGTAGGTGAGGCCGAACTTGGAGGCGGCGTCCCGCAACTGGTCGCAGACCACACCGGGTTCGATCCGCGCCGTGCGGGCGGCGGGGTCGATCTCCAGTATGCGGTTGAAGTGGCGGGAGGTGTCGACCACCAGACCCTCGCCGATGGCGTTGCCCGCCACGGACGTGCCACCGCCGCGGGAGATCACGGGCCAGCCGTTCTCCCGCGCGGTGGCGAGCAGCTCCCGGACCTCCTGCACCGAGCGCGGCTCCGCCACGGCCCGGGGCAGCCTGCGGTAGATCGAGGCGTCCGAGACGTAGGCGGCGCGGGTGGTGAGATCCTCCCGGAGAGTTGTCATGCCCCAACTTTCGTCCACGGGACGCGAGGTTTCCAACTCCGTGTCAGTAAGCGGGACTCACCACTCCGGGGCGATCGTGATCTCCGCGCCCTCGAGGTCCTCGGACCACTCCACCTGGCAGGTGAGGCGGGAGTTGTCGTGGCGGGTGTCGTCCAGCATCTCGAGGAGGTCCTCCTCCTCCTCGTTGGGGCCGCCCGTCTTCACGAACGCCTCCTGGTTCAGGTAGGAGTGGCACGTGGAGCAGGACGCGTTGCCGCCGCACGTGGCCAGGATGGGGAACTTGTGGCGGGTGAGGCACTCCATGAGCGACTCGTAGTCCTTCCACTCCACGCCCTCGGTGCGCTCGCCCTCGCGGTCGGTCACATTGATCAGGATGCTGCTCACGTGCTGGGACCTCCTGGGGTGCTACCCCGTCCGGAATCTTCTGGGAACCAGCCGCTATTCTAGGGTTGCCCGTCAACTTCGGCCCCATCGGATGGCGAAGTGTGATGAGCCCCGCCCCGCGCCGGGGCGGTGCCCCTCAGCCCATGCGGCGCACGGTCAGCGCCTGGGCCACCCGTCCCACAGGGCCCTGCTCGTCGAAGAGCTCCGAGTGGGTCAGGCCCACGCCGTCCCCGCCGAACTCCACGTTGGTGTCCAGGCCCACCCATGCGGAGACGGGGGCGCGGAACATGTGGATGGTGAGGTCCACGTTGGGGAACGCCCACGGGCCGATCTCCACGCGGGGCGCCAGACCGTTGGCGGCGTCCACCGCGCTGATGAACTGGGCGGTGGGTGAGGAGTCCTCGCCCTCCACCACGGCCTTGCTGATCCGCAGCCAGCCCGCGCCGCTGCCCGGGCGGGGCATGCGCGCCACGCGGGCCTCGAGGGAGCCGATGTAGCCGCCGCCCCACTGCTCGTACATGTTCAGCTCCTCGCACTGCTCCAGCGGGGTGAGCGGTTCGATCTCGCCGCCCGCCACGTCCTGGGTGTCCGAGGTCTTCAGCCGCCACATGCTCAGCCGGATGCAGTCCCGCCCGCCGCTGCTCATGGTGGCCTCGACCAGCTCGATGGTCTTGCCCGGGCGCAGCACGCGGGTGTGCACCTCGATCTCGCCGCCGGCGATGAAGCCCAGGATGTCGAACGAGAACCGCACCGGGATCATGTCCTCACGCGGGTGGTTGCGCTCGATCTCGTGCACCAGCAGCCCGGAGGACGCCGCCATGTGCTGCTCCAGGGGGCTCCACGCGCCCTGTGTGTACACGGTGGTGCGGAAGCTGTGCTCCCCGGTGCGGATGTAGTGGGCGTCCGGGGTGTCCTCGCCGTTCACGCCCAGGTGGCCCACGGGCTGCTCGTCGCTCATGCTCTGATCCTCTTCCTGTCCGGGCCGTGGGTGCGCGGCGCGTCCCAGGGGACACCCCCATCCACGACCGAAGTGTGTGCCGGATTACACCCTAGGGGGAGGGCCGTGTGAACGCCTACCGGCGCGTAGCGCGGGCTCGCGCCTGCCTCGCAGAAGTTCTCGGCGAGTCGAGCACCTGTCCCGGACTCCGGGTGAGATCAGGGCAGGGCCAGCCTGAACACCTTGCGCCACGCCTGGAAGACCTGCTGGGGCAGCGGGCCGGAGGTGTACCGGATCCCGTACTGCCGGCAGATCTCCCGCACGCGCGGTGCGATCTGGGACAGCCTGTTGGAGGGCATGTCCGGGAACAGGTGGTGCTCGATCTGGAAGGACAGGTTGCCGCTCATGAAGTGCATGAGGCGGGAGCCGTCGATGTTCGCGGATCCCATGGCCTGCCGCCGGTACCAGTGCCCCCGCGACTCGTTCTCCACCTCGTCCTCCGTGAAGGTCTCCGCGCCGTCCGGGAAGTGGCCGCAGAAGATCACCGCGTGCGCCCACACGTTGCGGATCACGTTCGCCGCCAGGAAGCCCTTGATCGACGCCTTCCCCGACCCGGTGAGGGATGCCAGCAGGGGGGAGACCAGGAAATCCTTCGCGGACTGCCTCCCGAGCTTCTTCATCACCCGCTTGAAGTCCTCCCAGGTGGCTCGGCCGGACTTGGTCCCGGCGCGGAACCGGTCCAGCTCCACGTCGTAGATGGCGATCCCCCACTCGAACGCCGGGGCCAGCAGGAGATTGATCACGGGATTGAGCAGGTTCACGGGCCGCCACGGCTGGTCCGGGTCCATGCGCAGCACGTTGTACCCCACGTCCCGGTCCTTGCCGAGCACGTTGGTCCAGGTGTGGTGGAGATCGTTGTGGGTGCGCTGCCAGCCGGCGGACGGTGCCACGAAGTCCCACTCCCACGTGGTGGAGTGGATCTCCTTGTCGTTCATCCAGTCCCACTGACCGTGGAGCACGTTGTGGCCGATCTCCATGTTCTCCAGGATCTTGCCCACGCTGAGGCAGCCCACGCCGGTCCACCACAGGGGCTTGTGGCGGGAGAAGAGCATGCAGGCGCGTCCGGTCATCTCCAGGCTGCGCTGCAGGGCCACCACGCGGCGGATGTAGCGGGCATCCGACTGGCCGCGTTGGGAGAGGATCTCCTCCCGCACGGTGTCGAGCTCGACCGCGAGCTCGTCGAGTTCCCGCTCGGTGAGCTGGAGCGGATCACGAGGAGGCCGGGGTGCCGGCGAGGTGGCCGTGGCAGCGGAGGGTGCGGATGGTGCGAGCGTCAAGGGGTGCTCCTTCATTCCATGGGGTTGCCCGCCGGGGGATCGGTGCCGGCGGGAAGAGCGGGGTTTTCTCAGGCGTCGAAGACGGCGTAGGGGGCGGGGCGGGTCACACAGGTCTGGACGGGACCGGGCTCCCGGTGCAGCTCCCCGGTGCGGATGTTCGTCACGGCCCCGTCCGTCAGGGGGATCAGGCAGCTGTGGCAGATGCCCATCCTGCAGCCGTGGGGCAGCGGGTGCTCGGCGTGCTCGGCGGCCTCCAGAATGGTCTCGCCCTCACCCACCCCCACCGTGAGGTTGCTGCGCTCCAGACGGATCTCTCCACGCCGCCCGTCGGTGGGGGCGCGCGTCACGTTGAATCTTTCCACCACGGGGGCGCGCCCGGAACCGTCTCCCAGGTTCTCCACGGCCGTCACGAAGGAATCCGGGCCGCACGCGTACGTGGTGCGCTCGGGGTGGTCGGGACACAGCGCCGTCATCGTCGCCGCGTCGAAGGCGTCCAGCCGGCCCCGTTCCTCGGTGAACCAGAAGACGGGACGGAGCCCGGGGAACTGGTCCGCGAGCTCCAGGATCTCGTCGTGGAAGATGCACGACTCCCGGTTCCTGGCCACGTAGACCAGGACCACGTCGTGATCCGGTCTGCGCGGCATGAGGGTCCGCAGCATGGACATCACCGGGGTGATGCCGGAACCGGCCACCATGAAGAGCAGCGCCGTGGGCATCTCCGGGAGGATGAACTGCCCCTCCGGGCGCTCCAGGTACAGCACGTCCCCGGGGGCGGCCCGGTGCACGAGGTGCTCGGACACGGTCCCCTGGGCCCTGACGGTGATCGAGGGGTCGCCCTGCTCGGGAGCGCTGAGGGAGTAGGGGCGCCAGATCCGCTTCCCGTCCACCTCTACGCCGATCCGCGCCCACTGGCCCGCGCGGTGCGGGATCCAGCCGTCGCCGGCGGTGAAGAACGCGGTCACGGTGTCGGGCGTCTCTCGGTGGATGCGGGTGATCCGCCCGCGCGTGTAGTGGGCGCTCGAGAGTGCGCCGAAGAGTTGTGCGAACGAGCGCGGATCCTGGGGGTAGCTCAGGATGCCGGCTGCTGTGTGGAGGAATCTCACGATCCCGGAGCGGCCCATGCCCAAGTTCTATCCGATTGATAAGCAGGCAGGCAATCCCTGCGGGCCCTTTTCATCCTTCGGGCTTCCTGGACGCTCTGCGGCGTGGTGCTCCCCTGCAACGGAGAACACCCCGAACCTGAGGTTCGGGGTGTTCTCGGAGTCCCTGATCGGGACAGTGGCGGTGACGGTGGGATTTGAACCCACGTTGGCTTTGACACCAAACATCATTTCGAGTGATGCACCTTCGGCCGCTCGGACACGTCACCAGCTTCCAGCACCTTACAGGCCGAGACGCAACCCCTCCAAACCGGAGCCCTGGGCTGGCAGGCTGCGCGGCGGCGTCGGGGAATGCGGCGCTCAGCGGTGGGTGCGGAAGAACTCGCGCAGCAGAGCGGCGCACTCGTCCTCGCGCACGCCGCCGGTGACCTCCACCCAGTGGTTGAGGCGGGGGTCCCGCACGATGTCGAACACCGAGCCGCACGCCCCGGCCTTGGGGTCCCACGCGCCGAATACCACGGTGGGCACGCGGGCGAGCACGACCGCCCCGGCGCACATGGCGCACGGCTCCAGGGTGACGACGAGGGTGCACCCCTCCAGCCGCCACTCACCGCGGTGCGCCGCCGCCTCGCGCAGGGCGAGCACCTCCGCGTGCGCGGTGGGGTCCCCGCACTCCTCGCGGCGGTTGCGCCCGGTGCCGATCACCCGCCCGTCCGCGTCCAGCACGACGGCGCCGATGGGCACGTCCCCGGACGCGGCCGTGAGTGCGGCCTCGGAAAGCGCCAGGTCCATCCAGCCCTCGAGCTGGATGGACCTGGCGGTGTGCGGAAGAGCCATGCGACTCAGCGCTGCACGCTGTTCTGGTTGAACCAGGCGGTGGTGGGGGCCTTGTACGCGGTGACGATCCAGAGGATGTCCACGACGATCTTGACGACCCCCAGGACGATGCCTGCGATGTAGATGCCGGTGCTCATGCCGCTGGTGCCACTGAACAGGCCGAAGATGCCGGACAGGATGGCAATGGCGGCGAACACTGTACCCAGGATGCGGGCCCAGTTCCGGCCCTTCTTCAGGTTGAAGTAGACCAGCAGGTACAGGCCGATGGAGATGATGAGACCGATGACGCCGACCACCGTGCCCATGGTGCCCACCATCCGGGCCACGTCTGCGGCGCCGGCCTGCGATGCGGCGGCGCCCCCCTGCTCGCGCAGCAGGGCGTCCGTGTCCGCGGTGAGGACTCCGATGATGCTGAGGATGCTGCTCAGCACGGAGATCCCCAGCGACACCAGCGTCAGCTTGAGCAGCCGGTCGATCGTGGAGGGGCGCTCCATCAGGCCGGTGTACTGCCCGGGGTTGTACTCCGCGGTGCCGTACTTGCCGCCGGCCTGGCCGTACTGCTGGCCGGAGGGCTGGCCGTTGGGGCCATCCTGCCGTGCGCCGTTGACCGCGCCCTGGCCGTAGGGCATGGGCTGGCCGGACTGTGCGGGGCCGGGCTGTCCGGGGACGCCGGACTGCGGGTTCTGCGGTTCGTTCGGAGTGGTGCTCATGACTGCCGCCCTTTCATGTGGTGGTGCGAGTGGTGGTGCAGGTGTGGGGGGTCACTCGTAGCGCAGGGCGGTGATGGGGTCCTGGCGGGCGGCCCGCACGGCGGGAATGGTGCCGGCCAGGAAGGCGATGAACATGACCGAGAGGATGATCAGGGCGATGTTCACGGGGTTGAACAGGAACAGGCTCAGCCCGGGCAGCGAGGACAGCAGCCCGTTGGAGAGCACCCCGCTGAGGATGCTCCCGGCCGCCACGGCCACGCCGGCGCCGATCGCGGAGCCCAGGAAGCCGATGAAGATGGCCTCGAGTGAGAACAGGCCGAAGACCTTCCCGCCGCTCATCCCCAGGGCCTTCATGAGCCCGATCTCCCGGGTGCGCTCCTGCACGGACATCAGCAGCGTGTTGACGATGCCGAAACCGGCCGCCAGCAGCGCGATGATGGCGAAGGAGTTGAGGATCCACACGATCCCGTTGATGACCGCGCGGAACATCCCGAGCTGGTCCTCCACGGTGCTGCCCATCATGCTCTCGTCCGCCAGCTGGGACTTGACGGCACCCAGCTTGGAGGCGTCGTCCACGGTGGCCGTGGCGGTGAAGTAGGAGTTCGGGATCTTCCGGGGGCTGCCAGAGACCTGGTAGTCGTAGAGCTTCTTGTTCAGCCCTGCGGAAGGGATGGGGTTGTCGGAGGAGCCCGCCAGGGACGCCTGGGAGACCCCGGAGACCGTGACGGTGAACGCCTTGTCCTCGTCCACGGCGTTGCCGATGGTGATCTTCACGGTCTTGCCCACGGCGTCCTGGCTGGAGCCCAGCCCCAGCGGCTCCACCCATGAGGCCGGGAGCAGGATCTCGTCCTTCGCGCGGTCCGGCGTCTTCCCAGCCTCGAGCTGCAGGCCGTCCGCTTCCGGGGGAGAGCCCAGGCTCAGCGTGAACTTCTTGCCGTTGGCCGCCTCGAGGTACTTGGGCGTGACCATGTACATGGGGTCCACGGACTCCACCCCGTCGATCTTCTCGATCTTCGCGATGTCCGAGTCGCTCAGCCCGCTCATGGAGCCGAAGCCCATCCGCACGTTGGCGTCGTCCGGGTTGTACTCGGTGGGCCCGTCGTCCTGGCCCGCGCCGGACGTGGACTGCTCGGAGACCTTCTGCACGAACAGGGCGTTGTCGTTGCCGAACGCGGCCACGGTCTTGTCGATGTAGTCGTTGACGCCCGTGCCGATCCCGGAGGTCAGGGTCAGCGTGAACGAGCCGATGAAGATCGCAATCACGGTCAGCACCGTGCGTGCCTTTGACCGGAACGTGTTGCCGATTGCCGTGCGCAGCAGATCGATGAATTTCACGCGGTGGCTCCTGGCTGCTCGGGGGTGCTGGGGGAGGCACTGTGCTTGCCCGTTCGCGGCGGCTGCTGCGCGGCACGGGCGATTTCGGCCACGTCCGCCTCGCTGAGCATCACGATCGCGCCGGTCCGCGGCTCCTTGACGGTCAGCCCGCCCGTGTCCTCACGGGGCGCGGCCTCCGGGGCGCCGTCCCAGGGTGTGCCGGCTGCCTGGGCAGCGGGCGCCTGTGCGGCGTCGTCGGCGGCCGCGGGACCGGGGACGACGCCGCCGCCCGCGGCCTTCTCCGCCTCCGGCACGATCCGCCCGTCCACCAGGTGGATCTGGCGGGAGCAGCGCCGGGCGAGGTCCTCGTCGTGGGTGACGACCACCAGGGTGATGCCCTTGTCCCGGTTAAGACCGAAGAGGATGTCCTCGACCACGCGGGAGGTGGCCGAGTCCAGGTTGCCGGTGGGCTCGTCCGCGAAGATCACGGACGGGTCGTTGATCAGCGCACGGGCGATGACCACGCGCTGCTTCTGGCCGCCGGAGAGGTCCGTGGCCTTGTTCTGGGCCTTGTCCCCCATTTCCAGCTGTTCCAGCGCCGCCAGGCCCCGGCGCTTGCGCTCAGCCGCGGGAACACCGGCGATCTTCAGCGGCAGCGTCACGTTCTCCAGGACCGTCTGGCCAGGGGTGAGGAAGAACTGCTGGAACACGAATCCGAAGGCGGAGTTGCGCAGCTCGTTCAGTTCCTTGGCGCTGAGGTCGTTGGTGGGCCTTCCCTCGAGCGCCACCACGCCGTGCGTGGGTCCGTCCAGCAGGGCCAGCAGGTGCATGAGGGTGGACTTCCCGGAACCCGACTTCCCCACGATCGCCAGCGACTCGCCCTTGCCGATCTCCAGGTTGATGCCCTTGAGGGCGTCGAACCTGGTTTCTCCCCGGCCGTAGATCTTGACCAGATTCTCCGTCTCGAGAACCGGAACCGTCATTCGATGTGTTCCTTCCGGGGGTGTGATGCACAGAACGCTGTCGGGTGACGCTTACGAGAATAGGACACAAGTGTTCGGGAATCCCTCAGGTTCAGCGGTGTGTGATGAATTTGTGATGACGAGCTGGTGCGCGGCACCGGGTGCCGTCGGCCGGTGCCGATCCCTCCCGGCGGCCCCGGGTGGTGAGTGGGCGGGCCGGGCGACTGCTAGATTCTGGGGTATGCGAGTCACCGTCTTGGAGCATCCCCTCGTCGCCCACAAACTCAGCGTGCTGCGCGACAAGGACACGCCGTCGCCCGTGTTCAGGCAGCTGGTGGAGGAGCTCGTAACCCTCCTGGCCTACGAGGCCACCCGGGACGTGCGCGTGGAGACCGTCACCGTGCAGACCCCGGTGGCGCAGACCGAGGGTGTGGCGCTGGCCCGGCCGCGGCCGCTGGTGGTGCCGATCCTGCGCGCGGGGCTGGGGATGCTCGAGGGCATGACCCGTCTGGTCCCCACCGCGGAGGTCGGGTTCCTGGGCATGGCCCGGGACGACGCCACCCTGGACATCATCACCTACGCGGAACGGCTCCCGGACGACCTCACCGGGCGGCAGGTCTACGTGCTGGACCCCATGCTCGCCACGGGCGGCACCCTCAGCGAGGCCATCAAGTTCCTCTACCGCCGCGGCGCCGAGCAGATCACGTGCGTGTGCCTGCTGGCCGCACCCGAGGGGCTGGAACGGCTGAACGGCGAGCTCGAGGATGCCGAGGTGAACGTGGTGCTGGCCTCCGTGGACGAGCGCCTGGACGAGAACGCCTACATCATCCCGGGCCTCGGCGACGCCGGGGACAGGCTCTACGGCGTGGTGGACTGAGGGCCCGGGGCCGCCTCCGGTGCCCCGCTCCCCGCCCTGAGTGGGGATCTCGCACGACTGGTTGACATTCGCTTTCAGGTGTGATTGCTCAAGCTCTCACCTGAGTTTGCTCGGCCGAGTGCAAAAATGCGCGGACTTTCGGTGAGGATTCATCCTCCCTGCGCCCGGCAATGCAACCCTTTTCCGCCAGCGGCTGGTCTGAGCTGCAGACTGTCTCATCATGTGAGAAAAATACGCTTCTATTACTTGCCAGTCTCGACCTTCATCGCCGACGATGTTGATAACGCCGTTTTCCAGGGAACTCACGGGAACGGGGCTTCACGAGGCAGGAGTTCTAATGACAGGCGCACCGGGATACGTCCATATCTCCCAGCGGCACCGCGTGGGCGGCACCCAGGCCCCCGTCCTGCCGCGAGGAGCCCGCCCCGTGGCCGCGACGCCCGAGAAGTACCGCCACCTGCGATCCGTGTCCGCGGAATTCAGTCCCGAGACCCGCAGCGGGGCCCAGCCCGTCGCGGAGCAGCAACCCACCGAGGCGCGCGGCTTCGTGCTCTACGTGGGCGTGGACGAGCAGGCCGCCGCGGACCGCGGCATCAACCTGGTCCAGCTGGTGCAGGACATCCGGCAGTACATCAGCGCCACGGT
The DNA here is from genome assembly GCF_039532055.1 of Kocuria salsicia. Classification (NCBI taxonomy): domain Bacteria; kingdom Bacillati; phylum Actinomycetota; class Actinomycetes; order Micrococcales; family Micrococcaceae; genus Kocuria; species Kocuria salsicia. The sequence continues at coordinate 6,961 of NZ_BAAARF010000010.1, read as the reverse complement.
TCCGGAGTCGGACTCCTACGCCGCCGTCGCGCTCGCCCCCATCAACGCCGAGGGCACGGACCTTGAGGTCGTGCGCAGCGCCCTGGGCGATCCCACGTTCACGGACCCGGTGGTCGAGCCCATCGCACCCCTGCCGGCCAGCGGCGGCGGCACCATCGACTACCAGCGCGTGGGCGTGCTGATCGACCTCTCCCGCCGCGAGGTCTTCCTGGACGGCGATCTGCTCAACCTCACGCACCGCGAGTTCGAGCTGCTCAACTACCTGGTGGAGAACGGCACCCGCACGGTCGGGCGCACGGAGCTGCTGGACAACCTGTGGGGGGACGCGGACGAAGTCCCGTCCGAGCGCACCATCGACGTCCACGTGCGCCGTCTGCGCTCCAAGCTCGGGCGACTGGCCAACACCGTGCGCACCGTGCGCGGGCAGGGCTACCGGTTCTACGACCACCCTGAGGTCGTCGTCTGGGCCGCCCCCGAGTACTCCATCTGACGGGCTGGGCAACCGACGGGTCCAGGGACGCCATCACCACAGGTGGTCGCACGACGACGCCGGGTCGCGGGCCCGGCGTCGTCGTTCCCGGGCTCTGCTGCCCGTGACAGACTGGCTCGCATGACGCGCCACGACCTCAAGCACCTGGTGATCATGCGGCACGGTGAGGCTGACTTCCCGCGGGGGGTTCCCGACCACGACCGGCCGCTGACGCGGCGGGGCGCACGTGAGGCCGCGGACGTGGGGCGGTGGCTCGCGGGTCACGCCGCCCCGGACATGATCCTCACCTCCCCGGCGCTGCGCACGCGCCAGACGGTCACGTGGGTGTGTCACGAACTGGGGGAGAAGGCCCCCACCCCGCAGCTGTGGGAGGGGATCTACAACGCCACGGACGCGCAGCTGGTCGCCGCAGTGAACCACGTGCCCGAGACGGTGCGCACGCTGCTCGTGGTGGCGCACATGCCGGGTGTGCTGGACGCCGTGCTGCGGCTGGCCTCCCGGGACTCGGAACAGGACGCCATGATGGACGCCGCGAACGGGTTCCCCACTGCTGGGACCGCCGTGCTGGAGGTCGCGGGGGACTGGGCGCTGCTCGACGGCGCGGACGCCCGCCTCACGGCGTTCTACGCGCCGCGCGTGTGAGGGCCCCGGCCGTTGGCCGGGCGGCGCTCCCGTGACTCACGGGCGCGGCACAGCAGCAGCACGACCAGCGACGCGCCCAGCGGCACCATGCCCAGCAGGATCAGGTAGATGCCGAGGAAGGCCGTGCCCAGCCCGTCGTCGTCCGGCACCAGCACGATGCCCAGGAACGCGGCGCCCCACAGCACCACGGCGGACCCCATGAGAATTCCCGCGGCGGTCCACAGTGTCCTGAGCGTGCGGTGGAAGGGTCTCATGCGTGATCCGTCCGGTCGGGGTCAGTGCTTGGCCTCACAGGCTACGCCGTCACCGTCGCCGTCCAGGCCCGGGCGGTAGCCCGGCGAGCCCGCGTGGAGGGGCGCCGCGCCGGCGGCACGGGCCTCGGCACAGCGGGAGTAGTAGACATTCCCGCCCGCCACGCCGCCATCCGCCCCGGGAGCCGCTGGCGCGGCGGGGGCCTGCCGCGCCGGGGCCTCGGGTTCCTGGACGGGCGCGGGGGCCTCTGTCAGCGGTGCCGCGACGGGCTCCTCCACCGGGGTCGGCACCGTGCGGGCCTGCGGCAGCGGCTGTTCGGGGCAGGTGTCCAGCACACGCACCATGGCCTTCTTCTCGCCGTCCGTGACCCACAGGTCGTAGCTGCGCTTCACAGCGATCTGCGTGGCCACGTACTCGCAGCGCTCCCCGGCGGCGGGCGGCAGCCACGTCGCGGCGTCCCCGTCCGACTTCTGGTTGTTGGTGGGTCCATCCACGGCCAGCAGGTTGAGGGGGTCGTTCGCCAGCTCGGTGCGCCGGTCCGTGTGGAGCTGCTGGGCACCTTTCTGCCACGCGTCCGACAGTGCAACCACGTGGTCGATCTGCACCTTGGAGCTCGTGTCCTGCCCGGCGGTGAAGTCCACGGTGCCGCCCGAGTAGGGGCTGAGCAGCGTGCCGGTGCGCACCTTGCAGCCGCGCGTGCCGGGTGTGACCTCGATGCCGGTCATGTCCCGGCGCAGGATGTCGTTGCGGGTGTCGCAGCCGTTGTGGTCCGTGTCCGCCCAGCGCGGGCCGAACTCGTCGCGTGAGTAGCCGGTCTTGGGCGCGCGGCCCTTCACGGGCAGCTCGCCGAGGGCGGCCAGGGCCGTTCCTGCCGCGGCGTGCTCGGACGCGTCCTGCGGTTCGTCCCCCGACGACGCCGTGGCGCCAGCGGGTGCCCCGTCGTCCGCGGTCTCGTGGCCGGTGGCTCCGACGCTCGCGGAGGAACCGGAGGTGGGGGAGGCGGGGGACGGCGCCGTCGTGCCCGAGGAACTGGAGGGCGCACCTGGGGAACCGGGGATGGCGCAGCCGGTGAGCACCAGTGTGAGAGCGGCCGCGCCCAGGGCGAACCTGCGGGCGCGGGGGGAGCGGGCGGTGCCGGGGGAAGTCAGGGGGTGCCTCGATCCTCGTGGAGCGGCCGGTGGGGACCGGTCACAGACGAAGGACCCCGCATCCGGTGGATGCGGGGTCCTCATGCGGTGCGCCCGATAGGATTCGAACCTACAACCTTCTGATCCGTAGTCAGATGCTCTATCCGTTGAGCTACAGGCGCCCTTGCTGCGGTGGCCGTGGCCGTTGCAACGGGTAACAACTTACACCTGTGCGTCCCCGGCGACAAATCGCTGGAGGGTGTAGAACGTGCCCGGTGTGGTGTAACTCTCAGTTGGCGTGGGCCCGGTCGCGATAGACTCCAGCCACACCCACGCGCAACCCCGGCGGACCGGTGTGCGGGGCCCCTCCACAGTGGCGTGGGGCGGTGCACGGACCCATCGGATCCTCCGGGACGCGGAATGCACGACGGCCTCAACGAGGAGACATGTCAATGGCTGACAACACCACGGCAACCACCGGGACCACCGAGCTCAGCAGCGAGGTGCGGGACTCGCTTGAGGATCCCCCCACCGACTACCGGGCCCTGACGGACTGGGTGCGGGAGATCGCCGAACTGGCGCAGCCGGAGCGCATCCACTGGGCGGACGGATCCGAGGCCGAGTGGACGCAGCTGACGGACCAGATGGTCGAGGCGGGCACCCTGGTGCGGCTGTCCCAGGAGAAGTTCCCCAACTCCTTCGCCGCGTTCTCGGACCCTGAGGACGTCGCCCGCGTGGAGGAGCGCACTTTCATCTGCACCAAGACGGAGAAGGGCGCGGGTCCCACCAACAACTGGGAGGACCCGCGCGTCATGAAGGAGACGCTCGAGAAGCGTTTCTCCGGTGCCATGCACGGGCGCACCATGTACGTGATCCCGTTCGTGATGGGCTCCCTGGACGCCGCCAAGCCGCAGTACGGCGTGGAGATCACGGACTCCCCGTACGTGGTGTGCTCCATGCGCATCATGGCCACCATCGGCACGCCGGTGCTCGAGAAGATGTCCCAGGACAAGGCCCCGTTCGTGGAGTGCGTCCACTCGCTGGGGGCGCCGCTGCAGCCCGGCGAGGAGGACGTCCCCTGGCCGTGCAACCCGGCCAAGTACATCGTCCAGTTCCCCGAGGACCGCGCCATCTGGTCCTTCGGCTCCGGCTACGGCGGCAACGCGCTGCTGGGCAAGAAGTGCTACGCGCTGCGCATCGCCTCCGCGATCGCCCACGACGAGGGCTGGCTGGCCGAGCACATGCTGATCCTGAAGGTCACGGACCCCGAGGGCGACTCGCGCTTCATCGCGGCGGCGTTCCCCTCCGCGTGCGGCAAGACCAACTTCGCGATGCTCGAGCCCACGGTGCCCGGGTGGAAGGCCGAGATGGTGGGCGACGACATCGCCTGGATCCGCTTCGGCAAGGACCGCACCCCGCGGGTGGTCAATCCGGAGGCCGGCCTCTTCGGCGTGGCCCCCGGCACCGGCTGGTCCACCAACCCGAACGCGATGCACGCGATCGCCCGCGGCAACACCATCTTCACGAACGTGGCGCTGACCGACGACGGTGGCGTGTGGTGGGAGGGCATGACGGACGACGTCCCCGAGCACCTCACCGACTGGAAGGGCCGGGACTGGACGCCCGAGTCCGGGCGTCCCGCCGCGCACCCCAACTCCCGTTTCTGCACCCCCATCAAGCAGGTGGAGATTCTGGCGCCGGAGTACGACGACCCCGAGGGCGTGCCGCTGTCGGCCATCATCTTCGGTGGCCGCCGCAAGACCACCGTGCCGCTGGTCTCCGAGTCCTTCGGCTGGGAGCACGGGGTGTTCCAGGGCGCCACGCTGTCCTCCGAGACCACCGCCGCCGCGAAGGGCGCGGTGGGTGTGGTGCGCCGCGACCCCATGGCCATGCTCCCGTTCATCGGCTATAACGCGAACGACTACCTCGAGCACTGGCTGGACACCGGTGCCCGCATGGGCGAGGAGAACATGCCGCGGATCTACTACGTGAACTGGTTCCGCCGCACTGCGGACGGCGGCTTCGCGTGGCCGGGCTTCGGCGAGAACTCCCGCGTGGTCAAGTGGATCGTGGAGCGGCTCAAGGGCACCGCCGGTGGGCACGAGACACCCGTCGGCATCCTTCCCGCCAAGGAGGACCTGGATCTCGCCGGTCTGGAGATCTCGGACGAGGAGCTGGACGCCGCCCTGCGGGTGGACCGTGACGAGTGGTTGAACGAGCTGCCCGGGATCGACGAGTGGTTCGCCCGCCTGAAGGACGTCCCCGAGGTCATCCTCGAGCAGCGCGCCGGTCTGGAGGAGCGGCTGCGCCAGAGCTGACCGCGGGCACCGGGCGGGAACTTGCGGGGCGAGACACCGCCCGGTGACCGGGATATGATCGCGCCGCGCGGCCAAATGGGCCGCGCGGCGTCGTCGTGCGTGGAAGAGGGCGGCCCGCGAAGAAGGGACAAGTGTGCGGCTGACGGCATTTTCGGACATCGCGCTGCGTGTGCTGCTGCTCATGGGGGGGCTGGCACCGGAGACGATGCTGTCCACCCAGCGGATCGCCGACGGCGTGGGCGCCCCCTACAACCACGTGGCCAAGACCGTGGCCAGGCTGCGCGGCATGGGCCTGCTGTGCTCCCAGCGCGGGCGCTCCGGCGGGGTGATGCTCACGGACGAGGGGCGTGAGGCCCGCGTGGGTCAAGTGCTGCGGGTGCTCGAGGCGGACACCGCCATCGTGGAGTGCGAGGCGGACGAGACCGCCTGCCCCCTGAACCACGGCTGCCGCCTTCGCAGGGCCCTGGCCGGCGCGCGCGAGGCGTTCTACGGGGAACTGGACACGGTGAGCATCGCGGAGCTCGTCAATCCGCGGCAGGTGGGTCCGATCGCCGTGCAGCTGGGTCTGCGACCCCCCGAGCAGCCGGATTCGGGGACGCCCACCTCGGCTATCTAAGTGGCATCTTGAATGCTAAATTGGCTTCCGTCACATGTCGACGAGAGGAAGCCACCATGCTGTCCGAGAAGTCCCGCCCGGTCGTAGAAGCGACCATCGGCATCATCGCCGAACGCATCCCAAACATCACGCCCGTGTTCTACAAGTCGATGTTCGAGGCCCGCCCGGACCTGCTGGACGGGATGTTCAGCCGAGCGAACCAGAAGAACGGCACGCAGCCACAGGCGCTTGCCGGGTCCATCGCGATGTTCGCGTCCCACCTGCTCAACCACCCGGACTCGTACCCGGACGAGGTGCTCTCCCGCGTGGCCCACAAGCACGCCTCCCTGGGCCTGCTGCCCGAGGAGTACCCCACCGTGCACGAGCACCTGTTCGGCGCGATCGCCGCGGACCTGGGGGACGCGGCGACGCCCGAGGTGGTGGCCGCGTGGGACGAGGTCTACTGGCTCATGGCGGACGCCCTCATCAAGATCGAGAAGGGGCTCTACTCCCAGCAGGCCAACGACGTCATGTTCGCGCCCTTCCGCCTGATCTCGAAGGAACCGGTGGCCGAGGGCGTGGTGGCCTTCGAGTTCGAGCCCGCGGACGACACCCCCATGACGCCCTCTGTGGCAGGCCAGTACATCTCCATCCAGGTGGTCGTGATGGACGGCCTGCGCCAGCCCCGCCAGTTCACCCTGGTGCCGAGCGACCCCGGCCACCGGCGGATCGTGGTGCGCGAGGATCCCGAGGGGGAGGTCTCGCCCATCCTGCACGAGGACATCGCGGTGGGTGACGTCCTGGAGATCTCCAACCCCTACGGGGACGTGACCCTGGACCCGGACTTCCACGGCCCGCTCGTGCTCGTCTCTGCGGGCATCGGCATCACCCCGGTGGTGGCGTTCCTGGACCAGCTCGCGCGGGAGGACCCCGAGCGCGAGGTGCTCGTGCTGCACGCGGACCGCTCCGAGGCTGCGTGGCCCGGCCGCGAGCTCGTGCGCGACTACGTCTCCCGCATGCCCAACGCGAAGCTCGTCTCATGGCTCGCCGCCCCGGGCGAGGGGGACTTCGAGGGCCACATGGACGTCTCCCAGGCGGAGATCCCCGAGGGCGCAGAGGTCTTCATGTGCGGGCCCCTGGCCTTCATGCAGTCCGTGCGCTCGCAGCTGGTCGCCGGCGGGGTCCCCGGCCGCGCGATCCACTACGAGATCTTCGGCCCGGACCTGTGGATGCTCCACGACGAGGCCCGCACCGCGGACGCCTGAGTGTCCCGGGGCCTCGTCGTCGGTTCCGCACCCCGACGCCGCGCTGGCCCCACCGAGGCCGCTGGCCCCGCTGCTCCGGCGCCCTGAGCGCGCCGGGGCTCCGCGGGCGAAGCGGATCCGCAGACGACGACGCCGCGCCGGGATCCCGGCAGTTTCTAGTGGTCCTCGCAACGCCCTGAATTTTTGGGGAGTTGCGAGGACCATGGCGTCTCATGAGGTGAAGGACGCGTTCTTCCAGGCACTGGAGCATCTGGAGGGCAGCATCACTGCTG
>NZ_BAAARF010000009.1:0-125385 GCF_039532055.1 Kocuria salsicia | reverse complement strand
TGTTGCCCAGGAACTCAACGGGCGACCACGCAAAACGCTGGACTGGAAGAACCCAGCCCAGCGTCTGCGTGATCTACTAATCACTGACTAAACAACCAGGTGTTGCGAGGACCCCTGGAACCTGCCCACCTCGATGTAGGGGGGCGTGCCGTTGTGCACGCGGGTATGAGTGCAGGGGCCTGGGCATGGCGCTGCGGGCGCGGGCCATTCCGCATCGGGTGGGTGCCCCATCCGGGATTCCCGGACCGTCAGCCCCCGCCCCCCGGCACCGCCCCGTGCAACCGTCGCGTCAGCGCCTCCGCCGTCCGCCGCACGTGCCCCACCAATTCGGTCCGCCGTGCCTCGTCCGTGTGGTGCCCCAGGAACGTCAGCGCGACCCCCGCCACCGGCAGCCCCCGGTGGTCGTGCGCCGCCACCGCCACGGACGCGAAGTTCGGCGTCACGTCCCCCTCCTCAACGGCCCAGCCGCGCTCACGGGTCCGCTCCAGTTCGGCGCGCAGTTGACCCGGCGTCGTGATCGCCGTGCTCTCCCAGCGTGACGCGAACGAGCCCCGGTCCGGGTACAGCGCCCGCACTTGAGCCGCAGGCAGGCCCGCGAGCATCGACCGCCCACTCGCCGTGAGGTGCGCCGGGATGCGCACCCCCACGTTCGTCACCAGCGACGGCTTGTACGGCGCCCGCTCCTCCACCACGTAGACCACGTCCCGCCCGTGCATCACCGCCAGGTGCGCGTTCTCGCCCACCGCGTCCACGAGCGCCCGCAGCAGCGGCTCGCCCAGCCGCGCCATCGGGTCCTGCCGCGTGTACGCCGAGGACAACTCGAACGCCGCGATCCCCAGCCCGTACAGCCGCTCCTCGGGCAGGTGCACCACGAACCCCTGCTCCGTCATCACCGCCAGCAGGTGGTACACGCTGGAGCGCGGCAGTTCCAGCGCCGTCGCAATCGACGACGCCGCCACCGGCCCCTTCCGCGACGCGAGGAACCTCAGGATCCGCAACGTGTTCTGCGCCGCGGGGACTTTCGCTCCGGTCATCGCGTTTCCTTCGGTCGGTGATGGTGTTCGACGACGCCGCACGGTCACCCTGCGTGCACCCCGGCCGTCTCCACCGTGCCGCGCCCCACCCCGAAGAGCTGGTGAGCGGCGTCGTCGACGTCGTGTGTCGTACGATCTGCGTGTCTGGAATACCAGACGATATCTGGTGTCGGGATGCCCCGCGATCCCCGGTGATGGGCTTGTGTGGAGCAGAAGGTAATTCAGATCACACACGAGTACCGCGAGGCGGCCCGGGGAGGCGGCACTGCGGGGGAGGACGCTGCATGACGACCACCCGGATCACACCGCCGAACCCCGAGGTGTGGAGCGGCAGGACGGACGGGGACACCCCCGAGCACCTGCGCTGGCACCAGAGGGTGCGCCCCGCAAGGAGCGACCAGGGCGGCGCCAGTGCGGAGGCGCCCGCCGTCGAACTCGTTGGCTTCTCCTGCGACGAGGGTGTGCGCCGCAACAAGGGCCGCGTGGGTGCCTCCGAGGGGCCCGGCGCCCTGCGCGCCGCTCTCGCCCCGCTCGCCCTCCATGCCGATGTCGGCATCCACGACGCCGGCACCGTGGTGGTCCCGGACCGTGACCTGGAGGGCGGCCAGGACACCCTGGGCAACGAGGTCGCAAAGCTCCTGGACACAGGCAATCCCGTGGTGGTCCTGGGCGGCGGGCACGACACCGCGTGGGGCAGCTACCTGGGCCGCATCCGCAGCGACCGTCTGCGGGGCCAGCGGGTGGGCGTGCTGAACCTGGATGCCCACTTCGACCTCCGCCAGGCGGACGAGCCCTCATCCGGCACCCCGTTCCTGCAGATGGAACAGGCGGACCAGGCGGCCGGCCGCGAGTTCGACTACACCGTGCTGGGCATCAGCGAGCCCAACAACACCGGGATCCTGTTCCGCACGGCGGAGGAGCTGGGCGTCGAGTTCCTCACGGACGAGCAGTGCCAGCCCCGCCACCTCGACGCCGTCCTGGAGGTCGTGGACCGCCTCGTCGAGCGTGTGGACGCAATCCACCTGAGCATCGACCTGGACGTCCTCCCCGCTTCCGTGGCTCCCGGTGTGAGCGCCCCGGCGGGATACGGTGTCCCCGTGGAGACCATCCAGGCCGTGTGCCACCGGGTGGCCCGCAGCGGCAAGCTTGTGCTGGTGGACGTCGTGGAGCTGCTGCCCCGCCTGGACGTGGACGGCCGCACCGCCCGCACCGCCGCGCGCCTGATCACCACCCTGGCGCACGACGTCCTGAGCACGACACCCACCCCACCGACCGGCCGCGCCGGGAACACCACAGGAGAGCGCCATGAGTAGTCCCGCGTCCCCATCGCCCGCACCGCAGAGCCCGGCTCCACAGGCGTCTGCGCACGAGAACCACACCCTGTCCCGCGGTCTGAGCATGCGCCACATCCAGTTCATCGCGCTGGGCTCGGCGATCGGCACGGGGCTGTTCTACGGCTCGGCGACCGCCATCCAGATGGCTGGTCCCGCCGTGATCGTGGCCTACGTGCTCGCGGGTGCGGCGGTGTACATGGTCATGCGCGCCCTGGGTGAGATGGCCGTGCGCCACCCCGTGCCCGGCTCCTTCGGTCAGTACGCCGCCCGCTACCTGGGCCCGTTCGCGGGTTTTGTGACGGGCTGGACGTTCGTGTTCGAGATGATAGTGGTGGCCATCGCGGACGTCACCGCGTTCGGCGTCTACATGGGCTTCTGGTTCCCGGACACGCCCCGCTGGATCTGGGTGGCCGCGGTGATCATGTTCATCGCCGCGATCAACACCCGCAACGTGAAGATCTTCGGTGAGCTCGAGTTCTGGCTGACCATCGTCAAGGTGGGTGCCATCCTCGCGATGATCGCCGGCGGCATCGCGCTGATGGTCATCGGCGTCTCGTTCGCCCCGGGGGAGACCGTGAGCCCGCAGAACCTCGTGGACCACGGCGGGTTCATGCCCAACGGCGTGGGCGGTCTGCTGGCCGCGCTGTCCGTGGTGGTCTTCGCGTTCGGCGGCATCGAGACCATCGGCATCACCGCCGGTGAGGCGGGCGATCCCGCGCGCTCCATCCCCAAGGCCGTCAACGCCGTGCCCGCGCGCATCATGCTGTTCTACGTGGGCACCATGGTGGTCATCATGTCCCTGGTCCCGTGGAACCAGATCACCGGGGACGCCAGCCCGTTCGTGCAGATCTTTTCCGCCCTCGGCATCCCCGCCGCCCCCGCGATCCTCAACGTGGTGGTGATCGTGGCGGCGATCTCCGCGATCAACGCGGACACCTTCGGTGCCGGGCGCATGCTCTTCGGCCTCGCCGAGCAGGGTCAGGCCCCCCAGGCGTTCACCAAGGTCTCGCGCAACGGCGTGCCCTGGCTGACCGTGGTGGTCATGGGTGTGGCACTGGGCATCGGCGCGGTGCTCAACGCGGTGATCCCGGAGAACGTGTTCCTGGTGATCGCCTCGATCGCCACGTTTGCCACCGTGTGGGTGTGGCTCATGATCCTCTTCTCGCACATCGCCATGCGCCGCGAGATCGAGAAGAAGGGCCGCCCGGAGTCCGCGTTCAAGGTGCCGCTGTGGCCCGTGGCCTCGTGGCTGGCCACCGCCGCTATCCTCTTCGTGATCGTGCTCCTCGGCTGGTTCCCTGACACCCGGGTAGCGCTGATCGTGGGAGCCGTGTGGCTCGTGCTGCTCGGCGTGGGCTATGTCCTGTTCGNTGCTCCGGCGCGGAGCCCCGGCCCGCGGTTCGCCCGCGTGCAGTGGCTCCGTCGTGCGTGGGGCAGTCGTCTCCCGCGCCGGGGTGGCGGCGGGGGCACCATCTGGGGCGCGTTCTGACCGTCGGAAGGCGTGTCCGGACGTCAGATCGCGCCTCAGCTGTCAGGGGCCGGGCGTCAGACTGCGCGGTGGGTGGCGCCGACACCCGCCGCCACGAGCGTGACGATCTCGCGCATCCTGCCCATGAGCAGCCGCATCTCCCCGCGCCCCTGGCGTGCGCGGTTGAGTTCCGCCAGCCCGCTCGTGACGATCATCCGCGCGCCCACGTCCAGCGCAGTGTCGCGGTGAGCGCGATCGGGCGAGGCGGCAAGGTCGTTCCTGCCGGGTGCCGCGCTCGCGGGCGACGGCGCCGCCGTCCCGGGTGCCGCGGCGTCGTGGGCTCGGGACGAGCACGTGCCCAAGAGGTGGGCGATGTGCGCCTCGAGCTTCTCGACGAGCCCCAGCACCTCACGGCGGTGGGGGAGGTCCTCCCCGAAGAGGATCTCGCGGGCGATCCACACGGTGGTCTCGGGCCAGTGGACGGCCATGTCGAAGATCGGGTCGAGAGAGTTCATGATGGCGTCCACCACCTCGGCGGGGGACCTCTGGCCGGGCGCCGACGTGGCGAGCAGTGCATCGTTGACGTGCTCCGCCCAGATGCTCTCGGTGACCATCATCAGCAGCTCCGCCTTGGTGGCCGCGTACTGGAACACGGTGCCCGCCGCCACGTCCGCGAGGGACGCGACCTCGCTCATGGACATCTGCGCGTAGCCCTTCTCACCCATGACCGTGCGCGCGGCGGTGAGGATCCGCGCCCGCTTCTCCGCCTTGGCGATCGCCCGTCGGCCGGCCGGCGCCTTGGTTGCCGCACTTCCCGCGCTCGCCGCGCGGGCTGCGTCCGGTGCGCTTCCCACCCTCGCCGCGTCCGCTGCGGGGTGGGGCCGACGTCGCGTGTGCGTCCAGGAGGAGGACCTCTCGATTTTTTCCACGCAATTATTGTATTCCACTCAAAATTGAGTACGCTCAATTATGAGCGCACAGGGCACCAGACGGGCGCCCCGCGCCACCGAGGAGGAACGACATGAAGATGACTGCAGGAAACTACGAGGCGTTCATGCGGCCCCGCCCGGCCGCCCACGCCGAGGACACCCGTGCGTGGATCGTTGGCTCCGGACTCGCTGGCCTCTCGGCCGCGGTGTTCCTGGTGCGCGACGCCGGCGTTCCCGGTACGAACATCACGGTGGTCGAGAAGGGCCACCTGGCCGGCGGTGCCCTGGATGGGTTGGACGTCCCCGAGAAGGGCTTCGTCATCCGCGGCGGCCGCGAGCTCGAGAACCACATGGAGTGCCTGTGGGACATGATGCGCTCCGTGCCGTCCCTGGAGATCGAGGGCGCGTCCGTGCTGGACGAGTTCGCGTGGCTCAACCTGGACGACCCCAACTACTCCCTGCGCCGCGCCACGGTGAAGCGCGGGCAGGACGCCGGGCACGAGGGGAAGTTCGACCTCCCGCAGCGCGCCCAGAAGGACCTGCTGCACGTCTTCCTGGCCACCCGTGAGGAGATGGAGGGCAAGCGCATCCAGGACGTGATGAGCAAGGAGTTCCTGGCCTCCCCGTTCTGGATGTACTGGCGCACCATGTTCGCGTTCGAGGAGTGGCACTCCGCGCTGGAGTTCAAGCTCTACCTGCACCGCTTCGTGCACCACATCGGCGGTCTGCCGGACTTCTCCGCGCTGAAGTTCTCCAAGTACAACCAGTACGAGTCCTTTGTGCTGCCCCTGATCAAGTACCTGACGGAGAAGGGTGTGACGTTCCAGTACGACACGGACGTCCGCGACATCGACTTCTCCCACCGCAACGGCGAGATCCGTGCCACCGCGATCCACTGGACGCGCGAGGGCGCCGAGGAGACCCAGGAGCTCGGTGAGCACGACCTCGTGTTCACCACCATCGGCTCCCTGGTGGACAACTCGAACGACGGCGACCACGCCACCCCCGCGAAGCTGGACCGCGGACCCGCCTCCGCGTGGGACCTGTGGAAGCGCATTGCCGCCAAGGACCCCTCGTTCGGGCGTCCCGAGGTGTTCTGCTCCTCGATCGACGAGACCAAGTGGGAGTCCGCCACGGTCACCACGCTGGACAGCCGGATCCCCGAGTACATCCGCAAGATCGCGCAGCGGGACCCGTTCAGCGGCCGCGTGGTCACCGGCGGTATCGTCACGGCGGAGGACTCCTCCTGGTTGCTGAGCTGGACGGTCAACCGCCAGCCGCACTTCAAGAAGCAGCCCGAGGACCAGATCGTGGTGTGGGTCTACTCGCTGTTCGTGGACACTCCCGGCGACTTCGTGAAGAAGACCATGTCCGAGTGCACGGGTGAGGAGATCACCCAGGAGTGGCTCTACCACATGGGCGTTCCCGTGGAGGAGATCCCGGAGCTCGCGGCCACCGGCGCCAAGACCGTGCCCGTGATGATGCCGTACGTGACGAGCTTCTTCATGCCCCGTCACGCCGGCGACCGCCCCCAGGTGGTTCCGGAGGGCGCTCAGAACTTCGCGTTCCTCGGCCAGTTCGCCGAGACCGGGCGGGACTGCATCTTCACCACCGAGTACTCGGTGCGCACCGCCATGGAGGCCGTCTACCAGCTCATGGGCGTGGAGCGCGGCGTCCCCGAAACCTGGGGCAGCACCTACGACGTGCGCGTCCTGCTCGACGCCCTGACCCGGTTGCGCGACGGCGAGAAGGTGCGGGTCCCCGGGCCCGAGCCCATCCGCCGCCGGCTCCGCAAGCGCATCGAACAGGGCGAGGTGGGAGAGCTGCTGGAGGAGTACGGCGTGCTCTGAGCCGCCGGCCCTGAGCCGCTGATCCTGATCGGTCGGTCCTGGATGGCACGGTCGGGTGCTCACCGTGGCGCCGGTGAGCAGCGGCCCGCGGGCACAGTCAGCCGCGGGCACAGTCGCCGGCAGCTGGTAGCTGACGACGCCGCCTGGAGCGGGGCGGTCCTGACGGGCCGCCCCGCTTCGCCGTGCCCAAGATGCTTGGGGGCAGTGCCACGGCGCACCCGACCGCGGGGCGTGGTCCGGGGTGGAGCGAGGCTCAGAGCACTCGGCAGAGCTGCTGCGCCAGGCGCTGCAGGGTCATGCGCTCCTCGGTGCTCATGTCCAGGGAGTCCAGGAGACCCGTGTAGATGTGCGCGGCCTCCTTCTCCAGCCCCCGGCTCTTGGGGGTCAGGGAGATCACTACGGAGCGCTCGTCCGTGGCCGAGCGGGCACGGGAGACGAATCCGCCGTTCTCCATGCGCCGCAGCAGGGGCGAGAGGGTGCCGCTGTCCAGCATGAGGGCCTCGCCCAGCTGGTTGACCGTGCGGTGGTCCGTCTCCCACAGGGCCAGCAGCACCAGGTACTGGGGGTAGGTCAGGCCCAGCTGCTTCAGGGGTTCCCGATACGCACTCGTCACCTTGCGGGAGGCGGAGTACAGCGCGAAGCACAGTTGCGTGTCCAAGCGGAGGTCGGGAGACATGAGCCCATGCTACGGGACGGCGCACCACCCCTCCGGGGATGCCCCGGTGAGGTGGGAAACGGCGTCGTCGTCCTCCCATTGTTGAACAACGGGTGGGCTTCGCGTATATCTATCGCCCGGGTCACACAACGGCCCGTTCCCCACCCCACGGAGACCACAGTGCCGGAGACCCCCGGAAGCACCGCAGCCATCCCATCCCACGAGGCCCCGGTGAGAGGTGGTCAGCCCGGTGGCGAACCCGCCGCGCACATGGTGGACCGGCGCTTCGAGACCAACTGGGCCATCTCACTCTTCGGCACCGCGGTGGGTGCGGGCGTGCTGTTCCTGCCCATCAACGCCGGGCTGGGCGGACTGTGGCCGCTGCTGGTGGTGACCGTGCTGATCGGGCCCATGACGTACCTTTCCCACCGGGCGCTGTCCCGGTTCGTGTGCGCCTCCCCGGTGCCCGGCGAGGACATCACCGGCGTGGCCCGCAAGGCCTTCGGCGAGGGTCTGGGCCGCGTGATCACCGTGGTGTACTTCCTGGCCATCTACCCGATCGTGCTGATCTACGGCGTGGGCATCACCAACACCGTGGACAGCCTCCTGGTCAACCAGTTCCACCTGGCGTCCCCGCCGCGCTGGCTGCTCTCCGGGCTGCTCGTGGGGCTGCTCATGCTGGTCATGTTCACCGGCCAGCGCATCATGCTGATGGTCACCCAGTGGCTCGTCTACCCGCTGATCCTGATCCTCCTGGGCGTCACGCTGTTCCTCATCCCCAGCTGGGACCTCAGCGTGTTCCAGGGGGTGCCCGCGCCCGGGGAGTTCCTGATGTCCGTGTGGCTGGTCATCCCAGTGCTCGTCTTCGCGTTCAACCACTCCCCGGCCATCTCCCAGTTCTCGGTGGCCATGAAGCACGAGTACGGCTCCCGTGCGAGCGAGCGCGCCTCGGTGGTGCTCAAGCGCAGCACCCTGCTGCTGGTGGTCTTCACCATGGGCTTCGTGTGGTCCTGCGTGCTTGCCCTGGGCCCCCACGGGCTGCAGGCCGCCAAGGACCAGAACCTGCCCGTGCTCTCCTACCTGGCCAACGAGCACGGCAGCCCGTTCATCGCCTACCTCGGCCCGGCCGTGGCGCTCGCGGCGATCGCCTCTTCGTTCTTCGGCCACTACATGGGTGCGGCGGAGGGTGCCACCGGCATCGTGCGCTCCATGGTGGACCGGGACGGCACGAAGATCAGCGACAAGGCACTGCGGACGGCCGTGGCCGTGTTCATCTTCGTGACCACGTGGTTCGTGGCGATCGCCAACCCCAGCATCCTCTCGCTCATCGAGTCCCTGGCCGGACCCGTGATCGCCGTGATCCTCTACCTCATGCCCATGTACGCCATCCGCAGGCTCCCCGCGCTGGAGCCGTACCGCGGGAAGATCTCCAACGTGTTCGTCACCGTGGCCGGCATCGTGGCCGTGAGCGGGATCGTCTACGGGCTGCTGCCCTGAGTCCCCACCCCGGCAGGCTCCCACGCCCGGGCGGCGACGCCTGACCCGCGGACGACGCCGCTCCACCCGGCTCCGCGCCCCGGCGCACGGGTGCCGGGGAGCCGGCGGTGCGGCGGCGTCGTCCGCGGCGGGACCTGCGGGATCACTCGTTCGACGGAATCACTGGCCCGGGGCGCCGCCGGGACCGCCCGCGCCGCCCGGTGCTGCGGCGGCCGTGGGCTCGGTGCTCGTGTCGACGGGGACGTCGATCGTCACCGTGTACCCCTTGGCCACGCTGCCCGAGACCTTCGGCATCTGCATGTCCACCCCGTCCGAGAAGACGTTGTCCGTCTCCAGGGTGATCTGGGACATGTTCGTGGCGGAGTCCGGGTAGCGGGAGTCCTTGTAGACCGTGTTGGCCATCTCCTCCGGCAGCGCGATCTGCGAGGTCAGCACCGCGTTGGTGGCGTCCGTGATCGAGCCGATGTCCGGGAAGACCTCGAAGTGGATGTGCGGCCAGCGGCCCGCGTAGCAGCCCGGGACGATCGACGTGAAGGTGACTTTGCCGTCGTCACCCACCACCTGGACGCCGCGCAGGTACGTCTCGTCCTCCACGCCCTCCGAGTACATGGAGTAGTTGCCGTCCGGGTCGCAGTGCCACACGTACACGGCCGCGCCCGTCATGGGGCCGTTGTCCTTGACCATGTCCACGATGTTCATCGTCAGGGTCATGGCTACGCCGTCCACCGCGGCGCCGCCGTCGATGCTCGCGGTGATGTTGCTGCGCTCCACCCCGGAGACGTCCAGCGCGTCTGCACCGTTGGAGCCGTCACCGGGGTAGGGCCCAGCGGTCTCCTGCGGCATCTCCTCGTCGTAGGTCTTGGAGGGCGATGGCGTGACGCTCGCGGTCTCGGACGCCGATGCCGTCGCGGAGGCGGAGCCGGACGAGCCCGACGTCGTGGTGCCCGTGCACGCCGCCAGTGCGAAGACGCTCGCGCCGGCCCCGAAGATGCCGAGCGCGCGGCGGCGGTCGATCAGCGTTCCGAGGTCGAAAGCGAGGCCCTGGTCCTCGACGTCCTCCTCCGGGCGGTCCAGAGGGCGCCCCTCGAAGGTGGGCTGCTCGTGGGTGGTGCCGGCCTGCTGCCCGGTACCTTGCTGGTCGGAGCGCGCGGAGTCCGCGGGCGACGTCGTGCCCTGCGCTCCCGGGGCGGCGTCCCCTGTGTCGTTGCGCACCCGCGGCGCCTCGGACGCGGCCGGGTAGGTGCGGATGCTGCGGCGGGGGAAGATCGGGGTCATGGAGGGTCTCCTCATCGACAGGTGGTGGTCCTGGTTTCGTGCTGCCCACGACGCTACGAACCGAGGCTTTGTCGGGTGTGGGGCGGTGCTGTGCCGGGGCTGTGAGGGCGTAAGAGACAGTGGCTACGCTGGGGTCCATGAAGATCGCAGTGCTGGGAGCAAGTGGAAACTTCGGGACGAACGTGGCGGACGTCATCGAGCAGAGGGGTCACATAGTGGTACGCGCGAGCCGCAGCACCGGCGTGGACGCGGTGGCGGGCAAGGGGCTGGCCCGGGCGTTCGAGGGTGCTGACGCCGTGGTGGACGCGCTGCACATCAACACGTTCGGGGCGCGGAAGTCCGTCCCGTTCTTCACCGCGGCCGCCGGCAACGTCACGTCCGCCGCGCACGAGCAGGGCGTGTCCCGGATCGTGTGCCTGTCCATCGCCGGTGCCGCGGATCCCCGCGTGAACGGCGGGTTCGGCTACTACAAGGGCAAGGCCGCGCAGGAGAGCATCTACCAGCAGGCCCCGGTGCCCTCCACCACGGTGCGCTCCACCCAGTGGTTCGACCTCGTCCCCGCCACCGTGGGCATGGTCTCCAAGGGGTCCGTGGCTTTGGCGCCCACCATGCTCATGGCGCCGGCCCTGCGCGAGGAGGTCGCGGACTTCGTCGCCGACGTCGTAACCGCACCCGGGCAGGCGCGGCACGAGATCCGCGCGATCCGCGGCCCGGAGGCGGACACCATCGCGAACTTTGCACGCCGCATCCTCGCGGCCGGCGGGGACCTGGGCGGTCAGCGACCCCGCACGGTCAAGGAGGCGCCGTACCTCGGCCGTGGGATCGCGAACGGCGGGCTCATCCCGCAGGACGCGTTCGTCACGAGCACGCGGTTCGAGGAGTGGCTTGCGGGGTAGGGCTGCCGGGAGAGTGCGGCGGGGAGGATCTCACCCGCGGCAGACACTTGATCGGCGCTGGACGTCAATGACGTAGATGGTCACGATCTCATCGTGGATCTCGCAAATGACGCGGTAGTTGCCCACACGGTATCGCCAGAGCCCCGCGAGGTTTCCGGTGAGTCCCTTGCCGCCTGCTCGCGGGTCGTCCAGGGAAACCACGTCACGGAGATATGCCGTGATTTGCCTGGCGACCTGTCGGTCGAGTTTTTTCAACGCTCGCAGGGACGTTCCAGAGAACTCAATCACCCAGGTCAAGGATCTTCTCTACCTCGGCAAGGGTGTAGGTGCGTTCCCGCCCAGCTCGGACGTTCTGGGAGGTCTCGAGGATCTCGTATTCCTGTACCAGCTGGTTGATGTGGGTCCCTACTGCTTCACGAAGGTAGTAGGACTTGGAGCGCCCGGTTCGGCCGCCAGCCGTTCGAGCTTCGCCGCCGTCTCGTCGGACAGTTTGACTGATGTCGCGGTGGTCATGATGGTTTTCCTCTCCTGCTGGGAGCAAGAGGACTACTTGTAGTCAACTGTAGATTCGGGGTCGGTCATACCCCGTGTCGGCAGCCGGACGGGTCAGCGGACGAGGGGCGGGCCGCTGCTGGCGCGTTCGTGCAGGCGGGTGGGCAGGACCACGTGGCGGGGGTCTACGCCGTCGACCATCTCCAGCAGGAGGCCGGCGGCCGCGCGTCCCTTCTCGCTGAACGGCTGGGCCACGGTGGTCAGACCCACTTCCGCGGCCCGGGCGACGTCGTCGTAGCCCGTCACGGTCAGGTGGTGCGGAACCTCGATGCTGCGCTCCCGCGCCCAGCGCAGCACCCCGAGCGCGTAGGTGTCCGCGATGCAGGCGATCGCGGTGACCCGCGGGTGCTGTGACCAGAGCGCGGCGGCCGCCCGGGCGCCGTCGTCCTCACTGACCCGCCACCGCTCCTCCACCGTGACGGTGCGGCCGAGGCCCTCCTCCAGTCCGCGGATCCGCCAGCGGGGGATGTCGTAGACGCTAAGGCGGCGCCGTGCCCCGCCGACCCGGCCGTCGTAGGGCCGGGTGGACAGGCGCGAGGTGATGACGCCCACGTGGCGGTGGCCGAGGTCGCGCAGGTGCTCGCCCACGGCGCGCATTCCGGCGACCTCGTCAAGGCCCACCCATCCCAGGCCGGGGACGGGGCCCGGCTGGTCCACCACCACAGCGGGTGCACCGCGGCGCTCGAGCAGGTCCAGGGTGGCGTTGCGCGAGGGCAGGGAGTGCAGGATCACCCCGTCCACGGCGGCACGGTCCAGTTCCGCCAGCCGGTCCCGGTCCGGGGTGCCCGTGGGCAGCAGGACCAGGTGGTTGCTGCGGGCCATGAGCTCCCGGCCCACCCCGGCGAGGAAGCCCGAGGAGGCGGGGTCGGAGAAGGCGAACTCGAGGTCGTCCGTGAACACCACCCCCACGCCTCCTGTCCGGCGGCGGCGCAGGCTGCGGGCCACGGGGTCCGGTCCCACTTAACCGAGGGAGGTTGCGACGTCGAGGATGCGGTTGCGCACCGCGGGTGAGAGCTTCTCCGGGCGGTTGTAGGCGTTGGAGATGCTCGAGACGGAAACCCCGGCGGCGCGGGCCACCTCCGACATGGTGATCCTGGAACGGTGCATGGCTCCATCCTTTGGTAAATCGTTTGACCACGCCACTTGGCCGGAACGGTGCTGCGGCGTGGATCCGGTGGCCGGGTGCTCAGCAGACTGGGGAACGACAGCGGAAGCACACCGAGTCCCACGAGGAAGGCACCCCCGAATGATCACCCTGACCATGTTCCTGAAGAAGGCCCCGGGCATCACCCACGAGGAGTTCGTGCACCACCACGTGACGGTGCACGGCGCGCTGATGCGCTCCATTCCGGAGGGGCGCCAGCACATCCTGCGCTACCTGCAGACCCACCCGGGGGACACGGGCATCTCCTCGGTCACGCCCGCGGACTTCGACGGCACCGCGCAGCTGTGGTTCGACAGCCCCGAGGGGCTGGACGCGGTCATGGGCTCCGAGACGTTCAGGAACGTGGTGGCAGCGGACGAGCCGAACTTCCTGGACCAGCGGGCCACGCTCGTGGTGGTGGGCGAGGCCCACCCGATCATCGGTGACGCGACCACCGAGACGTCCGCCGTGCTGCCCCTGGGGCCCCGGGAGGACCGGTTCGGGACCCTGCCCCGCGGGTGCAACCACGTGGGGCTGACCGTCCCCGACATCGACTCCGCCACGGAGTTCCTGCGCGCGGCCTTCGACGCGAAGCTCGCCTACGACGGCCTGGGACCCGGCGATCCGCCGCGCGAGGGCGAGGAGACCGAGCAGCAGCTGGGGCTGCCGTCCGGGGCCGCGATCACCCGGCAGCGCATGGTGCAGATCGGGACGGGCCCGAGCATCGAGATGTTCCAGGTCGAGGGGGCCCAGCAGCAGGCCCCCGCGAAGCTCAGCGACCTGGGGCTGAACCACCTCTCGGTGTTCGTGGACGACGTCGACGACGCCCTGCGCCGGGCTGTCGCGGCGGGCGGCGAAGCCCTCTCGGAGCCCCACCCGAACTCCCCGCACGAGGACACGGAGGGCAACGCGAGCGTCTACGTGCGCGCGCCGTGGGGAACGCTCTTCGAGCTGCAGGCCATCCCGGGCGGGCACTGGTACGACGACACCGCTGAGATCCAGGTCTGGACGCCGCCGGCCCGCTGAGGGCCCCGTGCGTCGCACTCCGGGGCCGGGTCAGCCGCAGTCGATCCCCAGAAGCGGCGCAGCGCCTCTGCGCCCTCGCAGGCCACGGGCATTTCGGGAAGGTGCCCACCGCTTGTGGGCGGGCGTCGTCAGTCTGTGTAGAACTCGAAGTCGTTGTCGGCATCCAGCTCCCGCAGCTTCTGGAAGGCCGTGCGCCGCTGTGCTTCGCGCTCCTCGCGCAAGCGGAGCACGTCAGTGCGGCGGAACCGGGCATGGGATCCGACCGTGAAGGAGTCGATCATGCCCTCGCGAGCCCACCGCAGGAGGGTGGGGCGCGAGAGGCCCAGGAGATCGGCGGCCACGGTGCTCGTCAGCTCCTCGGGCGTCTGGGCGATGTTCGCCGAGCCGTGTTCCGCGATGGCGGACAGCGCGCGGAGAAGTGTTCTCTGAACCTCCGCCGGGAGGGCTACATCGTGGCCTGCGGCATCGCGAAGAACCAGGCTCGTGCCGTGCTGTGCCGGGGGTTGCGCCTCCCGCACGGTCTGTGCCGAGATGTTGATCCGTTCGACGGTGGTCGTCATGGCGTGCTCCTGGAGCGCAGTGGTCACTGTTCGTGCAGTTAGACCTAACGCATTTCCACTTATAAACGAACGACTGGTGCTCTCACCGCTCCAGGTCCAGGAGCTTCAGCGCTTCCTCGCGCATCTCCACCTTGCGGACCTTGCCGGTCACGGTCATGGGGAACTCGTCCGCCACGTGCACGTAGCGGGGGATCTTGTGGCGGGAGATCTTCCCGTCCGCGAACTCCAGGATGGCTTCGGCGGTGAGGGCGGGAGCGCCGTCGCGCAGCCGCAGCCAGGCCATGAGCTCCTCGCCGTACTTCTCGCTGGGCACGCCGATCACCTGGGCGTCCACGATGTCCGGGTGGGTGCCGAGGAACTCCTCCACCTCGCGCGGGTAGATGTTCTCGCCGCCGCGGATCACCATGTCCTTGATGCGCCCGGTGATCTGCGCGTAGCCGTCCTGGTCCATCACGGCGATGTCCCTGGTGTGCAACCAGCCGTCGGAATCGATGGTCTCGCGGGTCTTCTCCTTCTGACCTCGGCAGCCCTCCTGACCGAGTAGCCGCGGGTGTGGAACTCCCCGGCCGTGCCGCGCGGCACGGTCTCACCCATGGAGGGATCCACGATCCTGACCTCCACGGGCGGGCGCACCCGGCCCACGGTCTCCACGCAGCGGTCCAACGAGTCGTCCGCGCGCGTCTGGAAGCTCACCGGCGAGGTCTCCGTCATGCCGCAGCAGATCGCGACCTCGCTCATGTGCATCTTGTCGATCACCTTGCGCATGACCTCCATGGGGCACGGGGAACCAGCCATCACGCCGCTGCGCAGCGAGGACAGGTCGTAGTCCCCGAAGTCTGGCAGCTCGAGCTCGGCGATGAACATGGTGGGCAGCCCGTACACACTTGTGGCCTTCTCCTGGGAGACGGCGCGCAGCGCGGCCCGCGGGTCGAACCCCGGCCCCGACAGGATGATCGCGCTGCCGTGGGACGTGGCCGCGAGGTTTCCCATCACCATCCCGAAGCAGTGGTACAGCGGCGGCGCCGGAGAACCATGTGGCACGCGGCGCCACGGTGCTCGTCAGAATCCCTGCGAGTACCAGGGACCCGGCGGTCAGTCGGACCTGGCGTTCCAGATCCCAGCGTTCGTGACCGGTGCGCACCGCGCGTCCGGCGTCGCGCCATGCGTCGATCCCGCCGGTCAGGACGGTTGCGCTCGTCATACCCGCCGAGGTCAACAGCTCCGCGGCGCGCGTTGAGCGGGCTCCGGAGCGGCAGATCACCACGGTGACGCGGGGTAGTAGCTGCCCGATCTGCCGGGTGTGCTTCTCGATGAGAGCCAGGGGGCGTTGACGGAGCCCGGAATGTGACTGATGCCGAACTCCGCGGGGGTCCTGACGCCCAGGAACAGCGGTGCACCCTCATGGGGGTCCTGGAGTTCGGAGGCGGAAACGGTGGCGGGTGAGGACATGGTGTTCTCCTTCTCGAGTGGCTGTCGGACGGGACGGTGCCCGGCTCGGGTGCGGGGTGTCACAGGGTCAGCCCAGGAGCCGGGGCACGCTTTGCAGGGCGGTGTAACACCCCGTGAGCACCAGCAGACCGGCGAAGCCCAACGACAGCAGGCGCGTGTTGATCCGGTGGCCCACGCGGGACGGTTCTCGGGGTCGTCGTGGTTCGAGGACGGGCGGGACCAGGCCCGAAATCGCACCCGAGATCACGACCACCAGGGAACCCACCGTTGCGTGGGTCGGGGGAGTCCCGGGGCGAAGGTGCGCATCGGCACGGTCATGATGGCCCCGCCGCCGCCCAGCGCGCCCATGACGAGCCCCACCAGCAGCCCTGCGATGACGACGATGAGCGCGATCACCCCTGCGGGATGATGACGGTCCTGGGGTGCGTGCCGAAGCGAGCCGTGCTCGCTGCAGCACATGCCCCCGGGGGGGGCAATTTTGGAGCGAGGGAGAACGGCGTGCGGATCACGCGGTGGGGTGCAGGGGAGGGGGATTCCGGGTGGCCCTCACCGGCCCGTCCCGCATGAAAAGTGCACGTCTAGATTGTGGACAATCCAAATACCGCGACCTACCATCGATTGCGGTCGCACCACCCGGCGTTCAGTGCCGGGGCTCACCGGCCACGGAAAGGACGAGGAATCATCATGAACGCTATGTACACCGCGGAAGCGCTTGCCCAGGGCGCGGGCCGCAACGGCAGCGTCGCCACCAAGGACGGGTCGCTGCAGTTCGACCTGGCCGTGCCGAAGGAGATGGGGGGATCCGGGGACGGTGCCAATCCCGAGCAGCTTTTCGCCGCCGGGTACGCGGCCTGCTTCCACTCCGCCCTGCAGATGGTCGCCCGCCAGCAGAAGGTCTCGCTCGGTGATTCCGCCGTGGGTGCCCGCGTGCAGATCGGCGACAACGGCGCAGGCGGGTTCACCCTGGCCGTGCAGTTGGAAGTGATCATCCCCGAACTCGAGCACGACGCGGCCCAGGAGCTCGCGGACGCCGCGCACCAGGTCTGCCCCTATTCCAACGCCACGCGCGGCAACATCGAGGTCACCGTGACCGTGGTGGAGGACTGACGAGCGCGTCGCACCGCGCCCGACGAGAGCGCACGGCACGTCCCCGGCGTCCTGGGGCCCACTGAGGCCCTGACGGGGCCGTGCCGTGACGCACGGGCGGGGGCCACGAGCCCCACGGCGCCGAGGGGGATGTCACGTCCCCTCGGCGCGACGTCGCCCTCAGACGCTCTCGGGGACGCGCACCTCGGTGCGCAGGGTCGCGGAGCGGCGGTCGGCGAGTTCGCGGCGCACGACCCAGACGACCGCGACGATCCACAGCAGGGCGAGCGCGCCGAGGATCGCGTAGTACGCGGCGTCGCCGGGGAGGCGCGCCTGCACGGCGTCCAGGCGCAACAGGGTACGCGTGTTCGTGAAGATGATGAGTCCGCCGGCGCCGACGGCGAGGATGCGCGGGGCGAGCCAACGCACGAGCCACGCGGCGATCGGCGCGGCCACCACACCGCCGATCAGCAGAGCCAGGACCATGCCGAAGTCGACGCCCTGGCTGCCGAGTGCCATCAGGAACCCGATGGAGGCACCCAGACTGACCACGAACTCGGACGTGTCGATGGATCCGATGACCTTGCGCGGGGCGATCTTGCCGGAGGCCAGCAGGGTGGGGGTGCCCACGGGGCCCCACCCACCGCCGCCGATCGCGTCCATGAAGCCCGCGACCGTGGCCAGGGGGATCAGGAAGAATCCGCGCACCTTGCCCGTGAAGTTGGGGCGCCGCCCGCCGAGCCGCAAGAACCTCCACACCACGTAGCAGCCCAGCAGCAGCAGGATCACGGACATCACCGGTGCGGCGGCCTTCCCGGAGACGGTCAGCAGGTGGGCACCCGCGAACGCGGCGATCCCGCCGGGGACCGCCATGAACCCCACGACGCGCCAGTCGATGTTGCCGAAGCGCCAGTGCGAGAGCCCGGAGGCCAGGGTGGTGCCCACCTCCGCGAGGTGCACGGTCGCGGAGACCGAGGCGGGGGTCAGGCCCACGGCCAACAGCAGGGTGGAGGAGGTCACGCCGTAGGCCATACCGAGCGAACCGTCCACGAGTTGCGCCCCGAAACCCACCAGGGCCAGCAAGATCAATGTGCGCACGGTGCGACTCCTGTGCAGTCGAAGGGGTGAGATGGCTCAGCCTAGGAACCGGGCGGGCGCTCACCTAAGGAATGTTGCGCCGTGCGTCACAACGTGTAGTGCGATGACATCCGCTTGACATCGGCCGGGGGACGTCTCCCCTTGTCAGCCGTCAGTACGCTGACGAGGATGGGAGGGTCAGCGATTCCGCCGACCGAGACGTCCGAGGAAAGGACAGCACGTGGCAGAGAAGAATCCCGCCAACGCGGGCGAGGAATCCATCAAGATGAGCCCCCAGGAAGAGAGTGCGGCCCTGGGCCGGGAGACCCAGGAGGACGCCGAACCCGCCGACGAGGGCGTGGGCGCCATGACGGACAACAAGGGCGACGAGCCCGCCACCGAGAACTGACCTGAACCACTACGCGATCGGCCCGTGGCATGTGCCACGGGCCGATCGCGTATTCAGGTCTCTGGTGTCCGGCTCAGTCCTCCTCGCCGGGATCCTCGCGGGGGTTGCCGATGTTGTACCGCGGCGGGCGGGTGCGGAAGTTCGCGAGCTTGTGCGAACCGTCGCAGAACGGCGCGATCGACGACATGTTGCACCGGCACAGGGCGACGACGCGCCGCGGCGGCTTCTGCGGCTCGGCCCCCGGTTCCGGGGCGATCAGCACGTCACCGCGCACCAAGAGCGGTCCGTCCGGGCACGGGGTGATCACCACGGGATCCTCGGCGTCGTACGCCACCGAGAGGACGGGGCTCCCGTCGTACGTGGTGCGGGGATCCTGCTCGCTCACAGGGCCACCCGCTCTTCGGCCGGGGCCTCGGAACCCACGGTCTGCAGTCCCGGCATGCTCCCGCGCAGGGAGGTCCTCCCGTCAGACCAGCACTCGAGCATGTGATCACCCATGAGCCCGTCCACGTACAGGCACGCGGCCGCGCCGAACAGGACGTCCTCGAGCAGCTCGGGCTCGTCCTGGGCGAGCGCCCCGGCGAGGTCACGCGCGGCGATCTGTTCGTGAACGGCGTCGGCCTCCACGTGCTCGTCGTAGTACCAGGTGACGTCCGCGTCGTAGCCGAGCTTGCGGAACGCCCGACCGTAGTACTTGTTGGGGATCGAGGACGTCATCTCGAACGCCGCGAGGTGACCCGCGATGGCCCCGCGCAACCGGCGGTGCAGTCCGAACAGGCTCATGAGGTTCATGGACGCGAGCGTGGGGGCGGGCACGAGGTCCAGGTAGTGGTCCGGGGCGTCGTCCAGGCCGAAACCTCGCATGGTCTGCGCGAAGATCGTGGCGTGCACGCGCTCGGGACGGCCCCCGCCGTACTCGTCCGACTGGATCTCCACGAGCGCTGCCTTCGCGCGGCCCCGCAACCGGGCGATGCCCCACGAGTGGGGGTCCGCCTCGCGCAGCGTGTAGATGGAGCGGTGGACCAGGAACTCGCTCAGGATCTCCTCGCTCGGGTGCCGGGCGAGCCACGTGGCCAGGGTGGGCTTGGCGTCCCCGCCGGTCATCGCGAACATCGTGTCCACGAGCTGCGCGGAGTCACCGGGCAGGGGATCGGGCAGGGGCACGCGACGGCGCAGCTCGGCCTCGAAACCGGCCTCGAGCACTGTGCGCACGCGCAGCAGCTCGGGATCCCACTCGCGGTCCGCGGTCACGAATTCCGCGGGCCCGTAGTGCAACAGGTAGAGCAGGAACAGGGTCAGCTGCAGGTCCTCGTCCGCGAGGACGTCCTGCGACGCGTCAACCGCGGTGGCCGCAGCCTCGGACATTGCCGCGTACCCGCTCGCCGGGGTCTCCTCCGGGCCGGTCAGGATCTCCAGGAGGGCCGTGCTCACGGGTCCGCGAGCGGTCGGGGCCACGGTTCGGGTGGGGGCGGTCGTCATGATGGTGTTCTCCGCTCGGGAAAATGGGTGCTCGGCGCGGGTGGGGTGCCTCTGAAGACGGGGATTGCCCGCGGACCGCGGTGGAGCGGTCCGCGGGCAATCGGCGGAAATAGTACGACTACTTCCTATTCATGAGGCCAACATACCCGTGGTCGGGAAACGTTCCCAGACCCGGTGGCTGCCGAGCAGTTCCAACACGGTGCTCAGTACGTCCTTGGCGGAGTCCGCGCTCACGACGCCGGGCGTCTGGGCGATCTGCAGGGCGTCCAGCACGTCTGTGCCGGGGCCGAACGCGGCGATCGCCTTGGCGTGGCGCCACATCTCGTTGAGCAGCAGGCTCACGCGGGGGTCGATGTCACCCGGGCTGGGGGCACCGGCCTTCGCGTCCAGGCCACCGGCCACGGGGTTCACAGGAGCGCCGGCGGTGGCGACCACCACGGCGTCGAACTCGATGGACCGTGCCGTGAGCAGGGTGCGGTGCGCCACGATGCCCGGGGCCACCTCACCGCCCTGGGGTGCGATGACGAGCGGGACCATGTCCGCGCCGTCGATCTCGGAGACGAGCGTGGCGAGCTGGTCGGCGTCCGTGTCCGGGCCCACGAGGATACCCACCTGGCGCCCGGCCACGGGCCACGTGCCACCCACCTGGGACAGCGCCGGTGAGGGGTCCACGTCCTGGGCGGGAGCCACGGTGGGCTCCTGGTCCGGCAGACCCAGCGCCTGCGCCACCGCATGGCCGAGCGCGGGATCGATCGCGAAGAGGTGCCGCAGCTGACGCACCCGGATGGTCTCGTCCCAGCACTTGCCGAGCTCGAACGCGTACGCCTGCGCGGTGTGCTCACGCTCCACCTCGCTCAGGGAGAGCCAGAACATGCGCGCCTGGGAGAAGTGGTCGTCGAAGGACTGCGGCCGGGCGCGTTCCTTCACGGACTCCGCCACGGGGGCCGGGTAGTCGATGAAGGCGTGCTCGCCCTCGGGCGTCTCGAACGGATTGCCGCCGTCCAGCGAGTTGGGGCGGTAGGGGGCCACACCGGAGTGCACGGCGCTCTGGTGATAGCCGTCCCGCAGCATGTCGTTGACCGGGGCGTGCGGACGGTTGATGGGCAGCTGGTTCCAGTTGGGACCGCCCAGGCGGGTGATCTGGGTGTCCAAGTAGGAGAAGAGCCGGCCCTGCAGCAGAGGATCGTTGGTCACGTCGATGCCCGGGACCAGGTTGTTCGGGTTGAACGCCACCTGCTCCGTCTCCGCGAAGTAGTTGGAGGGGTTCCTGTCCAGGGTCATGAGACCCACGGGTTGCACGGGAACCAGCTCTTCCGGCACGAGCTTGGTGGGATCGAGCAGGTCGATGCCCTGGAAGCTCTGCTCCTCGTTGTCCTCGAAGACCTGCACGCCCAGCTCCCACTGCGGGAACGCCCCGGCCTCGATGGCGTCCGCCAGGTCACGGCGGTGGAAGTCCGGATCTGCGCCGTTGATCAGCTGGGCCTCTTCCCACGCCACCGAGTGCACACCCAGGTGCGGCTTCCAGTGGAACTTCACCAGCACGGTGCTCCCGTCCGCTGCCACCAGGCGGAAGGTGTGGACGCCGAAGCCCTCCATGGTGCGGAAGGAGCGCGGGATGCCGCGGTCAGACATGTTCCAGATGGCGTGGTGCTGTGCTTCGGTGTGCAGGGACACGAAGTCCCAGAAGGTGTCGTGCGCGGATTGCGCCTGGGGGATCTCGCGGTCCGGGTGGGGTTTCCCGGCGTGGATGACGTCCGGGAACTTGATGGCGTCCTGGATGAAGAACACCGGCATGTTGTTGCCCACCAGGTCCCAGGTGCCCTCGTCCGTGTAGAACTTGGTGGCGAAGCCGCGGGTGTCACGGGCCAGATCGCCCGAGCCGCGGGAGCCCAGCACGGTGGAGAAGCGCACGAACACGGAGGTTTCCTTGTCCTTGGCGAACAGGCCCGCGCGGCTGAGCTTGGTGGCCGAGCCGTAGCCGCGGAACGTGCCGTGGGCACCCGCGCCGCGGGCGTGCACCACGCGCTCCGGGATGCGCTCGTGGTCGAAGTGGGAGATCTTCTCGCGGAAGTGGTGGTCCTGCAGCAGGACGGGCCCGCGGGCACCGGCCTTCAGTGTCAGGTCCGAGGTGGTCAGCCGCGTGCCGTGGGCGGTGGTCAGGTAGTCACCCTGCTGGGCCATGCTCGTGGCCGGGACGTCCGTGGTGGCACCCGTGGGGGTGACACGCTCGGGCGAGCCCTGATCCGGCTTGGGTGGCAGCGGCGGGTGTGCTGCGGTGGGCTCTTCGATGGTCGGCTCGCTGGTGCCGGGAACTCCCGGCACCTGGGGTGACTGGTTCTCGTGTGCGGACATGACGATCCTCCTACGAAGCTGACGCACGCCGCGGTCATGGAGTGCGACGTGGTGCTCCCATACTGTCAGCACCCTTGGGGGTGGGCATACACCTGTAGGGAGGCAGTCGCCGTCATGCCCGGTTGTGAACCTGTCACGGGCTGCGCGCGCGGACCGCGCGGCGTCGTCGTGAGACAGTGATCCCATGACGTGGACACCGGTGACACTGCGCGGGCGGCTGGTCCGCCTGGAACCCCTCAGCCGCGAGCACCTGGACGGGCTGATCGGGGCCACCGAGGACGGGCGCATGTGGGAGCGCTGGTACACGAGCGTCGCGGACCCGGACGGGATGGCGGCGACCGTGGAGCAGCGGCTCACGTGGCAGGACGAGGGATCCATGCTGCCCTTCGTGACCGTGCGGCAGGCGGACGGCGCCGTGCTGGGGATGACCACGTTCTACGACCCCCAGTGGGCAGTGCCGCGCGTGAGCGTGGGCCACACGTGGAACCGGGCCTCCACCCACGGAACGGGCACCAACGCGGAGTCCAAGCTGCTGCTGATGACCCACGCGTTCGAGGAGCTCGGCTGCCAGTGCGTGCGCTACGAGACCAGCTGGGCCAACCAGCAGTCGCGCACCGCCATCGAACGCCTTGGCGCGCGCCTGGACGGTGTGCTGCGCGCGGACCGGTTGGAGCGCAACGGGGTGCTGCGGGACACCGTGGTGTACTCGGTCCTCGCCCACGAGTGGCCCTCGGTGAAGACCGGGTTGGAGGCGCGGGTGGCCCGGCGCTGAGCCCGCCACCCCAGGAGAAACGATGGCTCAGTCCGTTCAGTGGCTCGCGCTGGCGATTGCCGGGCTGGTGGTCCACAGCCGGATCGTCACGTGGGTGCGCCCGAGGTGAGCTGCTGTGCGGAGGGCGCGTGAGCGGCGTCGTCGTCCGGCAGGCGGACGGAACTTGTCAGGGCGGTGAGGCTCGGGCGGCGCGGGGTGGAGCTGAAGCCGAAGTCCGGGGCGGGGGTCATGTCCGTGAGGGGGCCCAGATCATGGCCGCCCCACGTGGCATGCGAGAACGTGATGGTGTGGAGGTCGTGCGCGGAGTACCACTCGGTGCGGCCGCCGCCCGCGGTGCCCAGCGTGCGCACGCCGGGCATGACGCGGCGCGCCACCGGATCCGTGAGGCGGGCGAAACCGAGCGACGCGCCGAGCGGGCGCGGCACCACCTGCAGGAGGTACCCCAGCGGTGCTCGCGGGCCCACGCTGAACTGCCAGGCGAGGGGCCCGGCGGTGACCGTCCAGCGCGAGCCACGGGAGAACCCGGTGCGGGTCACGCTCACGGGCACGCGGGCGACGGCGTCGAACGTGTAGGTGGCGGAGACGAACTCGGCGACCCACGGGTCCGGGGCGAGCAGCTCACGGCGGCCGTCCGGGTGCGCGACCATCACGTCAGCGAACGGCCCGTGCGGGGTGCTCGACCAGCAGCCCAGGACAAGGCGCGTGCCGCCTTCGGTTCCGACGCCGGCGATGTGGCCGGTGAAGCGGTGGGTGGGGGAGGAGGTCATGGGGCCAAGGGTAGTGAGTGCGGCGGTGAAACCCCTGGTCAGGCTGTCGTACTGTGGTGGGCAGTTCCCCGCGGTGCGGGGGTGAGCCCCTTGTGGTTTTGACGTGCCCATGATCCCCGCGCTGGCGGGGTTAGCAGGGCGCCTCTCGGTCTCGAAGAAGAAATACAAATCTTGTAGTTTTAAGGATCCCCGTGTGGCAATATGAATCTACATGGAGCGAGTGTGCTCCACCTCACCGACACGCATAGGAGACCCCGTGAAGCTCTCGTCAGACGCGTGGCAGCTGTGGGCCAAGACTCCGTCGAAGCACGCACGGGAAGCGGAGGAGTTGGGGATTCGGGCGTGGTTGGCACTTCCGCAGCATCTTCGTGATGCGGCGGATGTTGGGGAACGGCTCGTCACAGAGTGGCTCCCCCGGCAGCTGCAAGAGCGCCTCGCGGGGATCTACGGCGGTGACCTCGAACAGGCCTCACAGCTGGTGGGTCTCCTGTGCGGGGTTCATGACGTAGGGAAGGCGGATCTTGTCTTTCAGGGCCAGCTCGACGGTTCTTCGGAGCACGGCTGGCTGTGGGACCAGGTGCGGGCCCTTCCCAGCTGTCCGAGGCTCAAAGGAGGCGCGCCCGAGCCAAAGCCCCAGCACGCTGAGGTCTCGGATCTGATCCTGCGACGGTGCTTCGCCCGGTTCTTCCCGGAGGCGAACCCGGCCGCCACCAGATCCGTCGCGGTCACAGCTGGGTGCCACCACGGACGCCTGGGTGAACTGGGGCCTCACACGGGGCCGGGCGGTGGGCGCGCACACCAACTGTCCCTGTGGCTGGACAGCCACGGAGCGGCATGGGCTCAGCTGTGGGACGAGATGGTCGAGGACATCATGGAGCGCACCGGGGCCCGGAATGCGCTCGACCACGTGCTCCTCGAGGGTGGCCTGGGCATCGCAGACCAGGTGATGCTGTGCGGCCTGGTGACCATGGCGGACTGGATCGCCTCCAACCAGGAGCTTTTCCCGCTCAGCGAGAGCGGCCGGCACGACATCGAGGCATCGCGTGCGAACAGGGCCCTGGAGCAGTTGAACCTGACCCGCGCGTGGGAGCCCGTCGGCGCTGCTGCGCCCCCTTTCAAGCGACGCTTCGGGTGGCCGGAGGGCGCGTCTTTGCGCCCCTGCCAGAGCGCTGCTGTCGAAGCGGCGGCGGACTCGAAGGGCCCGCGTCTGGTCGTCATCGAGGAGGAGATGGGGCAGGGGAAGACGGAAGCGGCACTCCTGGTGGCCGAGGTCATTGCCGGCCAATGCGGAGGCGGGGGAGTGGCGTTCGCCCTGCCCACCATGGCCACGGCGGACTCCATGTTCTCCAGAGTGAAGTCCTGGGTGGAAACTCTCGAAACGGATTCGAGTGTCCCGCACTCCCTGTTCCTGGGTCATTCCCGGTCCTGGCTGGAGCCGCGGAACGAGAAGCTCATCCGACAGACACGGGCGGTGGGCGCCAGAGGTGGCCAGAGCGTCGTCGCTCACGAATGGTTCACGGGCAAGAAGGGAATGCTCGCGGAGTTCACAGTCAGCACCGTCGACCAGGTGCTGATGGCGGCACTGAGCACCCGGTACGTGACCATGCGGCACCTGGGTCTGGCGGGCAAGGTGGTGATTCTGGACGAGGTCCACTCCTACGACGTGTTCACGTCCAGCTACATGGAACGGACGCTGACGTGGCTCGCCGCACACGGAGTGTCCGTCGTCCTGCTCTCCGCGACACTGGCTTCCGGATTGCGGTGCCAGCTGGAGAACGCCTATCGCACCGGACTCGGGGCCAATCCGCGACCCCATCCCGACGCCATTGCAGGGCCCGTGGAACCACAGGCCCGGGGCAAACTGGCGGCCCGGGCGGGGACCGGCGGATCCCGGGGTACGCGGGATACAGGGGCGACGACGTCGGTCCCCGCCTATCCGAGGATCTCCGTCACCGGGGCGACTGGCACGCACTTCACCCCCATCAGCGCGCGGTCGACGCACCGTCGCGTGCAGATGAACCTGGTGCGGGACGATCTCGAGAGTCTCGTCCACCTCGTGGCATCCCACGCCGAGGACGGCGGGGTGGTCGGGCTGGTGTGCAATACCGTCTCACGTGCCCAAGAGGCCTACGAGCACTTTGTGGAGCACTTCGGCGAGGACGTGGTGGAACTACATCACTCCCAGTTCACGGCGGGGGACAGGTCCGAGCGGGAGCAGCGGCTGGTCACCGAACTGGGCCCTGCGGTGCACCGTGGCGCTGGCAGGCCCGCCCGGCGGGTTCTGGTGGGAACGCAGGTGCTCGAACAGTCCCTGGACATCGACCTCGACCTCCTCGTCACAGACCTGGCCCCGGCGGACAGCTTGGCGCAGCGGGCCGGGCGGTTGCACCGTCATGAGCGGCCGGAGACTGACAGGCCGTCCTCGATGCGGGAGGCGATGGTGTACGTCCGGGGTGTGGATGCATCCGGGGGACTTCCGGAGTTCGAGGCGGGAGCGAGGGCCATCTACGGGGATCGAGTGCTGCTGTCCACCTTTGCCGTCATGCAGCCGTACTTCTCCGGCGAGCCCTGGTGTCTGACCCATGAGCTGGAGACCGTGGTCGAGGAGATCTACCGGGGAGACCTTTGTGTACTCGATTCCTGGCAGGAAGCGTATGAGGTGGCACGAGCTGAGGAAGCCCAGAGGGTGGCTGCAGCTCGGGACAAAGCCGGGAAGTTCCAGCTTGTGGCACCCGCCGAGAGTCACGGTGACATGCGACGCACCCTCGAACGGATGATCGTCTCGGATGCGGACAGGAGCGATTCGCTGGCCGCTGCCCATGTGCGTGACATTGAGCCCTCTCTCGAGGTCCTCGTGGTTCAGGAGCAGGACGGCCTGCTGAGCCCGCTCCCATGGATGTTGCCGACCGGGGCGGGAAAAGAAGAGTGGTTCCTCTCCGAGACGGCGGTGCCGCCACCGCGTTTCTCCCGGGCAGTGGCCATGAGCACGGTGCGGTTGCCGCAGTGGTTGGTGGCGCCGTGGGAACTCGATCGGGCTATCGGCGAGCTGGAGGCGCTGGGGATGCGGGCGTGGCAGGAGGACTTCCGCCTGCGGGGACAACTGGTGATCCGGTTGGACGAAAAGCTGCACGGACGCATCCTGGGCAGGGCATTTGGATATGACCCTGGCGTGGGGATACACCGCCTGGACGAGGTTGATCCGGATGATGGCCTTCTCGACGATGACGAAGATTTCGACGTGTGGGACACAGAGGAAGAAGAGGGGTTTCAATGAGCGGTCAGACGTTCAATCTGTTGCGTGAGCCATGGATAAAAGTGCGGCGCCGGGACGGGGTGGTGACCGAGGCCGGACTCCTGGAGTTGTATGAGCGAGCTACGGAGTTCACGGACCTCGCGGGTGAATCACCCACTCAGGATCAGGCGGTGTTCCGGATTCTGGAAGCGGTGCTGATCCGTGCGATGCGCCGACACAACTTCTTCGCGCCGGACAGCGACCCGGTGGATGCCTGGGAAACCATTCAGGGCGCACAGGAACTCGGCGAGCTGGTGAACAAGTATCTCGTGGAGCACGAGGCGCGGTTCGACCTCTTCGATCCTGTGGCACCGTTCTTCCAGGTCGCGGATCTTCGGACAGGCAAGGGCGAGCATCCGGATGCCTCCGTGCTGATCCCCGACGTGGGACCGGGACTCTTCTCCACCTCGACAGCCGCGGCGCGGAGCCGACTCCCCACTGCCGTGGCTGCGCGGTGGCTCATCGCAACCCACGCGTACGACATTTCCGGCATCAAATCCGGTGCCGTGGGTGATCCGCGAGTTAAGGGTGGGAAGGGATATCCCATTGGCACGGGCTGGGCTGGAGCGATCGGTTCGGTTGAGATCCTGGGACCGACACTGCGGGACACACTGGTCCTGAATCTTCCGATCGAGGAACTGCTCAAGGATTCCCGGCACATCAATGCTGACCTACCACCGTGGGAACGCACGCCGGACAGCGCCGCTCCTCGCGCCGTGGAAGAAGTGCATCCCGAAGGTGTGGTCGATGTCCTGACGTGGCAGCAGCGGAGAATCCGTTTGTTTCCCAGCACTGACGGAAAATACGTCGAGGGCGTGCTGATCTGCAACGGGGACAAGATTCAGCGGGCCAACAACTTCGCGGATCCCACCACGGCCTACAGGTATTCCAGTGTCCAGTCGAAGAAGGCCGGTGTGGACGTCTTCTTCCCCAAGACCCACGACCCTGAACTGACGGTCTGGCGCGGAATCCAGAGCATCTTCTCGGAGGACGCCACGGAGCCGGGGCAGGACAAGAATCCTGCCCTGGTGAGCCAGCTCCGGACGGACCTCGCGTTGCCCATCGCCCAGAGGTATGGGAAGGAGCGCACGATGCTACGCCTCACCGGCGTCAGCTACGGAACCCAGGACGCCGTCGTCAGCAGCGAGATCTCCGAGACCTACCCCGTCAACGTGCGGCTGCTCGGCGACGACGCGGGACAGCTGCGGGACACCGCGGTGCGGGTGATTCAGCGGGTCATGTCCTTCCGCGGCAGCATGTCGTGGTTCCACAAGCAGCTGCTGGTCTGTGCCGGGGCCTCGCCCGAGGAAGCCCCGACAGCCCCGGTCCAGGCGTGGCTCTCCGCACTCGAGACGGAATTCGTGGCGTGGCTGAGCTATCTGGGAGACCTGCCCGACCCACAGGACGCCGAAGAGGAGTGGGCTCGCCGCATGATCGCGGTGACTCGACGGTTCGTGGAGCAGGCCGTGGACGCGGCGGGGCCCCGCGCGGCTATCGGTCGCAGCGAGCAGAGCGAGGCGGGGAAGATGATTCTCCACTCGTCCGCGCGCTATGAAACGTGGATCATGTCGAAGCTTCGCGAGAATCTGAAAATCTTGAAAGGAGAGGTGAGCGCATCATGACCGAGACATCAGTGTCGGTGCACGAAGAAGAAAGCACCCCAGAATCAGCGCCGAAGAAGAGAACTCTGGATGCCGCCGTCGGGACCTACATCGCGGGGCTGCAACGGGACTTTCTGGGCGGGCGGGAGGGTTCTGCCCGGGCCACCCTGGCACGGCTGCGACAGGCCGTGGACGAAGCCCCCGGGGTCAATCCGGACGTGTGGCAGATCGTCCTGGAAATCCTTCCCGAGCAGTTCATCGGTTCCCGGGACGAGCCGACGAAGGGCGAGTGGGCGGCCCACCTGGCTCTGACGCTTTACGGAGTGCATCAGCAGGGCAACACCAGGCCAATGCACGAGCTTGGCATCAGCTTCGGCACCGCGATGGGCGGGCTGATGCGGGAGCGTCCCTCGGCCAAGTCGCGCTATGACGCACTGCTGACCGCCAGCCATTTCGCCGGTCGCAGGAACTACCTGCGCAGCCTCACCGGGCTGCTGTCGACCGACGGGATCCCCGTGGACCACGGCCGGCTGGCGCTGGACCTCTTCAGGCTCCAGAGCGCCGACGACAAGAATTCTGTGGTGCGGGTCTGGGGGCGCGACTTCTATCGCGCGTTCGCCTACCGCAGCACCGAGAAAGCATCCGACTGATTTCCTCCCTCCGAAAGGAAAGATCATGACCACGTACATCGATTTCCACGCACTGCAGACTCTCGCTCCCAACAACATCAACCGTGGCGAGGACGGCGCCCCCAAGACGGCGTTCTTCGGCGGTGTGCAGCGGCAGCGGATCTCGTCGCAGGCCCTGAAGGCCGCTCAACGACGCAGCTTCGGCGACTACCTGGACCGTTCGGAACTGGGGACTCGTACCAAGAGGGTCGTGGAGCTGGTCGCCCAGAGCATGGTGGAGCTCGACGCCACCGCGGACTACGACGATGCCCTGAAGTTGGCAGAGGCGGCATTCAAGAAGGCGGGCATCAACGTGAGTGCCCCCAAGGCCAAGAAGTCGGACACAGAGCCCAAGGCACCGGCGGCGGGTTACCTGGTGTTCCTCGGCCACCACCAGGTGGACCGCTTGGCCCGCGTGCTCCTCGAGCGGGGCGAGGCCGGGCTGGCTACCAAGAAGGAGGCCCAGGAACTCCTGGACACCGAGCACGCGGTGGACGTGGCGCTGTTCGGGCGCATGGTCGCGGAGGACGCCACGCTGAACGTCGACGCCGCGGTGCAGGTGGCACATGCTCTGGGCACCCATGCCGCTGTTCCCGATTTCGACTACTACACGGCCATCGACGAGATGGAGCGCCTCAACGAACAGACGGGCGCGGGCATGATCGGCACTCTCGAGATGATGTCGTCGACCGTGTACCGCTATGCGACGCTCAACGTGGATCAGCTCGTGGCCAATCTCGGCAGCGTGGACGCGGCTGTGCGCGCGGCGGAGGCCTTTGCGGCCACGTTCATCGAGAGCCTGCCGTCGGGGAAGCAGAACACGTTCGCCGCGCACTCCCTGCCCGAGCTCGTCTCGGTGGCGGTCCGGGACCGTCGCCCGGTGAGCTACGTCAATGCGTTCGAGAAGCCCGTCGAGGTGGATGAAGGCGGCAACCGACGGGTGGCTGCCACGACGGCGCTTGCGAGCGAGGCGCAGGGTGTGGAGGACACCTATGGCATGTCGCCGCTGCACGCCTGGGTCATGGCTGTCCCCGCGCTGCGTGAGAGCGCCGAGGGACTGGGCGAGAGCGTGAACCAGAAGCGACTGGTGGAGGCCGTCGGAGAGGCTGTTCGAGAGGCGGCGGGCACTGCCGCCGAGGCCGCACGATGAGCGTTCTGATCCTGCGTCTAAAGGGTCCACAGCAGTCGTGGGGGACATCGTCCCGCTACAGGACCCGGGAGGCCGGGACGGAGCCCAGCAAGTCCGGCGTGATCGGCCTGCTCGCCGCCGCGCAGGGGCGATCCCGGGAGAGCGAGCTGACGGATCTGCTCGAGCTGGGTTTCGGTGTGCGAGCCGATCAGCCGGGCCGGCTCATGGTCGACTACCACACTGCACGTGTCCGCGGGGCCAAGAACTCGTCGCTGTCGTCGCGTCACTACCGGGTCGACGCTGCCTATACAGCCGCGATCTCTGGCCCGGACAGCCTGGTCGCATCCCTGGCGGAGGCCATCGACTCGCCGCGCTTTCCGCTTTATCTGGGTCGCCGGGCGTGCCCTGCCCCGGTGGATCTGCTGGGCGGAGTGCTCCCGGGCGGCGACGTCGAAGCGGCGCTCCGTGACGTGGAAGCCACGCCGTGGCTGGCATCCGAGTGGTATCGCAAGGAATCGGCAAAGGTCGTGTACCTGCCACTGGCCAGGGACGCCCGTTCGGGCGAGGTGGGCGAAACGGTCCAGGACGTGCCCGTGAGTTTTGATCCCCGCCACCGGCTCTACGACGCCCGGGCTGTGGTGCGTCCGACCCCTGTGAGGATCGAGAATCCCGACGGCGTGGACGTTCAGGACGACTTTTTCCAGACGGTCAAGGAGGGCTGATGTACTTCAGCAGGATTCAACTCAATCCTCAACGGCGTGAATCCAGAAAACTGCTGGCCAATCCCCGGGCCATGCACGGTGCGGTGGAGGCGTGCTTCCCTCCCACCCGTGATGTCCAGGAGGGGGCCCGGAACCTGTGGCGGGTGGATGCCGACAGGTCAGATGTGCGCCTGTACGTGGTCTCGCCCGAGGTCCCGGACATGCAGCACCTGGTGGAGAACGCAGGGTGGGAGAGTTCGCCGGTCGAGACCATTGACTACGACCGTTTTTTGGAGGGTCTGAGGACGGGGCAGGAGTACAGCTTCCGAGTGACGGTCAACCCTGTGAAGCGCCAGTTCGTTCAGGGGCAACGCGGAAAGCTGATGCCCCATCTCACGGAGGAACAGCAACTGGCCTGGTTTGACGAACGGTCCTCCGGCTGGGGGTTTGAGACCCTCGAGTTTCCCCAGGAACGGGGAACGCCGGATGAGGACGCCACTGTCAAGTCGGTACGCGTGGTCCAGCGGCACGACCGGGTGTTTGGCAAGCTGGACGGTGACAGTCGCCGGACGGTCACTCAACGCCAGGTGACCATCGCGGGTCAGTTGCGCGTCACGTCCGCGGACCTGTTGAGATCACATCTGACGGGCGGGATGGGCCGGGGCAAGGCGTACGGGTGCGGGCTGATGACGTTGGCCAGAATCCGGTGACCTCGTGACTGGCGCCCCGCCCCCGGAGACCAGGGAACTTGTCCGGGCAGAAGAGCGGTTGTCCTTCGTGTACCTGGAGCGTTGCGTTGTTCATCGGGACAGCAACGCAATCACTGCGACGGACGAGACTGGAACCCTTCACATCCCGGCCGCCATGATCGGTGCTCTGCTCCTGGGGCCCGGTACTCGTGTCACGCACGCCGCCATGAGTTTGATCGGAGCTAGTGCGGCAACTGTGGTGTGGGTGGGTGAGGGAGGTGTTCGTTGCTATGCCGCCGGCCGGCCCCTGGCGCGGTCGAGCCGACTCCTGGAAGCCCAGGCGAGAGCTTTTGCCAACCAGCGGCAGAGGCTGTCCATCGCGCGACGGATGTACGAGTACCGATTTCCCGATGAGGACGTATCCACCCTGACCATGCAGCAGCTCCGTGGGCGGGAAGGGGCGCGGGTCAGGCAGCTCTACCAGCGTGAGGCTGCACGGACTGGTGTCGAATGGGTGAGGCGGGACTACCGCCCCGGTGATCTCGCGGGATCGGATCCGATCAACCAGGCTCTCTCCAGCGCCAACACGTGCTTGTACGGGGTGGTGACGGCTGTGATCCATGCTCTGGGAATGAGTCCTGGGCTCGGATTCGTCCACGTGGGTCACGACCAGAGCCTCGTCTACGACGTGGCAGATCTCTTCAAAGCGGAGACGACAATCCCTGCATCTTTCGACGTGGTGGCCCAGGGCAGCGAAGACCCCGCGAATGACGTGAGAAGGCTTCTGCGGGACCAACTCGTCACCGGACATGTGATGGACCGGTGTGTGGACGTCCTGCGTGAGATGTTCCTGGACGCGGAAGAACGGGATGAGGTCATGCGAATTTTCTACGACGACTCCATGTCGCTCTGGTCTGGCCGGAGTGAAGGCCGTGTGCCGACGGGGAAGAACTTCTCCCGGGAGGACTCGTGATCGTCTTGGTTCTCTCGGCCTGCCCGGTGGGCCTCCGTGGGGACCTGACGAAATGGCTTTACGAAGTTTCCGCCGGCGTTTTTGTGGGCAAGGTCAGCGCGCGGATTCGGGAGCACTTGTGGGAGCGCGTACTGGAGTCATCCGGTTCAGGGCGGGCCATCCTCGTGTGGAATGCCAAGGGAGAGCAGGGCTTGAAGTTCTCCGTCAAGGATCACCACTGGGAACCGGTGGACCTCGATGGTCTGACCTTGATGAAACGTCCCTCGCGCACCAAGCCCCGCATCTCTCCTGAGCTCAAGCCTGGGTGGAGCAAAGCCGGTGCTCGTCGCAGGTCCGGCGGCCGGAAGAGCTGACCGCGAAAGTGTCGAAGTCGAAGGAAAAACCCACTTCGGGGGACACTAACCCCTAGTCACCAAGTGTGCTCCCCGCGCCTGCGGGGATGAGCCCCGGATCTTCTTGCCGGTCTCGGCGATCTTCCGGTGCTCCCCGCGCCTGCGGGGATGAGCCCGCTGAGCGACACGAGGCCACGGTGGAGTCCGTGTGCTCCCCGCGCCTGCGGGGATGAGCCCTAGCCCCCATGCTATCGGTTACGCGCCGGCGGGTGCTCCCCGCGCCTGCGGGGATGAGCCCGTGGACCCTGTGGAGGTCACCTGCTGGCGGGCGTGCTCCCCGCGCCTGCGGGGATGAGCCGCTCGCCCGCCATGCGGTCTATGGTCGCCCTGTGTGCTCCCCGCGCCTGCGGGGATGAGCCGAACTGCTGCACTTCATCGTCGCCCGCGGGCTCGTGCTCCCCGCGCCTGCGGGAATGAGCCCACTGCACGGATGGTCCCGGGCACGGTCCTGGAGTGCTCCCCGCGCCTGCGGGGATGAGCCGGTGGACGACGAAGCAATGAAGGATGACCTCATGTGCTCCCCGCGCCTGCGGGGATGAGCCGTGGACCTCGCCGTCGGCGAATGGCCCGCGATCGTGCTCCCCGCGCCTGCGGGGATGAGCCCCCGTGTCGGGGCGGGCCGTGACCGTGGTTGTGGTGCTCCCCGCGCCTGCGGGGATGAGCCCACTGTCATACGCCGGTGGTCCACTGGTCGTGGGTGCTCCCCGCGCCTGCGGGGATGAGCCCGTGACCGCCTCAGTGAGGGACCAGGACACCTTGTGCTCCCCGCGCCTGCGGGGATGAGCCCCAGCTCAACGTCACTGGTTCCATGGCTGCGGAGTGCTCCCCGCGCCTGCGGGGATGAGCCCTTCACGGGGGCCAACCTCGCCGGGGCCTACGCGTGCTCCCCGCGCCTGCGGGGATGAGCCACGGTGGAGTGGCTCGAGCGGAGCGAGTACGTAGTGCTCCCCGCGCCTGCGGGGATGAGCCCAGTTTCAGCGAGCCTGCGCCCGGTGCGGGTTGGTGCTCCCCGCGCCTGCGGGGATGAGCCCGTCGATCCCGTACTCCATGTAGCAGTACTGGAGTGCTCCCCGCGCCTGCGGGGATGAGCCTGCACTCGCGACCGGTCGCGCTCTCCACAGAGAGTGCTCCCCGCGCCTGCGGGGATGAGCCCTGGTGGACACGAAGAAGGGGTCCATCGAGTTCGTGCTCCCCGCGCCTGCGGGGATGAGCCCATGCCCCGATCGGCCTCCCCCCACGTCTCTACGTGCTCCCCGCGCCTGCGGGGATGAGCCTGGTTCGGCGCGCAGGGGGTGGACATCGCGGGTGTGCTCCCCGCGCCTGCGGGGATGAGCCACGCACTGAGGCAATCGAGAAGCACAATACGATGTGCTCCCCGCGCCTGCGGGGATGAGCCCGATTCCATCTACACCCCCACCGCAGTCGACGCGTGCTCCCCGCGCCTGCGGGGATGAGCCCTTCAGCGCGTGAGGGGCACCGCACCGATAGGGGTGCTCCCCGCGCCTGCGGGGATGAGCCCAGGATGTCGCGGTCGATAACCTCCACGACCGAGTGCTCCCCGCGCCTGCGGGGATGAGCCCTTGGAGACGTTCAAGAACTCCGTGTGCGCCGAGTGCTCCCCGCGCCTGCGGGGATGAGCCCGCGCTGGCAGTAGGGGACTACTAAGGCCACGAGTGCTCCCCGCGCCTGCGGGGATGAGCCCCTGTCGAGCACCACGGACCCGGGCGGGAGGTCGTGCTCCCCGCGCCTGCGGGGATGAGCCGGTGAAGCTCACCGCGTGGATCACGGAGGCCCTGTGCTCCCCGCGCCTGCGGGGATGAGCCCGGCACCGGGTCCACGGAGATGTTCCAGCGGGTGTGCTCCCCGCGCCTGCGGGGATGAGCCCGTGGGCTCTCGGGCGTTGAAGGCGTGGAATGAGTGCTCCCCGCGCCTGCGGGGATGAGCCGACGGGCGGGGCGATCACCCCGTACGCCTCCTCGTGCTCCCCGCGCCTGCGGGGATGAGCCCCCACCACCCCGCCGGGTTAGCGGCGGGGGGTCGTGCTCCCCGCGCCTGCGGGGATGAGCCCGGGTAGCTACACCACGAGTCATTTACGGTCATGTGCTCCCCGCGCCTGCGGGGATGAGCCGCCGACGGCATGATCTTCAACGCCTACCACGCCGTGCTCCCCGCGCCTGCGGGGATGAGCCCTGCTCCAACGCCCCGCCCAGCCGGTCGTTGTAGTGCTCCCCGCGCCTGCGGGGATGAGCCCACCCGTTCCAGGGCAGGCCGCATGTTCAGGCCGTGCTCCCCGCGCCTGCGGGGATGAGCCCCCGTTCGGCGCGGTCACCCGCTTCGTCTTGAAGTGCTCCCCGCGCCTGCGGGGATGAGCCCGAGGGCATGGAGCGTATCCGTGGTGAGGCTGCGTGCTCCCCGCGCCTGCGGGGATGAGCCCTCGACCCGCTCCGTGTCATAGGGCCCCCTGTTGTGCTCCCCGCGCCTGCGGGGATGAGCCCGCGCACGCGAGGCAACGCCAGCAACAACAACCGTGCTCCCCGCGCCTGCGGGGATGAGCCGAGGTGGCAGTAGGACAGGCGGACCTTGCCGGTGTGCTCCCCGCGCCTGCGGGGATGAGCCCCGTGCCATTGGCAACACGGTGGTCCGCATCAAGTGCTCCCCGCGCCTGCGGGGGGTGAGCCTCTTCATCCGCGCATGGGTTAGCCAGAAGGACAGCTGCTCCACCTCTACCCGAACCTCCGTCAGCGGCGGCGCAGAGCACCGGTCGCCAGGTGGTTGGGGCTCAATGAGTCCGTGATGTCGTCCTGGCTGAAAACATATGTTCGAGTGCTGAATGTCTGTGCTCACCACGGTCGTCTCTGAAATGTTGGCCTGGGAGTGCACCCCGCCATTCCCGCCGGCCGTTCCACAGCCTGGCTGGACGAAAGAAGCGTCCTGGAGGAGGACGCGCATCGGCGGAAGCGTCTCTACCCGGTCCTAGCGTCTCTGTATCCGTTCTCGACACGGTGTCTCCTCGAAGCAGCTGGGTGTAATGACTGATCGAACGTCTGGACCAGACGCCGGCCGTTGCGCTGAGGCCCAGGGGAATGTTCGAGGGCTGGGCGGATGATGCTTTCTGGCGTGACTACCTCCCACAACAGATGTCCTGAAGTTTCGACCGCATGATCGGCGCCGCAAAAGCATAAAATTGGGGGCAGGGCGCGGGACGTCCGCGTCCGCCTATGGGAGGAGCCCTTCATGAGAGCGGCACGCTACTACGGACGCAAGGACATTCGCATCGACGACCTGCCCGAGCCAGAGGTCGGACCCGGCATGGTGGGAATCGATGTGGCCTGGTGCGGCATCTGCGGCACGGACCTGCACGAGTACCTCGAGGGTCCCATCTTCTGCCCCACGCCGGACACCCCGCACCCCATCTCGGGCGAGACGTCCCCGGTCACGTTGGGACACGAGTTCTCGGGCGTCGTGTACGCCGTTGGCGACGGTGTGGACGACGTGGAGGTCGGCCAGCACGTCGTCGTCGAGCCCTACATCATCGGTGAGGGTGTGGACACCGGTCCGGACAGCAGGGACTACCACCTCTCGGAGAACATGAACTTCATCGGCCTGGCCGGTGGCGGCGGCGGTCTGGGGGAGAAGATCTCCGTGAAGCGCCGCTGGGTGCACCCGATCTCCAACGAGATCCCCCTGGACGAGGCTGCTCTGATCGAGCCGCTGTCGGTGGGTTACCACGCGGTCGAGCGCTCCGGCGCGAAGGCCGGTGACGTCGCCCTCGTGGGTGGTGCCGGCCCCATCGGTCTGCTGACGGCCGCCGTCCTCAAGGCCCTGGGCGTCACCGTGGTGATGTCCGAACTGAGCACCCTGCGCCGCGAGAAGGCCGTCGAGGCCGGTGTCGCCGACTACGCACTGGACCCCCGGGAGACGGACGTGGCTGAGGAGGTCCGCAAGCTCACCAACGGCAAGGGCGCGGACGTCGCCTTCGAGTGCACGAGCGTCCAGGTGGTCCTCGATACCCTCATGGATGCACTGCGTCCCACAGGGGTACTTGTGGTCGTCTCCATCTGGGGCAAGCGTGCGGACTTCGACATGCACAAGCTGGTCATGAAGGAGATCGACCTGCGGGGCACGATCGCCTACGTGAACTCGCACCCCGCGACCATCGCGCTCGTGGAGTCCGGCAAGATCGACCTCAAGCCGTTCATCACCGGCAAGATTGGCCTGGAGGGCCTGGTCGAGGAGGGCTTCGACACTCTCATCAACCGCACCGAGACCGCGGTCAAGATCCTGGTCTCCCCCTCGGGCGAGGGTCTGTAGCCCTTATCAGGCCCAGCCCTCACGGACAGGCATGCGGCGGCCCCTGCGACGTTCTTCGTCCCGGGGTCGCTGCCCCTCTCTGGGCGGGTTCCCGGGACGGGTTGACCCGTTGCCGACGTCGCATGCGCACCTCCCGCGCTGTCGCCACCCCTCACCGGCACACGCCCCACAGCCCCCGCACAGCCGCCGCCAGCACGGGCCACACCTGCCGT
Source organism: Kocuria salsicia (assembly GCF_039532055.1). Taxonomy (NCBI): domain Bacteria; kingdom Bacillati; phylum Actinomycetota; class Actinomycetes; order Micrococcales; family Micrococcaceae; genus Kocuria; species Kocuria salsicia. Next base: position 87,806 of record NZ_BAAARF010000009.1, on the reverse strand, counting down.
TCCTACCGTGGAAGCACGGGCCGACAGCCCGCAAGGAATCCACGAAGGGGAGTGCGACCATGACCACCAGCGCGTACGGATCCGCCCAGAGCACGGACGCCGTGGCCCGGTACCGGTACCTGCTGTCCACGAGCAGCCCGGAGCAGATCGAGAAGGCCCACGAGGAGGCGTTCGCGGCGATGACGCCCACCGAGCGTCAGGAGGTTCTTGCCGCGCTCGCTCGGAACGGCGAGTCTCCCGCGGATACGTCCTCCGCGTCGCTCGCCCGCTCGGCGACCCGCCTGGAAATGCGCCAGCCGGGGAGCATGAGCAGCCTCACGGGCTCGCTCGGCGGGGGCGGTACGGTCCTGGCGTCGCTGGCGGCCGGGTTCGTCGGCTCCGCGGTGTGGAGCGGACTCACGGGCGGCGACGGTGTGGGCGGGCGTCCCGGGCTGCTCTCCCGACTGTTCGGTGGTGGCCGTCGCCCGGGCGGGCTGGGTGGACTCTTCGGCGGCTCCTCGTACGGGAGCGGCTACGGCGACGACCAGGGCTACGGCTCCTCCTACGGCGGCCACCGCGGCGGGTTCTTCGGCGGCGGCGGGTCCGTCCGCGAGAGGGGCCCCGGTGGTCCCGACGGCGGATCCGGCGGTTTCGGGGGCCCGGGTCGTGGTGGCCCCGGCGTCGGTCCCGGTGGGGCCCCCGGCGGGCCCGGCGGTCGAGGCCCGGGTGGAATGGGCGGTGGCGTGGGCGGCAGCTTCTGAACCGCCCGCCCTTTCAACGACCAAGGCTCCCCGACGCGCCCGGAGCCCTGGCCGACCACCAGGAAGTGCCACCCGTATGCATTCAATTGTGGACAACTTAGAAGCGAGCAACTAAACTCACTCGCGGCCTTTCCCGGCGCGTCCAGGATCCCGTCCCGGTGTAGTCGGTGGAAGGCAGCAGCACGCCTGCACCGGAGGTACCCTCTGCCCGAGGCAATGGAGCTCCGCCGTTGCTGAGGACGCGTTCGACGCGAGACTCGGTTCTTGGGGGATCGAGCCTCGCTGAGTGGGGGACCGCTCTGTGGGGCGTGCTGCCCTGGGCCCGCAGGCCCGGCGTCGTTCAACGAGGAACCGCCGGCGCCCCCGCCCGGCACATGGCGCTCGCGGACCCGCGCGGCCTGCCCGGTGCGTCAGACTTTTCGAGCCAGCACCACCCGGTCCCGGCTGTGCCCCGCACCGGCCCCGCCCGGCACATGGCGCTCGCGGACCTCGTCCCGTTCGATCTCCCACCCGCGCCCGGCCACGTGCGCGAGCACGTGCTGCGGCATCACGTAGTCCTGCGTGTCGTACCCGTGGGGCGCCTCGTCCATGTCGTGGTGCACGAACAGCAGCCTTCCTCCCGGCGCCACGGCCCGTTCGAGCGCCTCCTCCACATGCTCGTCACCGCCGCGCGGGATGGCCGGGTACTGCACGGAGACCAGGTCGAACTTCCCGGTCTCCGCCTCCCCGAACCCCTGCACGAGCCACGTGATCGCCAGCCCGGCGGCGTCCGCCCGTGCCCGCCCTCGCTCGACCGCCACGCGGGAGAGGTCCAGCGCGGTCACGCTCCAGCCGTGCCGGGCCAGCCACACGGCGTCGGCGCCCTCGCCGCACCCGACGTCCAGCACCGTTCCCGGCACGAGGTCCGCAACCACCGTGGTGAGGGTCTGGTTGGGCTCACCACTCCACAGGTTCGCGGTGCCGTAGCGCTCGTCCCACTCCTCGACGGTGGTGGGGGCTTTCTGGGAAGGGTTCTCGTGCGACATGGGATCAAGAATCGCATGCCGGGCCCGACGACGTCGCCCCGCCACCGCACTGCCCCCGGGCACCCGGTCTCGGGGAGGCTCGGCAGGAAGCCGGTGGGAACTCAGTGCGGTTCGCGGTGGAAGCCCACCAGCGCCGCACCGAGCACGCCCACGGCCACGTCCCCGAGGGTGTCCAGCAGCGGAATGTGGATCTCCGGTGTCACGAACAGGAACCCCAGCAGCTCCATGACCTCCCACACGACCGCGATGAGGAACCCCACCACCGCGCACAGCGCAAATGCCTCCCCTGGCCGGGACCGCGCACGTGCCCGCAGCTCAGGGCTGCCCGTGAGGGCACGGTTCCACGCCATCCACACCAGGGCGTGCAGCGTCACGAAGTGCATGAGGATGTCCCACCACCAGATCGCACTGTAGAGCTGCGCGGCGGCACTGAGCGCGGCGGCCAGCAGGACCAGCGAGCAGATGGCCCGCGGCGCCGCCGCCCGGAACCACAGGAACGCGAGCACCTGTCCAAGCCCCGCGAGCATCAGCACGGCCGTGTCCACCCACCACGTGTCCAGCGCGTAGTACGCCGCCGCGAGGATCGCGGTGAAGCACGTGGTGGCACCCAGGACCGACCCGAGCGGCCGTCCCACGGAGGCCCAGCCCACTCCTCCACGTGTCCTCCGTGCCTCACCGGCCCCAGCCGCCCCGCGGGTCACCGATGCCCGCTGCTCCGCCAGGCAAGGCGGCCTTCCCACCGCACCCACGGCCGTTCGTCCGCCCAGTTCGTGAGAACGGTGGCGGCGGCCATGCCCAGCTGGCGGCGGATGCGCGCGGGGGAGACCACCGCGCGCCAGGAAACCACCGCGACGTTGTGCGGGTCCATGACCACACGCTGGTGGGGCTGGACCCGGAAGCTGAGATCGAAGTCGTCGTGCACGCGCGGAGTCCGGTGGACGTGGGGTGATGCCTGTTCCCACCACTCCCGCCGAAACGCCACGTTGGAGCCCCACAGGGCCCAGTGGCCGAGGGCAGTGCCAGCCACGAGCCGGTATGCCGTGATGTAGGCCGCACCGGTGAGACGTCCGAGCTCGGGGTGGCGGGGGCCGAAACGGGCGATCCCGGAGACGGCTACGGTCTCCCGCTGCGGCCCGGTGCCCCTCTGCATGGAAGAGCCGCGGGGTGCCGTTTGCGCCGCGTCCAGAATGCTCACGTGCCGTTCGATCCACCCGGGGGCCGGCACACTGTCCGCGTCGCAGCGCAGGATGATGTCCCCTCGGGCGGCGTCGTACCCCGCGGCTGCCGCGATGGCGACGCCGCGCACGGGCTCCGCCACGCTGCGCACCTCTGGGTGGCGGTCCAGGAGGTGCGCCAGGCCGTCCGTGGAGCCGTTGTCCACCACCACGATCTCGTTCGGAGGGCACGTCTGCTGCCCGAGGGCCCGCAGGCAGCGCTCGAGGTAGCGGACGTCGTTGCGCACTGGGATGACAACGCTGCAGCTCATACCGTTCTCCGTGCGCTCTCGTTCCACCCGTCCAGTCTGTCATCCCGTCCCGGGACGACTGCCCGGGAGCCCGTTCACACCGTGGTGGTCCGCTCCTCGCGGTCCAGCAGACGCCGCTTGACGTCCTCACCCCACGCGAACCCGCCCAGTGATCCGTCCGCGCGCAGCACCCGGTGGCACGGCACGAACAGCGCCACGGGATTGCGCGCGCACACGGACGCCGCCGCCCGCACCGCCCGCGGGTTCCCCAGCTGCGCCGCGAACTCCGTGTACGTCAACGGCCGCCCGGGGGCGATCCGGCGCAGCGCCTCCCACCCGGCGAGCTGGCCGTCGGTGCCGTGCAGCTCCACGGGAACGTCTGTCACGCTGCGGGGACCACCGTCGTAGTAGGCGAGGACCGCGTCCACCGCCGTCACGGTTCCGGGCACGACGGCGCCGGGCCGGTTCTCCGGCCGCACCCGCGAGAGCAGCGTGGTCACCGAGTCCGTCCACCCGGAGGCGATCACGGCGCCGCTCGGTCCGGCGACGGCGGTGAAGGGGCCGTCCGGGGTGTCGACGGTCTGGAAGAGGTGGCTCATGAGTGGTGGCCTTTCGTTGGGCAGGCTGGCTCAGTTCAACAGCGCGATCCTCGGGTTCAGCGCGGCGGCGACCGTGACTCGTCCCAGGTAGGGGAGCATCGGCACGGCCGCGTCCGCGGGAGGGCACGAGGTGATCGTAAGCTCAGTCCTTGACGCGCTCCCACGAGGCCACGGGACCCTCGACGCGCACGAACACGGGGTGTGGCCGGACCTCCTCCGGTGAGAGCTCGGCAAGGGTGGTGGCCGCCCACCCCGGGTCCCGCCCGAGGACCTTCTGCAGCAGGAAGGTGGACTCGTACGCGAGCTGGCCGTCCGTGACGGTGAGCGAGACGCCCGGCTCCGGCGGACCCACCAGACGGGTGCGGTCGAAGGAGTAGCCGCGGCGGTCCGCCTCGTCCGCGATGCCGTGCAGGTAGGTGACCACGGAGGCGACAGGATCGCTCGTGGCACGGAACCGCTCCAGCTGCGGGTGGTTCGTGTAGCCCTTCGTCCGCCCCAGCAGCACCTTCTGCGCGAGCAGACCCTCCCGCCAGCAGGCTACGAGGGCGCGACGGTCGAGCAGAGACGGGTGTACGGACCACAGACGCATGCGCCCATTCAAACGCATTGCGGGAGGCCGGTGCTGCTCCCGCGTTCCGCAGGGCGCCCGGTTCCACGGGATCTGCCCAGGTTCTGCCCGGAGAGCTCGGAGTACAACCCCAGCCGCCTCGGATAGCGTGGTTGACTCCCCTGACGACCACGCGCGGAGAACTTCTTCATGTCCCTGCCTGTCACCCTGGCTGCCACACCGTCCGAGAGCGCTTCACCGATGACCGGGATCTCTGGGTGGGTGGTGGACGTCATGGAGTCCATCGGAGCCCCCGGGGCGGGTCTTCTGGTGGCGCTCGAGAACCTCTTCCCTCCGTTGCCGTCCGAGGTGATCCTGCCGCTGGCCGGGTTCACCGCAAGCCGCGGCAGCTTCACCCTGGTGGAGGCCATCTTCTGGACCACGCTCGGTTCGGTGGTGGGGGCGACCGCCCTGTACTGGATCGGCGCGGCCGTGGGGCGCCGTCGCCTGCGCCTCGTGGTGGCGAAGATGCCCCTGGTGGACCTCGCGGATCTGGACCGCACCGAGGAGTGGTTCGCGCGCCACGGCAGGGCCACCGTCTTCCTGGGCCGGATGGTCCCCATCTTCCGTTCCCTGATCTCCATCCCCGCCGGCATCGAGCGGATGCCCTTTGCAAGCTTCGTGCTGCTCAGTGCGGCCGGCTCGCTGATCTGGAACACCTTCTTTGTGCTGGTCGGCTACGTGCTGGGTGAGAAATGGCACATCGCCGAGCAGTACGCGGGGATCTTCTCCCGAGTGGTGCTGGTCAGCGTGGTCCTCGTCGCCGTGTGGTGGGTGGTACGGCGGCTGCGCCGCGGCAGCCGGGGGGCGCCGGGGCCTGGCGCTGCTGGGTGACCATCGAGCTGCGCCGTCCCGTGGTTGCCGGGGAAGGCGCGCAGCGCTCCTTCGACCGGCACGTGCTCTCCCTGGTGCGGGCGTGGTGCGTGGACCCCCTGCAGGCCTCCTGAGCACACGGGGCGGCCGCTGCGGGAGCGGGTCCTGAGCCGGTGGGATACTGGCGGCATGAGTACTTCGGAGACCTTCTCGTTCCGCGTTGCCGACCGTCTGGCAGGGGTGGACACCTCGCCCGTGCGGGACCTGCTGGAGATCGTCTCCAAGGAAGGGGTGATCTCCTTCGCGGGCGGTGTCCCGGATCCGGACTACTTCGAGGTGGAGGACGTCCGGGCGGCCTACGCGTGGGTCTTCGAGCACCAGCCGCAGCGTGCCCTGCAGTACGCCTCCAGCGAGGGGGAGCCGGAGCTGCGCGAGCAGGCGGCGCTCCGGATCAGCCGTGACCTGCCCACCACCGCGGAGCAGATCCAGGTGACCACGGGCTCCCAGGAGGGGCTCTTCGTGGTGGCGCAGGCTCTCGTGAACCCAGGGGACACCATCCTGGTGGAGCGCCCCACGTACCTCGCCGCGGTGCAGGCCTTCGACCTCAACGGCGCGCACATGGTGGGTGTCCCCACGGACGAGCACGGTGTGCTGCCGGACGAGCTCGAGCGGCTGATCTGGGAGCACCACCCCAAGTTCGTGTACCTGATCCCGTCCTTCCAGAACCCCGCCGGCATCTGCATGTCCATGGAGCGGCGCCGCGCCGTCGCGGACGTGCTGCTGCGCACGGGAACGGCGCTCGTGGAGGACGACCCGTACGGCGAACTGGCCTACGCGGGCGACCCCATGCCGCCCATCGCGTCCCTGCCGGGGATGTCCGCGCAGACCATCCTGCTGAACTCGGTGTCCAAGATCATCGCCCCGGGCGTGCGGGTGGGGTGGATGCGCTCCGAGGGCGCCATCCAGTTCACGCTCACCGTGGCCAAGCAGGCCATCGGGCTGCAGTCCCCGGTGCCGGACCAGCTGGCCGTGGCACGCTACCTGGAGACCGCCGACGTCGAGGCGCACCTCCAGCGTGTCCGTCCCATCTATGCCGAGCGCGCGCGGGCCATGTACGCGGAGCTGGAGCGGGTGCTGCCCGACGGTGCCCAGGTCACCCGCCCGGACGGCGGCATGTTCCTGTGGGCGCGTCTGGGCCACGGCATCGACACCACCCGGCTGCTGGAGATGGCCGTGGAGGAGGGCGTGGCCTTCGTGCCCGGTGCTTCGTTCTACGCGCACGATCCGGACACCTCCACCATGCGGTTGTCCTTCGTGACCCACGCCCCGGACGTGATCCGCGAGGGCGTGGAGCGGCTGGCGAGCGCCATCGAGAGGTACCAGCGCGAGAACTGAGTTCCACCCCAGGGCCTGCCCCACCCACCGAAAGGACCCCGCCATGAGCGTGAAGCCGCTCCCCGTGCCGCCCCTGGGCGAGACGCTTCAGCGTTTCCTCACCGCTGCCGAGCCCCTCGTGGACGCGGAGACGCTCGCGGCGACCCGTACCGAGGTCCGGCGGTTCGGGTCTGAGGAGGGCCCGCGGCTGCAGGCCGCCCTCGAGGGCTTCGCCCGCTCCGAGGACGCCGAGGGGCGCAGCTGGCTCTCCTGCCAGTGGTTGGACGGCTACCTCACAGTCCGCACGCCCCTGCCCCTGACCACGAGCGTGGGCTTCCAGATCACCGGGGACTTCGGGGCGCCGGGCGTGGGTCGTGCCGCCGAGCTCGTGTACCGGGCGGCCTCCGTGCACTTGCGGCAGGTCCGCCGGGAGACCCCGCAGGAGGTCGATCCGCGCGGCAACCCCGTGGACATGACCCAGTGGGAGTGCCTGGAGGGAGGCATCAGGCACCCCCTTCCGGAACGGGACGAGATCCGCAGACCGGGCTGGGCGGCGTCGTCGTCACCGCACCGGGAAACCACGGCGGAGCCGGCCCCCGCCGCGGTCCCGGAGATCGGCGTGATCCACCGCGGCAGGCTGTACGCGATGCCCATCGGTACCCCGCAGCTGAAGCTGCTGCCCCTGCGCTCGGTGGCCGAGGCCCTGCGCGCCGTGGTCGAGCGGGACGAGCCGCGCGAGACCGAGCTGCCCTTCGGGGCGCTGTCCTACCTGGGTGGCGAGGTGGCCGCGCCCCTGCTGGAGCGGCTCACCGGCGTGGAGCACAACCGGGAGGTCTACGAGCGGCTGACGCGCATGCTGTTCGTGGTCAACGTGGTGGAGGCTCGCGCTGAGGTGGTGGAGCACCTGGAGCGCTCCGCGTTCGAGGTGGGCCACGCGTGGGCGTACAAGCCCATCACGTACGAGGTGTGCCTGGAGGACGACTGGCTCGCGATGCACGTGGAGCACAGCACCGTGGACGGCGCCACGATCCTCGCGGTGGTCGGCGCACTGCAGGAGGTCACGATCCCGGACGAGGAGCCGCCCGCCGAGACCCCCGCACCCCGCGCGCTCACCTGGGAACTGGACGCACCGCTGCGCGAGGAGCTCGTGGCCGCGACCGCCGCCTACCGCAGCGAGGCCGCCCTGCTGGGCGTGCACCGTGTGTTCGTGCCCCGGCTGCACCGCGCCGAGCGCCCCTTCCGCATCAGCGACGACGCTGCGCAGCAGCTGATCATGCTGCTCGCCCAGGTTGCCACGTACGGCAGGCCCCGCGGCGTCTACGAGGCCGTGGATGTGCGCGAGTACCAGGCCGGGCGCACCGAGTGCCTGCGCCCCGTCACCCCGCAGGCCGTGTCGTTCGTCCGCGCACTGCACGAGGGCACGGCCACCGCAGGGCAGTTCACCGCCGCTCTGGACGCCCACCGCGCCTGGGTCAAGGCGTGCAAGCGCGCCCACGGTGTGGACCGCCACCTGCTGGGACTCGCCACCGTGGCCGCCACGCTGGGTGAGGAGTCTCCGTTCTTCGAGCTCCCCGCGCTCGCCGCGCTGCGCCGGGACTTCCTCTCCACCACGTCCATCGGCAGCTCGGACCGGATCGTGCGCTACGCATTCGCCCCCACCACGCCCGAGGGCTTCGGGGTCACCTACACCACCCACACGGACGGCTACGAGCTCTGCGTGAACTACCGCCGGGACACGAGCGAGGACCTCGAGGGCTTCGCGCACAACCTCCCGGCGGCCGCCGAGACCCTGTGGGAGTTCGTGCGCACGCTGCGGGGCTGAGGCGGGGGCCGTCCCGCACCAGTTGACGGCGTGCGGAGCAGGTCACATAGTGACATGACCAGGGCCGCGACCTCGCGAATGATCGTGAGCACGCGGGCCCGCCCAGCCGTCCCCGACCCAGAGGTCCACATGTCCCCCACGCCCGAGACCGCCCCGGTCCGCGAGCACAACCCCCGCAAGGCCCGCCGCGCCCTGATCGGCGCCTACGTGGGGACGTCCCTGGAGTGGTACGACTTCTTCCTGTTCGGCACCACCGCCTCGATCGTCTTCGCGCCGCTGTTCTTCGGCGGGGAGGACCCGGCGCTGAAGGTCATCCAGTCCTTCCTGCTGTTCGGCATCGGGTTCCTCGCCCGCCCCGTGGGTGCGCTGCTCGCCGGGCACTTCGGGGACCGGCTCGGGCGGCGCACCATCCTCATGGTCACCATCGTGGTGATGGGCCTGGCCTCCGCCCTGATCGGCGTGCTGCCCACCTACGAGACGGCGGGCATCGTGGCACCGGTCCTGCTGGCCGCGCTGCGGTTCGTGCAGGGCATGGCCGCTGGCGGCGAGTGGGGCGGGGCCACCCTGATGGCCGTGGAGAACGCACCGGAGGACAAGCGCGGGTTCTACGGAGCCGTCGTGCAGCTGGGCTCTCCCACCGGCACCATCCTCTCCTCCATGATCGTGGCCGCCGTGGTGGGACTGTCCGGGGAGAAGTTCCTGGAGGGCGCCTGGCGCATCCCGTACCTGATCTCCATCCTGCTGGTCGTGGTGGGCGTGTGGATCCGGCTGCGCGTGGACGAGACCGACGACTACAAGGACGCCCAGGCCGCCCGCGCCGCCGCGCCCGAGGTCAAGGAGGGCCTGCCCGCCGTCGAGATCGTGCGCACCGTGCCCGGCCGGCTGCTGCTGGGCATCGGCACGTACCTCTTCGGCAACGCCGGGTTCTTCGTGCTCACCACCTTCATGATCAGCTACGCCACCGGCCAGCTGGGCGTGCCCTCCACGGTGATCCTCACGGCCATCACGTGGGGCGCGGTCGCGGAGATCATCACCATGACCATCGCGGGCAAGATCGCGGACCGGACCTCGCCCTCCATCGTGGTGGTCGTGGGCTACGCCATCGCGGCGGTCCTGGCGTTCCCCATCTTCTGGCTCGTGGACACGCGCAGCACGGTGCTGATCACCGCCGCCATGGTCCTGGGCATCGGCTTCGCCTCCATCCCGTACGCCCCGGTCGGCACCGTGCTGACCCAGCTGTTCCCGGTGAAGGTGCGGTACTCGGCCATCGCCCTGTGCGCCAACATTGCGGGCGTGGTCGCCGGGTTCATGCCCGCCCTGGCCGCGTGGATCCTGGGGGCGACCGGCGGCACCTCGCTCGGGCCCACCCTGCTGCTACTGGTGCTCGCGCTGATCTCCCTGGTCTCCTCGATTTTCGCGCGGCGCCTGATCCGCCGGGACGAGGAGCAGAACGTGGACCAGATCACCGGCGACCTGCTGCAGCGCTGACGACGACGTGCGGCCAGCGCGCCGTCGGGCCGCGCCGCAGCTCCGGAGCACAGGGCCCGAGTTGGCGGACCGGGCCGGCGCACCGAGGCCCGCATTCCACTAACCACCAGGAGACCCCCATGGAGCAGCCGACCACCCGCAGCGTCACCGTGCTGGACGCCGTCGTGCACCGCCCCGGAGGGGCGTTCGAGCGCGAGCCGAAGGGGGTCGTGGTCGAGGACGGCGTGATCACGTTCGTGGGGGAGCCGCAGGAGGCACGACGCCGCGCGGCCCCCTCCGCACCGGTCGTGGACGCGGGCGGGCGGTACCTCGTGCCGGGGTTCATCGAGACCCACGGCCATCCGGGCCTCTACGCCCGACTGGCGCTGAACGCGGACTGCCGCCCGGCCACGACACCGCGCGCGGGCGATGTCGTGGCCGCCATCCGCGAGGCCGCGACCGCCGCGGAGCCGGGCGAGTGGGTGGTCGGCTGGGGCTACGACGAGCACCGCATGGAGGGCCCCGGGCCCACCCGCGAGGACCTGGACGAGGCGGCCCCGGAGCACCCGGTGTACCTCAAGCGCACCTGCGCCCACATGGCCCTGGTGAACACCGCGGCACTGGAGCGGATGGGGATCACGGCGGACACCCCGGACCCCTCCGGCGGTCGGATCGTGCGGGACGGCTCCGGCGAGCCCGCGGGCCTGCTGCAGGAGACGGCGATGTCCCTGGCGGACCTGCCCGAGAGTGGGCCGCGCGAGCTGCTGGACGGGATGCGCGTGGCGCAGCAGGACTTCGCGGCGTGGGGCCTCACCACGGTCCACGACATGAGCACCGGGCCCCTGGAGATGGGCACGTACCTGCACCTGCAGGAGACCGGGGAGCTGAGCACCAGGTTCCGCCCGTGGTACTTCGCGCTGGAGCTGGGGGACTTCCACGGCAGCTACGACGAGGTGATCGGCACCGGCATCCGCAGCGGGCTCGGGGACGACATGGTGCGGATCCAGGGCATGAAGTTCATCCTGGACGGTTCCGTGGGCGGGCAGACCGCGGCGGTCGCGGAACCGTTTGAGGGCGGCGACTCGTGCGGCATCCTCTACTACGACACCCCGGACATCGCCCCCATGGCCGCCCAGGCACTGCGCAACGGGCTGCGGCTGGCCATCCACGGCATCGGCGAGCGGGCCGTGGAGCAGGCCCTGGACCTCATCGAGGGCGCGGGCCGGGAGGTCGCGGCGGAGGACGACGACGCCGAGGCTGCCTACCGCGCGCTCGTCACCACCCGGCGGCACAGGGTGGAGCACTGCGCGCTGCCCACCGAGGAGGACCTGCGGCGGCTGGTGGAGAACCGGATCGTGGCGGCGTCCTCCACGGCGTTCATCCACGAGCTGGGGGACTCCTACTGCCGGAACCTCGGCCCGCAGCGGATGGCCCGCACGTACCCCATGCGCACGTTCCTGGACCGCGGGATCCTTGCGCCCAGCAACTCGGACTTTCCCGTGACCACCGCGAACCCGTGGCTCGGGATCTCCGCGTGCGTCACCCGCACCACCGTCTCCGGGCAGGTCGCGGACACCGTCCAGAACGTCACTGTGGCCGAGGCCCTGGACGCCTACACCGTGGAGGCTGCCAAGGCGTCCTTCGACGAGGACCGGCTGGGCCGCATCGAGGAGGGGTTCCTGGGGGACCTCGTCCTCCTGGACCGCAACCCGTTCGACGCGGACCCCTCCGAGCTCAAGGACGTCACGGCGGAGCTCACGGTGTGCGACGGGCGGATCGTCCACCGCACGGACGCCGTGTGAGTGGAGCTCCCCCTAGGCCTGTACCTGGGTCTTCGGGGCTGGCGGGGTGGTGCCCTGGCCGGTGAAGTAGGCGACCACGGCGCCGTCGGCCTCGAGCACGACGTCGCAGATCTGGTTCCTGCCGAAGCTCACCCGGCGCGTGGCCGTGGCGGTGACCGTCTGGCCCTTCTGGGCGGGGGCCGTGAACGTGATCTCGGCGTTGCGGGTCACGATGGGCGCACCGGCGGTCGCACAGCAGTACGCGAGGGTCGTGTCCGCGAGGGTGAAGAGGTAGCCGCCGTGGCAGATGCCGTGGCCGTTGGCCATGAAGTCCTCGATGCTCAGTGTCATGCTCACCCGGCCCTGCTCGATCTCGCCCAGCTCGATGCCCAGGTGCAGGGGAGTGGGGTCGTTGCGCAGGATCTCGTGAAGGAACTCGCGGATGGCGTTCATGTCGTTCGGATCGGCGTACATGGGCGTCCTTCGGTGTGGGCCCGGAGGCCGTGGAGATCCGTCACCGTGCGGGTGGCGGCCTGACATGTGAACACTGTAGAGCCATGCCCGTCCGGATTCCGCTCCGCGTACGATGCGGTGCAGGCACAGCACGTGGCAGCGCGGAGAGGAGCGGTCATGCCGGAGGCACGGGAGCGGGTTGGTGCCGGGGGGCGCCCGCCGGGGGAGCGTCCCTCCAGCACGTCGGGGCGGTTCGAGGACCTCACCATGGCGCAGTGGCGGGAGATCATCAGCGACTCCTTCGCAGCCCTGGACATCACCGCCCCGGTGGAGCCCGCGTTCCGCGCGCACCTCACCACGGTGGAGCTGGACGACGTCCACCTCTTCGACATGGTCACCACCGCCCACCGGGTGGTCCGCAGCCCGGACCTCGTGGCGCAGGACGCCGGGGAGTACCTGAAGCTGAGCCTGCAGCTGGAGGGCGAGGCCCGGTTGAGCCAGGACGGTCGGGACTGCGTGCTCGCACCCGGCAGCCTGGGTCTGTACGTGGCCTACCGCCCGTACGAGCTGGTCTTCGACGGCCCCCAGCACAGCATGGTCATGACGTTCCCCCGCTCCGTGGTGCACCTGCTTCCCGCCCCGCTGGACACCGTCACTGCCCACCGGGTGAGCCAGGACGAGGGTCTCGGGCGGGTGGCCGTTCCCATGTTCCGCAACCTGGCCGAGAACATGGACCTGCTGCACGGCCCGCACGCCATCAAGCTCGTGCGCTCCGCCCTGGACATGCTCGTGAGCGTGCTCTCCGCTGAGGTTGTGGAGCCCGCCCCGGGGCAGGCGGGGGACCTGCTCGTGCAGCAGGCCACGGCCTACATCGACGACCACCTGGCGGACCCGGAGCTCTCACCGGGCTCCGTGGCCCGCGCCCTGTACGTCTCCGTGCGCCAGCTGCACAGCCGCTTTGCCGCGCAGGAACTCACGGTGGCCGCGCACATCCGGGCGCAGCGCCTGGCCGGGATCCGCACCGCCCTCGCGGATCCCGCCCAGTGCCACGACACGGTGCACACCATCAGCGCCCGCCACGGCCTGGTGGACCCCGCCCACGTGAGCAAGGTCTTCAAGGCCGAGTACGGGGAGACGCCCTCCGCCTACCGCCGCCGCGTGCGCGCGGCCTCGTAGCAGCGCAGGAGCACGACGACGCCCCAGCGCCGGTCCCAGGGAGCTGGCGCGGCGGCGTCGTCGTCGAGAATTCAGGCGCGTTCGGGGACCACCGGGATCTCCTGGGACCCGGGGATCTGGTCCACGTGGGACATGGCGTCGTAGACGTCCGGGCGGGTGTGGCGCAGGATCTCGCCCCAGATCAGGTCCACAACGCCGGAGCCGATGATGATCCCCGGCAGCACGAGCACCAGCGGGGACGGTGCCTCCACACCGATCAGCAGATCGAAGTTGGCGAGCACGAGGAGCGCGACCGCCGCGATCACGGGCGCCACCACGCGCGGCCAGATGCCGCGGCCGTGGTGGTCCCGGGCACGGGGGCTCCGAGGTCAGGTGGATTGGTCCACTGGTTGTGGGATGGCTCACGCGGCTGGCTGTTGTCGCTCAGCGCGCCGCGCTTGTTCCTGACTGCCGAGCGTCCGTCTGCCCGGGCACCCGGGCGTGATCCACGGCACAATGAGGGCAGCTGCCCGCGCTCGCCGGCGCCACCACGAGTCTGAAGGAGTCACTGTGTTCACCTACCAAGACCTGCTCTCCGCCATCACGGATCCCTCCGGCCGCGAGGTCCTGGACCCCGCCACCGGTGAGGTGGTCGGTTCCGTCCACGAGTCCACCACCGCCGAGCTCGACGACGCCGTGGCCGCCGCCCGCGCCGCCCAGCCCGAGTGGGCGCGGCTGGGCCACGAGAAGCGCTCCGAGTACCTGCACAAGGCCGCGGACGCCGTCGAGGCGAACGCGGAGGCGCTCGCCGAGCTGCTGTCCCGCGAGCAGGGCAAGCCCGTGAAGAACGGGCCGAACGCGGCGTTCGAGGTGGGCGGCTGCGTGGGGTGGCTGCGTGCCAGCGCGGACTTCCCGCTGGAGCCCGAGGTGCTCGTGGACGACGAGTCCGGGTACGCGGAGATGCAGTACGTGCCGCTCGGCGTCGTGGGGGCCATCGGGCCGTGGAACTGGCCCATGATGATCACCGTGTGGCAGGTCGCGGCATCGCTGCGCATGGGCAACACCGTGGTGGTCAAGCCCTCCGAGTACACGCCGCTGTCCGTGGTGGGCCTGGTGCACGTGCTCAACCAGGCGCTGCCCGCGGACGTCCTGCGCGTGGTCCCCGGCGGCGGCGAGGTGGGCAAGGCGCTGTCCACCCACGAGGGTGTCGACAAGATCATGTTCACCGGCTCCACGAAGACCGGTCAGGCCATCATGCGCGCCGCGGCGGACGGCCTCGCCCGCCTGACCCTGGAGCTGGGAGGCAACGACGCCGGCGTCGTGCTCCCGGACGTGGACGCCCGGGCGGTGGCCGGGGACCTCTTCTGGGGCGCGTTCATCAACACCGGCCAGACGTGCGCGGCGCTCAAGCGGCTGTACGTCCACGTGGACGTCTACGAGGAGGTGTGCGAGGCCCTCGTGGAGGTCGCCCGGCAGATGCCCATGGGCAACGGCCGCGAGGAGCAGAACGTGCTGGGCCCGCTGCAGAACAAGCAGCAGTACGACATCGTGGCCGGGCTCGTGGAGGACGCCAAGAAGGGTGGCGGCCGCGTGCTCATGGGCGGAGACCCGGTGGCCGAGCAGCCCGGCTACTTCTACCCCACCACGATCATCGCGGACCTGCCCAACGACAACCCCCTGGTGACCCAGGAGCAGTTCGGCCCAGCACTGCCCGTCATCCGATACTCGGACGTGGACGAGGCCGTGGCCATGGCCAACGGCCTGGACGTGGGGCTCGGTGCCTCCGTGTGGGGCTCCAGCACGGACAACGCCATGGCCGTGGCGCAGCGCCTCGAGGCCGGCACGGTGTGGATCAACAAGCACGGCGCCGTGGACCCGCGCATCCCCTTCGGCGGCATCAAGAAGTCCGGCTTCGGCCTGGAGTTCGGCGTGGAGGGCCTCAAGTCGGTCGCGGCCAGCAGGGTCATCTCCCGTTGAGGTCTGCCGCCCGGCACCCCGTGAGGCACGGGAGGAAGCGCATGATCACACGGTCACGCCCGGCAGGGATCACGGCCGCTGCGGTGGCCGTGGGGATCGCCGCCGTGCTCACGGGGTGCGGGTCGCAGGGGCAGGAGGGCACGACATCGTCGTCGTTCGCGAGTGCCGGTGTGGCACCCACGGCCCAGCACTCGCACCTCGGTGAGGTGCAGCGGGAGGGGAGGATTCAGGTGTGCACCACCGGCGACTACCGGCCGTACACCTACAAGGACCCGAAGAGCGGTGAGTGGTCCGGGATCGACGTGGACATGGCCCGCAGCCTGGGGAAGTCCCTGGGCGCGGAGGTGGAGTTCGTGCAGACCTCCTGGGCGAACGTGGTCACGGACATGGACGCGAGCTGCGACATCGCGGTGGGCGGCATCTCCTACACGACCGACCGCGCCCAGAAGGCGGCCTTCTCGGACACGACCTCCCCGGACGGCAAGACGCCCGTGGTGCGCTGCGGCGAGGAGGAGAAGTACGACACCGTGGCGGAGATCAACAAGCCCTCGGTGAAGGTCGTCACCCCGCTGGGCGGGACCAACGAGAAGTTCGCCGACAAGAACTTCCCGGACGCCCAGGTCACCAAGTACAAGGACAACAACACGATCTTCGACCAGATCGTGGACGGCACGGCGGACGTGATGGTCACGGACGCCTCCGAGACGCGCTGGGTGGCGCACACCCACCCGGAGCTGTGCTCGGTGCATCCCGACAAGCCCTTCGACCACTTCGACAAGGGCTACCTGCTGCCGCAGGGGGACACCGTGTGGGAGGAGTACGTGGACAACTGGCTGGACATCGCCAGCCAGGACGGCACCAAGGCCGCCGCGGAGGAGAAGTGGTACGGCTGAGCAGGAGCCTGCCTGCAGGAACAGGGGAATGACCGGTTCCTTCGACGGGCCCCACGGGGAGACGGGCCCGCGACCACTCGACAGGGTGGGGCGGGCCGGGTTCGGCGTGACTGCGGGCAGGTTTTCTCTCGCCGACCCCCTCCTGGATGCCCACCAGGCACGACGGTGCGGGCGGCCCAGGTCTCGGGTCGTCCGCACCGTCGTGGGTGCCGGAGGCCACGAGCTTCCCGCGGGAACTTTCCGGGGGAACTGTGGGCGGGGGAATAGTGATGCGGGGAAGCGTGTTGGCCCTGATGACCAGTCAGTAGACCTCGTCCCGACGGAGGAAAACCCGTGCCCAGTCTTTTCGACCCCATGACCGTGGGTGCCGTGCACGTGAAGAACCGCGTGGCCATGGCGCCGCTCACCCGTATGCGCTCCGACGAGGACGGCGTGCCCAAGGATATGAACGTCGAGTACTACGCGCAGCGTGCCTCCGCGGGGCTCGTGGTCACCGAGGGGACGTTCCCCGCTGTGACGGGCCGCGGCTTCTGGGGCCAGGCAGGGATCGAGACGGCCGAGCAGGCCCTCGGGTGGTCCCGCGTGGCGGAGGCCGTCCACGACAAGGGCGGGGTGATGTTCTTGCAGGTCATGAACGCCGGGCGCGTCTCCCACCCGGAGCTCACGGGTGGTCCGCTGCCCGAGGCGCCGAGCGCCGTCGGCATCGACCAGTCCATCCACGTGCCTAGCGGCAAGCAGGCAGTGCCCACTCCTCGCGCGCTGGAGACGGACGAGCTGCCCCGGATCCGTGAGGAGTTCGTCGCCGCCGCCCGCCGCGCGGTGGACGCCGGGATCGACGGCGTGGAGGTCCACGGCGCCAACGGCTACATCCTCCACGAGTTCCTCGCGCCGTCCGCCAACCACCGCACCGACTCCTATGGCGGCTCGCCGGAGAACCGTGCGCGCTTCGTGGTCGAGGTGGTGCGCGCCGTCGCCGAGGAGATCGGCGCGGACCGGGTGGGCCTGCGGATCTCGCCGGAGCACAACGTCCAGGGCGCTCTGGAGGACGACCATGAGGACGTCCGCGCCACCTACGCCGCGCTGCTCGCCGGCCTGCGCGGGTTGGGTCTTGCGTACCTCTCCGTACTGCACCGGGACATCGACGGCCCCTTCGTCCGCGAGCTGCGCGAGCAGTTCGACGGCGTCTTCTACCTCAACAGCGGGTTTTCCGAGTACACCGAGCTGGCCGAGGCGGAGCACATCATGGCCGCGGACCTGGCAGACGGCGTGATGGTGGGCCGCGAGCTCCTCGCCAACCCGGACCTCGTGGAGCGCTGGCGCGACGGGCTGGCTCTGAACACCCCGGACCCCGAGACCTTCTACCTGGGGGGTCCCAAGGGGTACGTGGACTACCCGTTCGCGGACTCGCGCGTCCGGGTGTGACACGGCAACCGTGGGAAAACGCTGAATACCCGCAAAGGTAAGCTCGCGCCGCTGAGCGGAGGCACGCGGGCGATCATCGTCACGGGCATCCTGCTGACGTCCAAGGGAACCTTCATGCTTGCCACGGTCTGCGTGGGCAGGCGTACCAGGCGCTGACGGCGAAGTTCAGGGGCCGAAAGCGCCCCGTGGGCTCAACGGCGGTGCAGTAGAGCGCCGCGCCTACCGCTGCAAAAAACTGAGCAGATGCAGATTTCAGCCCCGAAATCAGCATCTGCTCAGTTTTTGCACGGGATGAGCTGCGGTGTCACTCGCCCAGGAGCATCCGCGCGCCCTTCTCGCCGATCAGCGCGGACGGGGCGTTCGTGTTGCCGGTGGGAATGGACGGCATGATCGAGGCGTCCACCACCCGAACGCCCGCCACACCGTGAACCTCCAGGGTGGCGGGATCCACCACGGCCAGCTCGTCCGGTCCCATGCGGCACGTGCCCACCTGGTGGTGGTACGTCGTCACGGCGCGGTCCATGTACGCGTCCTCGGACGCCTCGTCCGTGACCTCCGGCCCGGGGTAGATCTCCCGCGCACCCCACTCGTCCGCGAGGGGCGGCGTCGCGAGCATCGCGCGTGCCTGGCGGAAGGACGCCCGCAGGGCCTCGCGGTCCCGAGGGTCGGCGAAGATGTTCGGGTCGTACCGGGCGGGGTCCGTGCTGCTGGGCCCGGTCAGGGTGATCCGCCCGCGCGAGTACGGGCGCACCAGGCCGGAGTGCAGGGTGAAGGCGTTGCCCGGGCCCTCCATCCAGTCGTCGTACATGGGCACGCAGAAGTGGATGGGCTGGGTGTCCGGGCGGTCCTGGTCCTTCGTGGAGCGCCAGAACAGGTGGGTCTGGGTCACCGCGATCTCGTCCTCGGCGTGCTCGATGGTCCTCGCGGTGGCCTCAGCGATCACCGGCACCAGCAGGTGGTCGTGCAGGTTCTCCCCTACGCCGGGCAGGTCCACGACCGGCTCGATCCCCACCTCCCGCAGGTGCTCGGCCGGGCCGATCCCGGAGCGCATGAGGATCTTGGGGCTGTCCAGGGCCCCAGCGCACAGGACCACCTCGTCCACCTCGATCACCTCGCCGTCCGAGGACTCACCAGCCGTGGGCGGCTCGCCGGAAATGCCCTCCACCTCGGAGGTCGTCCCCGCGTGAAGCTGGACGCCGACCACGCGCCCGTCCCGGATGACCAGCCGCTCCACGACCGCGCCGGTGTGGACCTCGATCGCCCCCTTGTCCACCCACGGCTTCGCGTACGCCATGTACGTGGTCACGCGCTTGCCGTCCCGGACGGTGAGCTGCTCCTGGGACACACCGTCCTGGGTGGCCCCGTTGTAGTCCTCGTTGAAGGGCACGCCCACCGCCTCGGACGCGGCGATGATCGCGTCGAAGACGGGGCTGAGCTCGTACGTGCCCACCACGGGAACGGGACCGTCGGTGCCGCGGGGCGCCGCGGCGGCGTCGTCCGTGGTGGGGCCGTCGTAGGCCTCCAGCGCCTCGAAGACGGGGGCGACGTCGCTCCAGGCCCAGCCATTGCAGCCCGCAGCGGCCCAGTCGTCGTAGTCCAGCGGGTTGCCGCGCACCCAGATGGCTGCGTTCAGGGCGTGAGAGCCGCCGAGGACCCGTCCGCGCGGCCAGTGGATGACGCGGCCAGACGCGTGCTCCTGCGGGACCGTGAAGTAGTCCCAGTCCTCCGGGCCGTGCCACAGCTCTCCCAGGCGGGCGAGCCGTGTGATGACGGGGTTGGTGTCCTGGCTGCCGGCCTCGAGCAGCGTCACCCGGTGGCCCGCGGCGGCGGCGCGCCCCGCGACGATGGATCCGGCGGTTCCCGCGCCCACGACGACGATGTGGCGGGCGGGGTTTGTCTGTTCAGTCATGGGGCCATCCTGCCCTTCGATGTGATGTGAGTCTCGTTTCTGGACGTGCGGTGGTTGTCTTTGCGTGCGGACTTGTGCGGGCCTCCCGGTAGCATCGTGGTGTTGCCAGGGGATTCTCCGCGCGTGTGGTCGGGTGTGCGGGCGTTCGCCCTACCCTGGAGCACTCTGATGACTTCCTCCCCCTCGCCCGGCACGGCGCCCGACGCCGCTGCCGCCCCCGTGACGTCGTCCCACCCCTCTGAGGCGGGCGGGTCCCTGTCCCTCCCGGCTGTGGGCGGCTGGGCGTTCCTCGTCACCGCGCTGATCGGGCGCCTGCCCGCCGCGACCGTGCAGCTCGGGCTGCTGCTCTACGTGAGCGGGGCCGGGCTGGGTCTCGGGCTCGCCGGGCTCACCGTGGCCGCGGCCGGTCTCGGCTCCGCGATCGGTGCACCGCTGGTGGGGCGGCTGGTGGACCGGTTCGGGCCGCTGCCCGTGGTCGTCGCCGCCACAGTGGTGCAGCTTCTCGGCATGGGGTCGCTGCTGCTCGTGGTCCTCCATGACGGGCCCTCCGCCCTCGTGCTCGTTTTCGCCGCACTGATCGGTTCCGCGAACCCGCAGGTGGGTGCGATCGCGCGGGCGCGCTGGTCGGCGATCGCGCGGCGACGTCGGCTACCGGGACTTGTGAGCAGGGCGCTCGGCTACGAGACCGCGTGCGACGAGGTGGGGTTCATCCTGGGCCCCGTGATCGCGGGTGTGCTGGTGGGCCTGCTCGGACCGAACCCAGCGCTGGGGGTGCTGATGGCCTGGGTGGTGCTGGGGCAGGGGTGCTTCATCGTGTACCTGCTCAGCCGCCGCGGACTCGCCGTGGACACCCACACGCTGGACGTCGCCGACGGCACCGCACCCCGGATCCGCTGGGCCGCTGTGCTGCCGCCCATGCTCGTGTGCCTGTGCGTGGGGACCGTGTTCGGCTCCACGCAGACAGTGCTGACCGCCATCAACGACGCCCGCGGTACGGCCGGGTACACGGGTCTCATCTACGGCTGCATGGGCGTGGGCAGTGCGCTGGCGAGCATGCTGGTCTCCCGCCTGCCCCGGCGGCTGCCGCTGTCTGTCCGCGTGGCGGGCGGGGCGATGCTCGTCTCGCTCGTGGCGCTCGTGCTCCTGAGCATTCCCGGGCCCGCGGTGCTGGGGCTGCTGTTCATGGTGACCGGCCTGGGCGTCGGGACGATGCTCGTGAGCGCCTACACGCGCGGCGAGCACGTGGCGCCGTCCCACCGGATCGCGAGCGTGATGACCATGCTGACCACCTGCCTGGTGCTGGGAGTCGCCTTCGGCTCCGCCCTGGGCGGTGTGCTCTCCGCGGTGCCCCGGCACGGTTTCCTGCTCACCCTCGCCGCAGGGCTCGTGGGAATGGTGGCCGCCGTGGCGCTGCACGTCACCCGCTCGGAGCCCGGGCGCACGGTCGTGGAGTAGGCGGCAGAGGAAGGGGGACGACGACGCCGCGGCACCCCGGGTGTCCTGCCGGTCGTTGGCTGCGGCTTGCGCTGACGTCCGAACAACGGCGTTGCCTCTCAGCCACTCCATGTCACAGCGCACAGCAGAGGTTGTCGTGGATCACATGTACGTGGCATGCTGTGGACACGATGTCATGGAAACGTTTCCATGACGCTGTCACCTGACACGCGAGCAAAGGAGCTTGGCGTGGCGCAGCTGCCCTCCACACCTCGGCCCCCGGCCACCCTGCGTGATGTCGCGGCGGCGGCGGGTGTCTCCGTGGCCACGGCGTCCCGCGTCCTGTCGGGAAACCCCGCCACGAGCTCCACCTCCCGCCAGGCGGTCACCGCCGCTGCGGCGCAGCTCGACTTCCACCCGAACGTCCAGGCCCGGGCGCTGCGCAGCTCGCGCACGGCGTCGATCGGTCTGCTGATCCCGGACATCAGGAACCCCCATTTCGGGGACCTCGCCCACTGTGTGGAGATGCATGCGCGGGAGCGTGGCCTCGTAACCCTGATCTCAGCGTCCGATGAGCGACTGGACACCCAGGAGACCGCCCTGCGGCTACTGATGTCCCACAACGTGGACGGTCTGATCGTGGTGCCCCAGGGCCGCCGCGACAGCCCCAGGGGACCGGAGGCGCTCGACGCCGTGGTGCAGCGCGGAATCCCTCTGGTGCTTGCGGACCGGATGGTCTCGGGTCTGGACGTGCCCGCCGTTGTCCCTGGAACGAACGGTCTCACCGACGCCGTGAACGAGCTGCTGGCACTGGGCCACGAGCGCATCGCGCTGATCGCGGGCCCGGCGACATCCTCCACGGGGCGGGAGCGGCGTCTGGCTTTCGACGCCGCGTTGGACGCGGCCGGGGCGACGCCGGATCCGGACCTGGTGCACGAGGGGGACTTCCAGCCCGCGTCCGGTCGAGAGGGTGTTGCACGTCTGCTGGGCCTGCCTCCGGGAAGACGTCCGAGTGCAGTGGTCATCGCGGACGGGCCGATGGCTGTGGGTGCGCTCGCAGCGCTGAACGAGCGCGGGGTCAGGATCCCGCAGGACCTCTCCGTGGTGGCACACGATGATCTCGACGCGTTCCGACTGTGCGATCCGCCGGTCTCGGCGATCGCGCAGGACATTGCCGCGATGGGGGCGGTGGCGCTGAACCTGCTGCTGGAACCACCCGCGGACGGTGAGGAACGCACGGTGCGGCAACCGACGCTGTTCATCCAACGGGGGTCCGTGGCCGAAGCAGGTCTCCAGAAGAGCACGACAACCATGGAAGGAGGCGATGACTCGTGAGTGAACCGCTGCTGCGGCTGGTGAACGTCTGCAAGGCGTTCGGTCCGGTCCGCGTGATCGAGGACGTCAGTGTGGACGTTCACCCGGGGCGGGTGACCGTGCTGCTGGGTGAGAACGGTGCGGGCAAGTCGACCCTCATCAAGATGATGTCCGGCATCTACCAGCCGGACGCCGGCGAGATCCACGTGGCGGGGGAGAAGGTCAGCCTGCCGGATGTTAAAGCCGCAGAGCGCCTGGGCATCGCCACGATCCATCAGGAGCTCAACCTGGTGCCCACGATGAGTGTGGCCCAGAACATCTCCCTAGGGCGGGAGCCCCGCCGGTTCGGGGTCGTGGACCGGAAGGAACTGGCCCGCACCGCCCGGGAGGCCATGGCGAGGATCGGGATGAACCTGGACCCGGCCGCGAACCTGGGCGAGATGGGCGTTGCCCGCCAGCAGCTGGTGGAGGTGGCCAAGGCACTGTCCCTGGACGCCCGGATCCTGATCCTCGACGAGCCCACGGCCGCCCTGACCGGGGCCGAGTCCGCTGCACTGTTTGCGGTCATGGACGAGCTCAAGGCTCGCGGGGTGGGCATGGTCTTCATCAGCCACCACCTGGACGAGCTCGCCCGCGTGGGGGACACCGTGGTGGTCCTGCGGGACGGACACGTGGTGACCGAGGTGCCGGCGAGCACGTCCGAGGACGAGCTGATCCGCCTGATGGTCGGTCGCCAGCTCAGCGAGCAGTTCCCCAGGCGGCCCCGCCGCAGGGACGCCGACGCCGAGGAGCTGCTGCGCGTGGAGGGCGTCTCCACCGGTGGTCTGGTCCAGGACGCCAGCTTCTCCGTCCACCGCGGAGAGGTCGTGGGTCTGGCAGGACTGGTCGGGGCCGGACGCACCGAGCTGGTCCGGGCGATCGCCGGCGCTGAGAAGCGCACCGGCTCCGTCACCCTCTGCGGTGAGGAGCTGTCCGCCAATGACGTGGGGGCCGCGGTACGCGCGGGCATCGGCCACGTGCCCGAGGACCGAAAGCACCAGGGCCTCGTGCTGGACGCCCCCGTCAAGCACAACATCGGCTACGCCACGCTGGGCCGCACGGCCAAGGCCGGGCTGGTGGACCGGGCGGGCCAGCGGCGTCGTGCGCAGGACGTGGCGCAGAAGCTGCGGGTGCGCATGCGGGACGTGGACCAGCACGTGCGGGACCTCTCCGGGGGCAACCAGCAGAAGGTGGTCTTCGCTCGCTGGGTGGTGGCCGGGTCCACCGTGCTGCTTCTGGACGAGCCCACGCGCGGTGTGGACGTGGGGGCCAAGGTCGAGATCTACGAGCTGGTCCGTGACGTCACGGATGCCGGCGGCGCCGTGGTGCTGGTGTCCTCCGAGCTGCCGGAGGTGCTGGGGATGTCCGACCGGATCCTGGTGATGTCCGAGGGGCGGATCACGGGGGAGCTGGAGGCGCAGGAGGCCACAGAGGACGCCGTGATGGCACTGGCCGTGTCCAATTCGCACAGTGACGCGAGCGCGGAACGCGCCATCGACACGTTGGAACGAGAGACGAGAGAACGAGCATGAACAGTACTGCAACCGGGATCTCGAGGCAGCGTGGCTTCGACCTCAAGAACTTTGCCGCGAACAACGGCGCCCTGATCGGGCTGATCGTCCTCGCCGTGGTCATGGCCATTGCCTCGCCTGCGTTCCTGAGCGCGCAGAACCTCGTCAACGTGGGGGAGCAGGTGGCGACGATCGCCATCCTGGCCTTCGGCATGACGTTCGTGATCGTGGCCGCGGGCATCGACCTCTCCGTGGGGTCGGTGGCGGCGCTGTCTGCTATGGCCTCCGCCTCCATGGTGGCCGGATGGGGCCTGCCGGAGGTCTTGACCATCGTGGCCGGTCTGATGGTCGGTGCCCTCGCAGGTGCGGTGACCGGCATCGCCGCGGCGTACGGGAAGCTTCCCGCGTTCATCGCCTCCCTCGCGATGATGTCCGTAGCGCGTGGCCTGACCATGGTGATCTCAGACGGTCGTCCGGTCGAGGCTCCGAGCCAGGTTGCCGCTCTGGGCGGTGACCTGGGTCCCATCCCCGTGCCGATCGTGGTGCTGGTGCTCGCCGGTCTGGTGGCGGCGTTCGTCCTGCGTTTCACCGTGGCCGGTTCCTACATGTACGCCGTGGGCGGCAACATCGAGGCAGCGCGGCTCTCGGGCATCCCGGTCAAGCGCGTGGTCGTGCTCGTATTCCTGCTCTCCGGGGTGTTCGCGGCGCTCGCGGGCATGGTCACCGCGGGGCGCTTGGATTCCGTGCAGCCGACGATCGGCACGGGTGCGGAGCTGGACGCCATCGCCGCCGTCGTGATCGGTGGGGCCTCCCTGTCTGGCGGAGTGGGCCGGATCTCCGGCACACTCGTGGGCGCACTGGTGCTGGCCGTGATCCGCAACGGCCTGAACCTGTTGAACGTCTCGCCGTTCTGGCAGCAGGTGGTGATTGGGCTGGTCATCGCCCTGGCCGTGCTCTTCGACGTGATCCGCCACAAGAACACCCGCTTGTGACGGAGGAGGCAGACACTATGACGCACTCGACACGGCGTACCTTCATCAGCCTGGCGCTGGCCGGGATTACCGGGGTGGCCCTCACGGGCTGCGCCTCCGGGGACTCCGCGCCCAAGGTCACGCTGGCGCTGTCCACGCTGTCCAACCCGTTCTTCGCGGACCTTCGCGACGGCGCGCAGAAGGCGGCGCGAACGGCCGGGATCGACCTCGCGGTGGTCAACGCGCAGGACAATCCCGAAAGCCAGCTCGACCAGCTGCGCACCGCGGCGGTCAACGGGTCCCGCGCGGTGATCGTCAACCCCGTGGACTCCGACGCTGCGAAACCGGCCGCCACCGCGGTCATGGACCAGGGCATTCCCCTGATCGCCGTGGATCGTGGAATCACGGACCGCACGCCGGGCAGCTTCATCGCCTCCGACAATGTGGCGGGCGGACGACAGGCGGCAACCCTGCTCGCGGGCCTGCTGGGCGGCGCAGGCAGGATCGCCGTACTGGAGGGCCAGCCGGGAGCCTCGGCCACTCGCGACCGCGGGGCGGGTTTCCTGGAGGAGCTGCGCAAGCATTCCGGGCTGCAGGTTGTGGCCTCCCAGACGGCGAACTTCGACCGTGAGGAGGCGCTGGACGTCATGGCCAACATGGTCCAGGCCGCCCCGGACATCGACGCCGTCTACGCCCACAACGACGAGATGGCACTGGGTGCCGCGGTGGCCCTGGGGTCCCGTGCCGGCAAGGACGTGAAGATCATCGGGTTCGACGGCGGCGGGGACGCGCTCGAGGCGGTGAAGGCGGGCACCCTGTCCGGGACGATCGCTCAGAGCCCCGCTGAGCTCGGCCGCCAGGCGGTGCTGCAGGCGCTGCGAGCCATCGACGGCAAGCCGCTGCAGGAGAGCGTCCCCGTAGCGGTCACCACGGTGACGAGCAAGAACGTGGACGAATTCATGAACAAGGCCAAGGAGTCCTGATGCACCCCTCTCCCTCCGATTCGCCGTTCCTGGGGCCCACCCGGCCCGTGGACGTGACCGTCGTGGGGTCCACGAACGTGGACGTCACCGCCACGGTCCCGCGCCTTCCGGGTCGGGGCGAGACGCTTCTGGGCACCTCGCTGCTCTCCTCCCCGGGCGGCAAGGGTGCGAACCAGGCGCTTGCCGCCTCTCGTGGCGGTGCCTCGGTCCGTTTCGTGGGGGCGGTGGGGAACGACGACGCCGCACCCACCGCGCTCTCCCACCTCCAGGCCGACGGTGTGGACCTCTCCGCGGTCCTCACCCGCGAGGGCGTGCCGACCGGCACGGCCCTGATCTGGGTGGAGGACTCGGCGGAGAACTCCATCGTGGTGGTTCCGGGCGCCAACGGCAGCATCACGGCGCAGGACGTCGACCGGGTGGCCGAGCGCGGTGGGCTCGAGGGCGTCGTCCTGCTGCAGGGCGAAATCCCGGCGGAGGCCGTGACCCGGGCTGCGGAACGCGCCCCGGGGCGCGTGGTGGTGAACCTTGCTCCTGTGATCGAGGTGCCCCCCCGCGTGCTCACCGCCGCCGACCCGCTGATCGTGAACGAGCACGAGGGTGCGGAGGCTCTGCGGATCCTCGGGGGAGACCCGAAGGGCGCCAGCGAGGAGGAGGTCGTGGTGGCACTGCTCGCGGCGGGTGTCCCCAGCGTGGTCATGACGCTGGGCGCCCGCGGGGCCCTGGTGGCTGATGACTCCGGAGTCCGTGCCACACCGGCGGCCCGGGTGAGGGCCGTGGACACGACCGGGGCGGGCGACGCCTTCGTGGGTGCCGCCGCGGCACGGCTGGCCGAGGGGGCGGACCTGGGCGCGGCGGCCTCGTACGCGGCAAGGTTCGCGGCAGGAGCGGTGCTACGCGCCGGGACGCAGTCCTCTTACCCTCTGCGCGGCGCCGAGCTGCCTGAGCTGATCGCAGAGGGGCCGACGTGCTGAAGCGCGGGATCCTGAACTCGGAACTCAACCGGAGGCTGTCCCTGCTGGGTCACACGGATCTCACGTTCATCGTGGACGCGGGAATGCCCCTGCCGGTCTCCGACACCGTGGTGGACCTCGCCCTCGTGGCCGGTGTGCCCACGTTCTCGGACGTCTACGCCGCCGTCACGGGTGCCCTGGAGGTCGAGGGGGCCACGGTCGCCTCTGAGGCGAAGGGCCACGAGGCGTCGCAGCTGTGGGCGGGCCTCGAATGCCCTGTCCAGGAGGTCTCCCACGAGGCCCTCAAGGCCATGCTCGGCCGGGCCAAACTCATCGTCCGCACCGGCGAGTGCACCCCGTACGCGAACATCGCGCTGCGCAGCGGCGTGCCGTTCTGAGCCGGGGACGACGCCGCAGTGGCCGGGAAGAAGCCGGCCACCGCGTCGTCGTCGTCCGCCACTCGGCGGGAGCGCTCAGCCGCGCGCGCCCTGCTGCTTGTCGAGCGCGATGATGGCCAGCGCCTCGGTGCGAGTGGTGTGCAGGTTGTCGATGTCGCGCAGCGAGCGGTCCTTGGTCTCGGTGGCGGTGAAGGCGGCGATCGCGGCGATCAGGGCCGCGCCGCAGACCACGAGGGCCACGTTGAACCAGTTGTCGCCCGCGCTGCCCGCCACGGCGGTGGCGAGCGTGGGGGTGATGCCTCCGGAGATCGCGAAGCCGATCTGCGTGCCGAGCGCCAGGCAGGAGACGCGCACCCGTGTGGGGAACATCTCCGCGTAGAAGGCCGGCCACACGCCATTGGCCATGGAGTACAGCACGCCGGAGAGCAGTGCACCCAGCACGAAGATCATGACCCAGTTCCCCGCGGAGACCGCGGCCAGGTAGGGGAACATCAGCACGGCGGAGCCGATGACGCCGCCGATGAACACCGGCTTGCGCCCGATCCGGTCCGCGAGGGTGGCCCATGCGGGGATCGTGAACAGTGCCACGAAGTTGGCCAGCACGGACACCCACAGCATCGTGGAGCGCTCCAGACCCACCACTGAGGTGGCGAACGACAGGGACCACACCAGGAACACCACGTTCACCGTGTTGATCAGCGCGGCCGCGGCGATCCGGATCACGGCGGTCTTGTGGTACTTGAACATCAGCGAGAGCGGGGTGGCGGGCTTCTCCTCCGGCATCTCGGACTGGGCGTCCTCGAAGGCCGGCGGCTCCTCCAGGTGGCGGCGGATCAGGTAGGCGGCCAGGACCACCACAGCGGAGATCCAGAACGGGATGCGCCAGCCCCAGCTGAACAGCTGCTCCTCGCTCAGCAGCAGGGTGAAGGGGATGAAGACGGCGGTCGCGAGCAGGGTGCCGAACTGGGTGCCCTGCAGCGTCCACGAGGTGGTGACGGCGCGGTGGCGGTCGTCAGCGTGCTCCAGCGACACGGAGATGGCGCTCGCCTGCTCCCCGGAGGCCGAGAGCCCCTGGATCACGCGGCACAGCACGAGCAGCGCGGGCGCGAGCAGCCCCACCTGGTCGTAGGTGGGCAGGCAGCCCACCGCGAACGTGGAGCCGCCCATGAGGAACAGGGTCAGCATGAGTACGAACTTGCGCCCCAGGCGGTCGCCCAGCGGACCCATGATGAGCGCGCCCAGCGGGCGGACGATGTAGGCCACACCCACGGTCCCCATGGCGAAGAGGATGGCCGCACCCGGGGAGGTGTCCTTGGGGAAGAACAGGTGGTTGAGCACGAGCGCGGCGGCCGTGCCGTACACCGCGAAGTCGTAGTACTCGAGCGCGGAGCCCACCCAGCTGGCGAGTGCGGCCTTCCTGGGGGTCTTGGCGGGGCCGGAGTGCTCGGCACCCGTGGGGGCCGCGCCGTCGCGGCCGCCCGTTTCCGGGGTCGTGGTCATGAGCGTGTCCTAACGGGTGAAGAGGCAAGCACGAACGATGATTGCTGAATAATGAAAATCACTTCCGAATACTTGAAACCCCAGCATGGTGTGGGTCACACTGTTCGTCAAGTGGTTTCGCAAGAAGTTCGTCCGTGAAGCAGGAGCACCTCATGTCCCCCACCCCCTCCACGTCCGCGCGGCAGGACGTCGCGAGCCCGGTCCACGGGGCGGCGTCGCCCCGCCTGGACCGCGAGGTGACGTCGTCCGGGGCCTCCGCGGCGAACGGCACGTCCCGTGCCGGCGACCGCTCCGGCACGGTGCGCAAGGGTCTGGCCCTGCTGCCGCTGCTCGCCGAGCACCCGGACGGTGCCACGGCGAAGCAGCTGGTCGAGGACTCGGGCTACGCCTTCAGCACGTGCTACCGGCTGCTGTCCACGCTCGTGGACGAGGGCTACGCGGAGTTCGAACCGGAGACGAAGCGCTACCGGCTGGGGCTGCTGCTCTTCGCGATGGGCCAGAGGGTGGCCTCGGCGAGGGGCTGGGCCGGCACCGCGCTCCCTGTGATGCGCGAGGTGGTGGAGGCCACCGGTGAGAGCTGCCTGCTGGCCGTGCTGGACGGGGACCGCTTCCTGACCGTGCACACCGTGGACGGGCCCCACCACCGCACCACCACGGACCCCGGGGACCGCGGAGAGCTGCACACCTCCGCGCTGGGCCGCGCACTGCTCGCGTTCTCGGACCCGCAGACCCGGGAGCACCTCGTCGAGACGATCGAGATGCCAGCCCGTACGGAGAACTCGCTCACGGATCGGGACGGGCTGAGGGCCGAACTCGGCCGCGTCCGCGAGCAGGGCTGGGCGCTGCAGGACCAGGAGCACGACGATGGCATGGCGGCCCTGGCCGTCCCCGTCCTGTCCCCGGGGGCTCCCGTGCGGGCCGCGCTCGCCCTGGCCGCCCCCGTCCACCGTTGCGACCCGCACGAGCTGGTGCAGCACCTGCCGCTGCTGCGGGAGGCCGCCGACAGGCTCGCCGCTCTGCTCCCGCAACGACGCTGAAAACCTGGGGCGGCGATGTCGCCGCGCACGTGCTCCACGAATCCCGCGGATCTCGCGCCCCACGCATCCTTCGGAAAGGGAATCCCATGTCCACTCGCAACGAGTCCTACCTGGTGGGGCTGGTCGGTGACGGCATCACCGAGAGCCTCACTCCGCCCATGCACGAGCGCGAGGCGGACCACCACGGTCTGCGCTACCTCTACCGCCCCGTGGACCTCGCGGTGATCGGCCGCCCGGGCGAGGACGTGGGGCAGCTGCTGAGCGCCGGTCGGGACCTGGGTTTCAACGCCTTCAACATCACGCACCCGTGCAAGCAGCTGGTGCTGGAGCACCTGGACGAGATCGACCCGCAGGCCGAGGCGATCCAGGCGGTGAACACGGTGCTGCTCCAGGACGGCAGGTTCATCGGCCACAACACGGACTGCTCCGGCTTTACCCGGGGCTTCGAGAAGGGGCTCGATGGCGTGGCGCCGGGCCGGGTGGTGCAGTTTGGCTCCGGCGGTGCCGGCTCCGCGGTGGCGGAGGCGTTGCTGGGCCTGGGCGCCGTGCAGCTTTCGCTGGTGGACATGGACGTGGCGCGCGCCGCGGAGCGGGCCGCGGAGCTGGCCGCACGCTATCCGCAGGCCACCGTGGAGTCGGTCACCGCCGCGCAGGCTCCAGGGCAGATCGCCGCGGCGGACGGGGTGGTCAACGCGACCCCCATGGGAATGCACCACCACCCGGGCGCCCCGTTCGACCTCGACCTGCTGCGGCCCACCCACTGGGTGGCGGACGTGGTCTACCTGCCCATGGACACCCCGCTCGTGCGGGCGGCCCGCGCGCTGGGCTGTGCGGTGCTGGACGGCGGCCACATGGCGGTGGGCCAGGCTGTCGATGCGTTTGCATTGATTACGGGAACGACGCCGGACAGCGCACGCATGCGCGCCCACTTCCTGCAGCTCACGGGCCAGGAGGCCCCGGCGGGCACGGACTCCGGCCACGTGCTCGGCGGTGATGCCCTGTGAGGACCAGCATCGCGACCGTGTGCCTGTCCGGCACGCTCGAGGAGAAGATGCGCGCCGCCGCGGCGGCCGGCTTCGACGGCATCGAGGTCTTCGAGCCGGACCTCGTGGTCTCCGACTCCTCGCCCGAGCAGCTGCGGGATCTCGCCGCCGAGCTGGACCTCTCCCTGGACATGTACCAGCCCTTCCGGGACGGCGTGGAGGTGGCACCCGAGGCGTTCCCGGACTCCCTGCGGCGGTTGCGCGTAAAGTGCGAGCTCATGAACCGGCTGGGCACCTCGGTGCTGCTGGTGTGCTCGAACGTGGCCACGGGAGTCCTGAAGGACGACGCCGCCATTGCGGAGCAGCTGCGCGCGGCGGGCGACGTCGCGGCCGAGTACGGCGTCGACCTGGCCTACGAGGCCCTGGCCTGGGGCGCGCACGTGAACACGTGGCGCCACGCCCACCGACTCGTGGAGCTCGCGGACCACCCTCGCGTGGGCACGTGTCTGGACAGTTTCCACATCTTCTCCCGCGGGGACACCGTGGAGGGGTTGGAGGACTGCGATCCCCGCAAGCTCTTCTTCGTCCAGCTCGCGGACGCACCCCTGCTGAAGCAGGACGTCCTCTCGTGGTCCCGCCACCACAGGGTGTTCCCGGGCGAGGGGGACTTCGACCTGGTGGACCTGCTGGGACGGCTTCACGAGGTCGGCTACGCGGGCCCGGTCTCCCTGGAGATCTTCAACGACTCGTTCCGCCAGGCGGACGTGCACCGCACCGCGGTGGACGGGTTGCGCTCCCTGCGCTGGCTGGAGGACCAGACGGCGGACGCGGTCCGCGGGGCCGGCGGTGACCCGGACCGGGCGCCGCTCATGCTCACGGACCTCCCGGCACCCCAGGCGCCCCGCGCGTGGGACTTCCTGGAGCTGCGCACCCGCGAGCTCGGCCACGTCACCCGCATGCTGCACCAGCTGGGCTTCTTGCTCTCCGGCCACCACCGCTCCAAGGACTCGGTGCAGGCGTGGACGCAGGGCCCCGTGCGGATCGTGGTCTCGGAGGACCCCCGCGCCACGGCCCAGCCCACGCGGCTCGCGGCGCTCGGCTTCCAGGTCGCGGACCCGGACGTCGCCGCGTACCGCGCCGAGAGGCTGCTCGCCCAGACCGCGGACCGCGCCCAGCTGCCGGACGAGACCGTGCTGCACGGCGTCGTCGCCCCGGACGGCACCGAGATCTTCTTCGGGCCCTGCGGCGAGCAGGGCGTGCCCCCGTGGCTCGCGGAGTTCGGCGCGGACCCGCAGGACGACGCCCCGGCGTCCCTGCTCACGGGGGTGGACCACGTGAACCTCGCCCAGCCGTGGCAGCACTACGACGAGGCCGTCCTGTTCCTCACCTCCCTGCTGGACCTGCACCCCGCGCCGTCCCAGGACGTGGCGGGCCCCTCCGGGCTCGTGCGCTCACAGGTCATGCGCTCGGCGGGCGGCGCCGTGCGTATCCCCCTCAACGTGGC
Source organism: Kocuria salsicia (assembly GCF_039532055.1). Taxonomy (NCBI): domain Bacteria; kingdom Bacillati; phylum Actinomycetota; class Actinomycetes; order Micrococcales; family Micrococcaceae; genus Kocuria; species Kocuria salsicia. The sequence continues at coordinate 55,680 of NZ_BAAARF010000009.1, read as the reverse complement.
GCCCATGGCTGCCGAGCAGGTCGCCTTCACGGGGGCGGCGTACCCGGAGCACATCGCGCTCGCCTGCTCGGACATCGTGGCCGTGGCCCAGCGGGCACGACGCCGCGGCCTGGCCTTCCTGCCGGTCCCCACCAACTACTACGAGGACCTCGTGGCCCGCTTCGACCTGGACGCCGACTTCGTGGGGATGCTCGAGTCCAACGGTCTGCTCTACGACCGGGACGAGACCGGCGAGTTCCTGCACTTCTACACGCCCACGCTCGGGGAGGTGTTCGTGGAGGTGGTGCAGCGCCTCGACGGCTACGAGGGCTTCGGCGCACCCAACGCACCGGTGCGCCTGGCGTCGCAGTACCGGGAGCTGGCCCGGCGCGACATGATGAGGTCATGACGAACTCCGGAGTCACCCCGCCCGCCGCTTCCCCGGAGCCCGACGCCGCTCTGCTCGCCGATCCGCTCGTCTCCCGGCTCGCCCGCGAGGAGCCCGTGACCTGGTGGAACGACGCCGCCTCGGACACCATCCGCGGTCTCGCCGCCTCCGGCGTGGACCCATCCATCGTGGCCGACGCCGCCGCGCGGCTGGAACGGTTCCGGCCGTGGATCGCCGCGACGTTCCCGGACACCGCTGCCGCCAGTGGACTCATCGAGTCGCCCCTGCACGCGGCTCCCGCGTGGCGCGCAGACCAGGCCCCCGCGGTCGGGCGCGTGCTGCTCAAACGGGACGACATCCTCCCCGTGAGCGGCTCCGTCAAGGCCCGCGGCGGGGTGCACGAGGTGCTGCAGTACGCGGAGGCGCTCGCCGTCGGGCACGGGCTGCTGGCCCTGTCGTCCCCCTCCCACTTCACAGCTGCTGGGGAAGACGTGGACTACTCCGTCTTCGCCACCGCGCCCTTCCGGAAGCTCATGGGTGGGCACCGCGTGGTGGTGGGCTCCACCGGCAACCTGGGGATGTCCATCGGGATCATCTCCTCCGCGCTGGGACTGCAGGCCACCGTGCACATGTCCACGCACGCGCAGCAGTGGAAGAAGGACCTCCTGCGCTCCCGGGGCGTGGAGGTGGTGGAGCACGTCACCGACTACACCGAGGCCGTGGCCGCCGGACGCGCCGCCGCGGAGCAGGACGAGACCGTGCACTTCGTGGATGACGAGCACTCCCTGAGCCTCTTCGCGGGGTATGCGGTAGCGGGGGCCCGCGTTGCCTCGCAGCTGCGAGAGCAGGGTGTTGCGGCGGACAGCGAGCACCCGCTGGTGGTGCACCTGCCCTGCGGGATCGGCGGTGCGCCGGGAGGCGTGGCCTACGGGCTCAAACGTGAGTTCGGTGACGTCGTGCACTGCGTGTTCGTGGAGCCCACGCAGGCCCCGTGCATGCTGCTGGGCGTGCGCACCGGCCGGCACGACGGGATATCCGTGGCGGAGCTTGGTCTGAGCACCCGGACCATTGCGGACGGGCTGGCCGTGGGCAGGCCCTCCGGCTTCGTGGGGCGCGCGGTCCAGAGGCTGGTGGACGGCTACGTCACTGCGACCGACGAGCAGATGTCCCTGCAGGTCAGGGCACTGCACAGGGCTGAGGGCATGGTGGTGGAGCCGTCCGCCGCGGCTGCTCTGGAGTCGATCCGGCGGGTCTCGGAGGAGGGCGAGCCCTTCGGTGCCGCACCGGAGAACATCACCCACATGGCGTGGCTGACCGGTGGCGGGATGCTGCCGGAGGAGGTGCGGGCGCGCTACGTGGCGTGACGCGGAGTCGTCGTCCCCGGGTGCGCCAGCCAGAGAAAGCAGCGGTCAGCCGCAGTCAGCCGCGCCCCTCCCGCGCGTAGACCCGCTCAGCCCCGGCCCACCGTGCGGAAGTACCACGCGTAGAACGCGGTCCACCCGGCGGTGAAGATCGCCCAGCGCACCCCTCCCGGGGCGTGGGGACGCAGAGACCGGAGCAGGGCGGAGAGCGCGCCGACCGCCGTCGTGACCACCACGAACCGCGGCGCACGGGCGGGAACCGACCACGCCAGGAACGCGGGCAGCGGGTCCCCGCGCAGCCCGGCCGTCCGCGCGTAGAGCTTGTACGGGGTACCCCGCAGCGGACCCAGGAGCACGGCGGCGAATCCGTGCGAGGCCATCTCCCGCTCCACCCGTTCCACCATCGCGGGAGAGACGGCGGGCAGCCGGGTCAGCAGCCAGGCCGAGCGCCCCGCCGGAACTCGCTCGCCCCAGCGGTGCATGAGCGCCCCGCCCACCACGGCCCCGGCGGTCGCGGAGACGGCGCTCGTCAGCCCTCGCCGGAGGCTGCGGACGGCCAGGGCCGAGAGCCACACGTCCGGCACGACGAAGAACCCGGTGGCCTCCGCGAAACCCCAGAGCCCGGCGACCACGTGGTCCCTGCGACGACCAGACGTCCTGTCCACGGCACTCTCCTCAGCGGTCTTGATTGCTGCCCTGTGGACATCCAACCCCACAGGACCGTCCCCCCTGCCACTGTTGCCTCGTGTCCTCAGGGCGCAAATTCTGTGAAAATGCATGAGGAACCCATGAGACGAGGAGCGACATGTCCCCCACCGGCCCCCTGCGCCGCCCCATTCCCCAGCGCACCGCCGGGTGGGCGACCGCTGCCGCCTCGACCCTGCAGCGCGCCGGCATCCGCCCCAACCACGTGTCCGTGGCGTCGGTGGTCACAGCACTCGTGGGCTGCGGCTTCCTGGTCGTGGCGGGCCACGCGGACGGCGCACTGCGCGCGGTCGCGCTGCTGCTCGCCGCTCTCTGCATCCCGCTGCGGCTGCTGTGCAACATGCTGGACGGGATGCTCGCCGTCGAGGGCGGTCTGCGGACCCGTACCGGGGAGCTGTACAACGAGGTGCCGGACCGTGTCTCGGACCTCGCGCTTCTCGCGGGAGCGGGCTGGGCGGCGTCGTCCGTGACGGGCGGTGTTGCCCTCGGGTGGCTCGCCGGCAGCCTCGCCGTGCTGACCGCCTACGTGCGCACGCTCGGCGTGAGCGTGGGGTGCGCGCAGCAGTTCGGAGGAGTGCTGCCCAAGCAGCGCCGCATGTGGGTGCTCATGGGAGGCATCCTCCTGAGTCTGGTCGAGCCCCTGCTGGGGTGGCAGCCCGGGATCGTCCTGTGGCTCACGCTCCTGGTGGTGGCGCTGGGCAGTGCGCTCACCGTGGCCTCCCGGCTGGGCGCGATCTCCCGCGAGCTGCGGGCCCGGGGCTAGGCCGTGACGACCATCGGCCTGCTCGGCCCGCAGAGCTGGCGCCTGGTGCTCGGACTGCTCGTGGTCCTGGTGCTGGCCACGCTCGCGGCCGAGGTGATGTACCGCCGCACCCGCTCGGACGGGCTGCGGACCACGCTCGTGAACGTGCGGCAGCGGATCGTCGCGTGGTGGCTCATGGTGGGTGTGCTCGTGGGCGCCCTGGCGCTCGGCGAGACCGCGGTGGTGCTGCTGTTCCTGGCGCTCTCGCTGGTGGCCATGCACGAGTTCGCGGACCTGATGCCGCGAGGGGAACGGGACCAGCGGGTCATGGTGTGGATCATGGCCGTGCTCAGCCCCCTGCACTTCTGGTTCCTGTGGCAGCACTGGTACGGGATGTACGCCATCTTCATCCCCGTCTACGTGTTCCTGTTCCTGCCCGTGCTGCTGGCCCTGTCCGGGCGCACGGAGTCCTTCCTCCACAGGGCCGCGCTGAGCCAGTGGGGGCTCATGGTGTGCGTCTACGCGCTGAGCTACCTGCCCGCGGTGCTCCAGCTGCCCGTGGTGTTCCGGGACGGCAAGGCTGCGGCGGACGGCTCCCCGGTGGGATCCGGCGGGCCGGAGGCCGGGGCGCTGCTGCTGTTCCTGGTGGTCGTGGTGCAGGGCTCGGACGTGCTCCAGTACCTCTGGGGCAAGACTGTGGGGCGGCACAGGATCGCACCCACCGTGAGTCCCAACAAGACGTGGGAGGGGTTCGTCGGAGGGATCCTCTCGGCGACGGCGCTCGGTGCCGCCCTGTGGTGGCTCACCCCGTTCACCCCGTGGCAGGCCGCCGTGCTGGCTCTGCTCTCGTGCGTCCTCGGATTCGCGGGCGGCCTGGTGATGAGCAGCCTCAAGCGGGACCGCGGGATCAAGGACTTCGGCACGCTCATCCCCGGTCACGGCGGCATCCTGGACCGCATGGACTCCCTGATCTTCGCCGCCCCGGTGTTCTTCCACCTCACGAGGTTCTTCTTCGCCGGGTGAGGTGGGGCGCGGGCCGGGTCCCGGGCTGCGTCGTCGCGGGGGTCCTGCGTGCGGGGCACGACGACGCCGCTCCGTCCGTCCCTGCCGCGGCCGCACCTTCCGCGCTGCTACCGGCACCGTCCACTCGCGGCCCCCCGGGTACGACGACGGGCCCGCAGGATCTCTCCCGCGGGCCCGTTCGCCGTGGTCGCATGACCGTCATGACGGGACGCCGTCAGACCGTCATGATGTCGAACCGTGGTGCCGTCAGTTCTCGGAGTCCTTCTTCTCGTCGGACTTCTCGGACTTCCCGCCGTGCTCCAGCACCACGTTGTCCTGGTTCTGGCCGGTGGCCACCTGGATCTTGCGCGGCTGGGACTTGGGGGAGACGGGGATGCGCACCGTGAGCACGCCGTTGTCGTAGGCGGCGGTGATGTTCTCGGTGTCGATGCCCTGACCCAGGTTCAGCTGGCGCACGAAGGAGTGGTTGCGGCGTTCCCGCACGATCCACTTGGTGTCCTTCTCTGCGGAGGGCAGGCGGCGCTGAGCGCGGATGGTCAGCAGCTGGCCGTCCACGTCCACGTCCACGCTGGACGGGTCGATGCCCGGAAGGTCAGCCGCGAGGAAGTAGTCGGAACCCTGGCGGTAGAGGTCCATGGGCATCTGCTCCAGCCCGTTGCGGCTGGAGAGGACCTGGTTGGCGAAGTTCTGGACCTCGGAGAACGGATCGAAAGTAGCCATGATGTCTGCTCCTTGCATGCGTGGCGCCACCGTGAGGTGCCCCGCCGTCCTGTTCATCCCCTGGAAGTGGAGCCTTCACGTTTCTTGAGTCCCTGTGACTCAACTACTGAAAAGATAGCACTCACCCCAAGCGAGTGCCAAGACCCTGCGCAGCAAAGTTGAGCGGATTCAGCTCAAGGCGCACAAGTGCCCAGAGAACTCCGCAGGGGGACCCGAAAGGGTGGGGCGGGCGGCGTCGTCGTCCCTAGGATCGGAGGTGCCCACCATTCCGGCACGGACCCAGGAGGCAGCGGTGCCCAAGGCGAAGAAGAACGGCCACGCGATCCAGGACGAGATCCCGTCCACGCTGCGGCGCTCGGACGAGAAGGCGCAGGACACGTTCGCGCAGACCTACGACGCCGCGCAGGACGAGTACGACGACGACGCCCGGGCCGCCCGCACCGCGTGGGCCGCCGTGAAGCACACCCACGAGAAGGTCGGGGACCGCTGGGAGCCCAAGGAGGAGAACGGCCCCTCGGACGCGAGCGCGGAGAAGGGTGGGCTGAACTCCGAGGACACCGCCGGGGGAGTGGATGCGAACGCCACGAAGGAGCACCTCTACGGGATCGCTCAGGAGCTGGACGTCCAGGGGCGCTCGGAGATGAGCAAGGACGAGCTGGTGGCGGCCATCGAGAAGGCGAACGAGAAGAAGACGCGGGACGCGCGGTCCTGAGCCTCGCGCGCTCGGGGGGCGAGCGGCGTCGTCGTCACCGGCGCGGGACCCCGCGAATCTGAGGTGTAGAGATGACGGCCCAGCGGCACAGAATCCGGGTACTTCTACACCTCAGATGTCAGACCGGCCGCACCGGGGGACCGGCCGCGGCGCTAGAGCTGCCGCGCCAGGAACACCGAGGCCGTGGTGGCGTCGTGGAAGGACTCCACCGACTCGTAGCCGCGGTTGCGGAACATCGCGACGCCCTCGGTCATCTCCGGGTTGAGGGAGACCACGGCGGTGGTGGCACCGAAGGAGCGCGCCTTGTTCTCCAGGGCGCGCACCAGGGTGCGGGCGTGGCCCTGCCCGCGGTGCTCGGGGGTGACCCAGATCCGACGCAGCTCCACGCGCTCGTCGTCGATCCTGCGGACGGCCCCGCACGCGATCACGGAGCCGGTGACCAGGTCCGTCATGAGGAAGAAGTCGCCGTGCGGCGGGGTGACGTCCTCGGGGCGGGTGACCTCGGTGAGCTCCGGGTCGAAGCCGCCGTCGATCCTGTTGTCCAGCTCGCTGAAGTAGGAACTCAGGGCCTTGAGCGTGTGCTCACTGGCGGCCTGTCCCTCCACGATGCGAATCGGTGCGGTGGCATTCATCCCACCATGGTGGCACCTTGATGTGCTGTTCACCAGCGGCCCGCTCCTGTAGCTTTCGTTCGTGACCGAGACCCGCAGCCCCCAGAAACCGCGCCTGTCCGTGCTGGTGCCCACTCCGTTGCTGATCACCGAGATCACGGAGCCGGCGGCGTACCGCAACCGCAGCCCGCACGAGTCGGACGTGCACATGCACCCTGGCGGGCAGGGCCTGTGGGTGGCGCGCATGGCCAGCTCGCTCGGGGCGAACGTGTCCGTGAGCGGTCCGTTCGGCGGTGAGCTGGGCGCCCTGATCCGCTCGATGCTGGACGGGCTCGGCATGCAGGTCAACGCGGTGCGCTACGGCTACGGCAACGGCGGGTATGTCTACGACCTGCGCGGCGAGGATCGCGAGACCGTGGCCCACATGCCGCCGCCCGAGCTCTCCCGCCACGAGCTGGACGACCTCTACGGCACGGCGTTCGTGGATGCGCTGGCCTCGGACGTCCTCACCGTCACGGGAGCGGAGCCCGGGGACGTGGTGCCCGCGTCCTTCTTCGGCCGCCTCATCCGGGACACCCGGGATGCCGGAACCACGGTGGTCGCCGACGTCAGCGGTGCCCCGGCGCTCGCGGCCGTGGACGCGAAGGTGGACGTGCTCAAGATCAGCCACGAGGAGGTCCGGGACCTGGACCTGGGCTCGGATGACACCCCGGAGTCGCTGGTCGAGGCGGGCCGGATGCTCTTGGAGCGTGGCGCGGATGCCGTGGTCGTCTCCCGCGCGAAGGACCCTGCCCTGCTCGTGGAGAAGAACCGGGTGCGGGAGGTCTCCGCGCCGTCGATCACCCCACTCGACCACCGCGGCGCCGGGGACTCCATGACCGCGGGGATCTCGGTGGGGCTCGCCCGGGGCCTGGACCTGGTGGACGCCGTCGCGCTCGGGGCCTCCGCCGGGGCACTGAACGTGGCCCGCCGGGGTCTGGGAACGGGCAACCGCACGACCATCGAGAAGTTCGCCCGGCAGATCACCGTGCGCACCGTCTCCTGAGGCGTCGCGCCGGACCTGCCCGCACTGCCCCGTTCCGTCCGGTACCGCGTGCTCCCGTCCGCATCCACCCTGGCCCGCTCGCACGCCGCGTGCCACCATGGTGCCCATGCACATCCTGGTCACCAATGACGACGGCATCTCCTCCGCGGGACTTGCGGTTCTCGCGCAGGCAGCCCTGGACCGCGGGCACAGCGTCACGGTGGCCGCCCCGGCCGAGGAGTACTCGGGTGCCAGCGCCTCGCTGTCCGGCGAGGAGGTCGATGGCCGCATCGCCCTGGTGGAGGCCGCGCCGCCGAACATGCCCGACGGTGTGGAGTGCGTGGGTGTGAAGGCCGCCCCCGCTCTGATTGCCTTCCTGGCCTCCTACGGCGCGTTCGGCAAGCGCCCGGACATGGTGCTCTCCGGGGTGAACCTGGGGGCCAACACGGGCAAGGCCACGTTGCACTCGGGGACGGTGGGTGCGGTGCTGACGGCCGCGTCCCACGGCATCCCCGGGATCGCCGTCTCCATCACCTCGGGCGCCCCGCAGCACTGGGACACGGCCCTGCTGGTCACCCGCTTCGCGCTGGAGCACTGGGAGGACCGGCCTTTCGACGAGTGGATCCTCAACCTCAACGTCCCCGACGTGGCCCCCGGGCGATTGCGCGGTCTCAAGCCCGCCCACCTGGCGAGCTTCGGGGCGGTGCAGGCACAGATCGGCCGCGGGGACGAGAAGCACATCGCGGTCACCTACAGCGCGGAGACCGGCCCGGAGGAGCCAGACAGCGACCACTACCTCCTCACCCACGGCTGGGCCACGGCCACGCTGCTGCGCGCCCCGGTGGACGACCGCTCCCAGGACACCCACGCCGTCCCCCGCGAGGACCTGGGGACCACGGCCCCCACGCCCTTCTGGGACGTTAGCCTTGCGGGTCTCACGGACGACGACGCCGCGGTCCCGGGCACAGGGGACGTCCCTGTGGACGCGGCCACCGTCATGCGCCGCACCTGAGCTCACGCCGCCACGGGAAGATGCACCCGCATGGACCGGGCGGATAGAGCTCGCGCCAGCACAGGTGCCGCCGGGCAGGAGCCCACGGGACGGCGCACCGGCACGAACCATCTTTGGAGGCCTGACCACGGCGCGGACACCTGCGGCGCAACCGCAACCGGGTGACGTCGAGAACGACCCCGCCCCGATCCGCAGGGACTTGATTGCGCTCGCCGCGGGGCTTGTGGTCTTCGCCGGGGCAGCCTGCTTGCGGCACTGTCCGGCACGGCGGGGACACTGATCGCAGCTCGTGCCGTCCAGGCGCTGGGTGCGGCGTTCATCATGCCGTCCACCCTGTCCACGGTGAACGCCCTGTTCCGTGGGACGTCCCGTGGGTTCGTGTCCGCCGGTCCGCCCTGCTGGACCTGGACCTCTTCCAGCTGCGCACGTTCTCGTGGGGCCACCTGGCCGCCGCCATGGCGGTCGGCGCGTTCATCTCCGGTGCCTCCGCCCGTCACCTGGCCGCCCGGTTCGCCGCGCCGGGGACGGTGCTGATCGGGCTCGGTCTCGAGGTGGTTGGCGTGGTGGTGCTGGCCCTGCTCATGGGGCCGAGCACCTCCGCGTGGCTCGTCGCGCTGCCGCTCGTCGGCTACGGCGTGGGCCTCTGCCTGGCCTCCGCGCAGCCGACCGGAACCGTGCTGCGGGACGTGACCGTGGCGTCGTCGGGCCAGGCATCCGCAACGCAGAGCACCGTGCGCCAGATCGGCTCGGCGCTTGGCACCGCCTTCGCGGGCGCGGCGCTGTCCGTGTCGATGGGCCTGACGCTGCCCTCCGCACTGACCGCCACAGGATCCACCCACGCCACCCAGTGGGCCCTCGTGATAGCCACCGGGTTCATCCTGCTGGGCTTCCACGGGGCCCTCCAGGTCCGCAGGGCGGCCCGCCGGGACTCGCCGGAGGCCCCGGCGGCAGGAGATTCTGAGAGCAGATCCTTACTACCCGCACACGGGGTGGCGGGCGGCCGTGGCATGGCTGGCGTACTTCTTTTTCTTCTTGGGGCTTACCGCGTTCATCATTCTCATGGTTCCGGACCACGAGTTCGGGTGGTACTACGTGACCTACACCGCCGCGTTCGCCACGTTCAGCGTGATCATCCAGTTCTTGAGCCGCAGGGCTCGCTCACGAATGCTGGAGAACACGGGGCAGATACCGCCTGCTGAGAAGACCGCGGTCGACGACTCCCGGGGTTAGATTCCCATCCCCCGCACTGCCGGAATCGCATGCCACCGGGAGAGGGGCGCGAGGTCCTCGACGTCCTCCACGCCGTCCAGCGGCTGCCAGCGCAGCTCCTCGATCTCGGCTGCGGGCGTCGGCGTGCCCTCCAGCGGGACGGTGCTGAGGAAGACGTGACTGTGCAGGGCGTGGCCCGGCTCGTTCGCGGCGTCCGTGTGCCACTCGCCCACCGTCATCAGGTCCGCGGGGGACAGGTCGAGCCCCAGCTCTTCGCGCACCTCGCGGACGCCCGCCTCCACGGGTGACTCCCCGGCCTCGGGCTTGCCCCCGGGGAACATGAACATGGACGTCCCGCGCTTGCGCACCGTGAGTACGTGGCCGTCTCGGGCCCGGCGCAGCACCACGCCGGTGACCTTGATGACGGGGCGGGCGTCGTCGTCGGCGGGGGAAGCCGAGGCGGTTGGAACAACCGGAGCAGCCGGGGGACTCGAAGAGGACGCGAGGGCACCCGGGCGAGCATCATGGGAAGCGGACATGCCCGCCAGTCTAAGGAGACGCCGTGACCAACCCCCTCAGCGAACTGCCCGTGCCCTTGCTCCAGGCGCCCATGGCGGGCGGGCCGTCCACCGCGGCGCTCGCGGTCGCCGTGGCCCGGGCCGGCGGGCTGGGGATGCTCGCCGCCGGGTACAAGACCGTGGAGGCCATGGCACAGGAGATCCGGGAGGTCGCCGTGAAGACGGACCGCTTCGGCGTGAACCTCTTCGTCCCTGAGCAGGACCCGTCCGACCCTGGGGAGCTCGAGGCCTACGCCCGCGCACTGGCCCCGGTGGCTGCTGAGCTGGGCGTGGCCGCGCCGCAGCCCGGCGAGTTGTCCGACGACCACTACGCCGCCAAGCTCGACCACCTCGTCACCCACCCCGTACCGCTCGTCTCCTTCACGTTCGGGCTGCCGTCCCCGGACGACGTCGCCCGGTTGCGGTCCGCGGGCACGGTCGTGGTGCTCAACGCGACCGACGAGGCCGAGGTCCGCGCGGCGCTGGTCCTGGACCCGGACGCGATCGTGGTGCAGGGGACCGAGGCCGGGGGCCACCGGGCCACCCACGGCCAGGCGAAAACCCCTCTGGAGATCTCCACCGCGGACCTCGTGAGTGCGGTGCGGGAGACGACGGCGCTGCCGCTGATCGCCGCGGGCGGTGTGGCAGACCGGGAGACCGCGGAGGACCTGATGGAGCGCGGTGCGGACGCCGTGCAGGTGGGCACGCTGTTCCTGACCACCGAGGAGGCGGGCACCAAACCGGCGCACCGCGAGGCACTGCTGAGCGGGAGGTTTGGGGAGACGGTGGTGACCCGGGTGTTCTCCGGGCGGGCGGCTCGGGCGCTGCGCAACGCGTTCACCGACCGGCTGGAGGTCGAGCAGATCAGCGGCTACCCGCAGGTCCACCACATGACGGCCCCGCTGCGGGCGGCCTCCGCGCAGGACCCCGCGGGGTTGAACCTGTGGGCCGGAACGGGCTTCGCGGCGTGCCGGGAGACCACCGCGACGGACGTGGTGGAGCAGTTCAGGGGGTTGTGACCGCCGTTCGGAGGAGGTCATCGCACCCGCGGCCGGCCGCCGGTTGCCGAGCCGAGCACGCACCGAGGAGATCTGCCGCGGTCACTGGGACGCTCTCGGGCACGTGCTCCGGCCGAGCCGCACGGCGTTTCGCGGCACGTGCCAGCTCGGCGATGCTTACCATACGTATGGTAGGTTGCACCGCATGACGACCAAACCCGAGATCCTCGACCGCGCGCTGGACGTGCTGCGCGCGGGGGATGCCCTGACGCTGGACGCCGTGGCGCGCGCCGTCGGCATCACCAAGCCCGGGGTGGTGCACCACTTTCCCACCAAGGACAGGCTCTCCGTGGCCGTGGTGGACCACCTGCTCGACCACTGGGAGACGGAGTTGATGCATCGCGCGGGACCAGACCCGGACGCCGTCACACGCCTGCGCGCCTACGTGGAGTTCGCGCTGCTGAACGAGCTGGACCCGGCGGACCTCGCCGTCCTCGCAGACTCACGGCTGCGTCCCGAGCTTGCCGCCCGGTGGAGCGAGCGCATGAGCGAGTGGTTCGGGGACTCCGACCGCCCGAACATCGTGGCAGCCCGCCTGGTGGCGGACGGTGCGTGGATCGACCGCTGCCTCGGGATGCTGGACCTGGACGAGGACCACCGGCGCGCCGTCGTGGACGTGACCCTGGGCCTGGTAGGGGACGGCCCCACGGCGGAAGGCCTCGGGGCAGAGGGGGCGGACTCGTGAAGAAGTGGCTCTTCCTGGTCCTCGCGATCGGCTGCGAGGTGACCGGCTCGCTGTCCATGAAGGCCGCCGTGGAGTCGCCCGGCTTCTACGCCCTGGCCACGCTCGGCTACGTGGGCGCGTTCGTCTGCCTGTTCGTCTCGCTGCGCAGCGGCATGAGTCTGGGCGTGGGCTACGGCATCTGGGGCGCCGCCGGGGTGGCCGCCACCGCCGTGATGTCCATGCTGATCTTCGGCGAGCCCATCACCCTGCTCATGGGCGTGGGTCTCGTGGCCGTCATGCTGGGCGTGCTGCTCGTGGAGGTCGGCTCACAGCTGGACAGGCGGGGCGGGGCGGACCAGAGCGGGGCGGACGACGGCCGGACGCCCGGGAGCATCTGCTCGACCCCCACCGCAACGGAGGCCACCCGATGACCGCGTTCCCGCTTCTGCTCCTCGCGCTGGCCATCCTCTCGGAGGTCACCGCCACGGTCTGCCTGCGCATGGCGAGCGCGGGCGGTGGGAGGTGGTGGATCGGTGTGGTGGCGGGCTACCTCACCGCCTTCACCCTGCTGGCGGCGGTGCTCGCCCAGGGCATGGCGCTCGGGGTGGCGTACGGCATCTGGGCCGCCGCCGGGGTGGCGCTGACGGCGGTGATCAGCCGTCTCGTCTTCAAGGAACCCCTCACGTGGGTCATGAGCCTGGGGCTGGTGCTGATCGTGGGCGGCGTGCTGCTCATCGAGACGGGCGCGACCCACTGAAGGAGGTGGGCTCGGGCGCTACTGTGGGATCAGTCATCGGCCCGCAACGGTAGCCCGCTCACCCCATGGAGGCACCATGCCCACTCAGAAGATCGTGGCCCCACCGGCCAAAGCCGCCATGTTCCTGGTCCTCACCGTCAACGAGGGCGCGGAGGCCCAGGTGGCGGATGTCCTGACCGGCGTTTCGGACCTCACCAAGGCGGTCTCGTTCCGTGTGCCCACGAGCAACCTGCTGTGCGTGGTGGGCATCGGGCACGACGCCTGGGGTCGGCTCTTCGACGCTCCGCTGCCCAAGGATCTGCACCCGTTCAGGGAGTTCCACGGGGAGGTGCACTCCGCACCGGCCACCCCGGGGGACATCCTCATCCACCTGCGCGCCGGCACACAGGACGTGTGCTTCGAGCTCGCCAAGCAGCTCATGAGCAGGCTGCGCCCGTACACGCGGGTGCAGGACGAGGTCCACGGCTTCAAGTTCTTCGAGGAGCGGGACCTGCTGGGCTTCGTGGACGGCACCGCCAACCCGGAGGACGAGGACGCCCAGTCGGCCGCCGTGGTGGGGGACCAGGACCCCTCCTACCGTGGGGGGAGCTACGTGCTCGTCCAGAAGTACCTGCACCAGATGGACGAGTGGGAGGCCCTGTCCACGGGTGAGCAGGAGCGGGTGATCGGGCGCTCGAAGCTCGAGGACATTGAGATGTCGGACGAGCAGAAGCCGGCGAACTCCCACGTGGCACTGAACGACCTCGACGACGTGGACGGCCACGCCCGCGAGATCATGCGGGACAACATGCCGTTCGGCGAGGTGGGCTCGGCCGAGTTCGGCACCTACTTCATCGGCTACGCCGCGGACCCCGCGGTCACCGAGACCATGCTGGAGAACATGTTCATCGGCAACCCGCCGGGCACGTACGACCGCATCCTCGACTTCTCCACGGCGGTCACGGGCGGCCTGTTCTTCGCCCCGCCCAGGTCCTTCCTGGACGACCCCACCACGGTTCCCGCCCAGGACACATCCTCCGGTGCCGACGCCCCGGACGACGACGCCGTGCCCGCCTCCCCTGCGCCCGCCGCCCCAGCGGACGGCTCACTGGGCATCGGCAGCCTGAAGCGACCCTGACACGAGCCGGACCCACCACACGACAACCTGATCCAAGGAGCTGACGATGAACAACCTGTACCGCGATCTCGCCCCCATATCTTCCGCAGCCTGGTCCGACATGGAAGACGAGGCCCGCAGGACCTTCCGGGCCCGCGTGGCCGCGCGCCGCGTCGTCGACATGCCGGAGCCCGCCGGAGCGGAGTTCTCCGCGCTGGGCACCGGCCACGTGAGTCGCATCGAGGCGGACACCAGCGGCGTGCAGGCGCTGCAGCGCCACGTGGTGCGCGTGGTGGAGCTGCGCGCGCCGTTCACCGTGAAGCGCTCGGACGTGGACGACGTCGAGCGCGGCGCCACGGACCCGGACTGGCAGCCCGTCAAGGACGCCGCCGTGGCCCTGGCCTCCGCCGAGGACCGCACGGTGTTCTACGGTTCGGACGCCGCGGGGATCCAGGGCATCGCGCCCGCGAGCGACAACGGCCGCGTCACCATGCCGCAGGACGTCCGCGAGTTTCCCAACGCGGTGGCGAAGGCCAAGACGGAGCTGCGGCTGGCCGGTGTGGCCGGGCCGTACAACCTGCTGCTGCCCGCGGACCTCTACACGGAGGTCACGGAGACCACCGACCACGGCTACCCTATCTACGACCACATCTCCCGCATCCTGGGCGACGGCAGCATCATCTGGGCCCCCGCGCTCGACGACGCCCTGCTGCTCTCCGCGCGCGGTGGCGACTACGAGCTGCACCTGGGTCTGGACACCGCGATCGGCTACTCCTCTCACACGGCTGAGACCGTGGACCTGTACCTGCGTGAGACCCTCACGTTCCGGGTCAACACCTCCGAGGCGAGCGTGGTCATTTCCCACTGACCCCGGTCTGCACGAAGAACCCGCCGCGCACTCCCCCAAGGAGCGCGCGGCGGGTCGTTTCATCCCCGGGGGCAGCAGGGGCCCTGCGGGTCACCCCCTGCGCAGGAACCCGGCGAAGAACTCGCCCAGCTCAGCGGTGGCATCCAGTGGGAGGACGGCGGCCACGTAGTGGTCCGGGCGCACGACCACAATGGCGCCGTCGCGGCTGATCTTGCGCACGTCGAAGACGTCCTCGCCGGGGATCGCTGCGTAGACGCGCTCCCAGTAGTTCAGCTCGAATGGGCCCACCTGCGGTTTGAACGCGCGCGGCACCTTGGTGATGTCCACGTCCGTGTAGGGCTGCTGGTAGGTGACATCCACGTCGAAGAGCGTGGCGTCCCCGTCGCCTTCGCGGCGGTAGGCCACCAGCGGTGAGGCGGGGTCGTTCTGCAGCCACTCGGCGAACGCGGTGGTGGGGGAGCCTGCACCGGCCACGGCGGAGTCCGCGTACACGTGGATGCGCCAGCGCCCGTCCGCGGTGGCCTCGTGGCCCTGGTGCACCACCATGGAGTCGCACACGCGCTGGACTTTCGCGGACTTGAAGCGCTTGCCCACGGGCCAGCCCTCCGCGAGGTCCTGGTGCTCGGTTCCGGCCACGATCAGCGAGGGCTTGTACTCGGTCATGAACCCGGCCGGGAACTCGGCGGTCTTGACGTAGAACTCCTCCAGGTACTTGGGGTCCGGAAGCTTGTCCTGCGGGGTGGCCATCAGGGTGGACCACTCGCGGTCGAAGTCGATCAGGTCCTTGGCGATGTCCTGCCGCTCCTCGGAGTAGGTGTCCAGCAGGGACTCGTCCGCGCGTCCCGAGAGCACGGCCCCGAGCTTCCAGCCCAGGTTCCAGCCGTCCTGCATGGACACGTTCATGCCCTGCCCGGCCTTCGCGGAGTGGGTGTGGCACGCGTCCCCGGCGATGAACACACGGGGGCAGCGGGTGCCGCGGTCCTCGGTGTCGACGTCGTCGAAGTGGTCCGTGAGGCGGTGGCCCACCTCGTACACGGAGGACCACGCCACGGACTTCACGTCCACGCTGTAGGGGTGGATGATCTCGTTCGCGCGGCGGATGACCTCTTCCACGGGGGTCTTGCGGATCTCGTGGTTGTCGTCCTCCGGGACCTCTCCCAGGTCTACGTACATGCGGCACAGCAGCCCGCCCTCGCGCGGGATGTGCAGGATGGAGCCGTGCACGGAGTTGATCGCGCACTTGGTGCGGATGTCCGGGAAGTCCGTGTTGGCGAGCACGTCCATGACGCCCCACGCGTGGTTGGCGCCCTTGCCCTCGAGCTTGCGGCCGATGGCCTTGCGCACTCGGGAGGCGGCGCCGTCGCAGCCGAAGACGTACTGGGCGCGCACCGTGCGCTCCTCGCCCTCGCGGGGACCGGCAACGTAGCGGACGGTGACGGCGACCGGGTACTCCTGCTCCTGGTCCACCTCCAGGCCCACGAACTCGATGCCGTAGTCCGGCTCGATCTTCCCGGGGCCCCGCTTGGCGGAGCGCAGGAAGTAGTCGAGCACCCGCGCCTGGTTGACGATCATGTGGGGGAACTCGGAGATGCCGTGGGGGTCGTCCGCGGGGCGGCCCGTGCGCACGATGTTCTGCGGGTTGGTGGGGTCCGGGTTCCAGAAGCACATCTCCCGGAGCATGAACGCCTCCTGGATGATCTCCTGGGCGAAGCCGAAGGACTGGAACGTCTCCACGCTGCGCGCCTGCAGCCCGTCTGCCTGGCCGATCTCCAGGCGCCCTGTGCGACGTTCGATGATCCGGGTGCTGACCTCCGGGTACTGGGAGAGCTGCGCCGCGGCGATCACACCGGCCGGACCGGACCCCACGATGAGCACGTCCATGGTGTCCGGGAGGTCCTCGGGGCGGTCCACTCCGTGGCCGCGGGCCTCCTCCACGCGGGGGTCCTCCGAGACGTATCCGTTCTGATGAAAGAGCATGCCTTCTCCTGCGTTCTGCGGTGGGACGGGCCTGCGGTGCGGTGCGAGCCACAGTGCTCGGACCGCCGTGGACCGGTGCGCATGAAAGTCTGTCGTGCAGATCATATACGATATGTGGTGCGGGTAACAGGATGTTCTCGATCCCACCGAAGTGTGACGCGTGGTCGTCCCGGGAGCTTCGCGGGTCACAGGCCCGGGTCCTGCCCGCCGGGCCGTTGCCCCGTCACAATGGTGTGACGCAAGCCACTTGTCGCCTCCGGTCAAATAATATACGATTTTGAATAACATTCTGCCGATCACGAGGAGGCGGTCACGGTGACCGAGAACCCCCAGAACGCCCAGCACGCCGCGGACGGCACCGCCGCCGCGCAGCCCGTGCCGGTGTGTCCCGGCAAGATCGTCGCCGTGCACGTTGCCTATGAGTCCCGCGCGGCCCAGCGCGGTCGCAAGCCCGCCGTGCCGTCCTACTTCCTCAAGCCCGCCAGCTCCCTGGCCGGCTCCGGCGCCGTCGTTGAGCGCCCCGCGGGCACCGAGCTGCTCGCGTTCGAGGGGGAGATCGCCCTCGTCATCGGCACGCCCGCCCGCAACGTGTCGCTGGAGGAGGCGTGGGACCACGTGGCCGCCGTGACGGCCTCCAACGACTGGGGCCTCTACGACCTGCGCGCCGCGGACAAGGGCTCCAACCTGCGCAACAAGGGCCGGGACGGTTACACCTCCCTGGGCCCCTCGCTGATCGACGCCCGCGAGGTCTCCCCGGAGCAGCTGCGCGTGCGCACGTGGCTCAATGGCCAGGTGGTGCAGGAGGACACCACGGCCCCGGAGAACATGATCTTCCCGCTCGCCCAGTTCGTGGCGGACCTCTCCCAGCACGTGACCCTGGAGGGGGGGGACGTGATCCTCACCGGCACACCCGCGGGGTCCTCGGTCGCGCAGCCCGGGGACGTCGTAGAGGTGGAGGTGGACGCGCCGCACGCCGCGGGAGCGCCGTCGTCGGGCCGCCTGCTCAGCCTCGTGACCGAGGGCAGCGAGGGCTTCGACGAGGGCCTGGGCGCAATGCCCGCCGTGAACGACACCCAGCGCGAGGAGGCGTGGGGCTCGCGCGACGCCGCGGGACTGCCCGAGCAGGGCGGGGAGCACGCGCTCAGCCCGGCGCTACGGGCGAAGCTCGACAAGGCCCCCACCGCGGGCCTCTCCGCCCAGCTGCGCAAGCGCGGGCTGAACAATGTGGTGGTCGCGGACGTCTTCCCGCAGACCCCCGGCGCCAAGCTGGTGGGCACCGCCAAGACCCTGCGCTTCGTACCCAACCGTGAGGACCTCTTCACGAGTCACGGCGGCGGCTACAACGCGCAGAAGCGCGCGTTCGACGCCGTGGGCGAGGGCGAGGTGATCGTGATCGAGGCGCGCGGGGAGACCGGTTCCGCGACCCTCGGTGACGTCCTCGCGCTGCGGGCCCGCCACAACGGCGCGGCCGGTGTGGTCACGGACGGCGGCGTGCGTGACTATGCGGCGGTGCAGGAGATCGGGCTGCCCGTGTTCTGCAAGGGCCCCAACCCTGCCGTGCTCGGCCGGCGGCACGTGCCGTGGGAGTCGGACGTGGCCGTGGCCTGTGGCAACGTCACGGTGCTCCCGGGTGACGTGGTCGTGGGGGACGACGACGGCGTCGTCGTGATCCCGCGAGAGCTCGCCGAGGAGGTGGCCCAGGATGCCCTGGCCAAGGAGCACGAGGACGCCTGGGTGGCCGAGCGCGTGGCCGAGGGCCACCCGGTGGACGGGCTGTTCCCGCCCACGGGGGAGTGGAAGCAGAAGTTCCAGCAGTGGCTGGCCGAGAACCCGCCGCCCTCCGAGTGACCCGCGCCTGACCCCCCCCCGAACCCACCGAACCGAACCGAGGACCACATGCCCCTGACCGCGAATGCCGCACCCTCCAAGGCGCAGCGCGCGTACGACTGGATCAAGGCCCAGATCATGTCCCAGGCATTCTCCCCGGGCTACCGCCTGGTGCTCGCGAGCATTGCCGAGACCCTGGGCATGTCCGTGGTGCCGGTGCGCGAGGCCATCCGACGGCTCGAAGCCGAGGGGCTGGTGACGTTCGAGCGCAACGTGGGCGCACGGGTGTCCATGGTGGACGGCGAGCAGTACACCTACAGCATGGAAGTCCTGGCGGTCCTGGAGGGCGCGGCCACCGCGCTGTCCGCCGCGCACATCACCGCCGAGGACCTCGCCCACGCGCGCGAGCTCAACGCCTCCATGGAAGCCTCCCTGAAGAACTTCGACCCGCAGACGTTCACGGAGACCAACCACGAGTTCCACCGCGTGCTCGCGTGCCGGTGCCCCAACGAACGTCTCAACGACCTGGTCACGGTGGAGTGGGAACGCCTCAACCACCTGAGGACCTCCACGTTCTCGTTCGTCCCGGAGCGCGCCCGCGCCTCGGTCAACGAGCACCACCAGATCCTCCACCTCATCGAGACCCACGCCCCGGCGGACGCCGTGGAGCGTGCCGTGCGCCAGCACCGTGCGGCCACCCTGCGCAGCTATCTCAGCAGCCGCGAGGAGCCGGACGAGGCGCAACGGCACACCGCGTGACCCACAGACAAGCAATCACTGACGCATCCACAGATTCGAGGAGCCATCACATGGCCGCTCTGCAGGACACCAAGCCCGAGAACCTTCCCGATTCCATCCGCCACTACATCGGCGGCGAGTGGGTGGACTCGATCGACGGCGACACGTTCGACGTGCTCAACCCCGTGACCAACGAGCCCTACATCACGGCCGCTTCCGGCAAGAAGGCGGACATCGAGGCCGCCGTGGCCGCCGCCAGGAAGGCGTTCGAGGAGGGCCCGTGGCCCAGGATGCTCCCGCGTGAGCGTTCCCGGATTCTGCACAAGATCGCGGACATTGTGGAGTCCCGCGGTGACCAGCTGGCAGCCATGGAGTCCTATGACTCCGGTCTGCCCATCACCCAGGCCCTGGGCCAGGCGCGCCGCGCGGCGGAGAACTTCCGCTTCTTCGCGGACCTGATCGTGGCCCAGATCGACGACGCCTACAAGGTCCCCGGGCGCCAGGTGAACTACGTGAACCGCAAGCCCATTGGCGTGGCCGGTCTGATCACCCCGTGGAACACCCCGTTCATGCTGGAGTCCTGGAAGTTGGGCCCCGCCCTGGCCACCGGCAACTGCGTGGTGCTCAAGCCCGCGGAGTTCACCCCGCTGTCCGCGTCACTGTGGCCGGGCATCTTCGAGGAGGCCGGTGTGCCCGCCGGTGTGTTCAACCTGGTGAACGGTTTCGGCGAAGAAGGCTACGCCGGTGACTCCCTGGTCAAGCACCCGGACGTGCCCCTGATCTCCTTCACGGGCGAGTCCCGCACGGGCCAGATCATCTTCGGCAACGCCGCCCCGTACCTCAAGGGCCTGTCCATGGAGCTGGGGGGCAAGTCCCCGGCCGTGGTCTTCGAGGACGCGGACCTGGAGGCCGCGATCAACGCCACGATCTTCGGGGTGTTCTCCCTCAACGGCGAGCGCTGCACTGCGGGCTCGCGCATCCTGGTGCAGCGCGGGATCTACGACGAGTTCGTGGCGCGCTACGCCGCGCAGGCCAAGCGGGTGAAGGTGGGTCTGCCCTCGGACCCCAGCACCGAGGTGGGCGCCCTGGTGCACCCGGAACACTACGAGAAGGTCATGTCCTACGTGGAGATCGGCAAGCAGGAGGCCCGCCTGGTGGCCGGAGGCGGCCGCCCCGAGGGCTTCGAGACCGGCAACTACGTGGCGCCCACGGTGTTCGTGGACGTGAAGCCGGACGCCCGGATCTTCCAGGAGGAGATCTTCGGTCCGGTGGTGGCCATCACCCCGTTCGACACGGAGGAGGAGGCGCTGGAGCTCGCCAACAACACCAAGTACGGCCTGGCCGCCTACATCTGGACCAGCGACCTCAAGCGCGCCCACAACTTCGCGCAGAACGTGGAGGCGGGGATGGTGTGGCTGAACTCCAACAACGTGCGTGACCTGCGCACCCCGTTCGGCGGCGTGAAGGCCTCGGGGTTGGGCCACGAGGGCGGCTACCGCTCGATCGACTTCTACACGGACCAGCAGGCCGTGCACATCAACCTGGGTGAGGTGCACAACCCGGTGTTCGGCAAGCAGGAGGACGCCGCCGCCCAGACGGACGGCTGAGCCCCCGCAGCACGTCCGCGCCACACTCGCCCCGCCGCGGGCCGCCCGGCCCGCGGCTGCGGGAGGCGCCAGACCCCCCACGACCCTTTCACCGCCATCACGAAGCACCCTCACCACGAAGGACACACCATGACGAATCCCGCTGATCGGACAATGACGTCCTCGGGCTTCTATGTTTCGCAGGAAGCCCCGATCACCACCGACAACCCCATCACGACCCCCTCCGTGCCCGCGCCGGACATCCTGCGCTGCGCGTACATGGAGCTCGTGGTCACGGACCTCGTGAAGTCCCGCGAGTTCTACGTGGACGTGCTGGGGCTCACGGTCACGGAGGAGGATGCGAACACCGTCTACCTGCGTTCGATCGAGGAGTTCATCCACCACAACCTGGTGCTGCGCCAGGGCCCCGTGGCCGCCGTGGCGGCGTTCTCCTACCGCGTGCGCACCCCGGAGGACCTGGACAGGGCCGTGGCCTTCTACGAGGAGCTCGGTTGCCGCGTGGAGCGCCGCCCCGAGGGGTTCACCAAGGGCATCGGCGAGTCCGTGCGCGTGGAGGACCCGCTGGGCTTCCCCTACGAGTTCTTCTACGACGTGGAGCACGTGGAGCGCCTCGCGTGGCGCTACGACCTCTACACCCCGGGCGCACTGGTGCGCCTGGACCACTTCAACCAGGTCACCCCGGACGTGCCCCGCGCCACCAAGTTCATGCAGGACCTGGGCTTCCGCGTGACCGAGGACATCCAGGACGAGCAGGGCACCGTGTACGCCGCGTGGATGCGCCGCAAGCCCACCGTGCACGACACCGCCATGACCGGCGGGGACGGCCCCCGCATGCACCACGTGGCCTTCGCGACCCACGAGAAGCACAACATCCTGGCCATCTGCGACAAGCTCGGTGCGCTGCGCCAGTCGGACCGGATCGAGCGCGGCCCCGGGCGCCACGGCGTGTCCAACGCGTTCTACCTGTACCTGCGGGACCCGGACGGGCACCGCGTGGAGATCTACACGCAGGACTACTACACCGGTGACCCGGACAACCCCGTGGTCACGTGGGACGTCCACGACAACCAGCGCCGCGACTGGTGGGGCACCCCCGTGGTCCCCTCCTGGTACACGGACGCCTCCCTGGTGCTGGACCTGGACGGCAATCCCCAGGAGGTCGTCTCCCGCACGGACGACTCCGAGCTCGCGGTGACCATCGGCGCGGACGGCTTCTCCTACACGCGCCCCGAGGAGGGCGAGGAGTCCATGCCCGAGTGGAAGCAGGGCGAGTACAAGATGGGCCACCAGCTCTGAGGCCCGCCTCCTACGCGTGAGCCGTGCCCGTTCACCCTGGCGGGCGCGGCCCACGGCGCACGGACCAACCGAAAGGCAAGGACATGCTTGACCAGGAACGCGTGGTGGCCATCGCGGACGAGCTGGCCGCAGCGGAGGCGAACCGCACGATGATCGAGCGGCTCACGCTGCGCCACCCGGAGATGACCGTGGAGGACTCCTACGCGGTGCAGAACGAGTGGCGCCGGCGGGCCCAGGAGAACGGCCGACGGCTGGTGGGCCGCAAGATCGGGCTGACGTCCAAGGTCATGCAGGAGGCCACGGGGATCACCGAGCCGGACTACGGGGCGATCTTCGCGGACCAGGTGCATGAGAACGGTTCGGTGATCGAGCACGGGCAGTACTCGAACGTGCGGATCGAGGTGGAGCTCGCGTTCGTGCTCAAGGACGAGCTGCGCGGGCCCAACGTGAGCATCTTCGACGTGCTGCGGTCCACCGAGTACGTGGTGCCGGCGCTGGAGATCCTCAGCTCGCGGATCCAGATGGAGGGTCGCACCATCGTGGACACCATCTCGGACAACGCCGCGCTGGGCGGGATGGTCTACGGCGGCAACCCGGTGGCACCGGACAGCGTGGACCTGCGCTGGATCTCCGCGCTGCTGTACCGCAACGAGACGCTGGAGGACACCGGCGTGGCCGCCGCGGTGCTGAACCACCCGGCGAACGGCGTGGTGTGGCTGGCCAACAAGCTCTCGGCGCACGGGGACGCGCTGGAGGCCGGGAGCATCGTGCTCGCCGGGTCCTTCACCAAGCCCATGTGGGTGCACCCCGGGGACACCGTCCACGCCGACTACGGACAGCTGGGAGCCATCACGTGTCGCTTCGAGTGAACGATCTGATCCAGACCTTCCGCGCACCGGACGCCGCCAACCTGCCCGGCGTGCTGCCGAGCCTCAGGGATCTCTTCGCCCTGCCGCGCACGCCGCAGGACCCGGTCACGGGCATCTTCCTGTCCTCGGGGGATCCCACGGCCGCGGAGATCTGCGCGAGTGCGGGCTTCGACTACCTCCTGGTGGACGGCGAGCACTCGCCGCTGTCCCTGGAGTCCATCCAGGCGCAGCTGCGCGCGATCGCCGGGTACCCCACGCTGTCCGTGGTGCGGGTGCCGGCCAACGACGAGGTCGTGATCAAGCAGTACCTGGACCTCGGTGCGCAGTCGGTGATCGTGCCCATGGTGGACTCGGTGGCGGAGGCCGAGGCTGCGGCGCGCTCCGTGGCCTACCCCTCGGTGGGCCTGAGGGGCGTGGGTTCCGCGCTGGCCCGTTCCGGGCGCTGGGGCGGGATCCCCGGCTACCTCCCGCGGGCCCGGGAGACCATCACGCTGGTGGTGCAGGCGGAGTCTGCCGCCGCCGTGGGGAACGTTGAGCAGATCGCGGCGGTGGACGGGGTCGACGGCGTGTTCATCGGGCCCTCGGACCTCGCCGCCTCCATGGGGCTGCTGGGGGAGCAGACCCACCCGGACGTCGTCGCAGCCGTGAAGCATGTGATCACCGCGGTGCAGGCCGCCGGGAAGTTCGTGGGCGTCAACGCGTTCGCGCAGGACCAGGCGCGGGACTACCTTGCTGCGGGAGCGGATTTCGTGAACGTGGGTGCCGACGTCGCCCTGCTGGCTTCCGGGGCGCGGAACCTTGCGGGGGCGTTCCGGCAGTAGCGGTTGGACGGCCTGGGAGTGGCGGGGCGTCCCGCCGGGTCAGTCTCACATCGTGTAGTGGCAGGGGACGGTGCGTGTCTGCCGCCTGGAGTCAGGGCATGGATGGCGAAGAGCTGGACCGCGCGGTCAACGCATGCCAAGACCTCATCGCGCAGCGGTTTCCCGGGGGCGGGGAACGCGGGGCAGCCGCGATGCTGCTCGCGGATGGGACCATTCTCACCGGCACGGCACCGGACGCGGTGAACCCGGCGGTGGAGGTGTGCCACGAGATCGAACCCTCCGCGGGGGCGTTCCGCCCGAACCAGAAAATCATTGCGTCGGTGTGCCTCCACCGCGACGAGACCGGGCGGGTGCTGGTCCTCCGCCCGTGCGGAGTATGCCGGGAACGGCTGGCTGTCCACGGGCCCGACGTGCTGGTCGGTGTGACGGCACCGGAGGACCCCGCGCAGGTGGTGTGGAAGAGGCTGCGGGACGTGCTCCCGGACTACTGGATGACAGTCTTCTCGCAGGAGGTCTCCGGGCGTCGGCGCTGAGGGTGCCCAACACCATCCGGCGCAACAGGCGGAGGGGTCCATCGTCCGCGCCCCTGACCTGAGGTGATCACACCCCCTAGACTCACCCCTACACCCGCAGCGAACGGAGTCGGCATGAGCACAGTTGAGACGACCGGCCAGGACGGCGGGGCGCGCGAGACGGACGCGGACGTCGTCGTCATCGGCGGCGGTCCCGTGGGGGAGAACGTGGCGCAGTACGCGCACGACGGCGGGCTGTCCGCCGTGATCGTGGAGGAGTCGCTGCTGGGCGGGGACTGCTCGTACTACGCGTGCATGCCCAGCAAGGCCCTGCTGCGCCCGCTCGAGGTGGCGGCCACCGCGCGGCACCTGCAGGGTGTGACCACCCCGGAGGTCGACCGCGCCGGTCTGCTCGCGCGCCGTGATGCCTGGGTCTCCCACTACGACGACGCCGGGCAGGTGCGCTGGGCGGAGAAGGCCGGTCTGCGCGTGGTCCACGGCCACGCCGAGATCACCGGCCCCCGCGAGGTGCTCGTGGGCGAGAACGGTCGTTCCCGCACGCTGACCGCCCGCCTCGCGGTGGTCGTGGCCACGGGTTCGAGCCCCGTGGTGCCGCCCGCGCTGCAGGGCATCCACGCCTGGAGCTCGCGGGACGCCACCGGCGTGGTGGAGGTCCCCGAGCGCCTGGCGATCGTGGGTGGCGGCGTGGTGGCGGTGGAGGCCGCCACCTGGATGGCCGCCCTCGGCTCAGAGGTCACCCTGCTGGTCCGCGGCGACTCGCTGCTGGGCGGGCAGGAGCCTTTCGTGGGCGACCTCGTGAGGAGCGCCCTGGAAGAACTGGGCGTGGCGGTCCGCTTCGGCACGTCCGTGGAGTCCGCGTCCCGCGACAACGCCCGCGCAACCGGCCTGGGCCGCGTCCACGGCGGCCCTGTGCACCTGAGCGCCACTGGGGGCGAGCTCCAGGTGGACGAGGTGCTCGCCGCCACCGGCCGCACCCCGCGCCTCGCGGACGTGGGCCTCGACGCCGTGGGTGTGAGCCCGCAGGACGTCCGCGCCGGCTCGCTGCCGGACTGGCTCCACGTGATCGGTGACGCCAAGGGGGATGCCCTGCTGACCCACATGGGCAAGTACGAGGCCCGCGTGCTCGGCTCCCGACTGGCCGGCGCGAGGGAGAGCGCAGCACCCACCGTCGTCCCCGTCCCGCAGGCCGTGTTCACGGACCCGGAGGTCGGCTCGGTGGGCATGACCGAGCGGGCGGCGCGGGAAGCGGGCCACGACGTCGTCGTGGCGGAGTCCCCGATGACCGGCGCAGCGGGCGCCGCGCTGCTGCGTGACGACGTCGCGGGACGGGCGAAACTCGTGGTCGAGGCGGGTACCGGGCACCTGCTCGGCGCCACGTTCGTGGGGCCCGACGCCGCGGAGCTCGTCCACGGGGCCACGATCGCGGTCGTGGGCCGGGTGCCGGTGAGCATGCTGCGCCACGCGGTCCCGAGCTACCCCACGGCCTCCGAGATCTGGCTCCGCCTGCTTGAGAGCCTTCCCGCGGAACTGCGCTGAGCGGCGGTCCGGGCCCGCGTCCCAGAATCGTGGCGGCGTGACGAGCCACGTAGTGTGTCCCGCGAGACGAACAGGGCCAAGCGCATGGAGTCCCCGCCGTCCCCGCAGCACGTCCCGCATCGGAGCGCCGCGGCATCGTCGCCTCCGGGCTTCCGCCCACGCACACGAGGGAGTGTCCGACCGCCCGGCACCTCCCGGAAGGACGCGCACGTCATGAGCACACCACTGAGCAGACGCAACCTGATGAGCTCGGCCTCGTTCCGACTGGTGAGCTCCATCGTCACGGGAGCCGCCGCGTTCCTGGTGGCGGTGAACTTCCTGGGCACGTCCCTCTCCCTCCTCGTGGGGATGTGCACCATCTCCCTGCTGTACGTGGGGGTCTCCGCGGGAGTGCTCTGGTCCATGGACCCCGACCGCACCCGGTACACCGCCGGCCGGGAGGACTTCCACCCGTTGATCCAGGAGCTGATCGGGGTGACCCTCGCGGTGGTGAGCCTGGTGACCGTCATCAGCGCGCTGGTGGGGGGCTCCCACCAGTCCCGCACCCTGGCCGCGGCACTGGGACTCGTGACCATCTTCCTCACGTGGGCAGTGCTGCACCTGATGTACGGCGCCCGCTACGCCCACGAGTACTACAAGGACCCGGCCGGGGGAATCGACTTCAACACCCAGGACGCGCCGCGCTACGTGGACTTTCTGTACTTCTCCTTCAACCTGGGCATGACGTTCCAGGTCTCGGACAACAACGTGGTGACCACGGGCCTGCGCGCCATCATCCTGCGCCACTGCCTGCTGTCCTACATCTTCAGCACGGTCATCCTGGCGGCCACCGTGAACCTCGTCATGGGTGTCCTGCCAGGATGACCGCGCCGGCTCCCTCTCCCCGCGTGTGCAGCCCCGTCTGCAGCCGTGGTGGGGGCGTCAGCCGCCCACCCGGATGGACTTGAGGATGGCGTCCACGGTGCCCGCGTCCTCCGTCTGGTTGATCTGGTTGACCAGCTCCACCCCTTCACGCTGGGGCAGGGGCCGGTGGCCCTCGTTCACGGGGGAGTAGTAGAACTCCGCCCACAGCTCGTTGCGCTTGCCGCCCCCGGGGATCGAGACGATGCCCCGTTTGTCCCCCTCCGTGAGGCCCCACAGCACGGAGTCGGCCTTGTCGCTGCGCGGCGGTGCGGGCACGTAGGTGGAGTACGTGGACACCTTCTCGCGCAGCTGCTTGGACAGCTCCGTCTCGTCACCGATCAAGGGATGGATGGGCCTGGTGAACCACTCGCCGCGCGGCGCGCGCGTGGCGGTGGAGGCCACGTTGCCCTTGACCTTGCCGTCTGGGTTGCTCAGCTCCAGATAGCCGCGGTTCTCCTGAGCCTTCCAGCTCTCGGGGTACTTGACCGTGAACAGGCCGTCCGGGTCCGTGTAGGTCTTGGTGAGCTCGTAGGTGGCTTCACTGCTGTCCGGGCTCGCGGTGGTGCCCGTCTGCGTCGCCCCGGGCTGGGCTGCTTCGGTCGAGGTCGCCTCGGACGAGGCCGCGCCGGACGGGTTCGACGACGCCGCGGCGTCCCCGCCGGAGCCGCTCGGGCTTGCTCCCTGCGCGTCCCCGGAGACACTGGGGGGGTCCCCGGCCGAGGGTGCTGCACCACCGCAGCCGGTCACCGCGAAGGCCCCGATCAGGGCACACCCGGCCACCCACGTCTTCACTGAAGTCCTGTTCGCCATAGCAAACAGGGTGACAAGAAGACCCGGGCGAGGCAACGCACAAACGGCGATGTAACCGTCTCGTGATTTTGCGTCTGCATGCAGCCCGGTCTCGACGCACGTCAAACCTGTGTTGACGTGCGGAAACGTTCACGCAAGACGGTTTTCCCTTTTCTGGGGACAGGCGGCTCCGAACGGCCGACAAACGGGGAATGTGGCGCGATTGTTACGCACCGGGCAGTCCTCCTCGTCCGCTGCCAGCGCCTCGGCGAGGCGGGCCCACCCCGGCCCGCGCGGGTCCATTCCCCGGGGACGGAAACGCCCGGTCCGGCGGGTGCCGGGCCGGGCATGAGAGATCACGCGAGCGTTCAGCCGGTGGGGTTCTCGTCCGTGGGCGTCAGGTAGCGCTCGCCGTCCTCAGTTGTCTGGAGGTCGTAGTCGCGCGCCTGCGCCTCCACGCGCTCCTCGACCGGGACCGAGTGGCGCACAGGCTCCACCACGGGGATGTCCTCGGCGCGCTCGTAGCCCGCGGCGTCGCCTTTCGAAGCGGCCGGGTTGACGTCCTCCCGGTTCGCCGGGTTGGCCGATACGTTGGGGTTGTCCGCTCCGGCCGGCGGCTGGAACTTGCGGGTGCCAGCGAGCGCCTCGGAATCGACCTGGCGGGCGCCCTGGGCGTCCACGGTTCCCTCGGGCACCACGGGGAGGCCCGTCTCTTGCACGGCCTTGGGCGGCTTGCCTCCGGTCGTGCGGTCCGCGGGGCGCGCATCACGGGCGCTCGCGTCTCCGTGCACCGGGGTGAAGCGGGGTTGTTCGGGGTCCCCGTCCGCCGCGTCATCAGGCTGGGTGTCCCGCCCGGCGCGGGAGTCGTCCTGGCCGGCCACAGTGGTGGGCTGGTCCGGATCGTCGATCTGGTCGGCGGACTGGATGGGGTCCGGGGTCTCGGGCTGCTGGGTCATGATCGTGCCTCCTGCGTCTGCATCGTCGCTGTCGGACTTTCATCTTGGCACTGCGCACGGGAAACCGTAAGTACCCGTCCGGGAGTCTCAGGCCGCCGGACCGGGCTCCGGGGAGGTCTCCACAGGACGGTCCGTGTGCGAGTACTGGGACCAGCTGCCGGGGAAGAGCCGGCCCATCCCGAGACCCGCGTGCTCCGCCACGAGCAGGTTGTGGCACGCCGTCACGCCGGAGCCGCAGTAGGAGATCATCTGGTCCGCGTCCGTCACGCCCGCACGCTCGAAGGCATCGCGCAGCTCGGCGGTGGGGCGCAGCGTCCTGTCCTGGGTCAGGTGGCTGCGGCACGGGATGTTGACCGCGCCCGGGATGTGGCCCGAGCGGGGGTCCACGGGGTCCGGCGCGTTGCCCGCGTACCGGGTGGCGTCCCGGGCATCCACCACCGCGGCACCGTGCGCGGCCTCGTCAATGGTCGCCAGGGCCTCTCGCGGCCACGGAACCGGGGCGAAGTCTGCGGCGGGCAGCACGGCCCGCTTCTTCTCGAGCTCGACGGCGGTGTCCAGGCCGCCGTCGAGCAGCGCGGCGCGGTGGCCGGTGGTGCGCAGCAGCCACACGAGACGCGCGGCCATCACGCCGCCGACGTCGTCGTAGGCGACCACCACGGCGTCGTCCCCGATGCCCGCGCGGGACATGGCCGCCGCGAAGTCCTCCGGCGACGGCAAGGGGTGTCGCCCGCCCTTCGGCGAGGCCGGTGCGGCGAGGTCCGCGCCCACGTCCACGAACACCGCGCCCGGCAGGTGCCCCTGCAGGTACTCGGCCTCCGCGCTGCGCCCGTCCAGGTACATGCGCGCGTCCGCGAGCACCACCTCGTCACGGTGCTCGGCCAGCCACTCGGGGGTGACAAAGGGGTCCATGAGCGTCTCCTCGTTCGGGTTCGTCCGCCGCGTCCGGCGACGCCGCGTGGGCCGGTCCCAGGGTAGGTCGCGGGAGTGTCACGGACCAGGGTGGGCGGTCGTTGGGCCGTCCCTGGCCACGGCGGAGGCGCCGGGCCCCGGCACCGGGCTGCCCACGGCACATCGGCGGGGCGGTGGACGGCGGGATCCTGCGGCTCACGGGCGAGCAGCTCGTCGCAGCGGACGACTACGAGGTCGCGGACCATGCGTGCCGCCGCGTGCACCTCACGGACGGGGCGATGGCGTGGGCGTACCTGGCCGCTGATCCGCTCGTGGCCGTGGAGCGCAAGGCTGCGCTGCTGCACTGGGCGGCCGCCACGAACCGGGACCTCCTCGACCCGTGGAACGCGCTCGCCGGGCGCTCCGACCTGCTGGCGGACGGCGTGCATCCCACGGCAGAGGGGGACGAGGTGGTGTGGGAGTGGCTGAATCCCCACGAGGTCTGACGGCCCGGGCGCCGGGGAGGACAGGAGCGGCGCCGTCGCCCCGTCGGCTACTGCTGGGTACGGTGAGGGCATGGGAAAGAAACTGATGACCGCCCGCCGCAGGGCCCACCGCTCCGCCGTGTTCTCCGGCCTGGCCCTGACCGGGATGGGCGTGCTGCACTTCGTCCGGCCCGAGGGCTTCGACGCTCTGGTCCCCGAGCAGCTGCCCGGCACCCCCCGGCAGTGGACCCTCGGGTCCGGCTGCGCGGAACTCGCCACCGGCGCGCTGCTGCTGGTCCCCGCCACACGACGGATCGGTGGCGCGGCGGCAGCGGCCCTGTTCGTGGGCGTGTGGCCCGGCAACATCAAGATGGCGTGGGACTGGCGCCACGAGCCCGCCTCCAAGCAGGTGATCTCGTTGGGGCGGCTGCCGCTTCAGATCCCCATGATCGTCAGCGCGGTGAAGATCGTCCGCAACGCCTGACACGCGGCGCTCGCTGCCCTTCTCCGAGGGGACCTCTGTCCCTGGTCCTGCCGCGTGTCCGCGGACGCGGCCCGCCCTTTCGGCGCCGGTGTGCCCCGTCTAGGGTGACTGGCATGCGTATCGCACTCGGACAGCTGCTCAGCACCTACGACCCGCCGCAGAACCTGGAACGCGTCGCGGACCTCACGCGGCGCGCGGGCGAGGACAGCGCGGATCTCCTGGTGCTGCCCGAGGCCACCATGTTCGCCTTCGGACGCGCTCTCAAGGACGTGGCCGAACCGCTCGACGGCCCTTGGGGCACCGCCGTCTCGGATCTTGCGCGCAAGCACGGCGTGGCGATCGTCGCGGGCATGTTCACCCCGGGCAACGGCGAGCGCGTCCGCAACACCACCGTGATCGCCCTGCCGGACGGCACGGTGCGCGGCTACTCCAAGATCCACCTCTTCGACGCGTTCGGCTTCCTCGAGTCGGACACCGTGGACCCCGGCGAGGATCCGGTCACCTTCGTGGTGGGCGGCACCACTGTGGGCGTGGCCACCTGCTACGACATCCGCTTCCCCCGCCTCTTCACCCGTCTGGCGCACGACGGCGCCCTGGTCACCGTGGTCGGCGCGTCCTGGGGTGACGGCCCGGGCAAGGCCGAGCAGTGGGAGCTGCTGGCGCGCGCCCGAGCCCTCGACACGACGTCGTACGTGGTGGCCGTGGGCCAGGCGAACCCGCTCGCAGTGGGGGAAGAGAACCCCGAGAACGCGCCGCGCGGCGTTGGGCACAGCCTGGTGGCGGCCCCTGACGGCACCGTGGTGGCGTCCCTCGGGGAGGCACCGGACTACACGGTGGTGGACCTGGACCTGGACCTCGTGGAGCGCACCCGCAAGTCCATCCCGGTGCTGAAGAACGCGCAGGAGCTGTGAGGAGCAGGATCCTCGCTCCAGTGCCGGCAGCCCAGCTGCAGGCACACCACCCCATACGTGCCTAAGATCAGTCAACTCGGCACGGGCCAGGTGGGCGCACGGGCGGTCGGCGGGTCGATGTGGTGACCGGTGCCGGCCGTCGACGAACGGGGTGTGCGGACAGCGACTGCAGTGTCGATTCTCGTGCGGGCGGCATCAGCCGTCGTGATCGTGGTTCTCCTGGCGGTCGCTGGCCTCTGCGCGGTGGGTGAACGCGCCCTGACAAGCCCCGGGAGCCGGTCCTAGAGTGAAAGACGAACACGTCAGAAGCCCTCGGAGGTCATAACCATGGTTGCCACCGTCCCGAACGACCGTCCCGTCCGTTTCGCCGTCGTGGGCGTGGGACAGATCTCCCAGCAGGCGTTCATCCCGGGCCTGTCCCGGATTGACGACGCCGAGCTGGCCGCTCTCGTGACCTCGAGCGCCGAGAAGGCCGAGGAACTGGGAAAGGAGTACGGCGTGGCCGCCTACTCCTACGACGACTACCCGGCGCTGCTGGATTCCGGCGACATCGATGCCGTCTACGTGTCCACCCCCGTCTTCCGGCACCGCGAGTTCGCGGAACCGGCGTTGCGCAAGGGAATTCACGCACTCGTCGAGAAGCCCCTTGAGACCTCCGAGGAGGACTGCCAGGCAATGATCGACGCCGCGCAGGAGAGCGGGGCGACCTTCATGGTGGCCTACCGCCTGCACCAGGAGCCCGGGACCGTGGAGATGATCGAGAAGGTCCGGGACCAGAAGGTCATCGGCGATCCCCGCTACTTCTCCTCCGTGTTCTCGCAGGACATCACCGTGGAGAACCACCGAGGGCACTCCGGCTTCTGGGGCGGGCCCATCCCGGACATGGGCACCTACCCGCAGAACATGGTCCGCAACCTGTTCCACGACGAGCCCGTGGAGGTCTACGCCAAGGGCGTACGCACCCCGGGTCGCGAGTTCAACTTTGACGACACCGTGGCCGTGACCCTCACCTTCCCGGGCGACCGGCTCGCGCAGTTCACCATCTCCTACGCCTCCGAGTCCGCGGAGCAGTTCACCGTGGCGGGCACTGAGGGCGAGATCACCGCGCAGCCGTGCTTCGGATTCGGTCCGGACACCGGCATCCAGTACACGCTCACCAAGGACGGCTCCTCCGAGTCCTTCGCCCACGACCCCGTGGAGCAGTTCGGTGGCCAGGCCCAGTACTTCGTGGACTGCGTCCGCAGCGGCGTCTCTCCAGAGGCCGACGGCGAGGAGGGCCTGCTGGACGTGCGCGTCAACGCGGCCGTCCTGAAGTCCCTCGAGACGGGCGCCCCGGTCACACTGGAGCCACGTCGGCGTGAGCGCGTTGTCACCTCCGAGCAGGTTCGCAGGGTCTCCCCGGCGGACGAGCCCGGGGACGACGAGCTCGTGGACCAGATTCCGCAGAACGGCTGAGCCTCCCGCCGCTGCGCGCACCCGGACAACTCCTCCTTGGCCCCTTCGATGAACGGACGGTACGACCGTGACCCATCGCTTCACCCACGAAACCCGCGTTCCCCAGCCCCGTGAGAAGGTCTTCGCGTGGCACGAGCGCCCCGGTGCGCTGACCCGCCTTACCCCGCCGTTCGGTGGAGGCCCCGACCAGGTGCGCCAGGCGCCCTCGGACGGGATCAAGCCCGGCTCGGAGGCGAGGCTGGGTGTCTCCGTGCCGGGGACGTTCGGCACGGTGCACCTGCCGTGGACCGCCGAGCACGGCGAGTGGGAGCCGCCCCACTTCTTCACCGACCGCATGGTCAACGGACCACTGGGGGAGTGGGAGCACCGGCACGTCTTCGAGGAGTCGCCGCGGGGAGGCACGGTCGTGCGGGACGAGGTGACCGTGCGCCCCCTGCCGCAGTGGGCGGGAAAGCTCAACGATCTCGGCGAGCGCGCCATGACCCCGCAGCTGGAGCGGATCTTCGGGTACCGGGACCGGCAGCTGCGCGAGGACCTCGCGTTCCACGACCAGCACGACGGCCCCCGCCTGACGATCGCGGTGGCCGGCTCCTCCGGGCTGGTGGGAACCCAGGTCTGTGCGCTGCTCGAGACCGGTGGGCACACCGTGCTGCGCATGAAGCGCGGGGCCACCACCGGTGAGGGCGTGATCGGCTGGGACCCGGCCCGGGGCTTGCTGAACCCCCGGGACCTGGAGGGGGTCGACGTCGTGATCCACCTGGGCGGGCAGAGCATCGTCTCGCGCTTCACCGAGCAGAAGAAGCGCGAGATCCTCGACTCGCGCGTGGACAGCACCGCACTGATCGTGCGAGCGATGGGCCAGCTCCCCGCGGAAAAACGGCCGCGCGCGTTCGTGGTCTCCTCCGCCGTGGGTTACTACGGAACGGGCCGCGGAGACGAGGTGCTCACTGAGGACTCGAGTTCCGGCGAGGGCTTCCTCGCGGAGGTCTGCCGCGAGTGGGAGAGTGCCGCCCACGGTGCGGCGGCCCACGGCGTGCGGGTGGTCAACGTGCGCACGGGGCTGGTGCTCTCGCCATCGGGCGGTCTGCTCCGGGCCCAGTTGCCACTCATGGAGGCGGGCCTGTCCGGACCGCTGGGCGGTGGGAGGCAGTGGCAGAGCTGGATCGGGCTGGACGACATGGCCGGCGCCATCGCCCACCTCGCTCTCACCGAGGACGCGGAGGGGCCGTTCAACGTGGCCGCACCGAACCCGCAGCGGCAGAAGGACTTCGCCAAGACCGTGGCGGGAGTGCTGCACCGGCCCGCCGTGGTCCCCACCCCGCTGGCCGGGCCGAAGGCGCTCCTCGGGGCGCAGGCCACCGAGGAGCTAGTGGCGGCCAGCCACCGGGTGGACGTCTCCAAGCTGCTGGGAACCGGCTACCGCTTCCGCCACGAGGATCTGCGCAGCTGCGCTGGGCACCTGCTGGGTCGCACCGGTTGAACCCGGGGCGGCCTGCGAGGGGCGGGGCTGGATTCGGTATCCTGTTCTCGTGACATCTCACCACAACCGGCCCGCGGCGTACCTCGGTGCGCTCGCCTCGGCCGACGACAAGGAGTCGGACAGTCCCGGGCAGCGCCGCTGCTCCCCTGATCCCCTCCCCACAGACCCCTCGTCCTCCCTCCTGCTGAGCAGGGCCTCGAGCGGGGTGACCCAGTGCTGAGCGCCTGGCTCCTGCTGCTCGTCTTCATCCTCCTGGTCCTCGCCAACGGCCTCTTCGTGGCCGTCGAGTTCGCCTTCCTCACCGTGGATCGCCAAGCCGTCCAGCGGGCGGAGCAGGCCGGTGACAAGCGCGCCGTCGTGATCGAGGAGAGCCTCAAGAAGACCTCCACCAACCTCTCGGGCGCCCAGCTGGGCATCACGGTCACGAGCCTCATGTCGGGTTACATCACCGGGCCGAGCCTGGGAACCCTCTTCGCCGAGGGCCTCGGCTGGGCGGGCGTTCCCGACGCCGTGGCGGTAGGAGTTGCCACGGTCGCCGCGTTCATCGTGGCCACCTTCAGCCAGATGGTGTTCGGCGAGCTCGTTCCCAAGAACTGGGCCATCGCGGACCCCATGCGCGTGACCCACGCCGTGGTGCTCCCGCAGAAGTTCTTCATGACGGTCTTCGGCTGGCTCGTGTCCATGCTCAACAGCTCCGCGAACTTGGTGCTCAAGGCGCTGGGCTTCACCCCCACCGAGGAGGTGGCCAACGCCCGCACGGCGGAGGAGCTTGCCTCCGTGGTGAGCCGTTCCGGGCGCGAGGGTACCCTGGACGCCGGCACCGCCGAGCTCGTGGCCCGCTCCATCGAGTTCGGCGAGCGCACCGCGGCGGACGTCATGCGGCCCCGTCCCCGCGTCACCTTCCTGAACGCCGAGGACACTGTGAAGCACATGCTGCTCACGGCATCGGAGACCGGGCACTCTCGCTTCCCGGTCACGGGCGAGACCGTGGACGACATCGTGGGCGTGGTGCACTACACCCACGCGCTCGCGGTGCCGTTCGACGAGCGGGGGGTCGTGCGGGTCGCGGATGTGTGCGTCCCTGCGGACGTGGTCTCCGAGTCCATGACCCTTGACCCGCTGATGCGCCAGCTGCGCGTGAAGGGCCTGCAGATGGCCGTGGTGGTGGACGAGTACGGCGGCACCGCCGGGATCGTCACACTGGAGGACCTCATCGAGGAGATCGTGGGCGAGATCGACGACGAGCAGGACACCCGCGTGCAGCGCTTCCGCCGCACGCGCGACGGCGGCCTGGTGGTCTCCGGGCTTCTGCGCCCGGACGAGCTGGGCGACGTGCTGCGCGTCGACATGCCCGAGGGCGAGGAGTCGGACACGCTGGGCGGTCTCATGGCTGAGGAGCTGGACCGGCTGCCCCGGGTGGGAGACACCCTCACCGTGGAGGCCGTGGACCACTTCCACCGCGACGACGACGACCTCCCCACCGAGGCCGAGATACGCATGGACGTCATGCGCATGGACCAGCACCGCGTGGACCGCATCCTGGTGCACCGCGTGGGCGGGAATCCGGACGAGCGCGGCGGCTCCACGACGTCGACGGCGTGGCAGCCGCCCGGCAGGCCGGACCCGCTGGGCGGGGACAACCGGGAGCCCGAGACGGCGGAGGAGTTCCGCCTCTCGCAGGGTGAGAACAGGGGAGCCCCTGGCTTCCACCGTGACGAGGACGTGTCGGACGTGGATCCCGGGGAGGAGCAACGATGACCACCAGCACAGCCATCATCATCCTGATCCTGCTGCTCGCGGGGAACGCGTTCTTCGTGGCGAGCGAGTTCGCCGTGGTCTCGGCCCGCCGCGACCAGCTGGAACCGCTGGCTGCGCGGGGCTCCAGCTCCGCGAAGTATGCCCTGAAGGGCATTGAGAACGTCTCCACGTCCCTGGCCGCCACCCAGCTCGGCATCACCGCGTGCTCGCTGCTGATCGGCGCCGTGGGCGAGCCCGCGATCGCTCACCTGATCGAGGTCCCCATGGAGGCGGTGGGCGTCCCCGAGGCGCTGCTGCACCCGATCGCCCTGGTCATCGCGCTGCTGATCGTGACCTTCCTGCACATGATCCTGGGCGAGATGGTGCCCAAGAACATCGCCATCGCGGTCCCCAGCCGCGTGGCACAGGTGCTCGGCCCCGTGCTGCACGGCTTCGTGGTGGTCTTCCGCCCCACCATCTGGGTCATGAACGAGACGGCCAACCACCTGGTGCGCTGGCTGTTCAAGGTGGAGCCCAAGGACGAGGTGGCCTCCGCGTTCACCTCCGACGACGTGCGCGGGTTCGTGGCGGAGTCCGGGCGCGAGGGGCTGCTGGACAACGACGAGATCCGGCTGCTCACCGGCGCCCTGAACTTCGAGAACAAGACGGCGGCGGACGTGGCCCTGCCCCTGACCGGCATGCGTACCGTACCGTTCGACATCACCGTGGCGGGTGTCGAGGAGCTGTGCGCGGAGACGGGCTACTCGCGCTTCCCCGTGCGGGACGCGGACGAGCGGCTCATGGGCTACATCCACACCAAGGACGTGCTGGGCCTGCCGGAGACGGCGCGCGAGCAGTCGATCCCCCCGGCCATCGTGAGGCGCTTCGCCCGCGTGGCCCCCGAGGACAAGCTGCGCAAGGTCACCCGCACCATGCAGGCCAAGGGCGCGCACTTCGCGCTGCTGGGTGAAGTGGCACGGGACTCCCGCACTTCCGACGAGTCGGTGTTCATCGTGGCCCTCGAGGACGTCCTCGAGGAGCTCGTGGGCGAGGTCCGGGACGCCACCAGCAAGCCGGAGCCGGGCACCGCGGCCTGACGCGAACCGGCCGTCGCCCCGCTGAGCGGGGCGACGGCCGGTTCGCGAGGCGCCGAACTCACTGGGTGGGCTGCGCAGGGTAGGAGGGGTGCGCAGGGCGCTCCAGGGAGGCACCCTCCACGTCCACGTCCGGGACGATCCGCTCCGCCCACTTCGGGAACCACCAGGCCTTCGCGCCCATGAGGTGCATCAGCGCCGGGATGAGCGTCATGCGCACCACGAAGGCGTCGAAGAGCACGCCCGCGGAAAGCACGAAGCCGATCGAGGCGATCATCGGGTCCCCGCTGAACACGAATCCCATGAACACACCGGTCATGATGAGCGCGGCGGCCACGACCACCCGGGCGCTGTGGTTGAAGCCCACGACCACCGCGGTCTTCCCGTCCCGGCCGTGGCTGTACGCCTCGCGCATGGCCGAGACCAGGAACATCTGGTAGTCCATGGCCAGCCCGAAGAGGATCCCGACCGCCAGGATGGGCAGGAAGCTCAGGATGGGCCCGGGCTCCGTGATGTTGAACAGATCACCCAGCCAGCCCCACTGGAACACGGCCACGGTGGCGCCGAAGGCCGCGAGCAGGGAGAACAGGAAGCCGATGGTGGCCGACAGGGGCACCCAGATGGAGCGGAAGACCAGGATCAGCACGATCAGGGACAGCCCCACCACGATCGCCAGGTACACCGGCAGCACCTTGAAGAGGTTCTCTGAGATGTCGATGTTCATGGCCGTCTGACCCGTGACGCCGAAGCTCGCCTCCCCCTCGGGGGTGTCCAGGCGCAGGTCTCGCAGGCTGTTGACCAGATCGGTGGTGGACTCGGCGCTGGGGCCCTCGTCCGGGATGATCTGGTACAGCAGCATGGAGTGGTCCTTGCTGATCGCCGCGGGCACCACGGCGGAGACGTGGTCCTGCTCGCGCAGCTGCTCACCCAGGTCCACCTGCAGGTCCTCGGCCTGCTCCTCGGTGGTGCCTTCCGGGAGGTAGGCGGCGGCGACGACGGTGCCGTTGCGGCCCGCGCCGAACTTGTCCTCCACGATCTTGTACGTCTTGTACGCGCCGGAGTCCGCGCTCTGGCTGCTGCCGTCCGGAAGGCCCAGCCGCAGCTGGGTCATGGGGACGGCGATGATCCCGAGCACGGCCACAGTGGCCAGGATGGTCAGCACCGGCTTGGCGAGCACCACCTTGAGCCAACCGCGCGGGGTGGTGTCCCGCTCGGCGGTCAGGGCGTGGGCTCGGTCTGCGGTGTGCTGCTCGTCCTCGCCCACGATCTCGGCGGCGTCACGGCGCAGCTGCGCGCGGCGCTGGATGGCGTCCCAGCGGCGTCGCGGCATGACCCGGCGCCCGATCAGGGACAGCATGGCCGGGGTCAGCGTCACGGCGACCACCACGGCCATGACCACGGCGAACGCGGCCACGTTGCCCATCACAGACAGGAACGGGATGCCCACCACGTTCAGGGCCAGCAGCGCGATCACCACGGTGGTGCCGGCGAAGAGCACGGCGTTGCCGCTGGTGCCCGTGGCCAGCGCGATGGACTCGTGCATGCCCATGCCGCGGCGCAGGTTGTTGCGGTGGCGGTTGAGGATGAACAGGGAGTAATCGATGCCCACCGCGAGGCCCAGCATGGAGCCCAGTGCGGGGGTGGTGGAGTTCATGTCCACCACGTCCGAGAGCGCGAACGCCCCCAGGTAGGCCGCGCCCACGCCCACGAGCGCCATGAGCACGGGAAGTCCGGCCGCCACGAACGTGCCGAGCATGATGAGCAGGATGATCAGGGCGATCACCATGCCGATGATCTCGGAGGTCACGCCCATCTCGGTCATGCCCTCGAGGTTCTGGTCGAACTGCACGTCCAGTCCGTGCAGGTCCGTGTCCTCGAACGCGGAGCGGACTTCCGCGAGGGTGTCCGAGGAGACCTCGTTGATCTCGTGCTCGAACGTGACACCCGTCAGCGCGGTGGTGCCGTCCTCGGAGATCGAGCCGTACTCGCTCGTGAGATCGAGCTTCTTCTCGTTGCGCTCGAGCTCCGGCTTCTGCTCGTCGATCTTCTTCTTCTGCTCGTCCAGCTGCGCCTGCTGCTGGTCGATCTGCTGCGTGGCCGAGGCCGGGGCGTTGGCCGGGATCTTGGAGCGGGCGGCGTCGATCTGCTGCTGTGCGCCCGCCAGCTGCTTCTCGCCCTGCTCGAGCTGGGAGCGGCCGTCCTCGAGCTGTTTTCGGGCGTCGTCCACCTGCTTCTGCTGCGAGAACGGGTCCGTGGTGGAGTCCACCCCGTCGATGCCGTCCACCTTCTTCAGCGCGGCGGCCACCGCCTTCTGCTGCTGCTCGGTAATCTTGCTGCCGTCCGTGGTGGAGACGATGGCCTGACCCACCCCGGCGTCCGCGTTGACGTCGAACGCGCCGGCGAGGTCGTCCTGGACCTGGGCAGCCTTGGTCCCGGGGATCGTGATGCTGTTGCTCAGCTCGCCCTTGAACGCGAAGAAAGCGCCCCCCAGGGCTAGCAGGATGACGAGCCAGGCGGTGATGACCACCCAGGCCCTACGGGCGGCGAAGCCGCCGATTCTGTACAGGAATGTCGCCATAACTCACTTATTCGGTCTCGGGAGCGGGTCGGCGGGCCCTTGCGGCCCCGCCGGTGGAATGGGGT
This sequence comes from Kocuria salsicia, assembly GCF_039532055.1. NCBI lineage: Bacteria > Bacillati > Actinomycetota > Actinomycetes > Micrococcales > Micrococcaceae > Kocuria > Kocuria salsicia. The sequence continues at coordinate 16,165 of NZ_BAAARF010000009.1, read as the reverse complement.
GCGTTGGACGCGTTACAGCTGCGGCAGCCCGGCATCCACCTGCTGGAAGGCCCACTCGATGTGGGGGACGAGCTCTTCCGCCGGTGGGATGCGGTCCTTGACCTCCAATGGGGTCAAGGTTTCGCGGGGCAGGTGGTGGAGTGCGGGGCGTGCCAGGCCCAGGCCCAGGCCCAGGGCCAGGTTGGTCAGGTAGAGCCGCAGGCGCATCTGCTGCTCCAGGGAGAGCTGCGGATGCTCCGCTTCCACCTCGGAACTCGCGAGGCTCCCCATGCTGGTGAGCGTGAGGACCACGTGACGGGTCAGGATCTCGCCGGAGTCCGGTGCGAGAGCGGCGGCCAGATGGACGAAACCGGTGAGGCACTCCAGCCCGGCTGGCGTGGCGAGGCGGATGAGGACGCGGTCACGGACGGCCGTGGGAAGCTCCGCCACGGGGGTGTCCGCGGGGACGTCCAGGCCGGAGAACAGGGGGGTGAGGTACTCCTCGATGCGCGTGAGCGCGGTGTCCTCGATGCTGTCGAAGTGGTTGAACACGGTGCGCTCCGAGACGCCCGCGCGGCGCACGAGGTCCTTGGTGCGCAGCCCGGCGAGACCGTTCTCCAGCACCAGCTCCTCCGCCGCGGCGAGGATGTCCCGGCGCGTGGCGGTGCGGCGTGTGCCCCGTCCGTCCTGTGTTCTCCCGCTGTGCGTGCATGGCCCGATCACGGTCTGAGAGTAACCGTGTTGGTGCAGTTACTGCAAATTTCTCGTGGGCCGACGACGACGTGGTGCGGGCTCCCCGCCGGATAGTGTGCTGCGGTGATGGTTCTGCACCTCAGACTGGCCCAGTGGATCGAGAACCACCCTCACATCAGCAATGCCCTGCTGGTGCTCGTGGGCGGCTTTGTCACGATCTTCTTCACGGTGTCCGCGCTGTGGGACGGGGTGACCTGGTGGTGCATGCTCGTGTGCTGGCTGCCACTGTTCTTCCGCCGGGCCGCACCCACGGTGGTGGCGTACCTCCACGGGGCACTCGTGCTGCTGAGCCTGCTCGCGTTCAACGTGGCTCCCGTGGGTCTGTGCCTGTGGTCCGTGCCGTGCGTGGTCTACACCGCCGCCATCCGCTCGCCCCGGCGGGCCCGGCGCGGCGTCTACCTCGCGGCCCTGCTGGGCAGCGCGGTGCTGGGGTGGCGCAGCAACCACTGGTTCCTGTTCCTCCCCGAGAACTACTCCACGGCCGAGTGGGCGATCGTGGGCACGATGTTCGGTGTCAGCTCCGCGGCCTGCATCACGGTGGCGTACCTCGCGGGAGACCTCGCCCGGGGCCGGCGGCAGCGGCGCGAGCAGCTCGAGGACCGTGCCCGCAGGCTCGAGATCGAGCGAGAGCAGGAGGTGCGGATGGCGGCCCAGGACGAGCGGGCAAGGATTGCCCGGGAGATGCACGACGTCGTCGCCCACTCCCTGTCCGTGGTGGTCGCCCAGGCGGACGGCGCGCGGTACGCGGCGGCGTCGGACCCCGGCGTGGCCGTGGCGACCCTCGGCACCATCGCGGACACCGCACGCGGCTCGCTCACCGAGATGCGCAGACTGCTGGGCGTGCTGCGCACCGAGGACGCCACGGGGACCTCGCCGGTGCCGCAGCTGGAGCAGATCGAGCACCTGGTGGCGTCCGTGCGGGACGCCGGGCTGCCCGTGGAGCATCGCGTGAGCGGGGAGCCGGCCCTGTCCGCCGGCGCGCAGCTCACGCTCTACCGGGTGGCCCAGGAGGCCCTGACCAACGTGCTGAAGCACGCGTGGCAGGCCTCCTCCGTGCGTATCGTGGTGGAGCACCGCCCGGACGGTTCCTGGGCCGAGATCACCAACGACGGCGCCGCGAGCACCAGCCGAACGCCCCGCGGGGGCTACGGGCTGCAGGGGTTGCGCGAACGTGTGGACCTCTATGGCGGCTCCCTCACCGCGGGCCCGCACCCCGATCGTCCGGACGTGTTCGTCGTCCGGGTTACCCTGCCCGGGGAGGAGAAATGACGACAGCGCCGCCCGTGAGGGTTCTCATCGTGGACGACCAGCCGCTCGTGCGCGGCGGCTTCCGCATGCTCGTGGACTCGCAACCGGACCTCACCGTGGTGGGGGACGTGGGCGACGGCGTGGCGGCCGTTGACGCCGTGCGCCCCGGGCTTGCCGTGGCTGGGGCTCCGGACGTGATCCTCATGGACGTGCGGATGCCACAGATGGACGGGATCGAGGCCACGCGCGAGATCCTCGCCCTCGCCCCGCAGGTGCGGATCATCGTGCTCACCACGTTCGACCTCGATGAGTATGCACTTGAAGGCATACAGGCTGGTGCGAGTGGTTTTCTGCTGAAGGATGCCCGCCCCGAGGAGCTCTTGGACGCCGTCCGCACGGTTGCGCGCGGGGACGCGGTGATCGCGCCGTCCACCACGCGGAGGCTGCTCTCCCACCTGGTCTCGGGGGCGGGCCGCTCGGTCGCCACCACGTGCGAGTCGGCCGACGGCCCGGGTGGTCGTTCCGGCAGCGCGGGTGCTGTGCCCCCCGGGGACGGTTCGGGTGGCACGGATGGTTCAGGCGGTGCGGCCGGCGGTGCCGGGGCGTCCGGTGGCTCCGGGGTGCCGGGCGCGGACGTGATGGTGGGTCCGGGCGGCGTGGTGACGAGCGCCGGGAACGATCCGTGGCGGGACCCGCGGTTGCAGGGCCTCACCTCGCGCGAGCGCGAGGTCTTCGAGCTGATCGGCGCGGGGTGCTCCAACGCGGAGATCATGCAGCGGCTCTTCCTCTCCGAGCCCACGGTCAAGACGCACGTGTCCCACATCCTCTCCAAGCTGCAGGCCCGGGATCGGGTGCAGGCCGTGGTGATCGCCTACGAAACCGGTGTGGTGCTGCCGGGCTGAGTCCCGGGCGGGGCACGGCCACGACGGGTGTGGCGCCGCCCGGCTGGGTCCGGGCCTCATCCCCGGGTATGAGAGCCGCGGGCGCGCTGTGGCTCACGCCACGGCACGCAGGGCGCAAGCTCGTACCCCCGTTCGATGAACGGGCGGATCCGGCGCACCACAATGACGTCATGACTTCTCCTGAGCCCTCACTCGCCCGCTACGACAACCCGCCCTGGTCCGAGACCAGCCAGCCCGCCCAGACCACCCAGCCCGCCGCGAGCGCCCCGCGGCGCATCGCCGTGAGCGCCGCGCACGTCTCCCGCACCTACGGGACCGGGGGCACCGAGGTGGCGGCCCTGCGGGACGTGAGCCTGGAGATCCCCGCGGGCACGTTCGTGGCCGTGATGGGTCCCTCCGGCTCCGGCAAGTCCACGCTCGTGCACTGCCTGGCCGGCCTGGACTCCCCGGACCGCCACCCGGAGACGCGGATCGTGGTGGGCGGCCAGGACATCGCCGGGCTCTCCGACGACCAACTGACCCGCTTCCGCCGCGACCACGTGGGCTTCGTGTTCCAGGCGTTCAACCTGGTCCCCACGCTCACCGCCCGGCAGAATATCGAGCTGCCCCTGGCACTGGCCGGCAAGAAGGTGGACACCCAGCGCCTCGACGCGTTGGCCACCACCCTGGGCATCACCGAGCGCCTGGACCACCGTCCGGACGAGATGTCCGGCGGTCAGCAGCAGCGTGTGGCGATCGCCCGTGCCCTGCTCTCCCAGCCGGACGTCGTGATTGCGGACGAGCCCACCGGCGCGCTGGACTCGGCCACGTCCCTGGAGGTGCTGGCCCTGCTGCGCCGGTGCGTGGACGACCTGGGCCAGACCGTCGTCGTCGTCACCCACGACGCCACCGTGGCCGAGGCCGCGGACCGCGTCCTGCGTGTGCGCGACGGTGAGATCTTCTCCGACGACGCCCAGGAGGCCAACTGATGCTGCGCGTGGTTCGATCACGGCTCACGCAGCAGTGGAGCCGCTACGTCCTCGTGGTGATCTGCGTGGCGGTGTGCGCGGCCTTCATGACCGCCGCACTGGGCCTCGCGAGCACCCTCTCCGCGAGCCTCGCCTCGAGTCTCGCGGCACCCTACAAAAACGCCGACGCCGTGGTGAGCACCCCGGACAGCGAGCAGGCGCCCGCCATCGCGGACGCGCAGCAGCTGCAGACGATCGAGGCGCTGCCGGACGTGAAGAGCGCGTGGTCGCCCACCACCAAGATGGTGCATGCGAAGTCCTCCGGGACGGACACCGGCGCCACCCAGGTCAACGACCTCCCTGCTGACACCTCCCTGGTGCCGGCGGGCCTCAAGGACGGCTCCTTCCCGGACGCCGCGAACCAGATCTCGGTGTCCGAGGACACCGCCAAGGCCATGAACGTGGGCGTGGGGGACACCGTCCAGCTGGAGCAGTACGGTTCGGAGGACGGCACCACCGCGGACTACAAGGTCAGCGGCATCACGGACCAGACCGCCTCCGGAGGCGTGCCGGACTGGTACGTCACGGCGGCCGGGCTCAAGACCGTTCCCGGTGAGGGCATGGACATGGGCGGTGGGATCCTGCTGCGCACGGACGGCACCCCGGACGAGGACCAGCTGGCCCAGTTGGCCACCGAGATCAACCGGATCCTGGGCACCGGTCAGGGCGGTCAGCCCGCGCTGACGGTGCAGACTCCGGACCAGATGGCGCAGGACCTCCTGGACGACATGTCCCAGGGCACCGACGTGCTGGCCATCTTCCTGGCGCTGTTCGCCGGGCTGTCCGTGCTGGTGGCGCTGCTCGTGGTCACGAACACCCTCTCCGTGCTCACCGCCCAGCGTGCCCGCGAGCTCGCCCTGCTGCGGTGTGTGGGGGCCACCGGGTCCCAGCTGCGCCGCGCGGTGCTGCTGGAAGGCCTCGTGCTGGGCGTGGTCTCCTCCGCGCTGGGTGTCGGTGCGGTCACCGCCCTGGTCGTGCTTGCCCGCACCGTGGTCTCCACAGGGTCGCTGAAGCTCACGCTCACCCCGCGGGATGTCGTCGTGGGTCTCGTGACCGGCGTCCTGCTGACCGTCGTCGCGTCGCTGGGCCCGGCCCGGCGTGCCCGTGGCGCCTCCGCCCTGGACGGGCTGCGCGGTTCCCGGGCGGCGGACGGGCTGCCCGTGGTGCGCACGGTCTTCGGGGCGGTCGTCCTGATCGCCGGTGCCGCGGCGCTCGTCTTCGGTGCCACCCAGCACAGTGCCGGGTGGGGCATCGCCGGTGGTCTCGCGGCGTTCCTCGGCGTGGTGCTGACTTCCCGCGCCTACATCCCCTCACTGGTGCGCGGGGCCGGGAAGGCACTTCCCGGCGGGATCCCCTCCCGCCTGGCCGCCGCCAACGCTGCGCGCTACCCCACCCGCACGAGCACCACGGCCACGGCCCTGCTGATCGGCGTGCTGCTTGTCTCCACCGTTCTGACCGGTGAGCACGTGGCCCGCGTGAACCTGCTTGAGCAGCTTGATCAGGAACGGCCCGTGGACATCTCCGTACCGGCGCAGGTGGGTGAGCTCAGCCAGCAGCAGGTCCACGACCTCGGGGCCCTGCCCAACGTGCTGGGTGTGCAGACCGGCGGGAACCTGCCTGACGGAGCCAGCGCGAGCGTCGACGCTGCGCAGTACCTCAACGTGCAGCAGGCCACGGACCTGCGACGCTCTGTGGCGGACGTCCTGCATGTGAGCAGCACCCAGCTCACCGGCGCCCTCATGGAGAAGGCCGGCTACGTGGCCGTCCTGGACACCATGCTCACCGTGGTGCTCGCTCTGCTTGCCGTGGCCGTGGTGGTCTCGGTGCTGGGCATAGCCTCCACCACATCCCTCTCCGTGCTGGAGCGGGCCCGGGAGAACTCGCTGCTGCGGGCGCTGGGGCTGTCCAAGCGCCAGCTCGGGGCCCTGATCCGGCTCGAGGCGCTCGTGATCTCGCTGGTGGCCGCAGTGGTCGGACTCGTGGCCGGGTGGCTGTTCGGTGTGCTGGGCGTGATGTCCCTCTTCACAGAGGGCATGACCGTGCGACCGGTGGTGCCCTGGGGAGGCTTCCTCCTGATCCTCGCCGGGGCCGTGGTGGTGGCGGTGCTCGCCTCCGCCCTGCCGGTGCGCAGGGCCACCAGGCTCAGCCCGGTGGAGGGCATGGCCCGGGCGGACTGAGAAATCTGCGGGGTGGCCGACTGGCAAGGGGGCGGTCACCCTGCTCTTCAGCTCCCTCTCTCACTCCCAGGCTGGACGGTAGGCCCCGTCAAAAACAACACCACAGAACAAAATGAGGAAGAGCTGAGGGCAGGAAAAGAATGAGGGTGAGCGAAGCGAGCTCCATTGCCCGCCTTGTGAGTCACTCTCTAGGCGAGTGCCGGCTTCGGGTAGGTCTCATCGAACCAGTCGATGAACTGCTTGACCGTTCCTACCTTGGAGATTCGCTCGTGGATGGCTTTCTGATCGTGGCCTGGCAGGAAGTCACCTCGACCGACGGCCTTGCCGCATCCGCACTCGCACAGGCGCTCATCGAGGGGTGAAGTGATGTACCCGACCGGGTTGCGCTGGCCCTTGATGGGTGCATCTCTCCCTACGTACTGGTCGTAGACGGGATGTCCCGGAGCCAACGGGTGCCCCGTCAATGCCCGTCGTGTAGGAGTCGGAACGATCTCATCGATCTCCACGGCGAAAACCACTTTCCCGTCATGAGAAAAGAGCGCGTAGCTCTCCCGATCGGCGCGCCGGCCCAGCACCCAGCACGAGCGATTGACGTCGTACAGGGCCTGTGGGCTGGCCTGCGGGTCGTACCCGTTCCATGTGCGCTCCATCTCATCGACGGCGGGATCCAGCTCGCGCCGGGGACCAAGAGTGAAGTGAAGCATCGAACATCCTCCATCATAGGTAATACCCTTGTTTACCGGGGTATGCGGTTATTGCCCTAGGAGCTCGGGGCTGCCCCTGCTCTGTCGAGACCCAAGGGCGTGATCGTCTTCCGCTGCGCTGCAGACGATGCGTGGTGGTGCCCTGGGCCTGGCTCTGTCCTCCTGCGTCGGTCAGGACCAGCACACCACCACGCCCCCCGTTCCAGCGCGCTGTGATCCTCCTTCGTCGGGGCGCTGAAACGGAGATTTTGGATATGATTGTCCGTAACGGAAAACCTGGCGCACCGCTCGTTCCTCGCTGCCAGGTGTTCCCGTTCCGGTCAATCCCCTTGCTCCTGCGGAGGGCTGGTCTCGACCCCTTGGCGGGGTCTCGGAAGGGTGGTCCTGTTGGGCTTGTTCTCACGTCGTTCGAAGCAGCCGGGCGCGGTTCCGTCGGGGTCCGGGAACCGGTGGGAGGAGCTGCTCGAGGAGCAGCCCCTCCCCTCACCGGACCCGGAACCAACCGATACAGCGCCGCTGCCTCGGATGCGGGGTGCTGGTGGGCGGCCGGTGGCGGTGGAACCGCGGACCCGGCGGGTGTCGATGTCGTTGACCGAGGCTGAGCACCAGGCGTGGACGCAGGCCGCCGGCGGGCAACGGGTCTCGGTGTGGGCTCGGGAACGAGTCCAGGAACGGCTCGAGGCGGGCATCCCGGGGGCGGATGAGGTGCAGGAGTTGGCGAGGATCCGGGCGGATCTGGCGCGGGTGGGGTCGAATCTGAATCAGTTGATGCGCGCGGTGAACCAGGGGCAGGTGGTCCCGACCCCGCAGCTGTACGAGGCGGTGGAGGCTTTGGCGGGTCAGCTGGGTGCGTTACGGAGGGCGTTGCCGTGATCGCGAAGATCACCCGGGGGTCGAACCCGGGCAACATTGGTGCCTATCTGCATGGGCCGGGGCACGCCAATGAGCACTTCTACGAACGCAACGGGGGCCGGTATGCCGGTGGTGTGGTCGTGGGCGGGAACGTGTTCGTGACCGGGGATGCGGATGAGAAGGCGTGGGTGAAGGAGATGCGCGCGGCGATGCGCACCCGCCCGGAGATTACGAAACCGGTCTGGCAGGCCTCTTTGCACAACACTGTCGAGGATCGGCGGTTGACGGATGCGGAGTGGGCGCAGGCAGGACAGACGTTTGCGGAGTCGATGGGGTTCGCGGAGCACCCGTGGGTGATGGTCCGTCACGCCGATGACCACGTGCATGTGGTGGTGTGCCGGGTCAGTGACGAGGGGACGGTGTGGCACGGTCGCAATGACCGGCGTGCGGTTCAGAGTGCGTGCACCCGCCTGGAGGTGGAGCACGGTTTGCAGACCGCGCCGCGGCGCCGCGCGGCGGGCCGCGGCGCCGCGCGGCGGGCCGCGGTAAGCGCTCGGTGGCCGCGGTGCGTCAGCAACAGGAGCAACAGGCGGAGGTGGTGGCGGCCCGCCGCGCGGCATGGAAGCAGATCCGCAAGTTCGTGAAGCTCGACAACCCGGCACCCCGGAAACAGTCCCCGAAGCCTCAGCAGCAACAGCGGGTAGCCCCGCCTCATCCGTTGGAGCAGGCGCAGCACCTTCGTCGCCCCGGCCCCGGCCGAGAGGACCGTGGACGGGGTCTGTAGCTGGTCTTAGAGGTCGCGTGGGTAGGGCGCGGCTTGTCGGGGATGTGACGCAGGCACGGGATGTCCGCTTCGATGTGGATTGCCTAGATCTACGTCGTCGCGAGGAGTCCCGTGCCTGCGGTGCCAGCATCGTTCATCGAGCCGTTGTGGGTCCAGTTCGAGGCCCTGATTCCTGCGCGGGTCGACACCCATCCGTTGGGGTGTCACCGGCGGCGGATACCGGACCGGGTGGTGTTCGACAAGCTCGTGGCCCGGCTCGTGCTGGGCGGCTCTTACCACAGGCACGCCGACGACCCTGCTTCCCGGCGAGATCCGCTCCTGAATCCGCCCCAGCGGTGAGTGTCGGGGGAGCGCAGAGGGCCACGGCCCTCAGCACTTACTCGGGCGTGGGCCAGCACCCGGTCCGGGCCCGGGCCTTTGGCGGTCAAGTCGTGGGATGGCTGGCGTCGAGCTTGGCCGTGGCCGCCTCGACGTACTCGGCCTCCACGAGGATCTCGTAGGAGGACGCCTCCAGGCCCTGGACGCTACTGAAGTCCCGGCGCCCGCCGGTGGCCGCGTGACCCAGCAACCCGAAGATCAGCCCCCACACCGCGCCCAGGAGCACCGCCCACAGGATTACCGACAGCCACCCCACGACCGTGAAAAGACCCAACAGCAAGCCAATGAGCAATCCCAGCCAGGCCCCGGAGGCGGCCCCGTACAGGGCGGCCTTGCCGTAGGTCATCCGCCCGGTGACCTGCTCAACCAGGCGCAGATCGGTGCCGACCAAGCGCACGTGCTCAACCGGGAACCCGGCGTCGGAGAGTCGATCGACAAGGCGCTGAGCCTGGTCATAGGAGGGCACTGTGCGCAGGACCTGGTAATGAGCCGAAGCAGTAGGTGGAAGAGGGGAGGGATGGGACATTTTCATCGTTTCCTGTTCGTGGTGACGATCCGACCCGGACGGTGGCCTGCACCCGGGGTTGCCGGGCACCTGGGTCGGGAGTGGACTCTCAGGGCCTTACAAAATGTCGCAGACCTTACCAGGATAAGCATATTTATCTCTGCAGTAAACGCCCGGCCCGTCTTCGGCGCCTCGTGCCACACATGCCTTCCCGCTCGGGTTGCGGCGGGCCATAATTCGCCTTTCACGTGCCCGGCTTGCCGTCTTCGGAGCTGGGCCTTGACACCCCTGCACCGGGTACCCCCGCATCAGTACCGCACCTGCCGCTGGGCAGTCGATGCATCACCTGTCCGAACGGAATCGACCGGCCCCACGCTGATCACTGCTCCCACACCGCCGAAGCACTTCAACCGATCCGTCACTGCAGCATCATCGAGAAGCCGTCCTCGACACCGGCAGGTCCCGGGCCCGCTGGCTGTGATGTCTTCGCGCTGGCGGCGTCGGCGGGGAGAGGATTTCGCAGTGAGCAGCACCGCTCTTTCCGAGATCGAGGCGACCACCGAATCCGGCCCGCGGTGCTGCACGAAACCTTGGGGGCTCCATCGAGCCAGTGGCAATCCGGCCCGTGGTTGCCTCACAATGGAGCGGTGACTGCTGAGCGTTGCCGATCCACCGCCGATCCTGCCGAACCCCTTTCCGATGCCGAGCTGCTCATCGGCCTGGTGGTCTCACCATCCCTGAGTGCGGTGCTCGGCCCCGAGGTCACCACCTCGGTGCGCGAGATTTTGGTGCAGCGGTATCCGGGAGTGCGCTGGCAACTGAAGATGGCCGAAGACCGGCTGGTCGATCCACCCACCGAGACCTTGGACCTGCTGGAGGCGGCCCGAAACCGCGTGCTGGAGGAGAACTGGGATTTGGCCGTGGTGCTCACCGAGATCCCCCTGAAGACCGGCCGACGTCCGGTGCTCACCCAGCTCAGCCCCGTGCACGGGGTGGGACTGGTCTCCGTCCCAGCCCTGGGAGCCGTGCACGTGCGGCAGAAGGTGCAAGAGACCACCGTGCACGTGGTCGGGCAGCTCCTGGGCTACGACGCCGAAGACCTCAACGCCCAGCGGGATCTTGCTCGAAGAGCCCACCAGCTGTCCACCGATCTCGACGAACGCCCGGATGACAACGTCGTGCAGTTCACGGCCCGAGTGCTGAGCAGCAACGTGCGGTTGCTGCTGGGCATGATCCGCGCCAACCAGCCTTGGGCCTTCGTGACCCGGCTCTCCCGGGCGCTGGTCGTGGCAGCGGCCACCGGCATGCTGACATTGGTGGCCTCGGACCTATGGGTACTGGCCATGGCCTACGGGCCGGTGCGCCTGGTCCTGCTGGCGGTGATGGCGATCGGGGCGGTGAGTGCCACCCTGATCCTGGGAGCCGACTTGTGGGAGCGCCCACGGCGGCGAGCCCAACGTGAGCAGGTGATCCTGTTCAATTTGGCCACCACCGCGACCGTGGCCATCGGGGTTGTGGTGTTCTACCTCGTCTTATTCATCCTGTCCTGGGTCGGCGCGCTGCTGCTCATCGACGAGCAGGTACTGGCCGGTGTCGCCGGTCACCCAGTGAACGCTTTGGACTACGCGAAGATCAGCTGGCTCACCGCCAGCCTGGCCACCGTGGGCGGAGCACTAGGAGCTGGACTGGAGGACGAAGATGTGGTGCGCGCCGCTGCCTACACCCGGTCCAGCACCTGACACAGCCCCAGCACAGAAGAAACTGAAACATCTACGCGTTGATGCCACGTCTATGCAGGTGTCATTGCCGGTCGCGATGACTTGGTGGGCTCAGCGCAGTGCGCTGCCTCGTACTCGGCGGGTGGGGCGTTGCCGAGGCGGGTGTGCGGGCGGGCGCTGTTGTACCTGTCGATCCAGGCCAGGGTGAAGCACTCGACGTCGTCGACGGATCGCGGCGGTCCGGGCTGAAACCGGGAATGATCCCGGACCGCTTCGTTTGACGAACGCAGGAGGTGTCTAAAAGTGCGCTGTCCGCCGTGGGAAGCGACGATCTTCTCGCGACTGGTTACCGGCGCCTGGTCATTGCCAACATGCGGCAAAGCCTTGTGGTATCCGTGTAGGGCGATGACCACCTGCGCCTGGCCGTGGAGGATGAGCAAGAGGTTCCGCCATTAGGTCATGGTCGTCGGGTCGGGCGGGTGGCCTAGCGGTGGGTGGTCCAGGCCTCGCGGAGGAGCCTGCGAGTGATGATGATGGCGTTGGCCAGGGCGATGAACGCCTCGATTACCCGGATACGTTTCTCGGTGCAGACGGCCAGCTTCTGGAACCCGCGGTTGTGCCAGGAGTTCGTCCGTTCCACCACCCACCTGGACGTGTTCTGGATCGGGGCGGGCACGCCCTTGGCCGCGATCCTGGCTTCACAGCCGAGCTCGGCGAGCAACCCCCGGGTGCCCTTCGAGTCGTAGTCGGCGTCCAGGTGCACGGTGATCCGCTCCGGCAGGTCGAAACCGAACCGGGACAGCGTCTCCAACGTCGGGCGCAGCAACGGGGAGTCGTGGCGGTTGGCCGGGGCCACCACGGTACCCAGCGGGATCCCGGCGCCCTCGACCAGCAGCGACCGTTTCGTGCCCTGCTTGCCGCGGTCCACCGGTGACCGCCCGGCGGCCTCGCCACCGCACGGGGCCTTGGTGATGCACCCGTCCACGGCCAAGTTCTCCAGCTGGAGCCCGACCATCTTCTCGTAGCCCTCCAGACAAAACTGTTCCAGCTCCTTTAAGGCTCCGGCCTCGATCCACTCATCACGCCGGCGGCGGATCGTGGTAGCCGAACACGTCGTGTCGGAGATCCTCTCGTAGGCGGCCCCGGGGACGAGGACCTGGACCAGCTTGTCGAACACCACCCGGTCCGGGATCCGTGGCCGGTGGCAACCCAATGGATGCTCGTCCGCCACAGCAGGGATCAGCATCTGGAACTGGTCCCAGATGGGTTCGATGATGCACGATGGAACGGCAGGCACGAGTGCTCCTCGTCAACACACTGATTCTCAACAAATCCGTGTTTACCAGGCCTCGTGCCTGTCTCATGCCACCGCTCCACCACACCTATCGGCGGAAGCTCTTAGGCCGAGAAGATGCGGGAAAAGAACCCGCGGCGCGGCTCTTGAGAGGTCACGGGTGTGGTGGGTCCCGGGAATGCTTCCGGCTCCTCGGCCGGCCTGGCACGAGCAGGCTCGGGAGCCGTAGGAGCCTGTGGTGTGTGGGAGCTCTGCCCGGTGAGCATCCGCAGCGCTATGCGTTCGGTTTCGTTGGCGATCTGGAGGGCATCGAGAGCTCGGCGGCGTTCTTCGGCTCGTGCTTCAGCAACTTCGGCGCGCCGTCGCCATTCCTGGACCTCAGTTTCCAACTCACGGACGCGCTCGAGCAGACGCCCGGTGCTCTCTGCTTCATCCGAGGGTTGAGCAGACGGCGTCAATGGTCTGGCCTGTGGGGCGGGGCGGAACCCCTCGCCGTGGATGAGGCCCACAGCGATAAGTGCGGTCATGGGCACCTGCCACCCGGCGGAAGTGATGGTGGCCCCCGCTTCTTCCAGCTCGGCGCGTCGTCGGCGGAGGGTGCTCACGCTGACACCTGCCACATCGGCGGCTTCCTTCATCGTGAACACCGCACTGGAACCCCCTGATACCCCTTCCTGGCTAGGGGCTTCGTTGCTGGGGGCGTCACCGTGAGTGGTCATGACACCCATTCTGACACCCCACCGTAGGGTCTCCTGATACCCCGGGTCTTTCCACCCTTTGCAACCACCCAAAACGTGCAGGGACATGTGGCCCCTCTTGGCACCTTGTCATGAGGCCCCCTGATATACCCCCAATTGAAACCCCGAGAGAGACTTCTGCACGCAGATGCCACCGCTGCACTTGGGCCTCTACCTCACCCCTAGGAGCAAGATGCGGGGAGAGCAAGGTAGAGCGTGCAGGGGAGGGGCGAAACGGGTCCTGATTCCTTGCGGGAATGGGCCTGTGGAAGAGGTGCCCTAGGCTGCGGTGACCAGCAGACCTGGGGCCCATCCAGTGATTTTGGATGCGGTCAAGGAGACCGGCATGCCCTGCGGCAAAGAGAGCAAGCCACCGTTTGCCGTGATCAAGCCCGCCCCGCAGAGATGAAGGAAAGATCCGCCATCAATCAAAGAACCCTCTTCTTCGAACGCACGGGCTTTTTCAGCGTTGTAGCCCAGAGAACGGGACCAGGCAGTATCGGACTGAACAGGGCAACGGCTAATCACGCTACTTTTTACCCCCTGCAGGTACTCAGAAACCGGGATGAGCTCGCCCTGGATAGTGGCCCCTCCGGTGAAGAGCGTGACTTGTGTTGGCCCGCCGTCCATGCTGGAGCGGATGAAGTGTTCCAGAGCTGGGTCGAGTCGCAGAGCTGATGTCCTTAGTCAGGAATTTTGGTGAGTTCCCTCACCTGGGGTATGAGTAGAGGCCCCTCACCATTCAGGTAGGGGCCTCTACTTGCCGACCGGGGAGTAGGGATCCTACTCGCAGGTCAACCTGCCACGAAGTGGGTCAGGACAGAACGGAGATGTTCGTGGCTTGGAGGCCGCGATCACCGTTCGTGACGTCGAACTCAACCTTGGCGCCTTCGTCCAAGGAACGGTAGCCGCCGGAGTTGATGCCCGAGAAGTGTGCGAAGACGTCGTCAGAGCCGTCGTCGGGGGCGATGAAGCCGAATCCCTTGTCAGCGTTGAACCATTTAACGGTGCCAGTAGTCATGTGAGACCTGTCTTTCTGTCAGAAAGGGAGCGTGCCCTGAATTTCAGGGGCTCAGGCGTTGCGATGCTTGCCATAAACGTTTCTTCAGAAAAACAACCGGCCCAGGTGGGCGGGCAAAGCTCAACATAAAAACGAAACTTCAACAACTAATAATCAATCTACGGCCTGGGCGAGGTGGTGTCAAATCCTGGGCGATCATCGGAAAAATCGTTGGAAATGCGCGTAGCTCTTCGGTCCCGTAGGTACCGGGGGAGGGCCACCGCGATCAACACGGTCGTGCCCAGGAGGTAGCCACTTACCAACAACAGGACGCTGAGGAGGAGGGGGTGAGGATGTCTGGGTTCGCAGGGTTCATATGCCGGGAAGGGAGAAGCGGGAGGATCTTCTGGGTGCCCCTACATCCTAGAACGGTGGTCTTCTGACCTGTAAGGCATAGGTTGTGAGATCCCATCGGTACTTTTTGGTTTTGCACGACCGTTACGAGCCTGGGCAAGCCCCCCGGAACGCGGATTCGTCCAGGACGCTTCCCTCCCCACGAGGCCCCTGGGGGTCGATTTAGCCTGTGAGAGACTTGTGGTTCACTTAGACAAGCCTCAGGACTGGGGCTGGACCGAGTCTCCCCGGGCCCCGGTGTGAGAACTCAAGAAGGAGTGAAGAACATGGCAGGCAACCGTTCCGTCGTCTTGCGCGGCGTGAAGAACATGCAGGTTGAGGATCTGGACTTCCCGAAGCTCCAGATGCCCAACGGCAAGAAGGCACCCCACGGTGTTGTCCTGAAGATCGTGGCTTCCAACATCTGCGGTAGTGACCTCCACATCTACCGCGGGTCCTTCCCCGCCCCGGAAGGCATGGTCATGGGGCATGAGATGACCGGGGAAGTCGTGGAAATCGGCTCTGACGTCGAGTTCCTGAAGGAAGGCGACCTGGTCTCGGTTCCCTTCAACGTGGCTTGCGGCCGCTGCCGCAACTGCCGCAACGGTCGTACCGAGGTCTGCCAGACCTGCAACCCGGACGCCGATTCCGCTGCCTACGGCTTCAACCTGGGCGGCTGGGACGGCGGACAGGCCGAGTATCTCTTTGTTCCCTATGCGGACTTCCAGCTGCTGAAGTTCCCGGACCGTGACCAGGCCATGGAGAAGATCCGCGATCTGGCGCTTCTCTCTGACATCCTCCCGACTGCCTTCCACGGCCTCATGGAGGCTGGCGCCAAGCCCGGGTCCACTGTCTACATCGCGGGGGCCGGCCCTGTGGGCCGTTGCGGCGCCGCAGCTGCGCGCCTGCTGGGGGCGTCCTGCATCATCGTCGGAGACCATGACAAGGATCGCTTGGCCCTGATGAAGCGCAACGGTTGCGAAACCATTGACCTCAACGAGGATGTCCCGCTGCAGGACCAGATTGAAAAGATCCTTGGCGAGCCGATGGTCGACTGCGCCGTGGACTACGTCGGCACCGAAGCTCACGGCATCGGCAAGGACGCGGACAAAGAGGATCCGGCCTATGCGATCAACCAGGTGATCGACGTTACCCGCGCGGGAGGCGCCACCGGCATCATCGGCATCTACGGGCCTGACCCCCTGGCGGAGTCCAAGGACGAGCAGAACGGCATCTACCCGATTGAATTCGGCAACGCCTGGATCAAGTCCCCGAAGATCACCGCTGGCCAGGCGCCGATCATGCATTACAACTACGAGTTGATGCAGGCGATCCTGTGGGACCGCATGCCGTACCTGTCGGACATGCTGCAGACCAAGGTCATCAGCCTTGACGATGCTCCTCAGGCCTACGCGGACTTCGACAACGGCTCGCAGGAGAAGTACATCATCGACCCGCATGGCATGATCGCCTCCTGATCTTGCTCACCTGGTAGTGAGGCCCTGGCAATTTGCCAGGGCCTCGCTACCGCCAGGACGCGCCCCAAGCTGAGGGCGCCTTTTCGTTCTCTTCTATGGCCGGTCAGGAAAAACAGCTGGCCGTGAACCGGCTCTTCAGGATCCAGGGTGTAGTTGGGGTCGGCGCGTCGGTCGCCGGATAGGGGTCGAGGCCTCCCGAAGATGAAGGTTCCTACACGCCTCATCTGGAAGACCTCGACGTGCCTGACGCTACCTT
>NZ_BAAARF010000008.1:0-303934 GCF_039532055.1 Kocuria salsicia | reverse complement strand
GGGGAGGGTGGATGCCTTGGTGATCTCAGAGATCTCCCCCAACCGACGAGGTGAACGAGATGTGCTCCACGAAGACCAAGACCCTGACCGCCGCTGTTCTGGCTGTCCCGCTGCTCGTGGGTTGCGCGCAGAGCGCCGAGCCCTCGCAGGCCGCCGACGCCGCGTCGTCGCCCGCCGCGAGCACGGCCCCGGCGGCGAGCAGCACCCCGAGTACGGCGCCGAGCACCCAGGCGGCGCCCCCCGACGAGAGCGCGGAGACCCCGGCCACGGAGCCGACTGCGACTGCAGAGACCACCGCGCCGCCACCGGAGCCTTCCAGTTCAGCACCCGCCGTCCACTCCACGCTCCCCGCGGTGGAGGACCCCTGTGCGGGGGTCTGCACGGCCACGGGACGGTTCCAGATGAATCACCCCGCCTACGGCCCCATGGAGATCGTGTCCCACGAACGGATCGTGCACCCGGAGACCGCTCCCCAGGGCAAGCAGCCCAGCTTCGCCGTCTATCAGGGGAACGAGCCCGTGCGCTACGAGGTGAACGTGGACGCCGGGGACCTGGTCTCGTTCGGACCGGCCCCCGTGATCGGGGACCAGGTGTGGGACGTGGCCGGGAGCAGCCCCGTGGACAGGTACGGGAACCTCTACCTGAGCAGCAGCCGCGGCGTCACCGTCATTTCCCCCGCCGACGAGGGCTACTCGTCCAACGGAACCATTCCCGAGGCCAACCTGATCCCGCCGTACCCGTCCGATCCGGCCGGGCTGCGGATCGAAGCCTCCGGCGAACCGACCATCCTGGTCAAGGAGGTCGCCCCGGGCGGCGCCCCAACGGGCAAGACCCTGGAGTACACCTGGGACGGTTCCACCTTCGTGCCGAGCACGTAGGCACGCAGGAAAGTAGCTGACACGACGCCGTGCGGGCAACGGTGAAGGGCGCGACCCCGAGGGGTCGCGCCCTTCACGTCCGATACCTGTGTGTTCTGGTGCTCGTGCGCTCGACCGGCCGTGAACCGGACCTCCAGCGGTTCGGCCACCCGGCGTCAGCCGTGCGGCCACGGAGCTGTCCTCATGGGGCCGTGCCGGACTCAGCGCTCCACGAGGATCCCGTCCTCGTCCGCCCACAGGGTCTTGCCCGGACGGAAGGTGACACCTCCGAAGTTGAGGATCACGTCCGTCTCGCCGAAGTCGTTGGGCGAGGACTTGCGGGGGTTGGTGCCCAGGGCCTTCACGCCGATCTGCAGGGTTCCGAGCTCCACGCGATCGCGCACCGGGGCGTTGATGACGAGCCCCGCCCAGCCGTTCTCCATGGCGGTGCGGGCCACGTTGTCGCCGAGCAGCGCGCAGTTCATGGAGCCCTGCCCGTCCACCACCAGCACGGCACCGTCACCGGGGGTGGCCACGAGCTTCTTGACGTCCACGTTGGACTCGAAGCAGCGCACGGTGCGGATGGGGCCGGCGAACTGGTGGACGCCTCCCACCGAGATGAACTGGGTGGTCACGGACTGCAGCTCGTCGCCGCGCTCGTCGTAGAGGTCGCACGTGGAGATGGACATGGCACTGGCCTTTCGTCGCGGACAAGGGGGCCGCGCGGCGTCGTCGTCGGGTGGGCGGCGCACTGCGGAAGCTCGCCCCGCGCCGCGAGAACGACAACCTACGCAGCAGTAGGAACGTGACGGACGTTACGCGAGGTCCGCATCGAGTTCAACGGCCGGCGCGTGGCGCTGCAGGAAGCGGTACACCTCGGTCTCGTCCACCCCGGGGAACGCGCCGGCGGGCATTGCGGCGAGCATGTGGGTGGCCGGGCGCGCGGAGGGCCACGCCTGTCCGTCCCACAGCTCCGAGAGCGCGGGCGAGGGCTGCTGGCAGCACGCCGGGTCCGGGCAGGTGGAGGTGCGCCGGTAGTTCGTGGCCCGGCCCCGGAACCACTTGACGTGCTCGTAGGGAACCCCGAAGGAGATTGAGAACTCGCCGTGCTCGGAGCCCTCCACGCGGGCGGAGCACCAGAACGTGCCGTGCGGGGTGTCCGTGTACTGGAAGTGCGAGAGCAGCCGGTTGGTCCCGGAGAAGGCCTGGCGCGCGGAGAAAAAACGGCACGCCCGCTGACCCTCCACCGCCCCGCTGTGGTCGGTGGGGAACTGGAGGCCGTCGTTCTGCCAGGCCTTGTGGATGATCCCGGAGGAGTGCACCTTCTCGAAGTGCGTGGGGATCTCGAAATGGTGGGTCATCAGGTTGGTCATGCGGTGCGCGGCCGTCTCGTGGGAGACCGCGAACGCGTCCCGGAGGTCGTCCACGGACAGCTCCCGTTGGGACTTGGCCCGGGCCAGGAGGTCCACCGCCGAGGCCTCGGGAACCATCAGCGCGGCGGCGAAGTAGTTGGTCTCCACCCGCTGCTCCAGGAACTCGCCGTAGCTTGCGGGCCGTCCGTGCCCCAGCAGGTGGTGGCCCACCGCCTGCAGCAGCACGGACCACGGGGATCCGCCGGCCGTGCTGGCGGGCAGGTAGAAGCGCCGGTTGCGCAGGTCCGTGACGGAGCGCGTGGAGTGCGGCAGGTCCGGGACCTGGTGGATCTCGAAGCCCACGTGCTCCACCAGCCGGGAGATGTGGTGCTCGGACAGCGGCCCGCCGGTGTGCCGGATGGCGGCGAGCAGCTCCGCGGCCATGGTCTCGATCCGCTCGAAGTAGTTGTTCACGCCCTGCATCCGCGCCCGCAGCTGGGTGTTGGCGCGCCGGGCCTCCTCCGGGGTGGCGGCCTGCTCCTCGAGCCGCTGACCGAGCTGCTGCTGCAGTGCGGCGAGCGCCTCGAGGGTCTCGGTGCTCGTCCCCGGCCCCACCCGCACCGTGGGCAGCCCGAGCGCGGAGTACATGGGCCCGCGCTGGACCCGCTCCACCTGGATCTCCAGTTCCATGCGCCGAGAGGGCGCCTTGGAGCCCAGCAGCTGCTCCACCCCCATGTCCAGGGCCGCAGCGATCGCGGACAGCGCGCTGAGCTTGGGCTCGCGCTTGCCGTTCTCGATCAGTGACAGCGCGGACGGCGCCATTCCCGCGGTGCGCGCCAATTCCTCCAGCGTGATTCGCAGGCGCTTGCGGCGGTAGCGGATGCGCCGACCCAGCACGATCGGGTCCGCCGGGTCCCCCGACTCCTCGGGCGGCACCTCGGAGGACGACGACGCCGCGCGGCCACCTCGGGTGCCCGCCCTCCCGTGTCCCGCGGGAGCGGTGCGCTCGGTCGTGGAATGGGTGGGAGCGGCGTCGACGGTGCGACGGTGCCTGCGGGGTCCTGTGTCCAGGGTCATAGTCCGAGTTTAGGCAGATTTTTCTCAAACGTGAAGAAATTCAATTCTTCATCCGAAAAACCTCTATGCGAGGGTGCAGATCGCGGCAAAAGTGGAACACATCAAGTTACCCGTGCGGAGCTTCCACCGAGGCCGCCGGCTCGAACGATCAAAGGAGACCGAGATGAGCAACGAGAACAGCAACCTCCGCAGCGCCGCTGAACTGGCCCGTGACTGGGAGGAGAACCCGCGCTGGGCGGGTGTGACCCGTGACTACGCGCCCGAGGAGGTCCTGCGTCTGCAGGGCTCCTTTCGAGAAGAGCACACCAACGCCCGCCGCGGGGCGGAGCGCCTCTGGTACCTGCTCAACTCGGAGGATTACATCAATGCTCTGGGCGCTCTGACGGGCAACCAGGCGGTCCAGCAGGTCAAGGCGGGCCTGAAGGCCATCTACCTCTCCGGCTGGCAGGTGGCCGGTGACGCCAACCTGGCGGGCCAGACCTACCCGGACCAGTCCCTCTACCCGGCGAACTCGGTTCCCCAGGTGGTGCGCCGGATCAACAACGCGCTCAAGCGTGCGGACCAGATCGAGCACGCCGAGGACGTCCACACCGTGGAGAACTGGATGGCGCCGATCGTCGCGGACGCGGAGGCCGGCTTCGGCGGACCGCTCAACGCGTTCGAGCTCATGAAGTCCATGATCGACGCCGGTGCGGCGGGCGTGCACTGGGAGGACCAGCTGGCCTCCGAGAAGAAGTGCGGCCACCTGGGCGGCAAGGTGCTGATCCCCACCCAGCAGCACATCCGCACCCTCAACGCGGCCCGCCTCGCGGCGGACGTGGAGGACGTGCCCAGCATCATCATCGCCCGCACGGATGCCGAGGCGGCCACCCTGATCACCTCGGACATCGACGAGCAGGACGCCGAGTTCATCACCGGCGAGCGCACCGCGGAGGGTTTCTACAAGGTCCGCAACGGCATCGAGCCCTGCATCGCCCGAGCCAAGGCGTACGCGCCGTACTCCGACCTCATCTGGATGGAGACCGGCACCCCGGACCTCGAACTCGCCAAGCAGTTCGCGGAGGCCGTGCACGAGGAGTTCCCGGACCAGATGCTGGCGTACAACTGCTCGCCGTCCTTCAACTGGAAGAAGCACCTGGACGACGACACCATCGCCAAGTTCCAGCGCGAGCTGGCCGCCATGGGCTTCCGCTTCCAGTTCATCACCCTGGCGGGCTTCCACGCCCTGAACTACTCGATGTTCGACCTGGCACACGGCTACGCCCGCAACCAGATGAGCGCCTACGTGGAACTCCAGGAGCGGGAGTTCGCCGCCGAGGAGCGCGGCTACACCGCCACCAAGCACCAGCGCGAGGTGGGCACCGGCTACTTCGACCTGGTCTCGCAGGTGGTCAACCCGAACTCCTCGACCATCGCCCTCAAGGGCTCCACCGAAAGCGCCCAGTTCTGACCCGCCCCGCGCGGCAGCGCTGACACAGATTCGCGGAGGCCGGTGCACGGTCACCGAGGCCAAAGTACTCCGGGCACCCGGCCTCCGCGTTCACCTCATCCGCGGGTGATGGAGGGGTCTGCTCAGACCTCTGGCGGACACAGAACCGCCCCGGCACCGCACCATGACGCGGCCGCCGGGGCGGTTCTTCCGTGCGCGGGGCACGCCTGCCGCGGCTACTGCGAGGGGGCGTCCTTGAGGTAGTTGGTGATCCGCACCGTGCACAGCCGGCGGCCGGTGTCGATGTGGGTGATGACCACCTCGTGGCTCGTCATGGTGCGGCCCAGGCGGATGGCCGTGGCCACGCCGCGCACCCGGCCGCTCGTGGCGGAGGCATGGTGGGTGGCATTGATGTCCACGCCCACGGCCACCTTGCCCATCGTGGAGCCGTGGATCACGGCGGCCCACGATCCGAGCATCTCGCCCAGCGCCACGGACGCGCCGCCGTGCAGCAGCCCGAGGGACTGCCGGTTGCCCTCCACGGGCATGGTGGCGACGAGGCGCTCGGCGGAACGCTCTTCCACCTCCACGCCCATCTTGCGGTCCAGCTCGCCCAGCTCGAGGTTCAGGGCGTCGAAGGGCTTGCCCTTCTGCTCGTCGGACGACGCCGCGCGCCGCCGGTTCTCCACGCGTGCGTCCGCGGGGGTCGGGTCCTCGTGCATGTTCACTCCTCGTGGTGGTGGCACGACGCCGCCCGCGCGCCCGCGCGGGAAAGGTGCCGCAGCGCCGTCGGGCCCGGTGGAGCGGGACGAACGGCCATGGTGACTCTGTGTGACCTAGGTTATCCTGGTCCAAATACTGACCGATCGTTCGGCTACCGCCTCGACACCCGGAGGACCCAGCGTGAGCACCCAGACCCAGGCGCCCGAGACCAGCGCCCCGCAGATCCTGCCCAGCTTCGTGAGGGGCCAGTGGTGGCGCCCGGACGACCCGCAGAAGGTCACGGACGTGAAGGACGCCGCCACCGGCGAGCTGGTGGCCCGCGTGGGCACGGACGGCCTCGACACCGCCGGGGCCGTGGAGTACGCCCGCACCGTGGGCCAGGCCTCGCTGGGGCAGTTGCGCATCCACGACCGCGCGCTGATCCTCAAGCAGCTCGCGCAGCACCTCGGGGAGCACAAGGGGCAGCTGTACGAGCTCTCCTACGCGACCGGCTCCACCGCGAAGGACCACCTGATCGACGTCGACGGCGGCATCGGCACCCTGTTCACGTTCTCGTCCAAGGGCCGCCGCGAGCTGCCCAATGCCAACGTGATCGTGGACGGCGCCGTGGAGCAGCTCTCCCGGGACGGCTCGTTCCTGGGCGAGCACGTCTACACCCGCCTGCCTGGCGTGGCCGTGCAGATCAACGCGTTCAACTTCCCCGTGTGGGGCATGCTCGAGAAGTTTGCGCCCGCGTTCATCGCCGGGGTACCCACCATCGTGAAGCCCGCAACCCCCACCGGCTACGTCACCGAGGCGTGCGTGCGGCTCATGCTGGACTCCGGGCTGCTGCCCGAGGGATCCCTGCAGCTGGTCTCCGGCTCCGCCGGGGACCTGCTCGACCACCTGGACGCCCGCGACCACGTGGCGTTCACGGGGTCGGCAGCCACGGCCCGCTCACTGCGCGGCCACACCAACGTGGCGGAGAACGGTGTGCGCTTCACCGCGGAGACCGACTCCCTGAACGCCGCGGTCATGGCCCCGGACGTCACCGAGGACTCCCCCGAGTTCGAGGCGTTCGTGAAGTCCGTGGTCCTGGAGATCACCGCCAAGGCCGGGCAGAAGTGCACCGCGATCCGCCGAGTGGTCGTGCCGGAGCAGGTCAAGGCCGCCGTGGTCACGGCGATCCGCAAGCGGGTGGCCCAGCGCGCCGTCGTCGGGGACCCGCGGGACGCCGCCACCACGGTGGGCCCGCTCGCGTCCGAGGACCAGTACCTCGAGGTGCTGCGCTCCGTGCGCACCCTGGTCGACGCCGGTGCCACCGTGGAGCTGGGCGGACCCGAGGAGCTCTCCTCCGTACCCCAGCACGGCGCGTTCTTCCCCGTCACCGTGCTCTCGTTCGACGACGCACGCACCCCCGTCGTGCACGAGGTCGAGGCGTTCGGCCCGGTCACCTCCGTGCTCGGTTACTCGGGGGACGTCGCGGACGCCGTGCAGATCGCTGCGATGGGTGGCGGCTCCCTGGTGGCCACCGTGTGCACCCACTCCCCCGAGCTCGCGGCACAGTTCGCCTCCGGGATCGGCGCGTACCACGGGCG
Source organism: Kocuria salsicia (assembly GCF_039532055.1). Lineage (NCBI taxonomy): Bacteria > Bacillati > Actinomycetota > Actinomycetes > Micrococcales > Micrococcaceae > Kocuria > Kocuria salsicia. The sequence goes on along the minus strand of NZ_BAAARF010000008.1, from coordinate 296,919 downwards.
CGTGCTCTTCCTGGACCGCGACGACGCCAAGACCTCCACGGGCCACGGCTCGCCCGTGCCGCACCTGGTCCACGGCGGCCCCGGCCGCGCAGGCGGCGGCGAGGAGCTGGGCGGCGTGCGTGCGGTCAAGCACTACATGCAGCGCACCGCTGTGCAGGGCTCCCCGGACCTGCTGACCGGCATCACCGGCCAGTGGCACTGGGGCGCGAGCGCCAACACGGTGACCCGCGAGGACGTGGCGGACGGCACCGGCGAGCACCCGTTCCGCAAGTCGCTGGAGACGCTGCGGATCGGCGACCAGTTCGTCTCGGACCTGCGCACCGTGACGCTCGAGGACATCCTGGAGTTCGCGGAGAAGACCGGGGACACGTTCTACGCGCACACGGACGAGGAGGCCGCCACGGCCAACCCGTTCTTCCCGCGCCGCGTGGCCCACGGCTACCTGCTGGTCTCCTGGGCCGCAGGGCTGTTCGTGGAGCCCGCACCCGGGCCCGTTCTCGCCAACTACGGGCTGGAGAACCTGCGGTTCATCACCCCCGTGACGTATGAGGACGCCATCCGGGTCACCCTGACCGCCAAGAAGATCACCCCGCGCGTGACGGACGAGTACGGCGAGGTCGCGTGGGACGCCCGCCTGACCAACCAGAACGACGAGATCGTGGCCACCTACGACGTCCTGACGCTGGTGGCCAAGCGGTGGCCGGTGCCGGAGGCGTGAGTCCCCGCCCGTTCGGGGGTGCCGGCAGCACGGTCTGACGGCGGTGCTGTCTGACGGCGACCTGAACCTCCGGAGCCCCGTGGCATGACGTCGTGGGGCTCCGGTGTTCCCGGGACTGCGGCGGCCCCCGGCGCCTTCCGCCGCCGTCTGCAGGACTGGCGCCACACCCTTCAAGGAGCACACCATGCGTCTCTACACCGCCGTGATCGACTGCCGCGACCTCCACGCCCAGGCGCACTGGTGGGCCCAGGTGCTCGACTGGGAGGTGATGTACGAGGACGCCGACGAGGCGGCGATTGCCCCGCGCAGCAGCCCCACCGGGGACATCGACGACCGTCGGGAGTTCGACGCCGTGCAGACGGGGATCTGCTTCGTCCCGGTGCCCGAGCCGAAAACGGTCAAGAACCGGATCCACCTGGACTTCGCGCCGCACGTCACCGAGGACTGGAACGCCATCGTCGAGCGCTTCCTCGCCGCGGGAGCCCGCCGTGCGGACGTGGGCCAGCCGGAGGACGCCACGTTCGCCGTCCTCGCCGACCCCGAGGACAACGAGTTCTGCATCCTCTCCGCGCGCCGCAGCTGACGCGGGTGCCGCCGGGCGGGTCCCAGACTGCCGGGTCGCACGGGATCCTCGGGCGCGCCTGCCCGTTCGCCCGCAATCGTGAGCGGGTGCGCGGATCCCCGCGGATCCTCGGGGTACCCGCGAGGACGGCTAAGCCCGCAGGCCCGAGAAGACCATCGTCACCACGGTCGCCGCGAGCTGGTCCACTGTGCCCGAGCGGCCGGGCTGGTACCAGTCCACGATCGAGTTGACCATGCCCAGCATCAGACGCGGTGCGGACTTCCCGGAGATGTCCGTGCGCAGCTCCCCCAGCTCCTGCGCCTCGCGCACCAAGTCCTCGACCGTGCGGGTCAGGGTGCGGCGACGCTGCAGCGCGGCCTCCTCGACCTCCGAGTTCCCACGCAGCCGCAGCAGCAGGGTCACGTAGGGCATCTGGTCCACGAGCACCCGCACCGAGCCGTCGAGGATCGCCTCGAGCTTGTTGACCGGCCCGTGGTCCGAGGCCAGGACGGACTCGAAGACCGCCTCCAGCGAGTCCAGCGCACGGTCCAGTGCCTGGCCGAGAATCGCCTCCTTGGACTCCACGTGGTGGTAGATCGCGGACTTGGAGATCCCCAGGTGCTTGGAGAGGGTCCCCATGGAGGTGGCGTCGTAGCCGTAGCGGTTGAAGACGTCCACGCACACGGACAGCAGGGTCTCTCGGTCGTACCCGGGACGGCCCCGCTTGGGGGCCGCCGCGGCGCCGTCGGAGGCGGGGGAAGTGCTCGCGGGGGACATGGACGGGGACCTCGACCTTCTGTCGGGCTGTCGGGAACGGAGAACCTCAGGCTACCGGCTCGTCACCTGGGCTCCACCGCCACAGCGGGCCCCGGCAACGCCGGAACTCACTTGTCGCGGTGGTCGTACACGCGCCGCAGCTTCCCGGAGGAACGGGCCAGGGTGTCCGGCTCGGCGATGTCGATCGTGGCGCTGGAGCCGATCTTCGTCTTGATCTCGTGCAGCAGCCGACGAGCACCCTCCCCCGCCTCCTCGCGGGTGGCGTCCTCGCGGCGCTCGATGTGGATGGTCATCTGGTCCATGCGGTGCGGCCGGGTGATCTCCAGCGTGAAGTGCGGGGAGAGCGCGGGGATCTTCAGCGCGAGCTCCTCGATCTGGGACGGGAAGAGGTTCACGCCGCGCAGGATGATCATGTCGTCCGAGCGCCCGGTGATGCGGCCCATGCGCCGGTGGCCCGGACGGGCGGTGCCCGGCAGCAGGCGGGTGAGGTCGTGGGTTCGGTAGCGGATGATCGGCAGCGCCTGCTTGGTCAGCGCGGTGAACACGAGCTCGCCGGGGCGCCCGGTGGGCAGCACCGTGTCGTCGAACGGGTCGATGACCTCCGGGCGGAAGTGGTCCTCCCAGATGTGCGAACCATCCTTCGTCTCGCAGGACTCGCCGGCCACGCCGGGGCCCATGACCTCGGAGAGTCCGTAGATGTCGCACGCGGAGATGTTGAACGTCTTTTCGATCTCGTGGCGCATCTCCTCGGTCCACGGCTCCGCCCCGAGTACCGCGTGCCGCAGGGAGGTCTCGCGCGGGTCGAGACCGAGCTTGCGGAAGCCGTCCGCGATGGTGAGCAGGTAGGTGGGGGTGGAGAGGATGGCCTGCGGCTCGAAGTCTCGGATGAGCTGCACCTGCTTTTCCGTCTGCCCTCCGGACATCGGGATCACGGCGCATCCCAGGCGCTCCGCACCGTAGTGGGCGCCCAGCCCGCCGGTGAACAGCCCGTAGCCGTACGCGTTGTGCACCTTGTCCCCGGGCTTCATTCCCGAGAGCCGGAAGCAGCGTGCCACGAGGGTCCCCCACGTCTGCAGGTCCTCCTCCGTGTAGGCCACCACGGTGGGCTGCCCGGTGGTGCCCGACGACGCGTGGATGCGTCGGATCTCGGACATGGGCGTGGCGAAGGACTTGAACGGGTAGGCCTTGCGCAGGAATTCCTTGTCCGTGTAAGGGAACTTCGCGAGGTCCTCGAGCTCCCGGAAGTCGTCCGGGTGCACCCCGTGCTCGTCGAAGAGCTCCTGGTAGGCGGGCACGTTCTCGTACGCGTAGTGCAGGGTCCAGTTCAGGCGCTCCGTCTGCAGCGCCTCGATCTGGTCCCGGCTCATCAGCTCCTCGGGATCCGGCTGAGAGGAGTCCTCGGAGGCCACGGGGTGGTACGGGCTGGGCACGGAGCACGACGTCATGGGTTCACGCTTTCTGGCGAAGGGGCACGGTGCGGTGCGGCCGCGGAACTGGGCGACGACGTCCCCGCCCTGGGTGGAGACGGTGATGTCGCACAGGCCGCTGCGCCCGGTGGTGGCGATCTGACGGCCCTCCGCGACGAGGGTCTGGCCCGGGTGGGCCGAGCTGAGGAAGTTGATGTCCACGCCCTGGGCCACGGTCATGGAGGTGCCGTCCGGTTCCGGGTCGTTGCACGTCATGGCGAAGCACGAGTCCGCGAGCGCGAAGATCATCCCGCCGTGCACGATGCCGAAGCCGTTGAGCATCTCCTCCCGCACGGCCATGGAGATCACGCAGTGCCCGGGGTCCGCGCGCTGCACGGTGATCCCCAACCACTCGGAGGCACGGTCGCCAGTGAGGACGGGATGGTGTGGCACGGGAGGGCTCCTCAGATTTTCAGAACGATCGGTCAGTAGGTAACCGCGAAATGTGACGTGTGTCAACAAGTCCAGGGCTCCGCCGCGGCGTCGCCACCCCTGCACATCCATTGACGGGTCCCCGCCTCCCGGGCGGAAGATGTGTTGACGACCACACCGGGGGCCTATATTCTGAACGAGCGGTCAGTTATTATTGCCGGCAGCGTACAGAGTTCATCCTCCGCTCCCATCTCACCCGCGAACCGAGGACACCCACCATGACTGAGCAGACCACCACTGCGGACCAGGCGGAGCCCACCGCCGAGCAGCAGCACTTCGAGCACCTCCTCAGCGAGGACTCCCGCGTGGAGCCCCGGGACTGGATGCCGGAGGCCTACCGGAAGAGCCTGACCCGCCAGGTCTCCCAGCACGCGCACTCCGAGATCATTGGCATGCAGCCGGAGGCCAACTGGATCACCCGCGCCCCGAGCCTCAAGCGCAAGGCCGTGCTGATGGCCAAGGTCCAGGACGAGGCCGGCCACGGGCTGTACCTCTACTCCGCGGCGGAGACCCTGGGCACCCCGCGCTCCGTGCTCAACGAGCAGCTGCTGAGCGGCAAGGCCAAGTACTCCTCAATCTTCAACTACCCGGCCCGCACCTGGGCGGACATGGGCGCGATCGGCTGGCTCGTGGACGGCGCCGCGATCTGCAATCAGGTGCCGCTGTGCCGCGCCTCCTACGGCCCGTACGGCCGCGCGATGGTGCGCATCTGCAAGGAGGAGTCCTTCCACCAGCGCCAGGGCTGGGAGATCCTCTACGAGCTCTCCCACGGCACCGAGGCGCAGAAGCAGATGGCCCAGGAGGCAGTGAACCGCTTCTACGGCCCCGCCCTGCAGATGTTCGGTCCCCCGGACGCGGACTCCCCCAACTCGCAGCAGTCCATGCAGTGGAACATCAAGCGCTTCTCCAACGACGAGTTGCGCCAGCGCTTCGTGGACATGATCGTCCCGCAGGCCGAGGCTCTCGGCCTGACCCTGCCGGACCCGGACCTGAAGTGGAACGAGGCCCGCGGCCACTACGACTACGGCCAGCTGGACTGGAACGAGTTCATGTCCGTGATCAAGGGCTCCGGCCCGTGCAACGTGCAGCGCATGAAGCGCCGCCGCGAGGCCCACACCAACGGTGCCTGGGTCCGCGAGGCGGCCGAGGCCTATGCCCAGCGGCAGGCGCGCGAGGCTGCCGAGGTGGAGGCAGCGGCGTCGTCCCCCGAGGCCGCCGTGGCGATCGACGAGACCACTGTGATGGCGGACCGCGGCTCCGCCGAGCTGATCGGAGCCTGAGCATGAGTGAGAACCAGACCGGCAACTGGCCCCTGTGGGAGGTCTTCGTGCGTTCTTCGCGCGGGCTGTCCCACGTGCACGCGGGCTCCCTGCACGCCCCCGACGCCACCATGGCCGTGCGCAACGCGCGTGACCTCTACACCCGGCGCAACGAGGGCACGAGCGTGTGGGTGGTCCCCGCGGACGCCATCACGGCCTCGGATCCGGACTCCAAGGGCGGCTACTTCGAGTCGGCGCAGGGCAAGAGCTACCGCCACGCCACGTACTACACCAAGAGCGAAGGGGTGAAGCACCTGTGAGCGCGTTCGCCTCCCACGACTCCGCCACCAAGCAGTCCGCGGGTGACGCGATCACCGCCGAGGAGATCGCGGAGACCGGCGGCAAGGCCTCGGAGGCCGTGGCCCAGTACGCTCTGCGTCTCGGCGACGACGCCCTGATGCTGTCCCAGCGCCTGGGCTGGTGGATCTCCCGGGCCCCCGAGCTCGAGGAGGACATCGCCCTCGGCAACATCGCGCTGGACCTCATCGGCCACGCGCGCTTCCTGCTGACCTACGCGGGCTCCGCGTGGGGCAAGACCGAGGACGAGCTCGCGTACTTCCGCAACGAGGAGGAGTTCCGCTCAGTGCGCCTCGTGGAGCAGGAGAACGGGGACTTCGGTCAGACCATCGCGCGTCAGCTGCTGTTCTCCTTCTACCAGTACGAGCTCTACTCGGCGCTGCAGTCTTCCACGGACCAGACCCTGGCCGCGATCGCGGACAAGGCGCTGAAGGAGGTCGAGTACCACCAGGACCACGCCGCCCAGTGGATCCTGCGCCTGGGCCTCGGAACCGAGGAGTCCAGGCGGCGCATCCAGGAGGGCCTCTACTACATGTGGCCCTACCTGGACGAGCTGTTCACGGACGAGCCCCTGCACGACGAGCTCGAGGGCACCGCCGTGCGGCCCTCCAGCCTGCGCGAGCGGACCGTGGACCGCGTCACCGCCCTGCTGGCGGAGGCCGAGCTCGATGTCCCGAACGTGGCCCAGGCCCGACTCTCCGCCGCACCACGTGACGGCTCCTACTCCGAGTACCGCGGGTACATCCTCGCCGAGATGCAGTGGCTCGCCCGCCAGCATCCCGGCGCCACGTGGTGAGCACCGTGTTCTCCCGCGTTCCGCCCCGTTCGCTACCGCCCACGGGCGGCGTGGCGCCCCGGGAGGTCCCCCTGGGGCCGTCCCGGCGCCCGGACGATGCGCGCGACGCCGCCCTGTGGGACGTCGCCGCCACCGTGTGCGACCCGGAGATCCCGGTGCTCACGCTCGAGGACCTCGGGGTGCTGCGGGACGCCGTGGCGCGGGAGAACGAGAACGTCGTCGTCATCACCCCCACCTACTCGGGCTGCCCCGCCATGGACACCATGGCCGCGGATCTCGAAGCCGCGGTCACCGCCGCCGGCTACGAGGACGTGCGCGTGGTGCAGGTGCTGCGCCCGGCGTGGACCACCGACTGGATGTCCCCCGGGGGCCAGGCCAAGCTGCGCGAGTACGGCATCGCCCCGCCCACCGGGCGCACCGCTGCCGGGCACAACTCCGGGCCGGTGCGACTGAGCCTGGCCGTGAAGTGCCCGCACTGCAGTTCCCTGGACACCCGCGAAATGACCCGTTTCGGGTCCACGTCCTGCAAGGCCCTGTGGGTCTGCAACGACTGCAAAGAACCCTTCGACTACTTCAAGGTGCACTGATCATGAGCGAAACGCCGGACACCTCTGCCGTGGAGGACGCCACCGAGGCCAGCGCGGGTGACGGTAAGCGCCGCGCCACGTTCAACACCCTCGCGGTCTCCGAGGTGCGCACGCTGACCCCCGACTCCGTGGAGGTCACGTTCGAGGTCCCCGAGGACCTCGTGGCGGACTACAACTACCTGCCCGGGCAGTACGTGGCCATCCGCGCGCAGATCAACGGGCACGAGGTGCGCCGCTCCTACTCGATCTGCGCGGACCCCACCCCGGGTGAGATCCGTGTGGCCATCAAGAAGGACATGGGTGGCGTGTTCTCCACGTGGGCGAACGAGCAGCTCGCCGCAGGAGACACCCTGGACGTGATGAACCCGCAGGGCGCGTTCACCTCCAAGGTCAACATCACCTCCATGAATGACCCCGAGAAGCTCGCCGAGCGGGAGGTGGCCAAGAAGCGCAACGTGCACCTGGTGGCGTTCGCCGCCGGCTCCGGGATCACCCCCATCATGGCGATCGCCCGCGCCCTGTTGCGCGCCTCGGACACCGCCGCGATGGATGTCATCTACGCCAACCGCTCGTCCATGGACGTGATGTTCGCGGCGGAGCTGGGCGACCTCAAGGACAAGTACCCCTCCCGCCTGGCCGTGCACCACGTGCTGTCCCGGGAGCAGCGGATCTCGCCGCTGATGTCCGGGCGGATCGACCACGACAAGCTCGAGGAGCTGCTGGACCACGTGGTCCAGGTGGACTCCACGGACGAGTGGTTCCTGTGCGGGCCCTTCGAACTCGTGCAGCTGTGCCGGGACGTCCTCAAGGAGCGCGGCGTGGACGAGTCCCGCGTGCGCTTCGAGCTGTTCACCACCGGCAAGCCCACCACCCCGCAGGGCCAGCAGGGCCGCGTGGTCAAGGCGGACCCCAAGGGCGAGAACTACGAGATCATCTTCAACCTGGACGGCACCTCCGCCCAGGTGAAGTCTCCCAAGTCCGCCGCGGAGACCGTTCTCAACGCCGCCCTGCGCGTGCGCCCGGACGTCCCCTTCGCGTGCGCCGGCGGGGTGTGCGGCACGTGCCGCGCCAAGGTCACCTCCGGCGAGTTCGAGATGGAGGAGAACTTCGCGCTCGAGAAGGACGAACTGGACGCCGGATACGTCCTCACCTGCCAGACGCGCCCCACCTCCGACCGGTTGAGTGTGGACTTCGACGCCTGACCCACCCGGACGGCGACGACGCCGCACCCGCCCCGGGCGGCGTCATCGCCGTCTGCGCCCGCTTGCGGCGAACGCGCGACATCGCACGACCGCGCTCCGCACGGCGGCACCACGCACCTGGCTGCCGCGCCGTCGCTGGCACGGCATGCCGGTCCGCCCGGGCGCCGCAGCACACCGATTCCCGCCGACACTGCGCCCGGTGGACCCGAACCCGAGGAGAACACCGTGATCGACCTGACCATCGAGGATGACATCGCCCGCGTGGTGCTCAATGCACCCGAGAAGCGGAACTCGCTGGACCTCGGCGCCCTGCAGGAGCTCACCGCCGCGTACACGGAGGCCGAGGCCGCCGGGGTCCGCGCGCTGCTGCTCACGGGTGAGGGCCGCGTGTTCTGCGCCGGTCGCGACATCTCAGCCGTGGACCCCGCGACCGACGACGCCGAGGGCTACCTCACCGGGACCCTGCTGCCCCTCATGCAGCAGATGTCGAGCTTCCCCGCCCCTACGTTCGCCGCGGTGCAGGGTGCGTGCCTGGGTGTGGGGCTGGGCCTGACGATCGCCACGGACGTGGTCTACGTGGCGCAGGACGCAAAGATCGGCTCACCGTTCGCCGCGCTTGGCGCCATCCTGGACTCCGGGGGGCACGCGCTGTTCACCGAGCGCCTCGGGGCGCACCGCACCCTGGACCTGATCTACACCGGGGAGATGATGAGCGGCGCCGAGGCCGTCACCGCCGGGCTGTTCTCGCGCGCGGTGCCGGCGGAGGAGCTGCTCCCGTTCACCGAGGAGCGCATGGCGAAGGCCGCCCGAGGTGCCACCCAGTCCTTCGTGGCCTCCAAACGTCTCGTGGCGCAGGTCCGCGACGAGCGCGCGGGCCTCTGGGACTCCCTGGCGAGTGAGAGCGCGGTGCAGGCCGTGCTGACCGCCACCGCCGACTACCGGGAGGGCTTCAAGGCCTTCCAGGAGAAGCGCAAGCCAACCTTCACGGGCAGGGACTGACCCCGCTCCGCTGCTCCCCCTCTGCCCCTTCTGTCACCCTGTCCCTCTGCGTTTGCTCCGTTGTTGCAACCGCAGGGCAGACAGGACGCAGCCCCAGCTCCCCTCCCAGCTTCCGCGTTTGCTCCGTCAGCGCAGAAATCGACCGCCCAATGCGCGTTTGCTCCGTTGAGGCACCAGGAGGCGGGCAGAGCACGGGGGCGGGCAGACCGTGAGAGCCGGGGCGGGAAGATTTCGGGCGTATCCTCCCGGGACGGCTGAGCGGCACGACGACGCTGGGGCGGCCCGAGTGCGCTGGCTCAGCCCCGGATGCCCATGGTGAGGAACACCGCCGCGGCTGCCGCAAGGCCCACGGTCAGGACGGGCTGCGGGTCCTGGGCGGCCACCCAGCGGGTGATCCGTTCCACGGTGCGCGAGAGGGCGGGGACCTTCTCCCACGCCCAGGTGAGGAGCCAGTAGGGGCCCACCACGGCCACCAGGAAGATGGTGAAGAACGCCAGCTGCCCCACCACGTGGTGCGTCAGCCCGGTGAAGAGACGGCCAGCGATGTACATGGTCGCCGGGCCGCTCATCCCCACCACGGTGTTGAGGAATCCGAGGGCAACCATGTGCCGGGACGAGTCCAGCACCTCGGACCTCGGCGCGCGGTGTGGCCTGCGGGGCCGGGTGCGCCAGCGGACGAGCTCGACGAGCGCCAGCACTGCCAGGAGAACCCCGGCGGTGAGGTCCACGCTGCGGCGCACCAGCAGCCCCTTGGTGCGGTCCTCCAGCAGCGCGGTCAGAGTCTGCGGGTCCACCGTGCGGAAGACGAGCAGCAGAAGCGTAGTCCCGAGCACCATCCCCAGGGTCAGGAAGTGCACCGGACGCCCGGGCCGAGTGCTTTGAGTGAGGATCCGCAGCACGAGCGCGTAGATGGTGGGCGAGAACCCCATGACCAGGCCCAGCCCGATCACGGAGACCAGGCCCCCGACCACTGCGCTCGCGCCCATGCGCTTCAGCTCCCTCGTGCCGCCGTGCTCATTCCTGGTTCATCCTGGCACGCTGGTGCCCTCGCGTGCCCACGAGACAGGGCGCCGCGGCGTCGTCGTGAATGGCGCATGCCGCCTTCCTCCTCCCCGGCGCCCATCCCTGCCTGCCCACTACCCCGGATCTTGTGCAGGTTGTGACGAAACCAGGCCGCGAAACGTCACAAGCTGCACTTGATGTGCACCGGGTGCTTCCCCTCACGACCCCTGCGCGGCCCGCAGCACGTCCAGCATGATCGGGGTGCCGGTGATCGAGCCGAGGTTCCCGTCCTCCACGAACACCGCGGCGGCGAGGTCCTCGTGCCCGGCGATCACCCACGAGTGGGTGCGGGGCGGGTCCTCGTTGCCGTACTCGGCGGTGCCGGTCTTGCCGATGGCGGTGTCCGGGGACAGGGAACCGAGGTCCTCCAGGTGGCCGCTGGCCACGACCTCGCGCATCAGCGTGTGGAGCCCGGCGGACTCCCCGGAGGTCAGGGGCACGCGCCGAGCCGGTGCCGCGGCGGCGTCGTCGTCGTGCGCGGCGTGGTGCGCGGCGTCGTCGCCCGCAAGGAGCGTGGGCTGCACGAGCTTCCCGGCCTGCACGCTGGCGACGAACCGCGCCATTCCGAAGGGGGACACGAGGGTCCGCCCCTGCCCGAACATGGCGGCCACGTGCTCACCGGCCGGCTCCTCGGACGGGATGCTGCCGGAGAACACCGGCATGCCGGGCGCCATGTCCACGCCCACGCCCAGGGACTCCGCGGCGTCGGCGAGCTCTGGCTGCGAGATCCGCCCGTGCTGGGCCGCGAACGCCGTGTTGCACGAGTGGGCGATCGCCTGGCGCAGCGGGACCCGCCCCTCGAACTGCCGCGGATAGCCGGAGAAGTTCGCCACGCTCGTGCCCTCCGCGGCGTAGGTGTGAGGGCAGTCCACGGTGGTGTCCGGGGTGTCCCCCTGGCGCAGCATGGCCAGGGATGTGGCGATCTTGAAGGTGGAGCCTGGGGCGTACTGCCCGAGCGTCGCCGTGGGGTACCCCTTCGACCCGGCTCCGTTGGCGACTGCCAGGACGGCGCCGTCGGAGGGGCGCACGAGCACCACGGACGACGGCGAGTCCACGTCCTCCAGCGCGCGCTGCGCGGCCTCCTGCAGGGTGGCGTCCAGGGTGGTGTGCAGGTCCTCGCCCGCGCGCGGGGCGTGCGCCACGAGCTGGTGGACCCGCCCGGGTTCCAGGCTGCCGTCCGGGTTCACGCCCACGCGGTCGACGACGACGCCCGGCGCGCCCCGCAGGCTCGCCTCGTGCTCCTGCTGCAGACCCCCGCGGCCGATCCAGGCGCCCCGGGTGAGTGCTCCGCCCGAGTTCTCGAGGTCCTCCGCCGTGGCCTCGACCACCGAGCCGAGGGTTTCGGCGGCAAAGCCCTTGCTCCGCCCGAGCACCCGGGTGTCCTCCGTGGCCTGCATGCCGGGGATCTTCTTCATCTGCGCCGCGTCCAGGGCCCGGAAGTCCTCCTCGCGCAGCGTCACGGCCTCGACCCACGCGTCGTCCGACGCCTGCGCGACCGCCTTCCGGTAGGTCTCGGCGTCGATGTCCACCGCCTTCGCGAGGGCCGTTGCCGCGTCCGCACGCTGGGCCGCCGGGACTTTCCGGAGGTCCAGGCCCACGCGGTGCACGGGCTGCGACATGGCCAGCGGCACGTCGTTCGCGCCCAGGATCTCCCCGCGCTCCGGCTGGACCGTGCGGATGCGCAGCCCCTCGTTCCCGTTCAGCCCGGGCTCCACGACCGACGGCTGCCACGTGGACCGCCACCCGCCGTCGGAGCGGGTGAGGTCCACGTCCGTGCTGTAGGTCCAGTCCTCGTCAGTGGCGGGAAGGTCCCAGCGCCATGACAGCTCCGCCCGTGCGGTGTCCCCCTCCACCTCCGTGCCCGTGACCGTGACGTCCGGTTCGATGCCTCCCGTGGTGCGCAGGATCCGCTCCAGCTCGGTCTGCACCTCCTCGCCCGGCCCGTTCGAGAACGCCAGGCCGGAGACGTCCTCCGAGTGCAGGCCACGGGCGAGGTCGTCCGCGGCGGACCGGGCGCCGTCGTCCTGCAGCGCCGCGCAGCCGCTGAGTGAGAGGGCGGCGACGACGCCGAGCACCAGGGTCCGACGGCGCGTGCGGCGAGCGAGTGGATCGAGCATGGTGAGACTTCCGTCCTGGGGTTCGTGCAATGACTCGTTCACGGTAGGGAACGCAGGTTCCATATGTCCAAGACTTTGAAAAGGCATCTGACATAGGCTTGAAGATATGAAACAGGGACGGGCGGGCAACCTGCTGCGCTGGGTCGAGTGCTTCCTGGTGGTTGCGGAAGTGGGCCACATCGGACGGGCGGCCGAGACGCTCGGCATGTCGCAGCCACCGCTGTCGCAGACCATCCGCAGGCTCGAGTCCGCCGTGGGCGAGACCCTGTTCCTGCGCCACGCCCGGGGCGTCAGCCTGAGCCCCGCCGGCCAGGCGTTCCTCCCGCGGGCCCAGGAACTGATGGCCGCACGACGGCGCGTGCTCGCCCTGAGCGAGGACGTCGCCCTCCTGGACCGCTCCGTGCGGATGCTCCTGCCGCGCTCCGTGCCCGCCGCATGGGTGGGCAACCGCCTGCTCTCGCCCGGGGCGGACTTCACCGGAGCGCGGTGGGCGAGCGCACCGTCGTCGGAGATCGTGCGGGAGGTGCGGGGTGACCCCACGGCGGTGGGCGTGGTGGTCGCGCCGATCGTGACCGACGAGCTCGTGGCCCTGCCCGTGGTAGCCGTCGCCCAGGATCTGGTCACGACCGCCGTCGTGGAGAAGCCCGTCTCGCGCCGCACGCTGCGCCGCGCCGTCGGCCCCGTGCTCCTCACCGCACCGCGCACGGACGGCCCCGCCGCGCACGACGTCCTGGCCGCGGAGCTCGAGTCCCTGGGCGTGGCCGCCCGGCTCAAGGAGGTCGCGGACCCGCTGCAGCTCGCCGCCGAGATCCGGGTGGCGAGGGCCGCGGCCCTCGTGCCGCACTCGACGCCCGGGGTGGACGGGATCCCGCTGGAGGACGGGGTCCTGCCGCTCAGGCTCCGGGTGCTCCACCACCCGGACGCGGAGCCGGCGGCCCGGGAGGCCGCGAGCCTGCTGCAGACGTGCCTGAGCAGGTGTGGCGACGGTGAGCGCTGAGATGTGGGAGCGCCCCGCGGCCGACGCCGTGCTGGGCCGCCTTGCCCAGGACGTCACCGGGATCCTGCGGGACGCGGACATGACGGGCGCCGTGGCCGTGCGCGTGATCGACGCCCCCGAGCTGCCCGCGTTCGGGTGGCGGGCGGACGAGGCGTTCCCGGCGGCGTCGCTGTACAAGCTCGTGGTCATGGTGGCCTTCTGCCGCGCGGTGGACCGCGGCGACCTGGACCCGACGGCGCTCGTGACCCTCCGACCCGAGGACAGGGCGGACGGCCCCACGGGACTCGCGATCTGCCAGGACCCGGTACGGATCTCCTGGCGGGACCTGGTGCGGCTGATGATGACCGTCTCCGACAACGCCGCCGGGCAGGCCGTGCTGCGCGAGGTCGGCCACGCCCGCGTCCGGGACGTGCTGCGGGAAATGGGCCTGTCCAGCACCGTCGTCCGCCCGGGACCCGCACCCGACGCCGTCCCTGAGCAGGCAGTGTCTGTGGGCACGGAGCAGGCGCAGGATCCCTACCTGGTGCCCGACCCCGTCGGGTACGACCCGCTGCTCGTCTCCGCAACCACCGCCTCGGACCTGGTGGCGCTGCTGTGCGCCATCTGGCAGGACCGGGCCGCGTCGACTGCGCAGTGCGCGTTCATGCGCGAGGTGATGTCGCAGCAGGCCTGGGGCCACCGGTTCGCGGAGGCCTTCTCCTACCCCGGGGCCGGTGTCGCCGCGAAGACGGGATCGTTCGGGGCGCTGTGCCACGAGGCCGGCGTGATCTCCCACCCCGGGGAGAAGTCCATCGCGGTGGCGGTCCTGACCCGTTCCGTGCGCCGCGAACGGCAGATCGCGGTGTCCAACAGGATCGTCGGCCAGATCGCGCGGCACTGCGTGCGCAGCTACCGGCAGTTCCTCTAGTCCTCCAGGACGGGGCCCGTGAGGTGTTCCTCGATCCGTTCAAAGAGGTGCACGATGTCCCGTCTGCCCTGGCCCCAGTCGAAGATCGTGGTCCCCAGTCTGGGCTCCTCGAAAGCGTGGATCCGGGTTCCCTCCGCTGTGGACGTCACCATCACGCGAAGAGTCATGCCCCAGGTCGCCAGGTTCATACGGCGCAGCAGGGTCAGCTTCTCCCCCTGCTCGTCGACCAGCTGGAACTGCCCCGTGGCAGCGTGGCGAACAGCCTCCCTCACCGCCTCCGGGCTTGCCGGGACGAGGAGGCTCGCCTCGCTGCGCGCCGCCTGCGTCTCGATCTCGTACTCTCCGTGGGCGGCCGTCACGCGCCGTCGTCTCACCAGGGACGCGAGGGCCCCAGTACCAGCGGCAGCAGCACCATGAACACCGTGATCCCCCATGGCAGCTCCGTGAAGCTCGCGATTAGCCACAGGAGCAGAGCGGTGCACACTGACCACGCCACGATCCACACGCCCATCCGGGTGTCGCCCTCGTTCTCAGCCATCGGCCTCTCCTCACCGGGTCGCTGGGGGGCACCACAGCCCACGACTGTGTGCCGTGGTGGGAACTCTAGCCGGGGTGCCCTGCGCCCCGCGGCGCGCAGGGAGGCGCGGCACCCGGTCCCGCGGTGCGATCTTTAACGGAGCAAACGCACGATCGAGGGCCCCAGAGTGCGTTTGCTCAGTTTTTGCAGGGGTGACACGGGTGGCAGGGGCAGGGTCCCGGGGCGGCGGCGTCGTGAACGGCGCATCCCGCCTTTCTCCTCCCCCGTGCCCGGCCCTGTCCGCCCACCACCCCGGATTTTGTGCAGGTTGTGACGAAACCAGGCCGCGAAACGTCACAAGCTGCACTTTGTTCGAGGGGTGGGGGCAGAACGGGGCGCGGATCGTGCCCCGGGGCCCCGGTCGCGCCTCGTTTAGCTGTCCGAAAAAGGCTCCGCCGGACCGTGGAGCCGCGGCGCTGGGGTCGTTAGCGTGTGCACCATGACCACTTCCGTATTTGACCTCGAAGGCTTCGACCGCTCGGTCCGCCCGCAGGACGACCTCTTCCGCCACGTCAACGGTGCCTGGCTGCGCACCGCGGAGATTCCGGACGACAAGCCCAGCACGGGCGCGTTCATCGAGCTGCGCGACAAGGCAGAGCGGGCGGTGCGCGAGATCATCACGGGTGCGAATGCGGACGGCGAGCAGGCGGCGTCGTCCGCGGAACAGAGCGCGGAGACGAAGATCGCGCTGCTGTTCGCGTCCTTCATGGACACCGGGCGCATCGAGGCGCTCGGCACGGAGCCGCTGCGCGAGGACCTGGATGCCGTGGCCGCGATCGACTCGCCGCAGGCGCTCTCCCGCTGGTTCGGCACGGCCATGCGCCGTGGCGTGGGTGCCGCGCTGGACATCGACCTGGACTCGGACCCGGGGGACCCGCAGCGCAACCTCGTGTTCGTGGGGCAGGCTGGGCTGGGACTGCCGGATGAGGAGTACTACCGCGAGGAGCAGTACGCGTCCCTGCGCGAGAAGTACGTGGCGCACGTCCAGAAGATGCTGGAGCTCGCGGGGTACGACGACGCCGCGCAGCAGGCTCGCGCGGTCATGGACCTGGAGACGCGCATCGCCTCCCACCACTGGGACAAGGTGACCGTCCGGGACCTGACGAAGATGTACAACCCCATGAGTTTCCATGAGCTCGCCGGGCAGGTGCAGAACCTGGACTGGGACGCCGTGCTGGAGGGTGTGGGGCTGTCCCCGGAGCACCTGAGCACGGTGGTCAACGCGCAGCCGAGCTTCTTCACCGGCCTGGACGGTCTGCTCACGCAGGACGAGCTCGAGGCGTGGAAGTCCTGGGCCCGCTGGAACGTGGTCTCCGCGCGCGCGGCCTACCTGCCCGAGGCGTTCGTGGCGGAGAACTTCGCGTTCTACGGCACGGCGCTGTCCGGCACCCCGCAGCTGCGCGAGCGCTGGAAGCGCGGCGTCGCGCTGGTCAACGGCGCGCTGGGCGAGGCCGTGGGCAAGCTGTACGTGGCGGAGAACTTCTCCCCCACCGCCAAGGCCCGCATGGACGAGCTGGTGGCCAATCTGCTGGAGGCCTACCGCGACTCCATCGAGACGCTCGACTGGATGACCGAGGAGACCCGCGCGGAGGCCCTTCGCAAGCTCTCCGGCTTCACCCCCAAGATCGGCTTCCCGGAGAAGTGGAAGGACTACTCGGCGCTGGAGATCCGCGGGGACGACCTCGTGGGCAACGTGGTGCGCACAGCCCAGTTCGGGGTGGCCGAGCTCGCGCGCAAGGCTGGCAAGCCGGTGGAGAGGCACGAGTGGCTGATGACTCCGCAGACGGTCAACGCGTACTACCACCCGCTGCGCAACGAGATCGTGTTCCCGGCCGCCATCCTGCAGCCCCCCTTCTTCAACGAGGACGCGGACGACGCCGTCAACTACGGTGGCATCGGATCGGTGATCGGCCACGAGATCGGCCACGGCTTCGACGACAAGGGCTCCACGTGCGACGGCGAGGGAAAGCTTCGCAACTGGTGGACGGACGCGGACCGCAGCGCGTTCGAAGAGCGCACGGCCCGGCTGGTGAGCCAGTACGCGGCGCTGTCCCCGGCACAGTTCGACGGCGACGACGCTCCGCACCTCAACGGCGAGCTCACCCTGGGCGAGAACATCGGTGACCTGGGCGGCCTGTCCATTGCCCACAAGGCATGGAAGACGGCTCAGGAGAAGAAGGGGACCCCGGACACCGAGAGCATCGACGGGTACACCCCGGCGCAGCGGCTGTTCATCTCGTGGGGCTACGTGTGGCAGGAGAAGTCCCGCGACGAGGCGTTGCGCACGCGGATCGCCACCGACCCGCACTCCCCCGCGGAGTTCCGCGCGAGCCAGACGCCCCGCAACGTGGACGCGTTTTACGACGCGTTCGACGTCACGGACACGGACGCCATGTGGCTTCCGGAGGAGGAGCGCGTGCGCATCTGGTGACACCCGCGCCACCTCGCACACGGCAGTGGCCGGCACTCTCCGTCCAGGAGGGTGCCGGCCACTGCCGTGCGGTGCGTGAGCCGCCGGTCAGACGTTCGAGCTGTTGAACTGGTCCTGCATCTCGGACATCGCGAACCCCCAGATGGCCATGAGGAAGATCACCCACAGCACCACCAGGATCAGCAGGGCCACCCCCACCCAGCCGAGGATCTTGCCCGCCGTCGCGCGGCCGCCGAGCTTCTCCGCCTTGGACGCCTGCCACACCGCGAACGGGGCCAGGATGGGCAGCACCGTGACGCCGAGGATGCCCAGGACCAGTGAGGCGTCCGTGCTCTTGAGCACCTGCTGCTGCCGCTGGGCGTCCTCCGGACTGCCGGGGACGTACTCCCACCGGCCCGTGGGCTGGGCGTAGGGCTGGTACGAGTTGGTCGGCGCGGTCATGGCCCCTCGCCCGTGTGCGTCGTTGTTGCGGGCGGGGGCGTTCTGGCCGTCGGTGTCGTGGCCTCGCCCCGTGCCGCCGGAGTACCTCTGGCCACGGCTCGCCTCGTCCTGGGCGCGCGCCTGGGGCCGATCCGCGGAGGGCTGACCCCCTGCTGCGGGCTGGTTGCTCGTAGTCACGATCTGACCTCCGTGCCTTGACAATGTGCGAACACGACCATCCTGTCGCACGGGTCACACCCCCGGCAATAACCCTCTCCGCCGCCCCGCACGTGCACGGCGCGGCATACCATCGGTGGGAGTGGCCGCACCCATCCAGCCCGAGGAGAACCGTGACCCGCCCCGAAGACCCTGCCGCGCGACGTCGTCGTGGAACCGTCAGCGAACGGCTCCTGCGCGGCGGCACGGAACCGGACCCGCGGTTCACCCTGGCCAACGAGCGCACGTTCCTCGCCTGGATCCGCACTTCGCTCGCGTTCCTGGCCGGAGGCATAGCCGTGGAGGCATTCACGGGTGACGTCTTCGACCTGGTCGTGCGGAAGCTTCTGGCCGTGGTCCTGCTACTGCTCGGCATGCTTCTCAGTGCGGGCTCGGCCGTTCGCTGGCTCAACGTGGAACGCTCG
The DNA here is from genome assembly GCF_039532055.1 of Kocuria salsicia. Taxonomy (NCBI): domain Bacteria; kingdom Bacillati; phylum Actinomycetota; class Actinomycetes; order Micrococcales; family Micrococcaceae; genus Kocuria; species Kocuria salsicia. The sequence goes on along the minus strand of NZ_BAAARF010000008.1, from coordinate 278,612 downwards.
ATGCGCCACGGGGCGCCCCTTCCGCTGCCGCTGATCGCACCTCTCGTGGCCGTGGGCGGGGCGATTGCGTCCGGCGTCCTCGTGGCGGTGGTGCTGACCCGGTGAGAGCCGCACCCGCTTCCGTGCCCTGCCCCCACGAGGACCCGGGGCTGCAGCCCGAGCGGACCGCGCTGGCGTGGGGCCGCACCATGATGACCCTGTGCACCGCGGCCGCCATCTACCTGCGCTGGCTGCCCACCCACGGTGTCTTCGTGCTCTGCCTGCTCGCTGTGGCCCTGTGCCTGGCGGGCGGGATCTACGCGACACAGCGACGTCGCTACCGCCGCGCCACCACCGGGATCGCCGGGGAGCGGCTCACCCCGGACGCGGTGGCCGTGGGCCTGACGGCCGGGGCGTGCGTGGTGCTCGGGGCGCTGGGCCTCGTCACCATCCTTGTTTTCTGACGAGTTGTAGACACTTCCGCCCACCCGGGCGTGGGAACGGGCCACGGAATCGGCTGACGCCGCATAATAGCGGTCAGCCGTCGCGCCTCCTGCGCCGGCACCGGACCAACACTTTTGGGAGTACCCAGTGGCCTCATCCTCGACCGGTGGGGGAAACAGCCAGGCGGTCCCCGCACCGACCGCCCCGCACGATTCCCACCACCCAGATACTCCGCGCACCGGGCAGGATGAGCCGGCCGACGGCTCCCTGCACCGCACCCTGAAGCCCCGCCACCTGACCATGATCGCCATGGGCGGGGCCATCGGCACCGGCCTGTTCGTGGCCTCCGGCAACTCGATCAACACCGCAGGCCCGGGCGGCGCGCTCGTGGCCTACGCGGCCATCGGCTTCATGGTGTGGCTGCTCATGCAGTCCCTCGGCGAGATGGCCACGCACCTGCCCGTGGCCGGCTCCTTCGAGGAGTACTCCACCCGCTACATCAGCCGCTCGTTCGGCTTCGCCATCGGCTGGAACTACTGGTACAACTGGGCGATCACCGTGGCCGCGGAGCTCGTGGCCGCAGCACTCGTGATGCGCTACTGGTTCCCGGACACCCCCGCGTGGATCTGGTCCGCACTGTTCCTGGTCATCCTCTTCACCCTCAACGCCCTCAGCGCCCGCGCGTACGGCGAGGGCGAGTTCTGGTTCTCCCTCATCAAGGTCATCACGGTGGTGATCTTCCTGGTGCTGGGCGTGCTCATGATCCTGGGCATCCTGGGCGGGCCCTCCCCCGGCTTCCACAACTGGACCGCGGGCGAGGCGCCGTTCGTCAACGGCTTCACGGGCATCATGGCCATCTTCATGGTCGCGGGCTTCTCCTTTCAGGGCACGGAGCTCGTGGGCGTGGCCGCCGGCGAGGCCGAGAACCCCGGCAAGACGGTCCCCAAGGCCATCCGCACCGTGTTCCTGCGCATCCTGCTCTTCTACATCGGTGCCATCACGGTGATCGGCTTCCTGATCCCCTACACCGATCCGCACCTGCTCGCGAGCGACGTGCAGGACGTCTCCATCTCCCCCTTCACCCTGGTGTTCGAGCACGCGGGCGTGCTGGCCGCGGCCTCCGTCATGAACGCGGTGATCCTCACGGCCATCCTCTCGGCGGGCAACTCCGGCCTGTATGCCTCCACGCGCATGCTCTACGCTCTTGCGAAGAGCGGCAAGGCCCCGCGGTTCCTGGCAAAGGTCAACCGCCGCGGCGTACCCATGTACGCGCTGCTTGCCACCACCCTGATCGGCATGTTCTGCTTCCTCACCACCCTGATCGGTGAGGGCGAGGCGTACGTGTGGCTCATCAACGCCTCCGGCCTGGCCGGATTCATCGTGTGGATGGGCATTGCCTGGAGCCACTACCGCTTCCGCAAGGCGTACGTGCTGCAGGGCGGGGACCCGAAGAACCTGCTCTACCGGGCGAGCTTCTTTCCCCTGGGGCCCGTGATCGCACTTGTCATGTGCGCCGTCGTGATCGTGGGGCAGGGCTACAGCCTCTTCACTGCTGGGGACGTCAACCCCCTGAGCCTGCTGTCCTCCTACCTGGGTCTGCCGATCTTCCTGGCCCTGTGGCTCGGCCACAAGCTGGTCACCAAGGACGAGCCCGTGGACCTGCGCACCGCGGACGTCTCCCCGGCGCACCACTGAGCCGCCCGGCGGCGTCGTCCCCCGTCATGGACGCCGCCGCCCACGCACCTCGCACACATCTCCGCCCCGGTTCCGTGGGAACCGGGGCGGAGCTGTGTGCATGGGAAATCAGTGGCTACCGGGATCCTGCATCCGCCGGGAACCCCCACCTGTCAGAATCCTGCACTGGCAGGGGTCGCCGTGCACCCGGGACCCTGGCACCGGGCAAGGCGACTTCGGCCGTTCAGTCCGAGATCAGGTCCCGAACGACGATGGTGTCGTCGCGATCCGGTCCCACGCCGATGGCGGAGATCCGGCACCCGGAGAGGTCTTCCAGTGCGGCCACGTAGTCCTGGGCGTTGCGCGGCAGGTCCTCGAGGGTGCGCGCGCCGGTGATGTCTTCCTTCCAGCCGGGGAACATTTCGTAGACCGGCTTGGCGTGGTGGAAGTCCGACTGGGTCATGGGCATCTCGTCGAAGCGCTGGCCGTCCACCTCGTAGGCCACGCACACGGGGATCTGCGGGATCCCGGTCAGCACGTCCAGCTTGGTGATGAACAGGTCCGTGAAGCCGTTGATGCGCGCGGCCTGGCGGGCCATCACGGCGTCGTACCAGCCCGTGCGGCGTGGGCGGCCCGTGTTGACCCCGAACTCGCCGCCCGTGGTCCGCAACCGCTCGCCCATCTCGTCGAAGAGCTCGGTGGGGAACGGACCGGCGCCCACGCGTGTGGTGTACGCCTTCTGGATGCCGATCACCCGGGTGATCCGCGTGGGGCCCACGCCGGACCCGACGCACGCGCCGCCGGCCGTGGGATTGGATGAGGTCACGAAGGGGTAGGTGCCGTGGTCCACGTCCAGGAACGTGGCCTGGCCGCCCTCCATGAGCACCACCTCGTCACGGTCCAGGGCCTCGTTGAGCATGCGCGTGGCGTCCACGATCATGGGTTCGATACGCTCCGCGAAACCCATGAAGTAGTCCGCGATCTCGTCCACCTCGAACGCGCGGCGGTTGTAGAGCTTGACCAGCAGCTCGTTCTTCTGCCGCAGGGCGCCTTCGATCTTCTGCCGCAGGATGGACTCGTCCAGGAGGTCCTGCACCCGGATGCCCAGCCGGCCCACCTTGTCGATGTAGGACGGGCCGATGCCACGGCCGGTGGTCCCGATGGCGCGCTTGCCCAGGAACCGCTCCGTGACCTGGTCGAGCGTCTGGTGGTATGGCGCCACCAGGTGGGCGTTCGCCGAGATGCGCAGGTGGGAGGTGTCCGCACCGCGTGCTTCCAGACCGTCGATCTCCTCGAAGAGGGCCTGCGGGTTGATGACCACGCCGTTGCCGATCACGGAGGTCGCGTTGGGGCTCAGGATGCCCGCGGGAAGGAGCTTGAGCTCGAACTTCTCACCGCCCACCACCACGGTGTGGCCGGCGTTGTTGCCACCGTTGGGCTTGACCACGTAGTCCACGCGGCCGCCCAGGAGATCCGTGGCCTTGCCCTTGCCTTCATCGCCCCACTGGGCGCCGACTATCACGATTGCTGGCATGGAAACACTCTCTATCCGGGTGTGGCCCGACGGCCGGAGGAACCAGCAGCCCAGTCTACCCGGCCAAGCCCTCCGGAGGCCGGTCGGGCCGGAACAGCGGTTGAGACCGGGCGATGAACGGCGTCACACAGGTCGCAATCAGTGTCGACACAGGGAATTTGGACGAAATCGTTGCTTTTGCGCATGTCAGAGCGCACTCTTGGGGACACTGTGATGCGTCTGACTGCATTACTCGACGGGCAAAGGAACACACCATGAATCATGAGACAGGGGCAGGTCGTGGCAGAGCCGCCAAGACCTGCCTGGCCACGGCCCTCGGCCTGACACTGGCCCTGGGCACAGTGCTGCCGGCGAGCGCCGTCGAGGTCCCCCCGGGCGCCCCCGCGGACGACCTCAACCCCCAGGGCCCGGACCGCCTGATCAGCTCGGACCTCAAGGACGCCGAGGGCCAGGTAGCCGTCTTCGTCCAGCTCCAGGGCCCGAGCGCCTTCGAGGCCACCCAGCCGGAGGGCGTGCGCACCGGCACCCAGGATCCGGTGCAGGCCGCGGCGCAGGTGCAGGCCATCCGCCAGTCGGTTCAGAGCGCCGCATCATCCCTGGCCTCCGAATCCAGTTCCGACCTGCTCTACACGACCGCCAACGCCCTGCGCGGCGTGGCCCTGCAGGGCGACGCCGCCCAGCTGCGGGATCTCGCCAAGCGCTCCGAGGTCGTCAAGATCTCAAAGATCACCCCCCAGTACCGCAGCAACGCCGGCTCCGTGGTGGACACCAACGCCCTGAACTCGTGGTCCCAGACCGGCCAGACGGGCAAGGACGTGAAGGTCGCGGTCATCGACTCCGGCCTGGACTACACCCACGCGGACTTCGGCGGCCCAGGCACCACGGACGGCTACAAGAAGGCCAAGGCCTCGACCGAGCTGCCGGGCAAGGACTCCGACCTGTACGACCCCAAGAAGTTCGTGGGCGGCTACGACCTCGCTGGCGACTCCTACGACGCCCGCGTGGCCGGCAGCGTGCCGAAGCCGGACTCCAACCCGCTGGACTGCGAGGCGGGTGGACACGGAACGCACGTGGCAGGCACCACGGCCGGCTACGGCGTCGGCGCGGACGGCAAGACCTTCAAGGGCGACTTCACCAAGCTGACCGAGGACCAGGTCAAGAAGATGAAGATCGGCCCGGGCACCGCGCCCGAGGCCCAGCTGATGAGCTTCCGCGTCTTCGGCTGCGAGGGCTCCACAAACCTCACGATCAACGCGCTGGACCGCACCCTGGACCCCAACATGGACGGGGACTTCTCGGACAAGGCGGACATCGTCAACATGTCCCTGGGCTCCGACTTCGGCCCGGCGGACGATCCCCAGAACGACCTGATCGACGCCCTGTCACGGCAGGGCATCCTCTCCGTGATCGCCGCGGGCAACGCCGGGGACTTCCACGAGATCTCCGGCTCCCCGGGCAGCGCCCGCTCCGCCCTGACCGTGGCCAACTCACAGGGCAGCACGGCGGCCCAGGACAAGGCGCAGGCGCTCTCCCCGGACAGCGCCAAGGGTGAGCTGACCGGTTCCTACAGCGGCAGCTACGACTACTCCGGCGCGAAGCCCGAGGACCTGCAGGGTGACATCGTGGCGGCCCCCGCGGACAACAAGTTCGGCTGCACCCCGTTCTCGCAGAACTTCGCGGGCAAGTGGGTCATGCTCGACTGGGAGGACAACGGCCCGTTCCCCTGCGGCTCGAAGGTGCGCTTCGACAACGTGGCGGCCGCCGGGGGCAAGGGCGTGGTGCTCGAGTCCGACTACGCGGTGGACCCCTCTGCGATCGCCGGCAACGCCAAGATCCCGGGTCTGCTGATGGGCAAGAAGTCCGTGGACAAGATCAAGCCCGCAGTGCAGACCGGCGGGGCGAAGATCAAGCTGGCCCCGGAGTGGATCGGCGCAGCCAGGACGGACACCGGTTCCAAGGACCAGGTCAACGACTCCACGTCCCGCGGCCAGCACGGCAGCAACGGCGTGCTCAAGCCGGACGTCGCGGCTCCCGGCACCAACATCGGCTCGGCCGGCGTGTCCATGGGCAACGGTGTCTCGGTCAAGACGGGCACGTCCATGGCCACCCCGCACGTGGCCGGCATCGCCGCCCTGGTGCAGCAGAAGCACCAGAACTACAGCCCGCAGAACATCAAGTCCGCCATCATGAACTCGGCGGTTCACGACGTCCACGCGGCGAACGGCAAGACCTCCGCGGTGGACCGCGTGGGCTCGGGCCGCGTGGATGCGCTGCGCGCCGTGAACCAGGACGTCATGGTCTACGACAAGGCGGACACGTCCGTGGTCTCCTCGACCTTCGGGGTCACCGAGATCAGGAACGCGAGGGACACCTTCTCCCGTGAGCTCGTGGTGGACAACACCGGCGGGGCCGCGCACACCTACCAGGTGCGCTTCGACCCCTCCACCGAGGTCCCGGGCGTGAGCATCACCGCACCGGCCTCGGTCACCGTGCCCAAGGGCGGCAAGACCACCGTCAAGGTGACCGCCACCGTGGACCGGGCGAAGCTGGAGAAGACCCACGACCCCTCGGAGGCCGTGACCCAGCTGGGTCTCGCCCGTCAGTTCCTGGCCACCGAGTCCGGCCGCCTGGTGCTGAGCGAGAAGGGCCAGGACATGCGCGTCCCGGTCTCGATCGCCCCGAAGCCCGTGGCAGACATGCGCGTGGACGGCGCCGCACTGAACCAGTGGGACAAGCAGGGTGACGCCACCGTCCCCCTGACCGGAACCGGAGTGGACCAGGGCGGCTGGAAGTCCGCCGTCGGCGCCTTCGAGCTGGGTGCGAAGTCCGACCGTCTGGCGTCCACCAAGCTGGCCGGCGGCAACTCCCAGTTCGCAGACCTGCAGTACGTGGGCGCGTCCTCAAATCTCCCGCAGCTGAAGGCTGACAAGGGGGACGCCGCCAGGGACGGCCTGGTGAACTTCGGTGTCTCCAGCTGGGGCAACGCCAGCACCATGAAGCCGGACGCCGAGATCCAGATCGCCATCGACAGCACCGGCAACGGCCGGGCCGACCACTACGTGGCCCTGGGCCGAGCGGACGGCCTGGACTACCCGGTGGCGAACCTCTACGGCTACGTCAACGGCGAGCTGAAGGTGATCGACCGCCAGCCGGTGAATGGCTCCTGGGGTGACACGGACACGAACACCTTCGACACCAACGCCGTGGTCCTGCCCGTGAGCACCGCGAAGCTGGGCATCGACCCCACCAAGAGCGGCACCAGGCTGAACTACCAGGTCTCCACCTACTCCGCGAACATCGACGGCGCGGTGGACCAGACCGAGACGATCTCGTTCAACCCGGTGGCCCCGACCGTCTCGTTCCGCGGGGAGAAGTTCAACAACTCGCTGTTCACGGACCTGCCCGGCAAGAAGCTGACCGCGCACCGCGGTTCGGACAAGGCCGAGGGCGAGGCACTGTTCCTGCACCTGCACAACGGCACCGGGGACCTCTCCGGCATCCACAAGGGTGAGGACGGCGCGAAGGCCGACGTCAAGCGGGTCCAGCCCGCGGCGTCGGTCCCCGGGACGCAGGATCCGATGTTCAAGGACGTGCCGAAGAACTACGTGTTCCACTCGGAGATCTCCTGGCTGGCCAGCAAGGGCATCACCAAGGGCTGGCCGGACGGCACCTTCCGCCCCACCCAGCCCGTGCAGCGTGACCAGATGGCCGCGTTCCTCTACCGGATGGCCGGTTCCCCGCAGTACACGCCTCCCACGAAGTCTCCCTTCAAGGACGTGCCCACCAACCACGTCTTCTACAAGGAGATCTCCTGGCTGAGCGAGCAGGGCATCACCAAGGGTTGGTCCGATGGGACGTTCCGCCCCACCCAGAAGATCAGCCGTGAGCAGATGGCGGCCTTCTTCTACCGGATGGCGGGCTCACCCTCCTACACGGCCCCGAAGGTCTCCCCCTTCAAGGACGTGCGCACCACGGACGTCTTCTACAAGGAGATCTCCTGGATGAACGGGCAGGGCATCGCCAAGGGCTGGGCAGACGGCACCTTCCGCCCGGGCCAGGCCGTGCAGCGTGACCAGATGGCCGCCTTCCTCTTCCGCTACGACCAGCTGAAGTAGGGATCTGGTCCCGGGCAGGTCTCCGACGCGTCGGCAGACCGCCCCAGGACGAGGGCCCGTGGCACCCACACCGTGTGGGAGCCACGGGCCCTTCCCATGCCCGACGGCATGTGGCGGCTTGCGGCCGGGTCCTGCGGTGGATCTGCGGGCCCACGTCCTGGTCGACCCCACAGCCCGGGCCACTGCGCTGGGAACGGGCCCGGTCTACCGCCCGTACAGGAGGGCCGCCTCGTCCCGCTTGACGGCCACGGCCTCACCGAAACTCCCCGGCGCCGCCAGCTGCTCGAGGCCTACGGTCTCCGCGCACCTACCTGCGTCCCCGCCCGCGTGGACCAGGTTCCAGCGGGAGCCCACGTCCACCACGGACTGGTGCTTGATGTCGTAGTACCCGGGTTTGCCACTGAGCGCCACGCCCCTGGCTCCGTGCAGTGCGGCCGTGAGGTGGTGGTGGAAGCGGGTGGTGAGCCACACCTGGTGCGGGCCGAAGCTGAACTCGCCGTCCCACGCAGCCTGGAACGGGATGAACCCCTCGGGGGCGACGACGTCGCGCAGCCGCTCCCAGCCCAGGTGGTCCTCCCCGGGGATCGCCTCCAGGTAGCGCACTGACTCGCGCGGCAGGTCCCAACGCCGCAGCTGGGCCCGGGTGTAGTCCAGCATCCGCTCGAACGCCCCCTCCGCGAGGGTGTCCGACTGCACGCACACCACCACTTCGCTCGGGGTGACCGCGGTTGCCGCTCCCTCGCCCTTCTGCCCGGCCCGGAGCCCGAGCGCTCGGGCGTGGCGCGGGTCCTCGGCCAGGAGGAACGCGTCGTCGAACCCCAGAGGCACACCGGCGGCCTCGGCACTCGGGCGGTCCCGCACACTGAGGTGGTCCAGGTCCGCGAGGGTGTCCCCGGCGAAGGGCATGAGCCCCTGCCCCGTGGCGAACAGCCGCGCACCGGTGAGCTTGCGCACCGCACGCATGGCCTCCACGATCCGGAAGTTCTCGATCCAGTCCTGGTGCAGCACCCCGCCGCCCAGCAGGTGCACGGTGGCTGCTTCGCGCAGGGCGAGCAGCCCGGCGTCGTACTTGGGCGAGCCGAGGTCCGCGATCAGACTCTGCATGGAGCGCCCGGAGCCGTGGTCCATCTCGTGCATTGCGCGGAAGAGAGTGTTCACCACGTGCAGGCGGGGGTGCAGCCCGCGCAGCAGGGCGGTGGCGGTTCCCGGCTCGCGCACGTCCAGCCACACATCCGTGGTGGGCGCGACCTTCGCAAGGTGATTGACCCACGCCGCCGCGATCAGCTCGTCCCCGAAGTTCGGGTAGCCCGCCCAGGAGATCAGGTAGATCGGCGGCTTGCGGGAGGCCACAACACGGCGGTGGTCCTTCAGGAGGGTGCGCATGAACGCAGGCTACCCGCGGGCCCGGTAACCTCTTCTCCCATGACCTCCCCGTGCTCACCCCAGGATCCCTCGCCCGCGCCGCGCAGCTCGTCGAGCGTGATCCACGGCGGGAACCGCGAGCACTCCCCGCAGGCGCCGTCGCAGCCGGCGCAGAGCAGCTACCTCAAGCCCCGCCACCTGGTGATGATGGCGCTGGGTTCGGCGATCGGCACGGGGCTGTTCGTGGGCACGGGTGCGGCCGTCAAGACGGCCGGGCCCGCGGTGCTGATCTCCTACCTGGTGGCCTGCACGCTGCTGGTGCTCGTGATGCGGGCGCTGGGCGAGATGGCCGCGGCGGACCCGTCCTCCGGGGCGTTCTCCACGTATGCCGGAAAGGCCATGGGACCGACCATGGGCCGTGCCCTCGGGTGGCTGTGGTGGGCGCAGATCGTGGTGGTGGTGGCCGCTGAGGCCACCGCCGCGGCCCAGCTGGTCACGGAGATGTGGCCGGGGCTGCCCCAGTGGGTGTGGGCGCTGGTCTTCATGGTGGCGTTCACCGTCATCAACCTGGTGCGCGTGGGTACGCTGGGCGAGACGGAGTTCTGGTTCGCCCTGCTCAAGGTGGCCGCCGTGGTGGGTTTCCTGGTGGTGGGCGTGCTCATGCTGCTGAACGTGCTTCCCGCCCCGAGCCCGGGACTGTCGAACCTCACGGAGCACGGCGGGTTCATGCCCAACGGGCTCACGGGCGTGGCCGCCGCGCTGCTCGTGGTGGTCTTCGCCTTCGGCGGCACGGAGCTCGTGACCATTGCCGCCGCCGAGACCGAGGACCCGCAGACCAACGTGGCCCGCGCCATCCGCACCATCCTGGTGCGCATCCTCATCTTCTACGTGGGCTCCGTGACGGTCATGGTCCTGGTGCTGCCGTGGAACAACGAGGGCCTGTCCTCCAGCCCGTTCGTCGCGGTCCTCACCGAGGCGGGCATTCCCGGCGCGGACGTCCTGATGACCGTGGTGATCATCCTGGCGCTGCTCTCCGCCCTGAACGCCAACATCTACGGCAGCTCGCGCATGCTCTTCTCCCTGGCCCGCCGCGGCTCCGCACCCCGCGCCCTGGGCCGCACCAGCGAGCGCGGCGTGCCGCGGGCCGCCGTGGTGGCCTCCGTGGTCTTCGGGTTCATCGCCGTGGTCCTGAACTACGTGTGGCCGGAGACGGTGCTGAACGTGATGCTCAACGTCATCGGCTCCACGTGCCTGGTGGTGTGGGGCGTGGCCCTGGTCTCGCAGATCATCCTGCGCCGCCGCGCGGACCGCGCCGGGGTGTCCTCCCCGCTGAAGATGTGGGCGTTCCCGTGGTTGTCCTACTTCGCGCTGGCGCTGCTCGCGGCCATCGTGGTGCTCGGTCTGCTGGACCCCTCGGTGCGCCTGCAGTTCATCGCCACGTTCGTGCTGGTCTGCCTGATCGCGCTGGCCTGCAAGCTCCTCATCCGGGGCGACGACGGCGAGCGCCGTCGTTCCGGTGCCTCGCGTGACGGTGCCGCGCACGACGACGCCGCTCCCCTGGTCTGAGCCCCGGCGCGGCTTGTCCGCCACGCGCCTGAACCGCTCCGCACGGGCGGGACGCGAGGAAGCCCCCGGTCCGCGGACCGGGGACTTCCTCGCGTCGTCACTGCGGTCGTGCGGTCATTCCGTTATGCCGTGCACCGCCCACCTCGTGCTCGTGCCGTCACAGCGCCGCGGGCAGGTCTGGGAAGGCCGCCGCGACACCCGGTGAGCACAGCTGCCCCGCACGGGTCGAGAGCCCGGCGGCCAGGGCGGCGTCGGTGGCAAGGGCGGCGTCGACTCCACCGGCGAGCCCCATCACGTACGGCGTGGTCGCGTGGGTCAGCGCCTGCGTTGCGGTCACCGGCACCGCACCCGGGAGGTTGGCCACGCAGTAGTGGCGGATGCCGTCCACCGAATACACGGGGTCGTGGTAGGTGGTGGGGCGCGTGGTCTCGAAGCAACCGCCCTGGTCCACGGCCACGTCCACCAGCAGCGCGTGGGGCTTGAGCAGTGCCAGGTGCTCGCGCCGCACGAGCTTGGGAGCCGCGGCCCCGGGGATGAGGACGGAGCCGACCACCACGTCCGCGCGGGGAAGTTCCTCTTCGATCCGGTGGGTGTCACTCATCAGCACGCGTGCGGTCGGGAAGAGCGTGTCCAGCTGCCGGAGCCTGTCCCCGTTCGCCTCCAGGATCGTGACGTCCGCCCCGGCACCGACCGCGGCCCGTGCGGCGTGCTCACCCACGGTTCCGCCGCCGACCACCAGCACGGTGGACGGCACCACGCCGGGGACACGGCCCAGCAGGATCCCGGGGCCACCTGCGTGGAACTGAAGGTGGTGGGCGGCGTTCGCGATCGCCAGGCGCCCCGCGATCTCGGACATCGGACGCAGCAGGGGAAGCACCCGGCCCACGCGCACGGTCTCGTACGCGATGCCGGTGACGCCGCTTTCCAGCATGGCCTCCGTCAGCCCCCGGCTCGCAGCCAGGTGCAGATACGTGAAGAGCGTGAGGCCCGGGCGGAGGAAGCGGTACTCGGTGCCCACGGGCTCCTTGACCTTCACGATCAGCTCGGCCTGCGCCCAGGTCTCCTCCTGGGAGGTGACGTGCGCACCGGCGGCGCGGTAGTCGTCGTCGGCAAATCCCGCTCCCAGGCCCGCGGCCTCCTCCACGAAGACCTCGTGGTGCCGGGCGACCAGCGCGGTGACCATGGTGGGCGTGAGGCCCACGCGGGCCTCCTCGGGCTTGATCTCGCGGGGTACGGAGATTCTCATGGCGGCATGCTCCTCTCGTGGGACGCGCCGTCCGGAGGGGATGCGCTCAGGCTCGGCGGTGAGCCCCGGCTGTGCCCTCATTGTGCCCGTCCTCGCCGCCCCCGGGACAGGGGAACGGGCAATGTGACCGGGGACCCGCCCCCTGGAGGGACGGGTCCTCGGAGCCGCGCGTTCCCGCGGGCGCTGACCTCAGTGAGCCTCGACCTGCGTGGCGGCCTGCGGATCGGAGTCGTCCAGGAACTTCTCGATCCGCGCGGCCTCGTCCATCTCGCCGATCTGCGCGGCGGCACGGCCGAGCGCGGCCAGGGCGCGCAGGAACCCGCGGTTCGCCTCGTGGGAGTACGGCACGGGGCCGTGACCCTTCCAGCCGTGGCCGCGCAGTGCGTCCAGGCCGCGGTGGTAGCCCACGCGCGCGTACGCGTAGCCCTCCAGGGTGCGGCCGTCCGCGAGCGCGTCCTCCGCGAGGATGGCCCACGGCAGCTGCTCCTTGGGGAACGCGGCGGCGAGGTCCTCGGCCTCGTCGCCCGCGTCGAAGCGGGCCACGAGCTCCGAGTTCTCCTCCAGGTAGGTGGGAGCCGGTTCATCCAGCAGGTTCTTGCCGAGCAGTGCCACGGTGGTTCCTTTCCACGGTCGTGCGGGGTCCGCTGTCACTGTACGCACGCACAACGACGCCGCTCCAGGCCGTTCGCCACCAGGGTTGCCTCAGTCCCCGATCATGATTCCCACGCCCGGGCCCAGTGGCAGGTCCAGCACGTAGAACAGCGTGAGGATGAGCACCCACACCACCCAGAAGGGCACCACGAAGGGGATCATGCGGGCCATCACCGTGCCGAGCCCGGCCGAGGGCTCGTACTTCCTGAGCATGGTCAGCAGCACCACCATGTAGGGGTTCAGCGGCGTCATGACCTGGGTGGCGGAGTCCCCCACCCGGAACGCGGCCTGGATGAACGCGGGCTCGAAGCCGAGGATCCCGAACATGGGCACGAACACGGCGGCCATGAGCGTCCACATGGAGGAGCCGGAGATGATGAACAGGTTCAGCAGCGAGCACAGGACAATGAACCCGATGATCACCGGGAAGCCGCTCACCCCGGCGTTCTGCAGGCCCTCGGCGCCCGTCACGGCGATCCACGAGCCGATCCCGGACCAGTTGAACAGGGCGATGAACTGCCCCAGCACGAAGGCGAGCACCAGGAACGAGATCATGTCCCGCAGGGCGGCACCCATCATCACGGGCACGTCCCGGAACCCGCGCACGGTTCCCGCCACGCGGCCGTAGACGTAGCCGCTCACGGAGAAGAACGCGAAGATGATGAACACGATGGACGCCAGCAGCGGTGACTTGGGAAGGAAGTGCCCAGCCTCGTTGCGCCACGGCGAGTCCGGCAGCAGGGCGAAGACCACCATGGCCACGCCGATCAGCACGAGCACACTGCACGCCCATGCCAGGGCCTTCTTCTCCCTCGGGGACAGCGCCGCCTCCACGTCCGGCTCTCGGGACTCGGCCACGGTCTGCTCGTCCCCCACGATCCGGATGGCACGGGTGTCCGTCATGAGCTGGGCGGTCTCCGGGTTGACCTCGTCCCGGGAGACACCCGCCCGCTCCACGCGCGGCTCCACGATTCTGTCGATGACCCACCCAGCCACCAGGGACAGCACAAGCGCGGCCACGATGTTGAACCAGTAGTTGGACAGCGGGTTCACCTCAGTGGCGCTCTCCGCGAGCGCCGGCACGGTGGGGATCACCGCGTTGGTGATGCCCGCGAACAGGGCGTCGAGCGAGGTCGGGAAGATGTTCGTGGAGTACCCGGCGCCCGCGGCCGCGAAGCCGCCCAGCAGCCCCGCCACGGGGTGGCGGCCCGCCGCCTTGAAGGCGAGCGCCGCGAGCGGCGGGATCACCACGAACGCCGAGTCCGCCATGATCGAGCCCACCACGCCCACGAACCCCACGGTGTAGGGCAGCAGCCACCGCGGGGCGCTGCCGATCGTGAATCGGATGGCCGCGGCCAGGAACCCGGACTTCTCCGCGATGCCGATGGCCAGCAGGATCGTGGCCACCGTGACGAGCGGCGGGAAGCCGATGTAGTTCTCACCCAGGGTGGTGGTGAACCATGCGATCCCGTCCCCCGTGAACAGGCCCTGGATGGCCACGGGTTCGTCCTTGCCCGGAACCTGCACCACCACTCCGGCCCACGCCATGGCCGTGGAGACCGCCGCGGTGATCAGGAACAGGATGGTGAACAGCGCAAAGGGCTCGGGCAGCCTGTTGCCCACCCGTTCGATTCCGGAGAGAAGACGATCCCCCCGGCTGGGCCTGGTGGTGGCGGTGGCGTTCATGGGTGCTCCGTGGTGGTCGGTGGTGTGGAAGGTGTGGTCCGGGGCGGCGTCGTCGAGCCGGTGCCGGAGAAACGGTGGAACGCCCCGTCCCGGGCGCTCAGTCGAAGTAGTCGGGTACGGAGATCCCGCCACCGCTCGCCCGGAAGTCCTCCGCGACGTCGGCGGCCAGCTCGTCGTCCGTCAGGTAGTCGAGGGCCACAGCAGCCAGTCCGTACGCGCCGTCGAGACCGGCGCGCTCCGCGCGCGGGGAGCCCGCCGCCTCCGCGAACTCGCGGGAGTGCAGCCCCGTGTCCTCCGTGGCGATGCCGATGAGCGGGTGGATCCCGGGCACGCGGTAGCTGACGTTGCCGAAGTCTGTGGAGGCGGCCAGCACCTCGGACACGGTCCCGGCGGGGTACGGCTCCCGGTCACGACGTCGCTGGGCCAGTACCCAGCGGTCGGACAGCGGTCCGTTGCCCAGCACCGGCAGCGTGGCCGGCGAGGAGTCCCACTCGATGCTCACGCCCACCCCGGCCATCAGCGCGGCGCCCTCCATCACCTCGGTCACCCGCTGAGAGAGTGCCGCGAGCGTCTCCGGGTGCTGGGAGCGGACGTAGAGCTGCAGGGCGGCGGTCTCCGTGATGATGTTCGGCCGTTCCCCGCCCTGCGGCAGCACCGCGTGGATGCGGTCAGTGGGAGGGGTCTGCTGGCGCAGCAGACCGAGCCCCTGGTAGGCGAGCACAGCACCGTCGAGCGCGTTGCGGCCCATGAAGGGGTGAGCGGAGGCGTGGGAGGCGCGGCCGTGGAACGTCACCCAGCACTGGCGGCGTCCGAGCCAGACCTGGTCCACGAGGTCGGCGGGGTACGGGTGGACCATTGCGGCGGCGTCGACCCCGTCCAGGGCACCCGCCCGCGCCATGATCTCCTTGCCGCCCTCGCCCTCCTCGGCGGGAGTGCCCAGGTAGACCACCCGGCCGGAGAAGGCCCCCGGGTCCTCTCGCAGCAGTTCCACGAGCGCCACGAACGCGCCCAGCCCGGTCACCGCGATCACGTTGTGGCCGCAGCCGTGCCCGATCCCCGGCAGCGCGTCGTACTCGGACATCAGCGCAATCGTGCGGTGGCGGGCAGGGTCGAAGCCCTCGGACTCCAGCTCCGCGCGGACGGCGGTGTCCAGCCCGTGGGCAGGGCACTGCGCGGCGATGTCGTGCGCCGCCAGGTACTCCACGATCCACTCGGCGGCGCGGTGCTCCTGGAACGCCGTCTCCGGGTTCTCGTGGAGCAGGTGCAGGATCCGGGTCAGCCCCTCGGCCTGGGCGTCCACGAGGGACTCGAGCCGGGACTGCAGATCCTCCGTCGCACCGTCGTGCTCCCGCAGGTGGTGACTGAGCTCGCCCTTGCGCCGCTCGGTGTCCCGCCGCAGCTGGTGCAGGTACGCGGTGGACGGCTCCGGGACCGCGGCGACGCGCTCGGCGGTTCGGTCGGGACTCTCGGACTGTTCGGTGCTGGCTCCCATGTCCTGGAGGGTAACAAGTGTCGTGGGACACAGCGGCGCCCCGCACGTTCGCGTGCGGGGCGCCGGAGCAGTGCGGGTGGTGCTACTTGATGGACGTGCCCGCGGAACCGAGGTTCTGGCAGGCCTCCACTACGCGGGCGGCCATGCCAGCCTCCGCCTCGGCGCCCCACACGCGGGGGTCGTACTTCTTCTTGTCGCCGACCTCGCCGTCAACCTTCAGGACGCCGTCGTAGTTGCGCAGCATGAAGCCGGCCACGGGGCGGGTGAACGCGTACTGGGTGTCCGTGTCCACGTTCATCTTGATCACGCCGTAGGACACCGCGTCCGCGATCTCCTGGGCGGTGGAGCCGGAGCCGCCGTGGAACACGAGGTCGAACGGGCGGTCCTTGCCGATGTTCTTGCCCACCTCGTCCTGGATCTCCTTGAGGAGCTCCGGGCGCAGGCGCACGTTGCCGGGCTTGTAGACGCCGTGGACGTTGCCGAAGGTCAGGGCGGTGATGTAGCGGCCCTTCTCACCGGTGCCGAGCGCCTCGATGGTCTTCATGCCGTCCGCCACGGTGGTGTAGAGGGAGTCGTTGATCTCGCCGACCACGCCGTCCTCCTCACCGCCGACGGCGCCGATCTCCACCTCCAGGATGATGTGCGCCTTGTTGGTGCGCTCCAGCAGCTCCTGGGCGATCTTGAGGTTCTCGTCCAGGGGGATCGCGGATCCGTCCCACATGTGCGACTGGAAGATGGGGTCCTCGCCGCGGGCCACGGCCTTCTCGGACTCGGCGAGCAACGGCAGCACGAAGCCCTCGAGCTTGTCCTTCGGGCAGTGGTCCGTGTGCAGGGCGATGTTGACGTCGTAGTTCTTCGCCACTTCGCGCGCGAACGCGGCCATGGCCAGCGAACCGGTGACCATGTTCTTCACGGACGCACCGGACCAGTACGCGGCGCCGCCGGTGGAGGCCTGGATGATGCCGTCCGAGCCCGCCTCGGCGAAGCCGCGGATCGCGGCGTTCAGGGTCTGCGAGGAGGTCACGTTGATGGCCGGGTAGGCAAAGCCCTTCTCCTTGGCACGGTCGATCATCTCGGAGTAAACGTCAGGGGTTGCGATGGGCATGGTGTGCTCCTTCTTCTGGGTTCCCGATGCACGGTTGGACCGTGGCCTGAGGCCTCTTCCCAGTCTAGGCGACCGGGGGCGGGCACCTGTGATCCGCGCTATGGTTCCCACCCACCACAAGCCCCACCTTGCGGGGCGGCGCGGACGACGCCGAGGGGTCACCACCGCACCCCGGCACCGCAGGATGCGGTGCCGGGGTGCGGTGGCTCATCTCGTGACATCACAACCGCCAGCACGAGCTGGTCTGCGGGATGCCCTTGAACCGTGCGTCCAGGTAGACGAGCATCGGGGGAATGCCTTCCAGGGAGGCCCCCACATGGGTGGGCGTGGCGAGCGTCTGCATGGAGACGTTCACGCCGGAGGCGCACCATTTCTGGGCGAGCCGTCGGCCCGTCTGGTAGGGCACGACGTCGTCCGCCACGGTGTGGGCGATGCGCACCGGGACACGAGGGTGGCGGCCCGCGGCACCGATGGTCTGCTCCTCCAGGTACGCCTTCAGAGCGGGGTCTCCGAGCAGCTGGAAGAAGGAGCGCCCGTCAGCCGTGAGCTTCTCGGACGGCACCAGGGCGTCGGAGAGGACGGTGCCCACCAGGCAGCTGTCCTGGGCCTTGTCATAGCGCCTCTGCCCCTCCGCATTGAGTCTGTCCCGAACCGCCACCCCGGAGTCCTCGGCCGCCCCCATCACGTAGAAGGACAGGCCGGAGAAGAGAGAGGAGTCGATGTGCTGACCCGTGAGTGTGAGGTCCGCGGGCGGCGCACCCACCCAGGCGCTCTTGAGCTGCACCTCCGGGGCGTACTCAGGGGCGCTCTCCGCGGCTGCAGCCGTGGCACCGCCGCCCTGCGAGTATCCCACGGCGGCCACGGGGGTCTTAGCGTCCACTCCCTCCATGCCGAGCTGCTGCGCACCGCGCACGGCATCGAGCACGGCATGAGCCTGGTCCACGCGGTTCATGTAGGTGTGGGCGCCGTCAGTGCCCAGACCGATGTAGTCCGGGGCCACCACGTTGTAGCCGGCATTGATCAGGCCGGCCAGGCTGAGGCCTTCGTAGTTTGTGCCCATGGCCATCTGACGGGACGGCGCGCACGAGTCGCCCATACCCTGGGTGCCCGAGGACAGCACCACGAGCGGCCGTGGACCGGGCTTGCGCCACGCAGCCTTGGACTGCAGCACGGTGCCCGTGGTGGCCACGGCCTGGTTCTTGCTGTTGGTGCTCCTGTACATGATGCGCGTGGCGGACGCATTGGGCTTGATGAGCTTGACGGGGTCCAGGTAGAACGTGGACGGCTCCGAACGCACCACGCCCCCGTTGGCGGCAGGCAGCTGCGCCGGGGTGCTGTAGAAGTCCGTGTCCGTGGAGCTGCGGAGCTTCTTCAGCGCATCCTCGCGGGCAAGATCATCGCGGGTCAGACCCTGCTCCTGGAGCTTCTGGTCCTGCTCGCTGCGCGGCAGCTCGGAAAAACCGTCATCTGGTGCGGAGCCTGCTGCGCTCTGCGCATGCGCGGGCCGCAGTCCAGCAAGCAGCAGCCCAACGCCCAGGGCGAGGGCACCCGCAGAACGCCGCAAGGACGATGGCCGTGTGGTCGAGGCAGCCATGAGCATGCGAACCTTTCATCATGTGATTTAACTCACATGACCATACGGTAACTTCTGCCTCCTGGCTAAGGTCGGCCGGCCTTTTTCACGCTCCCGCCCCCTTCCTGACGTCGGACGAGGGCGCAGGACGCTGCTCGAACACGTGGCGGCGGATCCATGCATGCATGGTCACGGCGGCGGCCGCTCCGGCGTTGATGGAGCGGGTGGAGCCGAACTGCTCGATGGCCAGCACCGCGTCCGCCTGGTTGACGAGCTCCTCGGAGACGCCCGGGCCCTCCTGGCCGAAGACCAGGACGCAACGCTCTGGCAGGTCGAACATCTCGATCAGCTGCGAGCCGGGAACGTTGTCGATCGCCAGCACCGCAAGCCCCTCCTGGCGCGCCCAGTTCATGAACTCCGCGACGCTCGCGTGGTGGCGCACGTGCTGGTATCGGTCGGTGACCATGGCCCCGCGGCGGTTCCAGCGGCGTCGCCCGATGATGTGGACCTCACGCGCGAGGAACGCGTTGGCGGTGCGCACTACGGAACCGATGTTGAAGTCGTGCTCCCAGTTCTCCACGGCCACATGGAAGGCGTGGCGGCGGGCGTCCAGGTCCTCGATGATCGCGTCCATGCGCCAGTAGCGGTACTGGTCCGCCACGTTGCGGCGGTCGCCCGCGCGCAGCAGCTCCGGGTCCCAGTGCTCCCCGTCGGGCCACTCGCCCTGCCAGGGGCCCACGCCGACCTCTCGATCAGCGGGCAGTTCAGAGTCAGTCAAGCCCCAGCTCGTCCTTGGAGTAGGCGTACAGGCACGGGACGCCCGCGGTCTCCTCGATGCGCTCCTTGGCGCCGGTGCGGCGGTCCACGATCACGGCAACGGCCACGACGTTCGCGCCCGCCTTCTGCAGCGCCTCCACGGCGGTCAGGGCGGAACCGCCGGTGGTGGAGGTGTCCTCGACGACCACCACGTTGCGGCCCACCACGCTGGGGCCCTCCACCTGACGCCCCATGCCGTAGGACTTCTGAGCCTTGCGCACCACAAAGGTGTCGACGGCGCGGCCCTGGTCCCCGGCCGTGCGCATGATCGCGTTGCCCACCGGGTCCGCGCCCATGGTGAGCCCACCGGCGGCGTCGAACACGATCCCGGCCTCGTCCAGCAGACCGAGCATGACCTGACCCACGTACCGGGAGGCCTCGTGGTGCAGGGTCACGCGGCGCAGGTCCACGTAGTAGTCCGCTTCGATGCCGCTGGCCAGCGTGACCTTGCCCCGCACCACGGCGAGGTCCTTGATCAGTTCGCGCAGGCGCTCACGGGCGGTGGCCAGGTCCACGGGAGAGAAGTCGGTGCTCATACGGGCAGTTTACGTGCCGGGCTGTCCTCTCAGCCCAGCCTGCCGCCGGATTCCCGCAGGTAGCACGCCGCGCACAGGGACTCGTAGGTGACGGCCACGCCGTCGATGGCCACCTGGTCCCCCTCGAACACGAAGTCGTCGCCCACCTTCCGCGTGTTGAACAGGGCCTTGCGTCCGCAGCGGCAGATGGTCTTGAGCTCCTCCAGGGTGTGGGCGAGCTCCATGAGCCGCTCGGAGCCGGGGAAGGAACGGGTGCGGAAGTCGGTGCGGATGCCGTAGGCCATCACGGGCACGTCCAGCAGCACGGCGATCCGTAGCAAGTCGTCCACCTGCCCGGTCTCCAGGAACTGCGCCTCGTCCACCAGCAGGCACGCCACGGGCTGGGCGTCCACGTGCTCGAGCAGGGCCTCCGGGTCATCGCCGGTGGAGTGGCGCTTGAACAGGCCCATGGCGCTCTCGCCGGGCTGGATCAGGAAGTCCACCGTGCGGGTGACACCCAGCCGGGAGAGGATCTGGTCCTCGCCCTTGGTGTCCACGTGGGGTTTGGCGAGCAGCACGCGCTGCCCGCGTTCCTCGTAGTTGTAGGCGGCCTGGAGCAGCGCCGTGGATTTCCCGGAGTTCATCGCGCCGTAGCGGAAGTAGAGCTTGGCCACGGTCGGTCAGTCTATCGCCGCCCGCAGCCACGCCTTCGACGGGCGCGGCCAGCGCTGCACGCGGCCGTCCTCGGAGGTGGCCTCGAGCGCGTACTCGATCTCACCCGAGGCCGGGCCCTGCGGCAGGTGGGCCGTATACTCGCCGTTCAGCGCGGTCTCCCGCATGGGCGTGCGGCAGTGCAGCACGTCCCCGTCCCGCCAGCCGGTGGGGCCCGTGTTGCGGGGGTTGCGCACCGCGTGGGGCTCCTTGTCGAAGGAGAACGTGTACCCGCGGACCTCGTAGCCCGGCATGGCCGCGCGCCACTGCTCCAGGGCCGTCTCGTCCTCCGGGATGCCGTAGCGCGGCACGTAGACCACCTTGTTGAGCACCACCGAGTTCACGTACGGCGCCAGCCCGCCGTGGGGGCTGATTCCGGTGTCCATGCGCAGGATCTCGAAGGGCCGCCCCCAGCGGGTGAGCAGCGGCTCCAGGTGCTCGGTCACGATCGCGTCGTAGCGTTCCCGCAGCGGGTGGTCCGCGGGCGGGCGCAGCACCAGCAGCCGCTCCTCGTCCAGGACCTTGAGCAGGCAGTCCGCGTGCTGGATGCCCCAGTTCTCGTAGTCGGGCAGCACCACGTGCTCACTCATGCCCGTGGCTGCGGAGGCGTCCTGGCGCGCCTCGTCCCACGTGGCGCCGTCGAACCTGTTCTCCGCCACGAGCACCTCGGTGCTGATGAGCAGGTCGCGGCCGTCCAAGAGCACGTTGCCGCCCGTGAGCAGCGCGGGACTGCCCTCACCATGGGATGCAGTGACCCGCCGAGGTGTCCATGGACGTGTGGAACACGGGATCGCCCCAGAGGTTGCCCTGGTGCCAGTTCCAGAACGTGTGGAACGCGCAGGCACCCCACAGGTTCCCGGAGACCCACGGCCACAGGACCAGGAAGACGGCCACGCCGCGCGAGTTCGCCCAGGCCACCCACGTGAGACCGCCGTGGGCGCCGTGCAGCGCGACGACGACGATCGTCTCGACCCCCATGACCCCCGGCGGGGCGAGACGGCCTGCACCGGGTAGCCGCGGTCCGTGATCTCCTCGGTGGAGGACTGGACGCCATGGCGCACGTGCTGCGGCATGGAATAAGGTCCCCGCCCTGGGCTGTTGAGACAGGCATGACCACAATGAAGGCGCAGACATATCAGCAGTACGGCGACACCTCCGTGCTGGAGCTCACCGACCAGCCCATGCCCAAGGTGGGCCCCGGCGAGGTCCTGGTGAAGGTCAAGGCCGCGGGCATCAACCCGGTGGACTGGAAGGTCATGTCCGGCGGGCTGGATTCCATGATGACCGTCCAGTTCCCGGCGGCCCCCGGCTGGGACGTCGCGGGCGTCGTCGTGGGCAAGGGCTTCGACACCCCCAGCGTCTCCGAGGGCGATGAGGTGATCGCCTACGCCCGCAAGGACTGGATCCACGGCGGTACGTTTGCCCAGTACGTCTCGGTCCCGGTGCGCGCACTTGCCCCCAAACCGAAGAGTCTTTCCTGGGAACAGGCCGGAGGGCTGCCGCTCGCCGGACTCACCGCGTACCAGGTGCTCACCCGACTTGGTGTCGCGGAGGGCAAGACCGTGCTGATCCATGCGGCCTCCGGTGGTGTGGGGAGCATGGGCGTGCAGATCGCCAAGGCGTTCGGCGCGCGGGTGATCGGCACCGCATCGACCAAGAACCACGACTACGTGCGTGAGCTCGGCGCGGAGCCCGTGGAGTACGGGGACGGCCTCGTGGAGCGCGTCAAGGAGCTCGCCCCGAACGGTGTGGACATCGTCGTGGACTTCGTGGGCGGCGTGGTGGAGGACTCCGTCGCCGTGCTCGCGGACGGCGGCCAGCACGCCTCCATCGCGGACCCCGGGGTGGAGGAGCACGGCGGGCACTACATGTGGGTCTCTCCGGACGCAGAGCAGCTCACCGAGCTTGCTCGCCTGGCCGACGACGGCAAGCTCACCGTCCGCGTGGACCGCACCTTCCCGCTCGCGCAGTTGCCGGACGCATTCACCGCGAGCCAGGAGGGTCACACCGTGGGCAAGGTCGTGCTCACGGTCGACTGATCCGCGGAACGCCCCGGGGGACGTCTCGACCTCAGCGAGGCGATTCCCGGGGCCTTTCGCGCAGGCCGGAGCCATGGAGCTCTGACCACATCACGACGATGCCTCGTCACGGGTGGACCGTGACGAGGCATCGTCATGTGCGGGGGCCGTGCGGTGTCGTCGCCCGTGGCTGCCTGCCCTGGGCGGGACAGGCGCGCGGCAGCGAGGATCAACGCGGCGCCATGCGCAGGGCGCCGTCCATGCGGATGGTCTCCCCGTTGAGGTAGTCGTGCTCCACGATCATCCCCGCGAGCTGGGCGTACTCGTCCGGGCGGGCCAGGCGGTGCGGGAAGGGGACGGACTCCGCCAGGGCGCTGCGGAAATCCTCGCTCACCCGACCGAGCATGGGGGTGTCCACGATCCCGGGGGCGATCGTCATCACGCGCACCCCGCGGGAGGAGAGGTCACGCGCCGCGGCGATCGTCATCGAATGCACACCACCCTTGGACGCGGCGTACGCGGCCTGGCCGATCTGTCCCTCGAAGGCAGCCACGGAGGCGGTGTTGATGATGACGCCGCGTTGACCGGCCTCATCCACGGGCTCCTGCGCGGTCATGACCTCCGCGGCGAGCGCGAGGACCGTGAACGTGCCCACCAGGTTGATCCGCACCACGCGCTCGAACAACGCGAGGTCGTGTACGCCGTTCTTGCCCACCACGCGCGCGGAGGTCCCGATGCCCGCGCAGTTGACCACGGTGCGCAGCGGTGCGATCCCGGCGGCCGTGGCGACGGCGTCCCGGACCTGCACCTCGTTGGTCACGTCTGCGGCCGCGTACGTGAGCCCCTCGATCTGGGGCGCCTTCTCGATCCCGCCCGGCAGGTCGATGCCGACGACCTCGGCCCCGCGCTCGATGAGCTGCGCGGCGGTGGCCGCTCCCAGCCCCGAGGCCGCCCCCGTGACGATCGCCGAAGTACCCGTGATGTCCATGTCCGCTCCTGCCGTCGTGGTGCGCGGCGCACGACGCCGCCCGGTTGCTGTCCCGGCCGATCGTACGGGTCCGGGCAGGGTAGTTCACGTCACACCCGCCCTGCACAGAGTGGGCCGCGCCAGCGAATTTCCCTTTGCCCTTCGATATTTCCCGTGACACGGACCACACTGCACCGCCTCTCTGCAGTACGTTTGAGGGAAAGTTCTCACCCGGACCCCTGGCGGCCGCACGGCCCGGTGAACACCGTGGTTCACGGGCACGGCAGGGGGTCCCCGCACTGGAACGAGGATCCCCATGAGCGAGACCACCGCACCCGGGACCGCCGCCGAGCAGTCCGTCACCGAGCGCTTCCGCGCCGCACGGGACCAGCTGCTGCGCCTGCGCACGGACCTGGACGCCGCCCACGCCGAGTTCGAGTGGCCGCGCTTCGAGACCTTCAACTTCGCCCTGGACTGGTTCGACGCTCTCGGCTCCGATGAGGAGGCCAACCGCGAGGCGCTGGTGATCGTGGAGGAGGACGGCTCCCAGACCCGCCGCTCCTACGCCGAGCTCTCCCGGCGTTCCTCCCAGCTGGCCACGTGGCTGCGCGGCCAGGGGGTGCGGCGCGGTGACCGGGTGATCCTCATGCTCGGCAACCAGGTGGAGCTGTGGGAGACCATGCTCGCGTGCACCAAACTGGGCGCACCCATGATTCCCACCACCGTGATGCTCGGGGAAAACGACCTCCGGGACCGTGTGGAGCGCGGCAACTCCTCGTGGGTGGTCACCTCCCACAGCAACGCGTTGAAGTTCGCGGACGTCCCCGGCGAGTTCACAATCATCGAGGTCCCAGACCAGCCCGACCACCGCGTGCGTCCCACGTCCGGGGCTTTCACCTCTCCCTCCGCGGACGACGACCCCGTCCCGACCGGTTCCGCGGGTTCCGGAACCTCCGGGACTGCCGCGGATGGTGCGGAAGGCGACGCAGCGGCGTCGTCGTCCGGGAGCGCGGATCTGGCGCCGGTCGGGGAGCACCGTGTGCTGGACTACGTGCGGTCCTTCGACGGGCCGGAGACGTTCGAGGTGCTCGAGCCCTCGCCTGCGGACGCCACGCTGCTGCTGTACTTCACGTCCGGCACCACGTCCCTGCCGAAACTCGTGGAGCACACGAACACCTCCTACCCGGTAGGGCACCTGTCCACGATGTACTGGATCGGGCTGGAGCCCGGGGACGTGCACCTGAACGTGGCGTCGCCGGGGTGGGCCAAGCACGCGTGGTCCAACTTCTTCGCGCCGTTCATCGCGGGCGCCACCGTCTTCCTCTACAACTACACGCGCTTCAACGCCGTGGCGCTGATGGACCAGATGGAGCGCGAGCACGTGACCTCGTTCTGCGCGCCGCCCACCGTGTGGCGCATGCTGATCCAGTCGGACCTGTCCCACCTGAAGAACCCGCCGCGCAAGACCGTGGCCGCGGGCGAGCCGCTGAACCCGGGGATCATCGCGCGCGTGAAGGCCGCGTGGGGCACGGACATCCGTGACGGGTTCGGGCAGACGGAGTCATCCCTGCAGATCGCCAACACCCCGGGCATGCCCGTGAAGCCCGGGTCCATGGGGCGTGCGCTGCCGGGTTACGACGTGGTGCTGATCGACCCGAACACGGGCCAGGAGAGCGAGACCGAGGGGGAGCTGTGCCTGCGGCTGGACCCCCGACCCGTGGGCCTCACTCCCGGCTACCACGGGGACCCGGCAAAGACCGCGGACGCGTTCCGGGACGGCGTCTACCACACGGGCGACGTGGTCTCGCGGGACACCAGCGGAGTGTTCACGTACGTGGGCCGCGCGGACGACGTGTTCAAGGCGTCCGACTACCGGCTCTCCCCGTTCGAGCTGGAGTCCGTGGTGATCGAGCACCCCGCCGTGGTGGAGGTTGCGGTGGTTCCCTCCCCGGACCCCCTCCGCCTGGCGGTGCCCAAGGCGTACGTGGTGCTTGCGGACGGGCACGCGCCCACCGCGGAGATCGCCGAGAGCATCCTGCACCACTGCCGCGTGAACCTGGCCGCCTACAAGCGCGTCCGCCGGCTGGAGTTCGCCGAGCT
Organism: Kocuria salsicia; assembly: GCF_039532055.1. Lineage (NCBI taxonomy): Bacteria > Bacillati > Actinomycetota > Actinomycetes > Micrococcales > Micrococcaceae > Kocuria > Kocuria salsicia. Next base: position 253,058 of record NZ_BAAARF010000008.1, on the reverse strand, counting down.
GCCCAAGACCATCTCCGGCAAGATCCGCCGCGTGGAGCTGCGCCGCCGGGAGGCGCTGCTGCACCCGGACACGCTGGGAGACGGCGGCGCGGCGTCGGGTGGAGCGAGCGAGTCGTCGGGCGCGCCCGGTTCCGGCGACTCTGTGGAGTATGCGGACACGGACTTCCCGTCGCTGCGGGGAGAGTGAGGGACGAGGCGCTCGTTCCTGCGGCGCAGAGCCCGGATAATCCGAGCACAGAACTCAACCAGTAGCCGGGGGTCTCCACCGTGGAGCAGAAGCCAGGGAGAACCCATGGGCTATGGGCATAGCTTCTACCACCGCGCATGCAACGTCGCCGCCGGGGAGAACATCGTGGGCATCACCGTCGCGGAGAATGGACGGGTGGCACTAGATTTCGACGAGTTCCCGGAGAACCTGCGATCCAACTGGGCAGGATTTCTCTACGATCTGTCGCTGACTCCCGCGCTGCTCGACGACCTCTACCCGGCCCTCCGGGTCGTCTCGGCCCGCCTGCAGGAGGGGCACGGGCACGTCGTCGTATCGGACGGCACCTCGCGGCGTGAGTACCGGCGCAAGATCGTGCCCGTGGATCGCGGACCCGCGGCCCTCGAGGTCGTACCCTTCGACCCGACCGTCGAGCCACAGAACATGAGCCGCGTCTGGGACGGTTCGTCCCCGAGCGGCTTCATGGAGGAGCTGAGAGGCAACTTCCCCGATGGGGAGCCCCTGGGGCCGTACCTGAACTCGGTGCGAGCACCGCGCCGCCCGACCGCCGAAGGGGGGCATCGGGCGTAGGCTGTCCCGGCGTCGTCGCCCCCCGGATGACGACGCGATCATTCCCTCGCCCCGAAAGGCCCCCGTGAGGACCACCGCACCAGTTGAAGTCCCCGAGACCGCCACCCCCGCCAAGCGCATGGCCTGGGCGGGGGTGGCCCTTACCCTGGTGATCCTGGTGGCCGGGCTGCTGTGGGCCAAGTGGCTCCCGTACGACCTCAAGGCCCACAAGCTGGCCGAAACCGGTGTGTGGGACGGCAAGGCCATCTTCGGCGCGGCCGGTGCCACGCCCTCTTGGCAGGGCGCGTTCGACTTCACGGTGGTCTATCTCAAGGCCGTGTGGAAGGCCGCGCTCGTCGCCCTTCTGGTGGCCGCCGCGCTGGAGTCCCTGGTGCCGCGCCGCTGGCTGCTGCGGGCGCTGAGCCGCCGAACGTCCTGGGGACAGGGCATCTCGGGAGCGCTGCTCGCTCTGCCCAGCATGATGTGCACGTGCTGCACCGCCCCCGTGGCCATCGGCCTGCGGCGTTCCGGGGCGCCGGCGGGGGCCACCGTGGCGTACTGGCTGGCCAATCCGCTGCTCAATCCTGCAGTGCTGGTATTTCTGGGACTCACCATGTCCTGGCCGTTCGTAACCACGCGCGTGGTCGTGGGCATCGTGGTGGTCCTGGTTGCGGCTGTGCTCGTGAGCCGTCATTTCTCCACGGTGGAGGTCGAGACCCCCGAGGCCCTGCCCGCCGATCCGCAGACGTGGGGTGAGATGCTCTCCCGCTTCGGCAGGGCACTTGGCCGCTACCTGATGGTCCTGGTCCCGGAGTACGTGCTCCTGGTGGTGCTCGTCGGGTTCTTCTCCGGGTGGCTCTCGGACTTCGCGGCCCTGAGCCAGCACACCGGGCCACTCGCACTGCTCCTGGTGGGCGTGATCGGTGCGGCACTGGTGATCCCCACGGGCGGCGAGATCCCCGTGGTCGTGGGTCTCACCGCCGCAGGCGCCGGCTACGGCGTGGCCGGGGTCCTGCTCATCACGCTGCCCGGGCTGAGCATTCCGTCCATCGTGATGGTCGCCCGCCACTTCGGGATCCGCACCACCCTGCTCGTCACCGGGTGGGTTGTGGTGGGCGGCCTCATCGCGGCCGGGCTCCTGGTGGCACTGGGCTGACGACGCCGCTCGCTCCGGCTACCTCGGCAGTGGCCCCCACCCACCTGACCTCGCCCTCCACCGCAAGACCAGTGGGCGCCATTCCCAGACCACGCGCCACCCGTTGAGAGGCCGCATGGTCCGGGTGGATGTGCGCCACGATCCCCTCGACGCCGTGATCGCGCAGCTCCCCCACCAGGAGTGCCGCCGCTCGGCGCGCGTATCCGCGCCCCTGCCACGGGACCCCGATGACCCAGGCGATCTCCGCAGGTGAGCCGTCCAGCGGAACGGTGGCCTGCACGTAGCCCACCGCCTGTTCCCCCGGTCCCACCACCACGATGCGGTTGAGCCACAGCTCGGTCCCGTCTGAAGATCGGCCACGGGTCTGCACCGCGTACTGCCCCTCCAGGCCCTCAACGCTCGGAGGTTCGCCGCCCGTGTACCGGTACAGCGCGGGATCGGCCAGGACCAACGCCATCTCAGAGGCATCGGTCACGCTCAGAGGCCGGAGGGCAAATGAGGTCGTCCTAGGTCGAATTTATCGCCCCGGCAATCTCCAGGTGGCCCCTGGAGGGTTTACATCACCGGCATCCCCAGTCGTGGGTGACCGCCACGAGTTCGCTGGGATATCGTCCCTCCCATGGACGAATCCAGCGGGGGAGCCCTCATTGGCATCGTCATGTCCGTGGTGGTGCTCGGGATCCTCTTCATGGTCACCCGCATGGGAGCCAGCGGGGAGATGGGGCGCAACGGCGCCGTGGGCATCCGCACCAGGGCCACGAAGCGCAGTGACGCCGCATGGCGCGCCGGTCATGCCGCAGCCCTCCCCGTGGTCAGAATCGCGTGCCTTGTGATCCTGGTTCTCGACCTGGTGTGTCTGGCCTTGATCTTCCTGGGCCCCGCGAGTCTGGTTCCGTGGCTCGGGGTCATACCGTCGGTAGCAATTCTGGCCGCGGCTGTTCCCATTGTTCTCGCGGCCAAGAAGGGTGCCGACGGCGCCGCCTGAGTTCCAGCGTTGAGCTCCTCGCGCGAGCGCGGCAGCGCCGTGATCTGGAGCGGTCCGTCCAGGTGGAGTGCGGCGGCGTCGTACTCCGGAACGGCGCCGTAGGATCACCCCGCGACGAGCGCGTAGATCCCGCCCAGGAACACCACCCCGTACGCCGAACCCGCCACCAGCTGCGGCCATGTGTGGGCCCCCAGCACATGACGGCTCACGCACACCGCGAACGCCACCGGGATGAAGAGCAGGCCCCACGGCCCCCATGCGACGGGCAGGATCACCGCGGTGCCGCCCATCATCATGCCGTGCACCGAGATCTTCCACCACGGGCTCACCAGGGCCACCACCGCGCTCGCGGCGAGCGTGGCGGTGAGCAGGCCCGTGATCTCCACGGGCCCGTGGAACGCGAGGTTGACCGCCAGGAACACGGCCACCAGCGCGAAGGTCCCCAGCATCACGGGTCGGCGGTGCTCCTTGACGCTCACGTGGTGGTCGGTGAGCACACCCCGGCGCGCCAGCACCGTGACCGTGGCGAGTGAGACCCCGCAGACCGCCAGCGCCGCCGCCACGCCCCACAGCAGGGCCCCGAGGCTCCTGTGCACGGTCCACGGCAGGACCACCAGCAGCGCGGCCAGCACGAGCGGCGCCTGGAAGACCTCGCTGAGGACAAGGGCCCACGCGGGTCCTCGTTCAGCCGGGACAGGATCCGGGCGCGGCGGCGTTGTCCCCTCGTGGTTGGTCACGTGTGGCGGTCAGAAGTCGAGCGTCTCGTAGGTCTTGTGCGCACGCTCCGCCAGGACGGGGATCGCCTGGCTTGTTCCCCACTGGTCGAAGTGCTCGGAGCTCACATGGGCCGTGAACGCATCCTTGTCCGTGTACACCTCGAAGATGCGGAACACGGCAGGCTCCTCCGGGCTCTGGTACGCCTGGTAGTAGAGGTTCCCGGGCTCCTGGCGAGCGGCCGGGGAGAGGTGGGAGAGCGCGTCACGCACGGTGTCCTCCTCTCCGGGCTTCGCAGTCCAGGTGGCGCTGCAGACGAAGGCCATGGGGTGTCCTCTCTCGATGTTGACGCCGGACGGTCACCGGCCCGACTCATGCTACCGACCCGGAGGCGGGCGCCGGACGGCGGGGGCTCGTTCTGCAATCACGCCGCCGACCGGCGCAGTCTCCACCCCTTGTCGAACACCTCGAGGCGGGCGAAGATCGTGGGACCAGCCGTCCCCCGAGAGGAACGACCTCGTGTCCACGCCGACGACCGTTCGCATGTTCAACGAATACGGCTGCGGCTGGCCGTTCTGGGGAGAGGAAGGTCTCCTGGACCAGGAGGACTTCCCCCTCCCGCCGGAACTGACCCGAGACGTCCTGGCGTGGACCCGGAACTTCAAGCAGCACTTCGACCACGAGAGGGGCTGGCCCACGCCGGAGCAGCGGGAGGCCAGCCGCTGCGAGGGCGAACGACTCGCGGAGAGGGTGCGAGACGCGGTGGGCCCAGAGGTCACCATCGACCTGCACCTGTGGGAGGTGCATGTCGACGAACCACGTCTGCCTCGGTGAAGGCGGGTCGTCCGCTCACGCTCCGAGCGTGCCTGAGAACCCTGTCTGCGTGAATTCGTCGGCGCTTCTCTCCTGACGCACCGTTCTACGGGACTCGCCCGCATCCCCCACCTCCGCCGTCCTGCCCCGTTCGGCCGTCAGGATGGAGAGCATGATTCGCATCGAGCACCTCACCAAGCGCTACGGCGGATTCACCGCGGTGGACGACATCTCGTTCGTGGCACAGCCCGGCCGGGTCACCGGTTTCCTGGGGCCCAACGGCGCCGGGAAGTCCACGGCACTGCGGATGCTCACCGGTCTCACGCCGGCCAGCTCGGGCGAGGCGCTCGTGCTCGGCCGCCGCTACGCCGAGCTGCCGAACCCCAGCCGGCACGTGGGCGTGATGCTCGACGCCGCCGCGCAGCACCCCGGGCGCACCGGCCGCGAGGTGCTGCAGCTCGCCGCCACCATCACGGGTGCGGGTAAGGCACGGGTGGACGAGATGCTGGACCTCGTGGGGCTGGAGCCCTCCGAGGCACGCCGCCGCGTGAAGAACTACTCCCTGGGCATGCGCCAGCGCCTCGGGCTCGCGGGCGCACTGATGGGGAAACCCCAGGTGCTCGTGCTCGACGAACCCGCCAACGGCCTGGACCCCGCCGGCATCCGCTGGATGCGTGGCCTGCTCCGGGACTTCGCGAACCAGGGCGGCACCGTGCTGCTGAGTTCACACCTGCTGCACGAGGTGGAGCAGGTCGCGGACGACCTCGTGATGATCGGCCACGGCCGGATCGTCGCGCAGGGCCGCATGACAGACCTGCTCGCCACCCGCCCCGGCTGCGTGGCCGACGCCGAGGACCAGGCGGCCTTCGCCACCGCGCTCAGCGCCGCAGGCATCGCCTTCTCGGGACGCGCGGACGGTGCCGCCGAGATCGAGGCCGACGCCGCCCGCGTGGGTCGCGTGGCGCTCGACGCCGGTGTGCCCCTGACCCTGCTGCGCCCCGCGGACGGCACCCGGCTGGAGGACATGTTCCTGCAGCTCACCGCGGACACCGCCCGCGACGAGCGGGGGCGCGGAACGCCCGCACCCGGCGCGGCGGCGTCGTCCGCCACCACACCGCCTGCGCAGCCGTCACCCGCCCAGGGATTGTCCGCCCGAGAGGAGCCCACCGCATGAGCACCGCAACCACCACCACGGCCCCGTGGGGCCACGCCGAACCGACGGGCCGCGGGCTCTCGTTCCTCACCCTGCTGCGCGTCGAGCTGCGCAAACAGGTGGACACGCGCGCCGGGCGCGGTCTGCTGATCGCCATCGGCGTGCTCACCGCCCTCGCGCTGGGGCTCGCCACCTGGCTGACCCGCGAGCAGGGCGCCGACCTCCCCGGGCTGTTCGTCGTGACGTTGACGCCGCAGGGGCTGCTGCTGCCCGTGCTGGGGATCATCACGGCGTGCAACGAGTGGAGTCAGCGCACCGCCCTGATCACGTTCACGCAGGAACCCCGCCGGCTCCGTGTGGTGCTCGCCAAGCTCCTCGCGGCACTCGTCCTGGGGACGATCGCCCTCGCGGCCGCGTGGGTCCTGGCGCTGATCGCTCACCTGATCTCCGCCGGTCTCTCCGGCAGCCCGGTGAACATCGACCTCGCTCCCGGTCAGCTGGCGGGCCAGTGGCTCAGCCAGATGCTCGCCCTCCTGCAGGGTGTGGCGTTCGGGCTGGCGCTGCTGTCCGTGCCCCTGGCGATCGTCGCGTACTTCGTCCTGCCCATCCTGTACTCGGCAGCTGCCCTGATGGTGCCCGCGCTGCAGGATCTCGGCGCGTGGGTGAGCATCACCGCGGCCTCCGCCCCGCTCATGGAGGGAGTGGACCTCACCGCCACGCAGTGGGGTCAGCTGGGAACGTCCTCGCTGCTGTGGATCGGGGTGCCGCTGCTGATCGGCATCTGGCGGGTGCTCACCCGCGAAGTGAAGTAGGGGCCCCGGCACCCCCGCGGGTGATCGCAAGGGGAGATCAGCCCTCGCAGGGCTGACGGCCAGGGCTTGTCCGGCACAGCGGACATCGATGTCCTCCGTACGTACGAGGACCGGCCCTGACCTGTGGAACAGGCGGGCCGGTCATGGTGGAATTACGTCGTCTCAGCCTGGTGCGACCGGCCATTCCCACCACGGATGACCCGATCCATCCGCACCACCCCGTCCGCGAGCTCGGCGACGTCCGCGTCGTCGTGAGTGATGACCACCGCGGTGCGCCCGGCCAGCACGCGCTTGAGCACCTTGCGCATCCGCGGGCGCGCCGCCACGTCCAGTGCGCTCATGGGCTCGTCCAGCAGGATCACGCGCGGGTCCGCGGCCAGCACGCGCGCGATCGCGACCCGCTGCGCCTGCCCTCCCGAGAGCTCGTCCGGGCGCCGCTGCACGAACTCCTCCGCGCCCACCTCCCGCAGCCATGCCCGGGCACGACGCCGCCCTTCCGCCCTCCCTGCCCCGCTCGCCCGCGGCCCGAACGCCACGTTGTCCAGCACGCTCAGGTGAGGGAACAACAGAGGCTCCTGCGCCATGAGGGCCACCCCCCTACGGTGCGCGGGGACCCACACGGGACGAGCTCCGGTGCCCGCTCGGACCACGCACCGCTCCCCCACCTGGACCGCACCGCGATCCGGTGCCACCAGTCCGGCGATCACGCCGAACACCGTGGACTTCCCCACCCCGTTGGGCCCGAGCAGCGCCACGGTGTCGCCCGGCTCCACGGTGAACTCGGCCGCCGCATGCCGCTGCTCGTGAAGCACGTCCACGCGCAGCCCGATGGTGTTGTGGGACCCCTGCGCCGGACTGCCAGCTGCGACCGTGGCCGGCGCGGCAGGGACCCCCTCGGCGGAGGCCGCTGCAGCGGCGTCTGCGCGCGGCTCAGGATCGGTCTTACCGTTCGGCGCACCGGCGCCATCCCGCCCGAACCACCGGGTGAGGTTCGCGCGGAAGCCGGCGCCGCGGCGTCGTCGTGCGGGGGCGCTGAGGCTCACGACCAGCAGCGCGACCAGGACGAGCAGCAGTGAGAGGGCCACGGCCGCGTCGGGGTCGGTCTCGCGCTGCAGGTAGATCTCCAGCGGGAGCGTGCGGGTGACACCTTCCAGACTGCCCGCGAACGTGAGGGTGGCGCCGAACTCGCCCAGGCAGCGCGCGAAGGACAGCGCGGCGCCGGAGAGCACGGCGGGCAGGGTGACGGGCAGCGTCACGCGGAAGAGCGTGCGCGTGGGCGAGGCGCCCAGGCCAGCGGCGATCTGCTCGTAGCGGGTGCCCGTGGTGCGCAGTGCGCCCTCCAGTGAGACCACAAGGAACGGAAGTGCCACGAAGGTCTGCGCGAGCACCACCGCCGTGGTGGAGAACGCGATGTCCACCCCCAGTGCGCCCAGGGGACGCCCCAGGAATCCCATGCGCCCGAACGTGTAGAGCAGCGCGATGCCGCCCACCACCGGGGGCAGCACGAGCGGAAGCAGCACCAGCGACCGGAACACGGTGAGGCCCCGGGCCGTGGACCGCGCCAGCACCAGGGCCAGCGGGCAACCCAGGACCACGGACAGCACGGTGGAGACCACCGCCGTGCGCAGGCTCAGCCACAGCGCGGCGAGCGAGGACTCACTCGTGAGCAGCTCCCCCAGGTGCGCCCAGTCGATGCGCAGCAGCATCCCCACCAGGGGAAACAGGATCAGCAGGGCACCCACGCCCGCCGGGAGCAGCACCCACCGCGGGGTGGCGGAGAAGCCGCGCGTCACGGGGTGCCGAAGCCCGCGTCCTTCAGCACCTTCTGCCCGCGCTCACCCGTGACCAGGTCCACGAACTGCGCGGCGAGCTCCGGCTGCTCGGACTTGTTCAGTGCCACGATCGGGTACTTGTTGATCGCCTCGTCCGTCTTGGGGATCTCGATAGTGGTGACCTTGTCCCCGGCAGCCTTGGCATCCGTGACGTACACGATCCCGGCGTCCGCCTGGCCGCTGGTGACCTTGCCGAGCACGTCCGTCACGGCGTTCTCCTGGCTCACGGGCTTGAGCTCCACACCGTTGGCCTTCTCCACCTTCTGCGTGGCGGCGCCGCACGGCACCTCGGGCGCGCACGTGACGAGCTTGACCTTCTTATCCAGCACGTCCTGGACGCTCGTGATCCCCGCCGGGTTGTCCTTGGGCACCACGAGGGTCAGCACGTTGGTCGCGAAGATCTTCGGCTCCCCCTGGGCGAGGTCCGCGTCCGTGAGCTTCTTCATGTTCTTCTGGTCCGCGGAGGCGAACACGTCCGCGGGTGCGCCCTCGGTGAGCTGCTGCACGAGCCCCGAGGATCCGCCGTAGTTCACGTCCACGTGCACGCCGGGGTGGTCCTTCTCGAACTCGTCGGACAACTGGTCGAAGGACTGGGTCAGGGACGCCGCCGCGGACACCCGCAGGGTCTTGTCCCCGCCCCCGGCCTCCGAGGACGACGCCGATGCGTCACCTGCCCCGCTCTGCCCACCGCAGCCGGTGAGCACCAGGGCACCCAGACCCGCAGCGGCCACGAGGGCCGTGAGTCGGCGTTTACCCGCGGTGCCCGGTGTCTTCCGCTCTGCGCGCGCCATCACTTGCGCCCCTCCGTCTCCACGATCACCGCGGTGGACTTCACCACGGCAGTGGCCACGGATCCCGGTTCGAGCCCGAGGTCCTCCACCGCCTCCGTGCTCATGAGGGACACGATCCGGTGCGGACCGCACTGCAGCTCCACCTGGGACATCACGGGGTCGGACTTCACCGCGGTCACCAGTCCCACCAGCCTGTTCCGGGCCGAGCTGCCCACCTTCGCGGGGTCCTCGGGGCTCACGGCATTGCGGCGGGCAAGCTGCGCGAGCTGCGCCCCGTCCACCACGGTGTGCCCCGCAGAGTTCTTGTGCCCGGTGAGCGCGCCCTGCTCGATCCACCGCCGCACGGTGTCGTCGCTGACGCCCAGGAAGGTGGCCGCCCGGGCCACGCGGAGGAAGGTCATGGACACACCCTATCCGCAGCTGCGGGTCATAGGTACGAAGAGGACCGCAGATGCGGGGACAGTCCGTGGTCACGGGCTCACGGAGTCGGCCTGGCGCCCTTCCGATGCTGACTGGCGGAGCAAGTGCACGCAACGGCCCGGATGTCGACGTTTGCTCCGTTGGTGCACGCCCCCGGAAAACCGCCCACATCTCGCCTCCACCCCCGCGCAAGAACGGAGCAAACGCACCAGAACCGCTCAATTTCTGCATCTGCTCCGTTGTTGCGACCGCCGCCGGGCAGCACGACAGCGCCGCTCCCGGGCCTCCCCCGGAACGGCGCCGTCGATGAGTGTCACCGGGTGGTGCACCACCCCGCGCGGTGCACCTCTGGTGCTCACTCGTGGGAGAAGTTCGGCTTCCGCTTCTCCGTGAAGGCCGCCATGCCCTCCTTCTGGTCCGCAGTGGAGAACAGCCCGTGGAACACGCGGCGCTCGTACTGCAGGCCGGCGGCCAGGGTGGTCTCGTACGCGGTGTTCACCGTCTCCACGGCGTGCTGTGCCACCGGCTTGGACATGCCGGCGATCGTCGTGGCGACCTCGAGCGCGGTGTCCATGAGGGAGTCGGCGGGGACCACTCGGGAGACGAGTCCGGAGCGTTCCGCCTCCTCGGCGTCCATCTGGCGGCCGGTGAGAATGAGGTCCATCGCCTTGGCCTTGCCCACCGCACGGGTGAGCCGCTGCGTGCCGCCCATACCGGGGATGACGCCCAGGGTGATCTCCGGCTGCCCGAACTTGGCGGTGTCCGCGGCGATGATCATGTCGCACATCATGGCCGCCTCGCAGCCACCGCCCAGGGCGTAGCCCGCGACCGCCGCGATCTTCGGCGTGCGCAGCCGGGCGAAGGTGTCCCACGCGGAGAAGAAGTCCTCGCGGTACATGTCCGAACCGGTCTTGGAGCCCATCTCCTTGATGTCAGCACCCGCGGCGAACGCCTTCTCAGAGCCGGTGAGGACGATCGCGCCGATCTCCGGATCGCGGTCCAGGTCGGTGGCGGCCGCCACGAGCTCGGTCATGGTCTGCTCGTTCAGCGCGTTCAGCGCCTTGGGGCGGTTCAGCGCAATCACGCCCACGCGTCCCTCGCGGCGGACCAGGATGGTGTCGTAGGTGTTCTCAGTCATGTGACCAGCATCTCACGACCCCGCCGTGCCCCGCCTCACACCGCCCCGTGCCTGGCGCGCGTCGGAGCAGGCGCACGTGCGGCGTCGTCGTCATCTGCGGGGGGGGGGGAGTGGGACGTGACGTGCCGGAAACACGCGGTCGCTAGCATGGCGGCATGCGTGAATTTCAGGCACAGATCATCGCCGAACTCGGGGTGGCCCCGCGGATCGACCCGGAGACGGAGGCAGCGCGGCGCGTCGACTTCCTGTGCGACTACCTCCAGGCGACGCACACCAGGGGCTTCGTGCTGGGCATCAGCGGCGGCGTGGACTCCACGCTCGCGGGTCGGCTCGCGCAGCTGGCCGTGGAGAAGCTGCGCGAGGACGAGATCCCTGCGGAGTTCGTGGCCATGCGCCTGCCGTACCGCACCCAGCAGGACGAGGACGACGCCCAGGCCGCCCTCGCCTTCATCGAGCCGGACCGGGTGGTCACGTATGACGTCGCGCCGGCCGTCGACGGGTTCGAGGCCGCCTACGCCGCCGCCACCGGTGAGCAGCTCAGCGACTTCACACGCGGCAACACCAAGGCCCGCGTGCGCATGACCGCGCAGTACGCGGTGGGCGGGGACCACAACCTGCTGGTGATCGGCACGGACCACGCGGCGGAGTCCATCACCGGGTTCTTCACCAAGTTCGGGGACGGCGGCGCGGACCTCCTGCCGCTGGCCGGGCTGAACAAGCGGCAGAACCGGCAGCTGCTGGAGTACCTGGGAGCCTCGGAGCAGCTGGTCGGGAAGGTCCCCACCGCGGACCTGCTCAACGACAACCCCGGCCGCACGGACGAGGACGAGCTGGGCCTCACGTACGAGGACATCGACGACTTCCTCGAGGGCAAGGACGTCCCCGAGGAGGTGGCCCGCAAGATCGAAAGCACGTTCCTGCGCACCCGCCACAAGCGCACGGTCCCGGTGACCCCGGCGGATGCGTGGTGGCGGGAGGGCTGAGCCCGCTCCCGTTCAGCCCCGACGACGCCGAGCGGGTTGTGCCCGGCGGCGTCACTCACTGGGGGCCCCAGTCATGCGGGCCCTCAGCACGTGCCACGAACGTTCCCGCCGGTCGCCCGCCGTGAAGGTTTCCCTGTGCGGATGCCTCCCCGGCCCCGATACCTACGCCTCTGCGGCGTCGTTCCCGAACACCCGGGGTGACGCGCTGCGGTAGCGGCGGTTGCGGACCGCCAGCACACCGCCGGCCAGCACGGCCGCCAGGACCGAGGCGGTCAGCACGGCCACCTTGGCCTGGTCCCCGGCGGCTGCGGACGGGTCGAAGCTGAGCTCCGCGATCAGCAGGGACACCGTGAACCCGATCCCGGCCAGCAGCGCAATCCCCACCAGGTCGATCCACCGGTAGGACGGGTCCAGCTTCCGTCCGGTGAGCACGGTGGTGAGCCACGTGGCGGCGATGATGCCCAGCGGCTTGCCCAGGACGAGGCCCGCGATGATGCCGAGCGTGACGGGGGCGGCGAGCGCCGTCGTCAATCCGTCCCAGCCGCCCACCGCGACGCCCGTGGAGAAGAACGCGAAGACCGGCACCGCGAACCCGGCGGACAGGGGCCGGACGCGGTGCTCCAGGTGCTCGGCGAGCTCCACGGGCTCCCCGGAGGCCCTGGCCCCCATGACGGGAACGGCGAAGCCGAGCAGCACGCCGGCGACCGTGGCGTGGATCCCGGCCTCGTGGACCAGGGCCCACGTAATCACGGCTGGCGGCACCAGGATCGCCCACGCGGCCCACGTGCGGTGCGCGAAGAAGCGGGGGAAGCGGTGCGCCAGCAGCCCGAACACGGCCAGCGGGACGAGCGCGAGGAGCAGCGGGAGCACGTGCACCTCGTCGGTGTAGAAGACCGCGATGATGGTGATGGCGAGCAGGTCGTCCACCACCGCGAGCGTCAGCAGGAACAGGCGGAGCGCGCTGGGCAGGTGCGAGCCCACGATCGCGAGGACGGCCACCGCGAACGCGATGTCCGTGGCGGTGGGGATCGCCCAGCCGCCCAGGGTCTCGGGGCTGCCGAGGTTAACGCCCGCGTAGATCAGAGCCGGGACGACGACGCCGCCCACGGCCGCCGCGATCGGCACCGCCGCCTTCCCGAGGTCCCGCAGATCACCCGCGACGAACTCGCGCTTGAGCTCCAGGCCCACGAGGAAGAAGAACACGGCGAGCAGCCCGTCCGCGGCCCACGTCCCCAGGCTGAGGTCCAGGTGCCACGGCTCGTAGCCGACCTTCAGGTCCCGGAGGGCGAAGTAGCTCTCCACGAAGGGCGAGTTGGCCCAGACGATGGCGAGGACGGCGGCGACCACCAGGAGGATGCCGGCCACGGTCTCGCGGCGCAGGACGTCCTGGAGGCGGGAGAAGAGGCCGCCCGAGGGGTGGTCGGGCTCGCACGGGGGCTCAGGATGGTTGAAGAAACCGGGCTCCGAGACGAAGCCGGAGGGTTCTGCCTGCACCACGGTTCCCGGGGTTCCGGGCTCAACGTGGGCAGGGGTGGTGCGGTGGTGCGGGGGCATGGATCACTCCAGTGTCGACGGGCATCACGCTCATTACCGCCGACCAGACTTCCCGGCACACCAGCCAGCAAGGGTAGCAGTGCGCTTTTGGGCGGCGCACGCGGGGCGGCTGCCATGAGGCTGAGCGGCTCCGTCTACACTGGCCACCAGTGACACGGGGTGCCGCCACCCTCCCCGCCCACCGGGCGGGCAGACAGAGGACCGCAGCGGCTGAGATGACACCCGTCGAACCTGTCCAGTTAGTACTGGCGAAGGGATGTCACGGTGGCACCGCGCAGGTGGCGCACCGCTTTCTTCGCCGTGAGCCACAGGAGTGAGCATGCGGATCGAGAACACCATTGTCCTGGTCACCGGGGGAGCCCGCGGGCTCGGGGAGCACCTCAGCCGGGCGTACGCGCGGGAGGGTGCGCGCGTCGTCGTGAACTACCACTCGAGCGAGGACCGCGCCCGGGCACTGGTCAGTGAATTGGGCGAGGGCAGGGCACTCGCGGTCCAGGCGGATGTGACCGACGCCCAGCAGGTGCGGGACATGGTCGCCCGCGCCCGGGAGCACTTCGGCGCACCGATCACGGTGGCCGTGAACAACGCCCTGGTGGACTTCAGCTTCAACGGCGATGCCCGCCCCACCCTGGACACCCTCACTGCGGAGAACCTGACCCAGCAGTTCGAGGGCGCCGTGGTGGGTGCCCTCAACGTGATGCAGGCGGTCACCCCGGGCATGGCGGAGGCCGGTGAGGGGCGCATTATCAACATCGGCACCAACCTCTTCCAGAACCCGGTGGTCCCCTACCACGACTACACCGCCGCGAAGGCCGCCCTGCTCTCCCTCACCCGCACCGCCGCCAAGGATCTGGGCCCGCAGGGCATCACGGTGAACATGATTTCCGGCGGCCTGCTGCGCATCACGGACGCGAGCGCCGCCACCCCGGACGAGGTCTTCGACTTCATTGCCGCCGGCACTCCCCTGGGCCGCGTGACCACCCCCGAGGAGTTCGCGGACACTGCCCTGTTCTTCGCCTCGGACTGGTCCCGCGGGGTCACCGGCCAGAACCTGGTGGTCGACGGCGGGCTGGTGATGGACTGACATGGCCGCCCCCTCTCCGCACGACGACGCCGCCCAGCCCGGTCCCGCGCACACGGCACCTGCCGGGGGCGCGGCGTCGGCAACCACCCCCGAAGCCGGGCCGACGCTCGGGACGGCCGCTGCGGCGTCGTCGCCCACGACCGCACCGGCCCGCCGCCTCCACCTCAACGCGTTCCTCGACGGCGCCGGCCACCACCAGGCCGCGTGGCGCGCCCCGAACTCCTCGGTGCACCGCCTCACGGACATCACCTACTACGAGGAGCTCGCGCAGACCGCCGAGCGCGGCCTGTTCGACGCCGTGTTCTTCGCGGACGGCCACAGCGTGGGCGACGTGTCCGGCGGACCCCACTGGTCGCTCGAACCGCTGACCGCGCTGTCCGCGCTGTCCGCGATGGCGCGCGCCACCGAGCGCATCGGCCTGGTGTGCACGGTCTCTTCCACGTTCTTCGCCCCGTTCCACGCGGCCCGGATGCTCGCATCCCTGGACCACATCTCGGGCGGCCGGGCGGGCTGGAACGTGGTGACCTCCATGTGGGATGCGGAAGCCCGCAACCACGGCTACCGGGCCATGCCGCCCAAGGACGAGCGCTACGAGCGCGCCCGCGAGTTCGTGCAGGTGGCCCGCGCCCTGTGGGCCAGCTGGGACGAAGACGCCGTCACCGCGGACCCCGAGGGCCAGTGGGCGGACCCCTCCAAGCTGCACCGCCTGGACCACGAGGGCCGCCACTTCCTGGTGGACGGACCCCTCACGGTCCCGCGCTCCCCGCAGGGCGAGCCGGTGCTGTTCCAGGCCGGTGCGTCCGGGCCCGGCAAGGCCCTGGCCGGGGACTACGCGGAGGGGATCTACGCCGTGGCCTACGACCTCCCGGCCGCCCAGGAGTACTACTCCTCGGTCAAGGCGGAGGTCGCGCGGGCCGGCCGCGATCCGGAGTCCGTGGCCGTGATGCCCGGGCTGGTCACCTACGTGGGCCGCACCCACGAGGAGGCCCTCGCCAAGCAGGACCGCGTGGACCGGCTGCTGCCCGTGGAGCAGTCCCTCGCGCAGCTCTCCACGTTCGTGGAGCAGGACTGCTCCCAGTGGGAGCTGGACGCGCCCGTTCCCCCGCTGCCGCCCCTGGAGAAGTTCACCGGTCCGCAGGGGCGCTACGGCACCATCCTGCGCATCGTCGAGGCCGAGAACCCCACCGTCCGGCAGCTGCTCGGGCGCCTGGCCGCCGGCGGCGGGCACTGCACCATGGTGGGCACGCCGCAGAGCATCGCCGACCAGATGCAGGAGTGGCTGGAGAAGGGTGGTGCGGACGGCTTCAACCTCATGCCGCCCGTGCAGCCGGACTCCCTCGCCGATTTCGTGGACCTCGTGGTCCCGGAGCTGCAGCGCCGCGGCCTGTTCCGCACCGAGTACACCGCCACCACGCTGCGCGGTCACCTCTCGCAGGTCTGAGCCGGGCAGGACGACGCCGCCGCGCCCCGTTCGTGGGGCGCGGCGGCGTCGTGCGGAGACGAGCAGGCGGATCCTGGCTCCGGGTGGAGGCCCGGGTGGAGGCGCAGATCGGGCCCCGGCGACGAGGCGACCGGCGTGGGTGCCGGAACGCGGCGGCGTCGTCCCCTCAGGTCTCCCGGATCACATCAGGGGCCGCAGCGGCGCGAGCACCACCTCGGCCACCCGCGCCATGGGGTGGCGGTCACGCCACGCCGGCGAGGTCAGCTCGTCGCAGTGTGTGCTGTCCGAGAGGAAGACCTTCTCCATCTCCGCGGCGAAGTCCTTGTCCACGATCTCCACGTTGGTCTCGTAGTTGAAGGACAGGGAGAGCCGGTCCAGGTTGGCGGTGCCCACGGTGGACCACTCGCCGTCGATCGTGGCGGTCTTGGAGTGGATCATGCACGCCGCATACAGCAGGATGGTCACCCCGGCCTCCAGCAGCTGGCCGTAGAAGCCCCGGGAGACCCAGTCCGCCACGATGTGGTTCGAGTCCTTGGGCACCATGATCCGCACGTCCACACCGCGGCGGGCGGCGGCCAGGAGCGTGTCCAGGATCTGCTGGTCCGGCACGAAGTACGGGGTGTTGATCCAGATGTGGTCCCTGGCCCGCTCGATCGCGCTCAAGTACATGCCGCGGATGGGATACACCAGCTGGATGGGGAGGTTCGGCGAGACGCGCACCTCCGGATCCCAGTTCTTGGGCGGGATCCACTCGATCGCGTGCTCCGGGGCGCGGTGCTCGTTCCACACGGCAGCGATGGCGTTGCGCAGTCCCCACACCGCCGGGCCGATCTCCCGGATGTGGGTGTCGCGCCAGTGCCGGGAGTACATCGAGCCGATGTTGAAGCCGCCCACGAAGCCGATGTTGTCGTCCACCACCAGGATCTTCGAGTGGCACAGCCCCGAGAAGCGCAGGGGGCCCTTCCAGAACGGACGCCGCACCGCGGGGACGCGGAAGACGTCCACCTTCTCGGAGAACCGGTAGAACGAGTGCGGCACCACGGTGTTCGCGAACCCGTCGTAGATCACGAAGACCTTCACGCCCCGCTCGGCCGCCCGGTTGACGGCGTCCAGGAAGCGCTGGCCCATCTGGTCGCCCCTCCAGATGAAGGTCTCCAGGTAGACCGACTCCTTGGCGTCCTCGATGGACTCCAGCATGTGGTCGTAGACCGTCTCACCCGAGGTGTAGATGGTGATGTCCGAGTCCTCCACGTGGGCCTGGAACGTGCCGGGGCGCGGCGCATCGCGCTGCTTGCGCCCGCGCTGCTTGAACCAGTCGACGCCCACGAGGGACGCAACCACCACGGCCTGCGCCCCGAGCAGCGAGGCCGCCCCCACTCCCGCGGCCTTGAGGATGATCCGACGTTCCCTGATCTCGGCTAGCGCCCGCATTGCGTTCATGACGCCACAGTAGTGCCGCTCACCCCGCAGCCACCACGGTTTCGGGGGCGCCGCCTGGGAGTCGTCCTGGATCCGAGGGTGCGCGGCCCTCCCGACGACGACGTCGCACGGCTGGTTTCTCAGGGCCCGCGCGGGTGGCTACCGTGGGGAGCATGAGAATCGCCACGTGGAACGTGAACTCCATCCGTGCCCGCGCCGACCGCATCGAGGCGTGGCTCGACCGTTCGGACGTGGACGTCCTGGCCATCCAGGAGACCAAGGCCAAGGACGAGAACTTCCCGTGGGAGCTCTTCGAGTTCGCGGGCTACGAGGTGGCGCACTTCGGCG
Organism: Kocuria salsicia; assembly: GCF_039532055.1. Taxonomy (NCBI): domain Bacteria; kingdom Bacillati; phylum Actinomycetota; class Actinomycetes; order Micrococcales; family Micrococcaceae; genus Kocuria; species Kocuria salsicia. Next base: position 235,640 of record NZ_BAAARF010000008.1, on the reverse strand, counting down.
TGAACCAGTGGAACGGCGTCGCCATCGCCTCCCGCGTGGGGCTCAAGGACGTGGAGCGAACCTTCCCTGACCAGCCCACGTTCGGCAAGCCCGGCCAGGAGCCCGCCCAGGAGGCCCGGGCGATCGCCGCCACGTGCGACGGCGTGCGGATCTGGTCCCTCTACGTGCCCAACGGGCGCGGGCTGGAGGATCCCCACATGCCGTACAAGCTCGAGTGGCTGCGGGTGCTCGAGGGCCACGCCAGGCAGTGGGTGCAGGACGATCCGGACGCGCAGATCGCCCTGGTGGGCGACTGGAACGTGGCCCCGCGGGACGAGGACGTGTGGGACATCCAGCTCTTCAAGGACGGCGGATACACGCACGTCAGCGAGCCGGAACGCGCGGCGTTCAACGCGTTTGTCGAGGACGCCGGCTACCAGGACGTAGTCCGGCCCCGCCATCCCGGCCCCGGTGTCTACACCTACTGGGACTACACACAGCTGCGCTTCCCCAAGAAAGAGGGCATGCGCATCGACTTCCAGCTGTGCTCCCCCGCCCTGGCCGCTCGGGTGACGGACGCGTGGATCGACCGTGACGAGCGCAAGGGCAAGGGCGCGTCCGACCACGCACCCGTCGTGATCGAGATCGACTGACCGTGCCCCTCCTCAACGTGGGCAGCGCGTACCGCAGCGTCACCGGTTCACCCATCCGCTTCGTCCTGCGGATCTACGTGCCCCAGCAGGAGCTCGACGCGGCCTACGCCCCTGGCATCCCCCGCGCCATGGACCCGTTCACGGCCGGGGTGCACGAGTTCTCCGAGCAGCTCGCCCGGCTCGCCGACACCACCCAGCCCCTGCTTCCGCCCGCACACGAACCGCTGTGGACCATGCCGTTCTCCACCGCACCGGCCGGGGCGCGGCGTGTGGCCTCGGGCCGTGGGGGGGACTTCCCGGTCTTCCACCCCGCCCAGCGGCTTCGACGCTCCCTGCGCCTGTTCACCGCCGCCGAGGACGAGAACAGCGCCCAGCTGCTCCCCCTGCTCGTTCCCGAGAAACAGGTTGAGGCGGCCGCCAAGGCCACTTCTCGTGAGGCGTTCCTGCCCGTCTACACGCGGGAGTCCGCCTACGTGGTGCCCCTCGCGTGGTTCGCCGCGTTCGAGCCCGAGGACCACGTGTCCTCCCACCACTCGGGCCACGAGGTGCACCGGTTGATAGTCCCCGCGGACACCGCCGCGGCCCGGGTGGCTGGGGCCGCCCGGGCCGTGGAGGACGCCGCCCGATCCGTCACGCGGATGCCACGCTCCTCCGGGGCCGCCCGGGGCCCGGCCGGCGAGGACCTGTCCAGGGAGGATCCGTCCGGTGAGAATCCTTCCGGGGCGGGCCCGTCCGACGAGGTCGGAGACGTCCCCGAAGAGGCGCAGCAGGCCGCCGCGTTCGCGCAGGACCTCACCCGCCTCGGACGCTGGCTGGATGCGTTCAGCCCCGACTCCCTGCTCTGCCTGGACTACGGTTCGGTGGCGGACCGGATCCAGCCCGACGAGAGCCCCCGGGACGTGTCCGACNCCCCCCCGCGTTTGCCCCCTAGTGCAAAATCCGGCCCGGAAATTGGCATTAGCTCAGTTTTTGCAGGAGGCCGGCGGCGGGCACATGGGGAGGAGGGGTGACGCGTCGCACGGGCTGGGGTGCTTCTGCTCCAGGACAGGCCCCGTCGCACACGATTCACCCATGTGTCCCGGCGGGCTGGTGAGCGCAGGTCGTCCCCGGTGAGCAGCGAGACGTCCCACCCTGCATCCCGCAGCAGCGAGATCCGGTGCATCTCGTCACGGTACTGCGCGACCTCCCTGGCGTGGACGGCGCCGTTGAACTCCACCGCCACACGCGCGTCCTGCCAGGCGCGCCAGGACCTCCAGCGGATGCACGATCTGCGTTTCCCACGGTCCGGGAAGAGCGGCGAACCAACGGGACTCCGCGATCCGCACGCTGTCCCGCTGGGACTGGATCCGGTGTGTGGTCCAGAGCAGCTCCACCCGCTGCCCGGTCGCCGCGAGCCCCTCGCTGTTCGCGCTCCTCCGGGTCAGAACACTCGCAGAACGGCCACGTCCGAGTGCCACCTCCACCCACGGATCCGTTCCGCCCACCGGCATGCGCATCAGATCGAGTGCGCTCACACCGCTCACCAGAGGCCCCGAATCCGGCCCCGCGAGGTGCTTCTGCCGCAGCAGCGCCCCCTCAGAAAGCGTCAACGGTTCCCTTCGAAGCATCCAGAGCCCCCGCGCGAGGCGCTGGATCTGAGGATTCTTCACGAATTGCGAGGCCCGGCTGCCCGTCTCCGCGGTGGTGACCACATGACGCTCGACGGGGAACCCCCACGAGATGCTGCTGGCACGGCCCCGTGCTCGGACTGTAGATGCTCGCAAGGGGAGACAGGAGACGTGGTCCACAGCCGCCGTCGCCCGCCACGCGCACCCCACCCGCTGCTTTGACGGAGCAAATGCGCTTTGAGACCCCTCGATCTGCATCAGCGGAGCACATGCACGTGAGGGTGGGCGGGGCCGCGGCGTAGCCTGGGGGACGTGTCTTCTTCGCAAACAGTTTTCTCAGCCCCGGCCGGTTCCGAGTGGTGGCGCGACGCCGTCATCTACCAGGTGTATCCCCGCTCCTTCAAGGACTCCAACGGGGACGGCATGGGTGACCTCGGCGGTGTCACCGAGAAGCTGCCGTACCTCAAGGACCTGGGCGTGGACGCCGTCTGGCTCTCCCCCTTCTACCTCTCGCCGCAGCACGACGCCGGGTACGACGTCGCGGACTACCGCACCGTCGATCCGCGCTTCGGCTCCCTCGAGGACTTCGACCGCATGCGCGAGGAGGCCCACCGGCTGGGCCTGAAGATCATCGTGGACCTGGTCCCCAACCACACCTCCGAGGACCACGAGTGGTTCCAGGCCGCTCTCGCCGCCGGCCCGGGCTCACCCGAGCGCGAGCGCTACATGTTCCGCGAGGGCACCGGCGAGAACGGCGAGCTGCCGCCCAACAACTGGAAGTCCCTCTTCGGCGGCGCCGCGTGGTCCCGCGTGCCGGACGGGCAGTGGTACCTGCACCTCTTCGACTCTTCGCAGCCGGACCTGAACTGGGAGAACCCGGAGGTCTGGGAGGAGTTCCGCGCGATCCTGCGCTTCTGGCTGGACCGCGGTGCGGACGGCTTCCGGGTGGATGTGGCCCACGGAATGATCAAGGCGGATGGCCTGCCGGACTGGGACGAGCAGGTCCACATGGTCGAGGGCACGGACGCCGCCGAGGACGACGACGCCGCGGCCACCCGCCCCACAGACGTCGCCTCGGCGTCGACCGTGGATTCCGGGAACGACGATGCCGCGGCGCTCGGCCCTGAGACGGTCGGGGTCGAGCAGGGTGACCTCGCGGCCGGCAGCGCCGAGGGCGCCGCCGCCCCCGCAGCCGACGCCGAGGAGGCCGCCCCCACCAAGACCATGGACACCGGCCCGTACTTCGACCAGGACGGTGTGCACGAGATCTACCGGGACTGGAACCGTGTGCTGCAGGAGTACCCGGGTGAGCGGATGCTGGTGGTGGAGGCGTGGGTGGGCCCGGCGTCGCGGCTGGCCCGCTACGTGCGGGAGGACGAGGCGCAGCAGGCGTTCAACTTCGACTTCCTGGTGGCCGGGTGGCACCGGGACCGCATGCGGGACACCATCGAGACCTCCCTGCGCGCGAACGCCGAGGTGGGTGCGCCGTGCACGTGGGTGCTGTCCAACCACGACACGGTCCGTCACCCCTCCCGCTACGGCCTGAGCTCGCGCACCGCGTACCCGAACGGCATCGGCGCGCAGGACGAGCAGCCCCACCACGACCAGGGCCTGCGCAGGGCCCGGGCCGCCGCACTCGTGGAGCTGTCCCTGCCGGGGTCGGCGTACGTGTACCAGGGGGACGAGCTGGGCCTGCCGGAGCACACCGAGCTGCCCGACGACGCCCGCCAGGACCCCACGTTCCACCGCAGCCTGGGCGCGGAGCTGGGTCGCGACGGCGCTCGCGTGCCTCTCCCCTGGTCTCCCGTGGGCGAGGGGCTGGGTTTCGGCCCCGCTCCGTGGCTGCCCCAGCCGGAGTCCTTCGCCGAGATCACGGTGGACCACCAGCTCGGTGATCCGCAATCCACCCTGAACCTCTACCGGAGGGCCCTGCGGCTGCGTCACGAGCTGGGTCTGGGCGCCACCGGCTTCGCATGGCATCCGCTGAGCGAGGACGAGCAGGGCGTTCTCGCGTACGTGCTCCCTCGCGCTGATGGGGACGTCCTGGTGGCCGCCAACCTGGGCGAGTCCGCCGTGGGCTTCGAGGAGCTCTCCCGCGGCGAGCTGCTGCTCGCGAGCGGTCAGGACGCCGTGGTGGGTGACCGCCTGAGCGTGGACAGCGCAGTGTGGCTCAAGCTCTGAGCGGCTGACGCGGCGCGCACGGCCGGGCAGGAGGTGTCCCCTCCGCCCGGCCGTTCGCATGCGCGGCAGACCTGCGCCCAAGCCGGGTGCGGCGTCTCGAAGGCGGCGAGCGGAGGGCAGGGGCGCGGCTCAGCCGGACGGCGTGCTCGCGCAGTTGGCCTGCAGCCATGACTCCGCGGGTTCCAGGGCCCGGTGCAGCCGCACGGCCTCGCGGGGCTGGAGGGTGTTGCCAGCGTCGCCGAGGATGGATTGGACGTCGTCGAACGCCGGGCGCACGGCCCCCGGGAGGTGCGCCCGCGCCGAGGTGAGGGAATCTCTAGCCTGGACGAGGGCGTCGTCGTCCCTGTCGTCCCCGTCGCCGTCCTGGTCCGTGAGTGGTAGCAGCTCCAGCCCGCTGTAGGCCTCGGCCACGTCGAAGCAGGCGGTGGTGTCCGCGTGCCCCTGGGGGGTCGCCGCCGCGGCGGAGGGAGAGGGCGAGGAGGATGCAGGGACCAGATCGATGGTCGTGGCCTGGTCCCTGTGGACGCTGCACCCGCTCACCAGGGCGGCGACGACGAGTGCCGCCGCACCCGCGCACAGCGCTCGCGCTCGCTGGTCCATGCCCGGTCCTTTCCCACGTTCCCGCTGCCCAGAAGCCCGCCCATGCGCGTCCGCCAGGTTCGGCGACGGGGCGGGTCCGGTGAACCACACGCTAGGGCGCGAACCTCCGCGCAGGCTGAGGGTGGGGTGGCTGGCAGATGTGGCCGGGAATGAGAAGAACCCCCGCGTGTAGAAGCCACGCGAGGGTTCAGTGGCTCCGACCGGCGTCGATCCGGTGACCTTACGATTTTCAGTCGTACGCTCTACCAACTGAGCTACAGAGCCAGGCACACGCCGGGGTGAAACCCTCGGTGATATGCCGCGACGGCGCGAAAAGTTGCCTTTTCATCGCCGCCTGAGCGACCCTGACGGGACTTGAACCCGCGACCTCCGCCGTGACAGGGCGGCGCGCTAACCAACTGCGCTACAGGGCCTTGATTGTTTCCAACGAGAGAAGATCTTACCAGGACAACCGACTCACTGTGCAAATCAGCTCCCCGCAGGAGCCCCGTGGGAAAACGTACCCCCAACGGGATTCGAACCCGTGCCGCCGCCGTGAAAGGGCGGTGTCCTAGGCCGCTAGACGATGGGGGCCAGAACCTCCTCCGAGCGGTGACACGACACCCCTCGGACGATGGACCGTCAGTAGCTTAGAGGGAAGGTGCCCTCTTTCACAAACGGGCCGTGAGCCTGCGGAAACCGCAGCGGGGCCCTGAGACGGCCGCGCACGCCGGCTCTCTGCCCGGCCGGCGGCGACTCTCAGATGCCCAGGTCCGGGCGGTCCTCCAACCGGGGGTCCTCGAAGCACGGGACGATCATGGCCGGGCCCACGCAGTTGTGCAGCACGCCCTGGGACGTGGAGCCCAGCAGCATCCCGGTGAAACCGCCGCGCCCGCGGGTTCCGGTGACCACCAGCTGGTTCTGCGCGGAACGCTCCACGAGCACGTGGATGGGGGACCCGTCTGCGAGCACGCCAGTGACGTCAAGGTCCGGGAAGTGCCCGCGCAACCACTCGACACTGGCGGCCAGCGCGTTCTGGACCTGTCCGCGGAGGTCGTCGAAGTCCACCGGGGAGGGCAGCCACACCGAGGACCCGGACTCGGAGGGTGCGGCGCACACCACGGTCAGCGGCACACCGAGCTGCTCGGCCTCCTCCGCGGCCCACAGCATGGCGGCACTGGCCCGCTCGGAGCCGTCGGAGCCCACGGTCACACCGTCCACGAAAGCTCCGTGACGGCTCACGTTCTCGTGGAGCCGGTACTCGGTGCCCCACTGGAGGGGGATGATCCCCACGGGGCAGTGCGCGTGCGCGGGAACGGCCGTTGAGACCGAGCCCAGTAGACGTCCGATCAGACCGCCCCGGCCTCGGGAGCCCAGCACCAGCAGCTGCGCGTCCCTGCTCAGCTCCACGAGCACGCCGGAGGGGTCCCCGGCCTCGACCGTGGACCGGACGTCCACGTCCAGCTCTGCCACGCGGCGTCGGGCGTCGTCCACGAGCTCCTGCACGGCGCGGTTCATGGCGGCGTCGTCGAACGCGGCGTAGCCGACGTCGAAGGTGGAGCCCCCGACCATCGGCACCGAGTAGGCGGTCACCACGTGCAGCGGCGCCCCGCGGCGGTGGGCCTCCCGGGCGGCCCAGTGCAGGGCGGCCAGGCTCTGCTCGGAACCGTCCACACCCACGACGATCTCGGCCTCACGTGCGTTCATGGTGCTCCCTCCCTGGGCAGGATGTCCTGGTTCCAGCCTAGTCGCGTGCTCCCCCGCACCGCGGAGGCGGTGAGATGATGGACGCGCCCCGGGCGTGCTCCGCGCAGCGCGTCCCGGAGGACGACATCGAGGGGCCGAACCCCCGGAACGGAGGCGAACCGTGAGCGCAAGATCCGAGCACCCCACCATGACGGCGCAGGTCAGGGGCGGCACGTGGCGGTCGTGGGGCGGCAACCTCAGCATCGAGCCGGCCGTGACCGTGCGCCCCACGGACTCGGACCAGGTGCTGGAGGTTCTCCAGGAGGCCGCCTCGCAGGGCGTGGCGGTGCGCCCCGCCGGGTCCGGGCACAGCTGCTCCCCGCTGGTCCCCACCGGGGGCGTGCTGCTGGACACCTCCGCGCTCAAGGGTCTGGTGTCCGTGGACGAGGACCGCCAGCAGGTCACCGTGTTCGCCGGGACCACCCTGCAGGAGCTGAACGTGGTCCTGGAGCAGCACGGGCTGGCGCTGGCCAACCTCCCGGACTCCTCGCACATGAGCGTGGGCGGGGCGCTGGCCACGGGCACCCACGGCACCGGGCTGGGCCAGCCGTCCCTGGGTGGGCAGGTGATCGGGCTGAGCCTCGCGACCCCGGAGGGCGAGCTGATCTCCTGCTCCGAGACCCACCGCCCCGAGCTGCTCGACGCCGCCCGGGTGAACCTGGGCGTGCTGGGCGTGGTGGTCTCCGTGACGTTCCAGTGCGTCAACGCCTTCCGGCTGCACTGCGCCGAGTTCCGCGAGCCGATCGGATCCCTGCTGGACACCATGCAGGAGCGGATGTCCGGCGCGGACCACTTCGAGTTCTCGTGGATGCCGGGCACCACCGTGGCCCACACCCGCATCCTGAGCCGGCTGCACCGCCTCCCGGACACCTACACGCGCCCCGCCTCGCCCATCTCCCGCGCGCTGCGCCGCGCGGACGACGCCGTCCTGCGCACCTCCCTGACCGCCGGGCTGGGCCGCGTCGGGAACCTGATCCCGCGCGCGGTGGGCCGGCTCAACCGGATCGAGTCCCTCGCGGAGAGCTCCCGGCGCTACACGGACGTGTCCTACCGCGTGTTCACGGTGGCCCGCCCGGTGCGCTACGTGGCCACCGAGTACGCCCTGCCGCTGGAGGCCACCGCCTCCGCGGTGCGGGAGCTGCGCACCCTGGTGGACGCGCACGTGTACGACCTCGCGTTCCCCATGACCGTGCGCTGCTCCCCGCCGGACCAGGGGCACCTCTCCCCCGCGGGAGGCCGGTACACGGGGTGGATCAACCTGCGCCAGTACGGCCGGCGCCCCAGCCAGACCTTCCTCACCGCCGCCGAGCAGATCCTCGTGGACCACGGCGGCCGCCCCCACTGGGGCACGCTGCACACCCGCACCGCCGAGGAACTCGCGCCCCTCTACACCCAGTGGGACGAGTTCCTCACCCTGCGCGCCGCCATGGACCCCCAGGGCACCCTGCTCAACCCCCACCTCCGGAGGCTGCTGGGACTCTGATGCCCGCTCGTTCCGCCCCTGCGCGGAGCCTGCACTGCTCAGAGCAGACCGTCGGCTTGGAGGAGCGGACGGACGCCCTCGCCGAACCAGTAGGCCTCCTCGAGGCACGGGTATCCGGAGAGCACGAACTCGTCGATGCCCGCGGCAACATACTCCGCGATGAGGTCGGCCACCTCCCGGTGGGACCCCACCATGGCCGTCCCCGCTCCACCACGCAGCAGGCCCACTCCTGCCCACAGGCCGGGGTGGACCTGCAACTTGGTTGCGGAACCACCGTGCAGATCCAGCATCCGGCGCTGCCCCTCGGACTCTGAACGGCGCAGCGCTTCCTGCTGCTCCTGGATCATCCGTTCGTCCACGCCCGCGAGCATGCCCTCGGCCACCGCCCATGCCTGAGCCGACGTCTCCCGCGAAATGGTGTGCAGACGGATGCCAAAGCGCACGCTGCGTCCGCGTGCCCTTGCGAGTTCACGGATCCGGTCGATCTTCTCCTTTGCCTGTTGCGGTGGTTCACCCCACGTGAGGAAGACATCCGCGTGTTCCGCAGCCACGGTGGCCGCAGCTGCGGAGGAACCCCCGAAGTACACCTGCGGACGGGGCGCAGGCGGGAAGTCCAGCCTGGCCTGCTCCACGGCGAGGTGCTCACCTCGGTAGTCGAAGGGTGGCTCGTGATCCCACAGGCGGGACACGATGTCCAGGAACTCTCCGGTCCGAGCGTAGCGACCGTCTTTGTCCAGGAAGTCTCCGAAGGCGCGCTGCTCGGTGGACTCCCCACCGGCCACCACGTTGACGTTGAGCCGTCCCCCCGTGAGGTCCTGGTACGTGGCCGCCATCTGGGCCGCCAGGGTGGGGGACATGGCTCCGGGACGCAACGCCACGAGGAACTTGAGTCTTTCCGTGTGCTGGGAGATGGCGGCCGTGGTCAACCAGGCGTCCTGGCACCACAGGCCCGTGGGCGAGAGCACGGATTCGAAACCGTTGTATTCCGCCGCCTGCGCCACCTGCACCAAATAGGGCAGACGCGGTCCACGCAGGGTCTCCGTGGCCTGAATGCTCGCCCCGTGGCCTCCGCCCACAATGCCGCGGGAATCCGACGCGGTGGGGAGGAACCAGTGGAGGGAAATCGGGGCCATGGGAAACACTCCTGTCGTAGCTGTCCGGTCCAGGCCACGCTACGGCTGAGGGAGCTGAGGCCTATGCGTCACGTCACTCAAGGACACACAACCCGATCCCACTGCGCGCCTGGGCAGGCGGCGGCCCAACGGCGTGCAGGGGAGGGGAGGACGACCCGATGGGCGCTACTGCTGGACAGCTCCGCGGGAGACCGCCACCATCTCGTCGCGCTCCACGACCTTCACGCGTTCGCGCGGGTTGCCCTGGGCGTCCTGCGAGGCCTGGCCGAGGCCCTGCTCGTGCTCGTCGAGGGTGAGCCAGCCCTCCCACGTGGTGTAGGGCACGCCCTTCTCCTTGAGCAGCGCCACCACGGCCTCGGGCTCGGGGTTCTCGGGGTCCGCCAGGGAAGCGTGGTCCTCGATCAGGTGGTTCACGGTCTCCAGCGCGTCCGACTTGGTGGCACCGATCAGGCCCACCGGTCCGCGCTTGATCCAGCCGGTGGCGTACACGCCGGGCAGCGGGGCGCCGTCGGCGTCCACCACGCGGCCCTCCTCGTTGAGGATCACCCCGCGCTCGGGGTCGAAGGGCAGCTCGGGCAGCGGCGAGCCCAGGTAGCCGATCGCGTGGTAGACAGCCTGCACCGGGTACTGCGTGTACTCTCCGGTGCCCGTGACGGAGGCGTCCCCGTTGAGGCGGGTGCGCTCCATGCGGATGGCCCGCACCTTGCCGTTCTCGTCCCCGAGGATCTCCTCCGGGGTCTGCAGGAAGTGCAGGTGCAGCCGGCGGGAGGCCGTCTTGGGCGAGTCGTCCTCGCGCCACTTCTGCAGGGTCTTCATCATGACCTTGGTCTGGTTGTTCTCCGCCATGGCCTTCTCGGAGGCCTCGTCGAACTGGAAGTCCTCGTCGTAGACCACGATGTCCACGTCACGGGACTTCGCGAGCTCGCGCAGCTCCAGGGGCGTGAACTTGATCTGCGCGGGGCCGCGGCGGCCGAAGATGTGCACGTCTGTGACCGGGGACTTGCGCAGCCCCTCGTACACGTTCTCCGGGATCTCGGTGACAAGCATGTCCTCGGCGTGCTTGGACAGCACCCGCGCAACGTCCAGGGCCACGTTGCCGTTGCCGATGACCGCGATCTCCTTGGCCTCCAGCGGCCAGGTGCGGGGGTAGTCCGGGTGCCCGTCGTACCAGGCGACGAAGCGGGCGGCGCCGTAGGAGCCGTCCAGGTCCGCGCCGGGAATGTCCAGCGGGGCGTCGTTGACGGCGCCGGTGGCGAAGATGACGGCGTCGTAGTGGGTCAGGAACTCACCCAGGGTGATGTCCCGGCCGTACTCCACGTTGCCGAAGAAGCGGATGTCCCCGCGGCTGAGGATCGAGCGCAGCGCGGTGACGATCCCCTTGATGCGGGGGTGGTCCGGGGCCACCCCGTAGCGGATGAGGCCGAAGGGGGTGGGGTAGCGGTCGAAGAGGTCCACGCTGACCTCGATCTCACCCTCGCGCACCGCCTCGGTCTTGGTGATCATGTCCGCGGCGTAGATGCCGGCGGGGCCTGCACCGATCACGGCCACGCGGAGCGGGCGGGAGCTGGGGGTTGTCACGGTGGTGATTCCTTTCGACGCGCATACGGATCCCGCGTGCTGGCAGGGACTGGGATCAACGGTAGTGAACGCGGGTCAGTCTTGCCTAACCACGCGGAGGAGCTCGCGTGGCCGCCCGCACCACATGCGCGCCCCGCCCTGCGGAACCGGCGGGGCAGCACGGTACGCGGGCGGCGTCGTCGTAGTATTTCTACACAAACATCCCCCACCCGTCCCGTTCGGCGCCCGAACGCGCCCACCCGTGAGGATCCCTATGTCGTCATCCACCCCGCCCGCTCAGCGCAGCGAGCCCCGAGGCGGGCTGGACCGCTTCTTCTCCATCACCCGGCGCGGTTCCACTGTGGGCCGGGAGGTCCGCGGTGGCGTGGCCACGTTCATCGCCATGAGCTACATCGTGGTGCTCAACCCGCTGGTACTCGGCTACGGCCAGGACGCGGCGGGCAACACCCTGGGTGGCGCGCGGGTGGCCGCCGTGACGGCCCTGGTGGCCGGCGTGATGACCATCGTCATGGGCGTGTGGGCCCGGTCCCCGTTCGGCATGGCCGCGGGGCTGGGCGTAAACGCGTTCCTCGCCGTCACCATCGCCACCAACCCAGGGCTCACGTGGCCCGAGGTGATGGGCCTGGTGATCTGGGCCGGCGTGATCATGGTGGTGCTGGTGCTCACCGGCTTCCGCACCGCCGTGTTCAACGCGGTGCCGGCGTCGCTGAAGACGGCCATCGTGGTGGGCATCGGGCTGTTCATCGCCCTGATCGGCTTTGTCAACGCCGGGTTCGTGCGCCGCATGCCGGACGCCGCCGGGACCACCGTGCCCGTGCAGCTGGGCAGCGGGGGCCAGCTCTTCGGGTGGCCCACTCTGACCTTCGTGGTGGGGCTGCTGCTGACCGTCGCGCTGATGGTGCGCAACGTGAAGGGCGGAATCCTGATCTCGGTGGTGCTCACCACCGTCCTGGCGCACGTGCTGGAGGCGGTGGCACCCTCGGGATCCTCCACCGAGAACGCGCACGGCTGGTCGCTCGTGGTGCCCGCCACTCCGGACGGGTTCTTCGGCCTCCCGGACCTCTCCCTGATCGGCTCGGCGGCGCCCCTGGAGGCGTTCCAGCAGCTCGGGGCGATCTCCTGCCTGCTGCTGATCTTCACCATCCTGCTGTCCGTGTTCTTCGACGCGATGGGCACGATGGTCGGGCTCTCCCAGCAGGCCGGTCTTGTGGCCGAGGACGGCCAGATCGAGCACGTGGACCGTGTGCTGCTCGTGGACGCGCTGGGTGCCGTTGCCGGTGGCGCCGGGTCCGCGTCCTCCAACCAGATCTTCGTGGAGTCCTCCACGGGCATCGCCGACGGCGCCCGCACGGGTCTCGCGAACGTCGTCACGGGCGCACTGTTCCTGGCTGCGATGTTCCTGACGCCACTGGTCAGCCTGGTCCCGTTCGAGGCCGTGGCCCCCGCCATGGTCGTCGTGGGCTTCCTGATGGCCCGCAACGTCGTCGACATCGACTGGCAGGACTGGGGCGTGGCCGTGCCCTCTTTCCTCACCTTCGCCGTCATGCCGTTCACCTACTCCATCGCGGACGGCATCGGCGCGGGCTTCGTCTCCTACGTCTTCATCCGTCTCGTCCAGGGCCGCGCAAAAGACATCCACCCGCTGATGTACGTGGTGGCGCTGGCCTTCGTGATGTTCTTCGGCGTGGGCGTCATCGAGGGCTGGGCGGCCTGACGCCCGTTCCCTGACGACGACGGCGCTACGCGGCGTCGTCCCCGCCCGCCACCGGCCCCTCGGGCACCGGGTCCGCCGGCTTGTCGTGCCACGGCTGGGTGCCGGCGGCCAGTTCGCGGCACCACGCGGTGTCCTTGTACTGGGCCGGCAGGGAACCGACGAGCAGCTCGCGGGCCAGCGCGGCGGCGTCGGCGGAACCGGCCTGCGGCAGCGGTGCGTGGGAAGCGGCGAGCACCACGTTGCCGTAGCGGCGGCCCTTGAGCATCGCGGCGTCCGCCACGGCGGCCACGTGCTCGAAGACCTCCAGCAGCGCCGCGATCTCCGCGCGCGTCCCCTTGAGGTTGCGGGTGTCCCCCACGTTGAGCAGGTAGAGCCCCTGCGGGGCCATCACCCGGTCCACGTGGTGCGCGAACTCCAGTGTGCGCAGGTGCCCAGGCGTCTGCTCACCGGCGAAAACATCGCGGATCACCAGGTCCCGTGACCCCTCAGAGAGGGACTCGGTCACCGCGCGGGCCTCCCCCGCCCGGATCCGCAGCAGGGGCGCGCGGGGCAGGTCCAGCCACTCGCGCACCAGGCGGGCGAGGGCGGCGTCGAGCTCCACGACCACCTGCCGCGCCTGCGGGTAGCGCCACGCGAGGTAGCGGGCCATCGAGCACGCGCCACCGCCCAGGTGCAGCACGCGTAGCGCGGTGGGATCCAGGCGGGAAGAGACGTGCTCCTCGGCCACCGCGGAGAACCAGCGCATGTACTCGAACTCCAGCTGCTCCGGGTGGTCCGGAACGATGTGCGAGGACGGCACCCCGTTCACGCGCAGCACCCACGCGCCAGGCACGTACGTGTCCTGCTGCAGCTCCACAGTGCCGGTGTCCGTGACCCAGGTGCGCTCCACGAGACCGGGGGCGTCCGACGACGTCACCCGCGCGGGTTCAGCAGCCTGCTTCCGGTTCTTCTTCTGGCCCTTCCTGCTCACAGAGCGCGGCGAGGGGTCACTGCCGGCCGTCCGCGGACGGTTCGTTCCGCTCGGCGGCGTGCTTGCCTGCAGTGCGTCGAGCCGCCGAATCCTGGCCGTCGGAATCCTGCCCGGCGGCGCCGTCGAAACCCCCTGCGGTGATCCCTCGGCGCTCCTTCGAGCGGCCAAGTTCGTGGCTGTGCAGCGCGGACTCCAGGCGCTCGAGCTTGCCCGTGAGCTCACCGGTGTGGCCGGGGCGGATGTCCGCCTTGAGCACGAGCGAGACGCGCGGGCCGTACTCGGCCACGGCGGCGGTGGCCTCCTTGACCACCGCCATGCACTCGTCCCACTCACCCTCGATGGTGGTGAACATGGAGTCGGTGCGGTTGGGCAGTCCCGACTCGCGCACCACGTGGACGGCCGCGGCGACGGCGTCGTGGACGGAGGCATCGGGATTGTCCCCACCGCTCGGGGAGACTGAGAAGGCAACCAGCATGTAACCAGTGTGGCACCGGCACTGCGCGGGCGCGACCCCCCCCACCCCGGTCCATAGACTGGAGGCACAGCCGACCGATCGCGAGGGAGCACGTTCCATGACGCAGGGCATCTACATTTCCGCCATGACACCGCGGAGCGGCAAGACGCTGGTGGCACTGGGCCTCGCGGACACCATGTTCAAGCGCACGGACGCCCTGGGTTTCTTTCGTGCGGTCTTCGACGGCGCGGCACCGGAAGACGACTCCGTCCTGCAGCTCATGAAGCGCACCTTCGACCTCCCGGACTCCCGGTGCCGGGGCGCGGTGTCTCTGGAGCGCTGCCGCGAGATCCTCGCCTCCGGTGAGCACGACGACCTCGACTCCGCCGCCATGGCCGTGTACTCCGAGATGGCGCTGGAGTGCGATGTGATCGTCGTGGACGGCACCGACCTGCTGGCCCACAACGCTGTCACCGCCGAGTTCGACCTCAACGCCCGCCTGGCCAACAACATGGGCTGCTCCGTGGCCGCGGTGATCGGAGCCCACGAGTCCGGGCGTGTGAAGGACGTGCTCAACGCGATCGACGTGACCCGCACCGAGCTGCGCCAGGCCGGGTGCGACATCTACGCCGTGATCGTCAACCGCGCGGACCCGGAGCAGGCGGAGCAGATCCGCCGGGAGGCCAAGCCCGGCAACCACAACCTCCCCGCGTACGTGATCCCGGAGATCCCCGCGATCTCGAACCCCACCGTCGCCGAGCTCGTGGATGCCCAGGGCTACGGCACGGACTTCAACTCCACGCCCCTGGACCGCGACATCAAGGCCGTGAAGGTGGCCGCGATGACCGCCGGGAACTTCCTGGACCAGATTGCGGACGGGGACCTGGTGATCACCCCCGGGGACCGGACGGACGTGGTCTCGGCAACCCTGGCGTCGTCGTTGGCGCCCACGCTGCCGGTGCCCGCCGGGATGCTGCTGACCGGAGGCTTCCGGCCCGCCGGCGCGGTGGGCTCGCTGCTGGGCGCGGCTCCGTTCCCCGTGCTGACCACCGAGCGGGACACCTTCACCACCGCGCAGGCCGTGGCCGGCACGCGCGGCACCCTGGCCGGCGCGCACTCCCGCAAGATCGCCGCCGCGCGCGGCGCGTGGGCGGAGCACGTGGACAGCGACGAGCTCTCGGGGCGGCTCACCCTGCCGCGGCCCGTGCGGCGCACCCCCCTGCGGTTCCTGCACGAGCTCGTGGAGTCCGCGCGGGCGGACCGCAAGCGGATCGTGCTGCCCGAGGGCGACGACCCCCGCATCCTGCGCGCCGCGGAGCTCATCCACCGGCGCAACTTCTGCGACCTCACCGTGCTGGGCGATCCCGAGACGGTCCGATCGCTCGCGCAGTCCGAGGGCATCGAGCTCGACTTCGACGCCGACGGCCTGGACCTCGTGGACTTCCAGCACGACGACGCCCTGCGCGAGAAGTACGCGGACGAGTACGTGCGGCTGCGCTCCCACAAGGGCGTGAGCACGGGGCAGGCGCTCGAGCGCATGATGGACGGCTCCTACTTCGGCACCATGATGGTCCAGATGGGGGACGTGGACGGCATGGTCTCCGGCGCCGCACACACCACCGCGAACACCATCCGCCCGGCCCTCGAGTTTGTGAAGACCCGGGAGGGCGTGAACATCGTCTCCTCGGTGTTCTTCATGCTGCTCGCAGACCGCGTGCTCGTCTACGGCGACTGCGCTGTAAACCCGAACCCGGACGAGCGGCAGCTCGCGGACATCGCCCTGGCCTCCGCGCAGACCGCCCGCGAGTTCGGCGTGGACCCCCGCGTGGCCATGCTCTCCTACTCCACCGGCGGTTCCGGCTCCGGCGAGGACGTGGAGCGGGTGCGCGCGGCCACCGAGCTCGTGCGCGCCGCGAACCCGGACTTCGAGGTGGAGGGCCCCATCCAGTACGACGCTGCCGTGGACGCCTCGATAGCCAGGTCCAAGCTGCCGGGCTCGCACGTCGCGGGGCAGGCCACCGTGTTCGTGTTCCCGGACCTGAACACCGGCAACAACACCTACAAGGCCGTGCAGCAGTCCGCGGGCGCGGTGGCCGTGGGCCCCGTGCTGCAGGGACTGCGCAAGCCCGTGAACGACCTCTCCCGCGGCTGCACCGTGGACGACATCGTCAACACGGTGGCCATCACCGCGATCCAGGCGCAGACGCTGTGAGCCCGCGGGGCTGAGCCCGCCGCGCCGGGAGTCGTACTGGCGGGGTCACGCCAACGCGTGTCGCGTCCGGGGGCACGCCGGTGGGCTGCGCCGGGAAGGCCGCGAGCGCCGTCGTCCGCGGGGCCCCACGGGACGACGGCGTTGCCCGGGCGGGTCAGTCCCGGATCGTGTCGTTCCAGGCCCAGACGTCGTCACCGCGCAGCACCATGTCCGCGCCGCCGTCGCAGACGATGGTCTGGCCCGTGGTGTGGGCGTTCGCGGGGTTCGCGAGCCACAGCAGCACGGGGCCGGTCACCACCCCCGGCACCACGGCGTTGAGCCGTATCCCCTGCCCGGCCCACTGCGGCGTGGCCGACTCGCGGCGGACCCAGCGGGGGGCCGTGAGAAAATCGGAGGTGTTCGCCCGCCCACCGATCCCGGAGGATCTCGTCATGCTCGTGCTCGTCGTCAACTGCGGTTCCTCGTCCATCAAGTACCAGGTGCGGGAGGTCACGCCGGAGGGCTCCGAGCCCAGCGTGTACACCTCCTCCATGCCCGCGATCAACGAGAACGTCCCCCTCGCCACGGCCACCGCGGGCATGGCAGGCGGTGAGGTGATCACCAAGGGGCTCATCGAGAACATCGGCACCTCGGACGTCAAGGACCACACCCAGGCCCTGCAGATCCTCTCGCGTCGCCTGGACGAGGAGCTCGGCGGGCGCACCATTGACGCCGCGGGGCACCGCGTGGTCCACGGCGGCGAGCGCTTCTCCGCGCCCGTGCTGGTCAACAACGAGATCATCCGCGCGATCGAGCGCCTCGCACCGCTCGCCCCGTTGCACAACCCCGCGCACGCCCTCGGGCTGCGTGCCATCCAGAAGACGTATCCGGGCATGCCGCAGGTGTGCGTGTTCGACACCGCCTTCCACCGCACGATGCCCGAGAAGGCCTGGCGCTACGCCATTCCCGAGCAGTGGTACGAGATGGACGGGATGCGCCGCTACGGGTTCCACGGCACCTCGCACGACTACGTGACCGGCAAGGCCTGCGAGTTCCTGGGCATCCCGCGGGAGCAGTTCAACGCCGTGGTGGCCCACCTGGGCAACGGCGCCTCGGCCACCGCCATCCGCGAGGGCCGCTCCTACGACACCTCCATGGGCTACACCCCCCTGGCCGGACTGGTCATGGGCACCCGCAGCGGGGACCTGGACCCCTCCGTGGTCACCGCCATGCTGGAGCGCAACCCCGGGATGAGCGCCCAGGACATGAACCGGATCCTCAACAACGAGTCCGGTCTGCAGGGCGTCTGCGGGGACTCGGACATGCGGGCCGTGGCGCAGCGGGCCGGCTCCGGGGACCGGCGGGCGCAGCTCGCGCTGGACATGGCCGCCTACCGCCTGGCGAAGTACATCGGCGGCTACCACGTGGCAGTCGGTGGAGCCCACGCGCTGATCTTCACCGCGGGCATCGGCGAGAACTCCCCCGAGTTCCGCGCCCTGGTGTGCGACCAGCTGGGCGCGCTCGGGATCACCCTGGACCCCACGCTCAACGGAGCCCCCCGGGGGGACGTGGCCCGCATCAGTACGGAGACCTCCGCAATCGAGGTCCTCGTGGTGACCACGGACGAGGAGCGGGCCATTGCGGAGGCCACGGCCGGGCTGGTGTGGGAGCGGGTCAAGAAGTAGCACCTCACGCGCCAGCACCCCCACGCCCCGCCCCCCGCAATCGCGTGCTTTAACGGAGCAGGTGCCATCTGCTGTTCGGTAGACGGCACCCGCTGAGCTTCTGCAGCGCGCGGGGCGGCGTCGACGGGCGGATCAGCCCTGCTTGGCCACCGGCTCCTGCGCGGACCACGGGAAGACAATCCACTCGTCCGTGGACTTCCAGGAGAAGTCCGGACGGACCTCCGAGCGGGGCTTCTCGTAGACCACGGCGGAGCGGCACTCGGCGCCATAGCCGCGCAGCAGCTCCAGCACGAGGGAAAGGGTGCGTCCGGAGTCCACGACGTCGTCCACGACCAGGACCTTCTTGTCGCTGATGGAGTCCGTGTCCAGCATGGGGGCGAGCAGCACCGGGTCCGGAAGGGTCTCGTGGACGTCCGTGTAGAACTCGACGTTCACGGCGTCCGAGAGCTTCACGCCCATTGCGTAGGACAGCGCCCCGGCGGGCAGCAGACCACCGCGCGCCACCGCGATGATGATGTCCGGCACAAATTCCGAGTCCACGATCTGCTGGGCGAGTTCACGGCTGGCGGCGCCGAACCCCTCCCAGGTCAGGATTTCCTTGTTGTCCAGTTCGGTGGAGTCCGCGTGAAAGGCCATTCCCGTAGGTTAGTCGGTTTTCACGGCACGCACGTGCAGCCGTCCGGCCCACGGTGCCGCCCGGTCGCTCTGCCCTCCCTGCCCCAGATCGGAACCCGGTCCCACCGCGCCTACACTTTCCCTGTCCCCTCCTGCCCTTCCTGATCGAGGATCCCCATGGCCAGTTCAGCACCGTCCACCCTGCCCGGCGAGCGGGTCGCCCGCCCGGAGGACGAGCGGCTGGGAGCCGGGCGCACCGTGGCGTACGCGGTGCAGCACATCCTCACCATGTACGGCGGTCTCATCGCCGTGCCGCTCGTGGTGGCCAGCGCCGCGGGGTACGACGCCGCCACCACCGCCCTGCTCGTGGCGGCCGCCCTGTTCGTGGGCGGGTTCGCCACGTTCCTGCAGGCGTGGGGGCTGCCGCGGATCGGTTCCCAGCTGCCGCTGGTGCAGGGGGTTTCCTTCACCGGTATCGCCACCATGCTGTCCGTGCTGGCCACGGGCGGCGGCATCCAGTCGGTGATGGGCTCCATCATGGTGGCCTCCGCGTTCGGGTTCCTGGTGGCCCCGTTCTTCGCCCGCGTGCTGCGCTTCTTCCCGCCCGTGGTCACGGGGTCGATCATCACGACCATCGGCATCACCCTGGTGCCCGTGGCGGCGTCGTGGTCCATGGGCGGGGACGAGAAGGCCCCCGGCTACGGCTCCCTGGGCAACATCGCCCTGGCGGGGGTCACGCTGCTCGCCGTGCTGCTGCTGTCCAAGTTCGGCGGGGCGGTGCTGTCACGGCTGGCCATCCTGGTGGCGATCGTGGTGGGCACCGTGGTGGCGTGGGCCACCGGCATGGCCGACTTCTCGCAGGTGGGGCAGGGGCCGTGGGTTGCGCTGCCCTCCCCGTTCCACTTCGGCGCGCCCACGTTCCACATGGCGGCGATCGTGGCCATGGGCATCGTGATCCTGGTGAACATGGCGGAGACCACCGCGGACATCCTGGCCCTGTCCGAGATCACGGGCTCGCGGATCAACTCGGCGCGCATCGCGGACGGGCTGCGCGCGGACATGCTGTCCTCCGCCGTGGCGCCCGTGTTCAACTCGTTCACGCAGACGGCGTTCGTGCAGAACGTGGGCCTGGTGGCGATCACCAAGGTCAAGAGCCGCTACGTGGTGGCCCTGGGCGGTGTGTTCATGGTGCTGCTGGGCATGCTGCCCGTGCTGGGTCAGGTGATCGCCGCGATTCCACTGCCCGTGATGGGCGGCGCCGGGTTCGTGCTGTTCGGCACCGTGATGTCCTCGGGCATCCGCACCCTGGCGCGCGTGGACTACCGGGGCGGGATGAACCTGATCATCGTGGCGGTGTCCCTGTCCTTCGGGATGGTGCCGATCGTGGCCCCCACCTTCTACGCGGCGTTCCCGTCCTGGGTGGGCATCATCTTCTCCTCCGGCATCTCCTCCGCCGCCGTGGTGGCCCTGGTGATGAACTTCTTCTTCAACGAGCTCAGCGTCCACAAGAGCTCCACCGAGGCCATGGGCCTGGGCACCGTGGGTCTGCGGGTGCTCTCGCCGCGGGAGGCCGGGGCCCTGCAGGACGGCGACCAGTTCGTGGACGGCCGTCTGCTGGACGCCCAGGGCCGGGAGGTTCCCTTCGCCACCTCCCAGGAGCAGTACGAGTCCGTGCGCGAGCGCATCAGCGCGGGCGAGCTCACCTCGCTCGAGGACATCCGCCGCGCCGTGGGCAACTAGCCCCGGACGACGCCGCCCGCCCCCGTCCGCGAGCGACATCGGCGCCTGCCACTGCTCCGTTGGTGCAGAAATCGGCCCGGAAATCTGCACTGGCGGAGTAAATGCACGCGCGCGCACGTGGTGGCGGGGGCAGGCACGGGCCGGGGCGGACGTGCCGCGAGCGCTGGCCGTGGTTCACGCCCCGCGTCAGCGGCACAGCTTCCGTCAGCAACGCACCCGGCGGCGCGGCACAGCTCCCGTCAGCGGCGGACCCGGTGGTAGGCCGCCGCCACGTCCTGCGCCCTGGGCAGCGCCAGGTGGCCCGGATGGCCGCGGTGGTGCGCGAGGGCGTCAAGGCCCTCACGCACCACCCGTTCCAGGGCGGCGTCCACGAGCTCGGTGAGGGGCGTGCGACCGTCCGCCGTGCGCTCGACCTCCTCCAGAAGCCGCGCGATCGCCTCCGTCTGTGAGGGGTCCACGAGCTGGCTCAGGGCGGAGAGGTCCACGTCCTCGCGCCCCAGCTGGATGGTGTCGAGGCCGCGAGCGCGTGCCGGTTTGTCCCGGCCCCCGGGGCGGTCGGAGCTGCGGTCCGATCCTCCCCGGCCATGCTGTCCCCGGCCACCGCCGCGGTGCTCGCTGCGTCCACGGGAATCGTCCCGGGCACCCGCCACGCGCTCGGTCATCCCACCGCCGTGACCACCGTGGGCTCCGGGCGCTGCGCCGGGACCCGCCCCCGGACCGGGCCGGGCGGCGTCGTGCCCCGAGGCCCGGGACGCGGCGTCACCCGGGACGCCACCGGGAACGTGCGGACGGATCTGCCCAAAGGACTCCGCGGGATGCATGTCCTCGGGGCGCGGGAACTCGCGGACCACCTGCCGGGCGCGGTCGGTGACGTCCAGGGCGCGGTAGGCGTCCATCGCGATCACCAGGTCCGCGACGTCCAGGAACGCCCCGGAGCCGCCCGTGACCAGGATCGAGGACACCCCGCGCTCGGCGTAGAGGGCGCGCACCCGGTCCACGAACGGCGTGATGGGCTCGCGCTCGCCCGGAACCATGGCGCGCATGCGCTCGTCCCGGACCATGAGGTTGGTGGCGCACGTGTCCTCGTCGAGCAGCAGCACTCCGGCCTCCGCCTCGACCGCCTCGACCGTGGCGGCCGCCTGGGACGTGGAGCCGGACGCGTTGGACGTGCTGAAGTCGCGGGTGTCCGCGCCGGTGGGCAGGTTGGTGATGAACGGGGAGACGTCCGTGTGGGACACCGCCCGACCGTCCTCCGCGCGCACGGACACGGCACTCGGCAGGGTGACCACGCGCTCGCGGCCGTCCCCGGGCACGTGGCTGTAGACCCCGCGCTCCAGGGCCTGCAGCAGCGTGGACTTGCCGTGGTAGCCGCCGCCCACGACCACCGTGACGCCCTCCGGCACGCCCATGCCGCTCACGGTGGAGCCGTCCTCGAGCTCCAGCTCCACCCGCAGCCGCGGCGGGGTCTCGAACGGCACCGCCCCGCGGGCGAGCGGCTCGTCCCGGTGACCGGAGGCGCGGGGCAGCACGGCGCCGTCGGCCACGAACGCCACGAGGCCGCGCTGGGGCAGCTGCGCGCGCAGGTGCTGGGCATCCAGGTGGGAGGTCACGTGCGCCTCGAACGCGGCGGGTTCCAGGTTCTCCCAGCGCAGCGCGCACTCGACGACGCCCGGCAGCACCTCCGTGAGCAGCCGGTGCGCGGCGTGACCCTTGATGCGCCGCCCTGCGGCGGGCAGCGCGATCTCGCAGCGCACCTCGACGGCCCCCGCCTCAGCGGTCGACGACGCCGGACGGCCGGCTGTGCGCCCCCGGTCCACCGCCCCGGCGTCTCCCGCCCGGCGCATCCCGGACTCGCGTGCCGGGGCGGGATCCACCGCGCTCCCTGGATCCGGCACGATCACGGAGGAGCGCTCGAGGATCTCCTGGCCCGTGCGCTGGATCGAGATGCCACCGGAGTCCTTGCCGCCGCGCGGGCCCAGGTCCCGGGCGGCCCGGGCGAACTCCCGGGTGAGGAAGTCCCCGGCGGCCACGCGGGCGTCCCGGGTGGCGATCAGCTCGCGGGGGATCCCGGTGTCGAACAGGGAGAGCCGGATCCGGGCCAGGGACGGCGGGGCGTACGGGTCCGACTGAACGCGGTCCAGGACGAGCTCCGCCGCCCCGAGCCGCCACGAGCCCTTGAGCTGCTTGTACGCGCTGTAGCTGCTGCCATCCAGGCGGGGGAGGGTCTGCGAGAGGTCCGTGCGAGGTGTGCTCATGGGTCCATCGCACCACATGTGCGGGGGCCGGGGCACGCGGCAGGGCCGCCTCCCCGTGCGGTTTCCCACAAGCAACGGGCCGGGGGACCAGGCCCAAGCGAGCGCTGCGCGCCCCGGGCCCCGTTCACATCTCAGGCTCTGCGTGCCTGCACCCGCCCGAGCACCAGCGCTGCCACGAAGCACAGCACGTACGCCCCGGCGACGGCGGCCCATCCGGCGGTGAACGCCCCCGTGAGGTCCACGAGCTGGCCCACCACCACGGGCCCCAGCGCGAAGCCCAGGTACATCCCGGTGGCCACCAGTCCGGACGCCGCACCGATCCGTTCCCCGGACACGGCGGCGACGATTCCCGAGTTGATCACCACGTTCGCGGCCAGCGGCAGCGCGGCGTGGAAGGCGACGCCCACCCACATGAGCCAGTGCTGCTGCGTGGTCTCTGCGAGCACGAGCAGCCCGAGCCCCACGATCCCGCCCAGGCTCATGACCTGGATCAGCGGTGCGGGTCTGCCGAGCCTGCCGCTCACCCGGCCCCACCCGATCCGGCTTCCGATCCCGATCACTCCCATCGCGCCCAGAAGGAGCCCGGCCACCGTGACGGTGTACCCCATGGCACGCACCGCGAACAGGGACGCGTACACGTTCACGCCCTGCGTGCCCACCGCGTTGAGGAAGGACGTCAGCGTCAGCAGCCACACCGCGGGCGGCAGCGCCCCCGACGACGCCGTGGCGGAGGGTGCGGCGGGAGAGGGAGCGGGCGGCGTCGTCGGGGTGTTCTCGCGGGCGCGGCGCTGCAGCCGGGTGACCACGGTCCACCCCGTGACGAGCAGGGGAACGCACAGCAGCGCGCCGAACAGTGCGGCACCCCGCCAGCCGAACGCCGCGCCCGCCACCGGGAACGTGAGGCCCGCGACCAGCAGACCCACCTGCACCCCGGACTGCTTCCACCCCATCCACGCGGAGCGCTGGGCCAGCGGCACGCGCTGCGCGACGATGCGGTTGGTCACCGGGTTGGAGAAGGACTGCGCGAGACCCGCAATCAGGGCCGCAACCAGCAGCATGGCGTAGGACTGCCACGTGGCGCTGAGCAGGAACGCCACCAGCACACCCCCGAAGATCAGGGTGAGCTGCACGCGGGTGTCGATGCGGTCCGCGAGCACTCCCAGCAGTGGCGCCGCGAGACCCGCTACCACGAACACCGCCGTGATGATGAACCCATACTGCCCCTCGGTGATCCCGTAGCTCTCCACGATGGTGGCGCTCAGCGCACCCACCCCGTAGTTGAACACCGGCCCGGCGGCCATTGCGGCCATGAGCACCGCCAGCAGGATTCCGGGGGCATTGCGCGTCGGCGAAGATGGGGTGCGGGTCACAGTCGATCACCCTAGACCCGCACCGCGCCCTCGACCTCCCGTAGGCTTTCCCCACGACTGAGAAAGGCGGACGCCATGAGTGACTCACTGGATCCGGAGCTCGCCCGGGCCCTGCAGGAACCGGCGCGGCTGGTGCGCGCGGACCCCGCACTGCTGGACACGGTCCGCCAGGCGGGTTCCCCTGCCCAGGCGGAACTGATGCGCCGCGTTTCGGACGTGCGCACTGTGGAGGACCGGTACGCGGCGGCCGCCATGCTCGCCGCCCTCTTCGGCCACCGCGGCCCGCTGGACCAGGCCGCCCACGGCTACGGCAGCACCCCGCCACTCGAACTGCTCGCGCTCGCGGACGTCCCGGCGCTCCAGCCCGCCCTGCGGGAATCCCTGTCCTCCCCCGTCCGCACCGGCCTGCTGGAGTGGGCCACCACCGCGGACCCTTCTCACCCGCCCCTCGAACTCGCCATGGCGGCCCGGGATCTCGGGCTGTCCGACGCTGCAGTGCTGCGTTCCGTCGCGGATCGCGCGGACCAGGTCGCCCACGACGTGGCACCCGCACAGCGGGAGCCACTGGCCCGTTTCTCGGAGGTGCTGCGCGCGGCGGCGCACAACCCCCGGGACGGTGGGGCGGCGGCGTCCGCGCCCGGTTCGATGCCGACGCCGCAGGCTCCCGTCGGCTCGCAGGGCCCCGCGGTCACGACCACCGGCATCCCGGCCTCCGAGATGCTGGGCGAGGACGAGCTGGACGAGCCCTCCCGGCCCGGACACCGCTACCCGGGTGAGGGCGTGCCCGTGCGCGACTCGATCGCAGGCCCTGGCGCCAACGCACCGCTGCAGACCTGGGAGCCGGGCAGCCTCTCGGGACGTCCCACCAGCGGCGAGTCCCAGGACGAGAACGACGCCGCCCACCCGTCCGGTCCCTCGGGCTCGTCCGACCGCCACGGACCGCCGGCGCCCCCGCGCGAACCGTCCACCAACGAGCTGTACTACGGCGTGGGCAGCGACCGGTACGCGGACCGGGACCCGGACAGCGAGCAGAGCCGGGCCGAGGACCGCCACGTGGCCCGCAACTGGGCCATCGTGTTCGCAGTGATCGTGGCGGTCATCGTGGTGCTGGTGCTGCTGTTCTGACCGCGGTAGGACCGCCCCCCGCCGGGCTCAGGAGTCGAGGCCGAGGCCCATGGCGCCCAGGGTCTTGAGCAGCGGGGGTGTAGCCGCCGAAGATGGCCCCGTTGTCCCCGCTGAGCCGGTAGGTTGACCAGATCCGCCAGGCCCTGCGTGTTGCGCCACCCGATCGGGTCCAGCTGCCCGTCGGTGAGCGGTTCGGTCATCAGCGCCTAGTCGTAGACCGGGACGGTCTTGAGCCTGTCGCGCTCGAGCAGGGACGGGAACACGTTGGTGGCCAGCACGGCGCGAGGCGCCCGCACGAGCCCGGCGTCGGTGTGGGCCACCACGCCGTCACCGAGGTGTCCAGGTCGGTCGCGCGGCTGTATTCGTGGATCTCGCCACCCAGCTCCGCGACCACCCGGGCCAGTGTGGCGGGGTGGCCTATGGCACACGTTCGCTTCCTCCACCGCCGGCGGGGTGCGTGGGGGCGAACCTGCCCACGCACTGCGCGCTCATCCAGGAAGACGCTGGAACCGTCCTCGGCAGTGGGCTCGTTCAGCCACCGCACCCGGTGAGGCTCCGCGGCCAGGTTGAGATTACCCGTGCGCTCGAATTCCACGTCCTTCCCATGGTGCTCAATCGGGGCGAGCGCGCCCGCGGTCCGGGCCGCTCTGCGGTGTGTTCGAGCAGCACTCGACTGCGCCCCGTGGTCGGCGGTCGTGCGGCGCCCGCGGGGATGTCGACGGTGCCGAGGACGCTGTATGGCTGGTTGTCCCCCATGCCGGACACCGCCGAACGGCAGGTCCGCTCCGTCTGACGGCACCCCCGGGTAGCGTGGACCAGGTGACTACTGAACAGAACGACACCGCATCCTGGCAGCACGGCGTAGTGGTGCGCGGCGCGCGCCAGAACAACCTCCGGGACGTCTCCCTGGACCTCCCCCGGGACGCCATCGTGGTGTTCACGGGGGTGTCCGGCTCGGGGAAGTCCTCCCTCGCCTTCGGCACGCTGTTCGCGGAGTCGCAGCGACGCTACCTGGAGTCCGTGGCGCCGTACGCGCGCCGGCTGATCGACCAGGCGGGTGTCCCGGACGTTGACGTGATTGAGGGGCTGCCGCCCGCCGTCGCGCTCCAGCAGCAGCGCGGCGGGGGTGGGGCGCGCTCGGACGTGGCCACGGTGACCACGCTGTCGAGCCTGGTCCGGATGCTGTACTCCCGCGCCGGCTGGTACCCGCCGGATCAGGCCATGCTCTACGCGGAGGACTTCTCCGCGAACACCGTGCAGGGCGCCTGCCCCACCTGCCACGGGATCGGGCGGGTCTACGAGGTTACCGAGGACACCATGGTCCCGGACCCGTCGCTGACCATCCGCGAGCGCGCTGTCGCCTCCTGGCCCGTGGCGTGGGCGGGGCAGAACCAGCGGGACATCCTGGTCTCCCTGGGCTACGACGTGGACACTCCCTGGAAGGACCTGCCGAAGAAGGACCGGGACTGGATCCTCTACACCGAGGACCGTCCCACGGTGGGCGTGTACCGCGGGCTCACCCCGAACCAGACGCGCAAGGCCCAGGAGGAAGGTGCGGAGGCCACGTACCAGGGCACGTTCATCGGGGCGCGGCGCTACGTGCTGGACACCTTCGCCAACGCGAAGAGCCCGAGCACCAAGAAGCGCGCGGCCCAGTACCTCACGAGCGAACTGTGCCCGGAGTGCCACGGCAAGAAGATCAAGCACGAGTCCCTGTCCGTGACGTTCGAGGGTCTGGACATCGCGGAGTTCTCGCACCTGCCGCTCGCACGCGTGGCGGAGATCGCGCGCTCGGTGACCGCGGAGGACTGGACCCCGGGTGAGGCCCAGCACCTGGAGGACCACCTGCTCGACGCCGAGGCCCGCGCCGCCTCCACCGCCTCGCGGGTCGCGGAGGGAGGTGCCTCGCACGACGCCGCACCGGACGTCCGGCGCACCCCGAACCTCTCGGTGGAGAAACGTGCCGCCGCGCAGCGCCTCGCGGCGGACCTCGTGGCGCGGCTGCAGCCCATGATCGACCTGGGCCTGGGCTACCTCTCCCTGGACCGCACCACGCCCACGCTCTCCGGGGGTGAGCGGCAGCGGCTGCGGCTGGCCACCCAGCTCTCGTCCAAGCTCTTCGGGGTGGTCTACGTGCTCGACGAGCCCTCCGCAGGTCTGCACCCCCGGGACCTGGACGCGCTCATTGGGATCCTGCACGGACTCAAGGATCGCGGCAACAGCCTGTTCGTGGTGGAGCACTCCCTGACCGTGATCCACGAGGCGGACTGGCTCGTGGACATCGGCCCGGACGCCGGCGAGCGCGGCGGGCGGGTGCTCTACAGCGGTGAGCCGAGCGGTCTCGCGGACGTTCCCGAGTCCGCGACACGCCGCTACCTCTTCGCCGAGCATGCGCCGTCGGCCGAGGCGCGCGAGCCCCGCACGCCGCAGGGGTGGCTGCAGCTCGAAGGCGTCACGCGCAACAACCTGCGCGGCCTGAACGTGAGCCTCCCCGCTGGGTGCCTCACCGCCGTCACCGGCATCTCCGGCTCGGGCAAGTCCAGCCTGGTCAGTCAAGCGCTGCCGGTGCTGGTGCGCGAGCGGCTGGGCCACGGCGGCCAGGAGGACACGGAGATCACCGGGGACCCGGAGGCGGACCTGCTGACCGCCGACGACGCCGCGGACGAGGTGCGCGGGCACGTCGTCTCCCTGCCGGGGAGCGTGCGGCGCGTCGTCGTGATCGACCAGAAGCCCATCGGGCGCACCCCGCGCTCCAACGTGGCCACCTACACCGGGCTGTTCGACGCCGTCCGCAAGCTCTACGCGGCAACCGACGAGGCGAAACGGCGCGGCTACAAGGCCGGGCGGTTCTCGTTCAACGTGGCCGGCGGTCGCTGCCCCACGTGCGAGGGCGAGGGCAGCGTGATGGTGGAGCTGCTGTTCCTGCCGAGCATCTACGCACCCTGCCCGGACTGCCACGGCACCCGCTACAAGGCCGAGACTCTGGAGGTGCTGTGGCGGGAGCGCTCCGTGGCGGATGTGCTGGCCATGAGCGTGGACGAGGCGCACACGTTCTTCGAGGGCGAGGACGCCATCCACCACACCCTGGGCGTGCTTCGGGACGTGGGACTCGGCTACCTCCGGCTGGGCCAGCCCGCCACGGAGCTCTCCGGCGGTGAGGCGCAGCGGGTCAAGCTCGCCTCCGAGCTGCAGCGGGCCTCGCGCGGGGACACCCTCTACGTGCTGGACGAGCCCACCGCCGGGTTGCATCCCTCGGACAGCGACCGGCTCATGAACCATCTGCAGGGCCTGGCGGACGCAGGCAACACGGTGGTCATGGCCGAGTTGGACATGCGCGTGGTTGCCCAGGCGGACCACGTGGTGGACATGGGCCCCGGTGCGGGAGCCGACGGCGGCCATGTGGTCGCGGCGGGCACGCCGCACGACGTCGCCGCGCACGCGGACAGCGCCACGGCACCGTACCTGAAGGCCGTCATGGCCTGACGGAGACCTTCTCAAGCAGCGACGAGCCCCACCGTGAGTGCCGTACGGTGGGGCTCGTCGTCGTCCGCGGTTCCTCCGTCTGTCCGGACTCGGTCCGGTCAGACGGTGGCTGCTCAGGCCTTGATCATGCCGTGCGGGTCGATGATGTACTTGTCATCCGAGCCCGCGTCAAAGGCCGCGTAGGCCTCAGGCACCTCGTCGAGGCTGATGACCTTGGTGTTGAGCATCTTGCTCAGGTACGGCATGCGGTCCCAGAGGATCGACATCATGAGCTCACGGTTGTAGTGCATGATGGGCGCCTGGCCAGCAGAGATGCGCGGGGACTTGATCCATGCCTTGCCGAAGTCGATGGGGTACGTACCCTCCTGCTCCGCCTTCGAGGACGCCAGCGGATCCGGGCCGTAGACGCCGATGATACCCGTGGCACCGCCCGCGCGGGTGGCGTCCAGGACCTGGTTCACGGCATATGCGGGATCCGTCTTCTCCGCCTCGGAGCCGATGCCGTGGGCCTCGGTGCCCACGTAGTCCACCGCGCAGTCGACCATGGGCTCGCCCAGGATCGCCTCGATCTGCTCGGTCAGCGGGACGTCTTCGGAGAGGTCGATGGTCTCGCAGCCGTTCTGCCGCACGAGATCCAGCCGCTCCTTGCTGTAGTCGCCCACAATGATGCAGGACGCCCCGAGCAGCCGTGCCGCGGCGGCCCGCAGCGGCCCACGGGCCCGGCGCCCGCGATGTAGACCGTAGAACCGGGCTTGGCGCCCGCCTCCATGAGGCCGTGGAATGCGGTGGGCAGGATGTCGGAGAGGAGAGCGAGGTCCCGGATCTTCTCCATGGCCTGGTCCCGGTCCGGGAAGCGCAGCAGCTGGAAGTCCGCGTACGGCACGAACATGTACTCAGACTGTCCGCCGTCCCAGTTGCCCAGGTTGAACCCGTACGCGGCGCACGCGGTGTCCGGGTTGGTGGTCTCGCACACTTCGGTGCGTCCGGCACGACAGTTACGGCAACGGCCGCACGCCACGTTGAACGGCACGGAGACGAGGTCCCCCTCGCTCAAGAACTCGACGTCCGAGCCTACTTCCACGACCTCCCCGGTCATCTCGTGGCCCATGCGCATGCCCTCAGGCACGGGGAACGAGCCGCGGTAGATGTGCAGGTCGCTACCGCAAATGTTCGTGGCCACGATCCTGAGGATGACGCCGTGCGGGGCCTTCTTCCCATTCGGCATGACGAGCTTTGGGTACTCCACCGTGTCCACCTGCATGTTGCCGGTGCCGTGGAACACCACTGCGCGATTGCCATTTGCCATCGTCTTAGCTCCTTTGGGCCTGCCGCATCGTAGAGCACGCAGGCCATAGGTTACGGTGCCGCCAATCGGTAGCACCGCGCTCATATTCGCAAAAACCAAGGAGAGCGCCAGCATTCGTCGGAACGGCCGCCTCGGTGAGAACCATTCCCCAGCGCGCTGTGAACGATTCTCATCGCACCCTCGAATGAACGTTGGGCGAACCCTGCGCCACCCTGCGCGCAGTGGCGCCATGAACCTCGACATCCGCCGCGCGCTCCCCGACGACGACGGCCCGGAATTCATGGTCCGCCTCAAGGCCACGGGGAGGGGCATGCGGGTAAACCCCCGTGCGCGGGATCGGACCGGTCTCGGTCGCACCCGAGCGGCAGTGGGAGGGCATCGGGTCACGGCTCATGACGGAGCTGATCCGTCTCGCGGACCCGGGACCGCAGGTGGCCGACGCGTTGTCCCCATCTGTGCCGATACCCGGATGACCCCGCACCGGGTCCCGGCCACGTAGTGTGGTTTCCGAGTGGGTGTCGGGGCCCGGTAGCGCCTCGGCGCAGGCCTGCCGCCTGGGATGGGGGACCGAGACGATGACCGAGCCTGGAACGCACCGAGACCGCGGGGCGCACCGCGCCGAACGCCGGGGGCTGAGCCGCACACTGCTGATCTGGCTGGCCCTCGGGGTGGTGGCCGTGCTGCTCCTGCTCGCCGCGATCTTCTTGATCCCACGGGGGGACAACGACGCGAGCGGCGATCCCACGGACGGCGGCTCTCCGACGGCGTCCGGCGCCTCCGGGGAGACGAGTGGGGGCGGTGACGAGCCCGTCGTCGTCGCCGGCTCCGAGACGGACGCGAAGACCTGGTCCGCCGTGCTGCAGGACCCTGCCGTGGAGCTGGGCGCCCCGGGCGAGGACACCGGGACCCGCGAGCTGATCTCGCGCGCGCTGGGCGAGGTGCAGGTCGGCCAGGCGGACCGGTCGGTCACCGAGCAGGCACTGAAACGGCGGGCCCGCTCCGAGGGGGACGCCGCCCCCGTCCAGGACGCAGCACAGCGCCTGCAGCAGATCGCGGAGGACCCTGCACCGAGCTCTCCGGCGCCTGCAGACCCGAGCGCCCCCGCCTACGCCGCGGGTGCAGAGCACCCCTCGGCCACCGTGGTCACGCGCGGCGAGTGGCAGGACTACCGCGCCCAGCACGCGGACACCTCGCTCGTGGCCAGCACCCCGGGCAGCCGCCCCGTCTCGGAGGCTCCCACCGCGGATGACGCCGCTCTGACGCATGCCCTGGAGCAGTGGCAGCACCTCGCGGAGCCTTTCCACGCGCTGGTGGCCATCGACATCTCAGGTTCCATGGGCACCACGGCACTGCCCGACGGCTCCACGCGCATGGACCTCACCAAGGCCGCAGCCGCCACTGCCGTGGGGCTGTTCCCCGAGCACGATGCGCTTGGGCTCTGGACGTTCGAGCGGCACCTGGACGGAGACAAGGACTACCGGTCGGTGACCCCCGTGCGCGAGCTCTCCGCACCGGTGCGCGGCGGTACCCAGCGGGACCAGCTCTCCCGGGACGCGCAGTCCCTGACGTTCTCTCCGGACGGCTACACAGGGCTGTACGACACCACCCTGGCTGCCTACCGCCAGGTACTCCACGACGACGCCCCAGATCACCTGCGCACGGTGATCGTGCTCTCCGACGGCATGAACCACGACCCCGGTTCCATTGCGCTGGACGAGCTGCTGAGCACGCTGAAGGCCGAGCAGGACACCGAGAACCCGGTGCGGATCATCACCGTGGGGGTCTCGAAGGACGCGGACGCCACGGTGCTGCAGCAGATCGCGGAAGCCACCGGTGGCTCGTCCCATGTGGCACGTACGCCGCAGGACATCCAGAAGGTGTTCGTGGACGCGTTGACGGGGGCGTGAGGGGGCGCCGCCGGGCGCGTGCGCAGCGCATGAGGAGAGGTTCTGCCCCGATTATCGGCCATTCCGGGGGGGTGTGGAGCTGCACCTCACGCCCCATATTTAACATCATGTCTGTTATGAGCGTTTTTCCGCTCCCCCTCCACCCACCCTCATCCCGCGAGATGATGGCTATCGTGCCACCACCAA
Source organism: Kocuria salsicia (assembly GCF_039532055.1). Classification (NCBI taxonomy): domain Bacteria; kingdom Bacillati; phylum Actinomycetota; class Actinomycetes; order Micrococcales; family Micrococcaceae; genus Kocuria; species Kocuria salsicia. The sequence continues at coordinate 203,700 of NZ_BAAARF010000008.1, read as the reverse complement.
AGATGTATCGGCTTTGCAAGCTGTAAGCCCGTTTGAGGATGAAGTCAAACCGGTTGGTCATTTCAAAATTTCTGAAGTCTAGCCAAACGGCCAATTTATGTAACTATTTGGCAGCGGTGACCCTCCTGTGTTTGCGATCACCACGGCCTCCTCCGTAAGTTCTCGTGATGCACACTAATCACCGCGCCACCAGGAGCGGCTCTCTCCTTGGGACTACTTGGCGGTATGGCCGCTGCGTCAATGGCGGCCGAAGCACCTGCCCCTCAGGCACAGCAAGCGAGCCAGGCCGACGTGGCAAAGGTTCAGGGGAACATCAAGAAGGTTGATGACTCCAACATGGCGTTCCGTCTTTCCAAGGGCGACAAGCCTGCCCAGGATGGCTCTGCTGTGGTCGCCAAGGACGGTACCAAGCAGGCGCTTCCCTCTCAGGAGAAGGACGAGAATGGCAAGACCGTCGCCTTGAAGTACGCGGAAAAAGACGGCGTTGTGACAATCAACGTCCTGCAGTGGAATCCCAAGACGAGGGCAACCAATAATCCGATGGCGACTGCAGCCGTGAGCAGAGGCTGGAAGTGCGCACTCGGCACCGGCGGGGGTGCTGGGACCGGGGACATCGCAGGTGGCACTGCCGGGGCTACCATCGGCAGCGTCGTGCCCGGGGCCGGAACTGCTGCAGGATGGGCCACTGGCACCGCCATTGGCAGGGCCGTTGGCGGTGGCGCTGTGGGCGCTGTGGGCGCTGTGGGCGCTGCTGCATCCTGCTGATGACCTGGAAGGACTGCAAGTGAACCAGCAAAGAACTGGCATGTATGCAATCATCGCAGCTTGGGTCAGCGTTGCCCTCGCCTTGGCTCTGACGCTTTCAAATGGGGGGCCGTTTGTGGTCCTGTTGATAGCTACAGCAATCATTGCGATTTCGGTAACATCGTACTGGGCCAGAAAATCGCAGCATTTGAGTTGAACCCGATCGCTCCCGGCCAGAATCCTTAGGCCGGGGGCGATTTCTTGTAGGCCTATTACTGTTCCTTCGGACGCTGCCGTTGCCACTTGTCGTAATGGGATGAGCAGTACCCCCTGCCCTTGACCGGCTGATCGCACCCCGATGCAGGGCATGTATGGCTCACGGGTCCAAATTTCGAGGTCAAGGCCCCTCCCCTGACGAGCACGCGGCTACGGTGCAGTGCTTCGGAGGCCTCTTTGCAGGAGGAGCTGGAGCTGCCACCGCAACTAAACTGCTAGTCCGGATCGTTCACGACGCCGCGGAGTGATCGGCGCGTAGAAGCACGGAAGCGCCTGCACAGCAGGGGAAACTTGTAATTGCGATGTCCCAAGTTCTCCGCGTTGGAAGGCAGTCCGTAGGTGAAGCGGACTTCGTGGTCGACGGGTCTGTCCGTGACGGCCGACGGTGTGGCGCACGCTGAAGTCGATGACGCCCGGTCGACGGAATAAGATCGCGGCCGCCCCTGCTCGGGTCCGGCGCCACGTGTGGGCCCAACTGCCCGGCGGCATCCCGGCCTCCAAGGTCGCCGGGACCAACCTCGCCGACGTCATCGTGCTAGAGATCGACGCCACGAGCGTGATCGCGCACAGCCAGAAGGAGAACGCGGCCGCCACGTTCAAACGGCCCTTCGGCTACCACCCGATCGGGGTTTGGTGCGACAACACCAGTGAGTTCCTCGCCGCCAAGCTGCAGGCAGGCAACGCCGACGTCGCCTCAAGATCCCGGAGTCATGGCCCTGGGCAACCGCGATCGTCGCGGCCTTCGCGAACATCGCCGCCATCCCGCAACCGGCCCGACCTGGCCCGTCCGCCCACGACATCACCACCCGGAAAACCGCAGCCCGGCAGCGCCAGCCGGCCCGTCGTCATACCCGCAATCACTCCGCACACGGGCGCACTCGACCACACGGCTCCGACACGATCCCGACCGCCGTCATGAAAGACCGGGGGCTAGCCCTGGGCCTCGCCGAGGCGCGCTTCGGGCGTGAGCTCAGCGCGGAGACCGCCGCCGGTCGCAGCCCGGGCAAGAGCGCGACCCAGTGCAGGTGCCTGCTTGAACAAATTGTGACCGGCCACGAAGAAGACAGAGTCTGCCTCCCACACGGCCACGCCGTCCTCACTCCACGGGAGGTCGGTCACCCAGCAGTGGAGGAAGTCGCGCGGCTCTGGGTGGAGACCGGGCAGCGCCCGTGTCACGTATTCGCGTGCGCGTTCGTCCAGCGATCGAATCGCCGCCGGGTCGATGAAAGTTCCGTCGTCGCGGACGCCGACGGTGTCGCTGAGTCCAACCGAATAGCTGCTGTTGCCCGGTAGCGGTGTCGCGTAGACGCCGACTTCGCCGAAGACGCCGCTGCTGTCCTGCAGGCACGCGACTCGTGCCGGGGCGGCGGCTTTCACGTCGAAGGTCAGCCGTACGTGTGCGGCGAGGCGAACCGGCAGCGACAGGCCGACGCTGCGTGCCAGGCGGGCGGTTTCGCGGCCGGTGCACACGACCACCTTGGAGTAGACAGCCCGGTCGGTGACGCTGCGCACCTCGACCGTCCCGTCGGCGAGGGGATCGATGGAGATGACCTCACCGGTGGTGACCGCATCTGCGAGGGCACCCGTGAGTGCCTTGATCGCGGCGCGGGTGCGGATCGCGCCGCCCGACTCGTCGAGCACCGCTGGCCCCGAGTATCCAGCGAGCAGCGGCATCCGCTGGGCGACCTCGGCCGCGTCGATCTCGTGCGCTTCCACGCCGCCGACCTGGTCGAGCACCCGCAGCCGCGCCAGGGCGCTGTCTCCGATCGCCAGGACACCGTCTGATGAGACCAGCTCGACGTCGAAGTGTTCGGCCCACTCATCCCATACCCCGCGGCTTTCGCGCGCGAAAGCGACGAGTCGCGGGTCGTCGTGGGCATGCCGGAAGATCCGCGACTCGCCTGCGGACTGACCCGTCCCGGGCAGACCAGCCTCGTACAAGCGCACCGGTACGCCCTGCTCCCGCAGCGCGTACGCCGTCGACAGACCGACGATCCCGCCCCCGATCACTGCTACCTCGGGTGAACGCGTCGTGGCAACGCCCTCGTCAGTTCCTGTCATCGCGGTTCCTCGATCTGTTGGCGATTAGCGATATGCCGCAAGAGAAGGGGCCGCTGCCACGACGTCAGCGGGCTGTGTAAGCCCGAAGTCACCGCGCGCAGCGCCCCTCCTCTCTGGGCCAGTGCTCCCGGTCTGTGGTGTCAGGCGGGGAGCTTGGAGCCCAGGACGTCGAGCTTCTCGATCGTGGGCTCGCTGAACAGTTTGCCGGTCTGCTCGCCGAGAGCGGTCGCAACTGCGCCGGACAGGTGCGCGTCGCGGCCGGCGTCGTCGGGGAACACGTCGAAGATCCCGAAGGAGGACGGGCCGAGACGGATCGCGAACCACGCGACGGTGGCCGGTTCCTCCTCAACGAGCCCTCGCCCGATGCCGAGGAATTCCTGGACCTCGTCTTCCTTGCCGGGCAGGGCCTCCAGCCTGACAAGCGGTCCCTTGGTCACGCTCATGACATCACCTCTTCCTGGGTCGAATTGCTCGCAAATTGCGTCACGATTGTATCGCAGAACACAGGCAGGTCATCGGGCGAGCGGCTGGTGATCAGGTTCCCGTCCACCACGACGTCCTGGTCGACGACGTCAGCACCGGCGTTGCGCAGGTCCGTGCGGATGCTCGGGAAGGACGTCAAGGTGCGGCCTTCGACCACACCGGCCTCGATCAGCGTCCACGGCCCGTGACAGATCGCCGCAACGGGCTTACCGCTTTCGACGACCTCGCGGACGAAGGAGACCGCGTCGGGGTCAACCCGGAGGTGGTCGGGGTTCACCGTGCCGCCCGGGAGAAGCAGGGCGTCATAGTGGGTGACAGAGGCGTCCGCGACCAACCCGTCAACGGTGAACGTGCCTGCTGCATCCAGATCGTTCTCACGCGTCTGAATCTCACCGTCATGGATCGACAGCACCTCGGTCTGTGCGCCGGCCCGCTCCAGTGCCTCGCGGGGCTGTTCGAGCTCGACTCGCTCGACCCCGTCCGCGGCGAGGATGGCGACTCTCATGCCCTATAGCGTCTCGGACATATCAGCTCGCCTTCTTCTCCGTCGACATCCCGGGCTTGATGAGGACCTTCGTCCAACCCTCGGACCTGGCGTCGAAGTTCTTGTAGGCATCGGCGGCCTGGTCCAGCGAGATCTCGTGGGAGACGATCCACGAGGGGGTCGCCTTGCCGGCGGCGATCAAGTCCCGCAGCTGGCGGTTGTACCGCTTGACCGGGGCCTGACCGCTACCCATGGTCTGACCCGTGAACCAATGCGTGCCGAAGTCGATGGCCGCCTTTCCCTGCTTGGCGCAGGTCATCCTTGCTTCCGGGGCCCTGGGGGACGAACACGCCGACGGTGCCGATTCGTCCGGTGAAGCGCACCGCGTTGATGAGCATGTTCAGGGTAGCGGCCGTGTCTTCGTTTCCCTGGGGATCGTGGGCCTGGTAACCCACGCATTCGCAGCCCCGGTCGGCTCCCAGCCCCATCGTCTCGTCGAGAACGGTTTGCACGGGATCGACCTTGGAGTCATCGATGGCGATCGCGCCGATCTGCTCGGCCAACGCGAGCCGGTCAGGGTGACGATCGACCACCATCACCTTCGCGGCGCCCTTGATCATCGCGAACAGGGCGGCCATCAGCCCGACCAGACCCGCCCCGGCGATAACAACACTGTCGCCCGGGATCACGCCGGCCATCTCGGTGGCGTGGTAGCCGGTGGGGAAGATGTCGGAGAGCATGACGTAGTCGTTCTCCTTCTCCTCCGCATCTTCACCCAGGCGCAGCGCGTTGTGATCACCGAAAGGCACCCGGAGCAGTTCCGCTTGGCCACCGCCGTACGGGTCCATTGCGGCGAACCCGTAGGCCGCACCGGCGGTCGACGGGTCGGGTTGCGTCGTCAGGCAATAGTTCGTGAGCCCGCGTTCGCAGTTCTTACAGAATCCGCACGAGATATTGAACGGCAGCACAACCCGGTCTCCGACCCTGACCTTCTCCACGCCACTACCGACCTCGACGACCTCCCCCATGTTCTCGTGGCCGAACGGGTCTGCTGCACGGATAGGTGACAGGTAGCAGTCCCGAATCCCGTCATGGGTCCATGGTGCAAGCCGCCAACAACTGGCCGAGCGACCATGGTGCCGCCGTCACGTGTCCTTCTAGCGCGGTGGGATGGCTACCACAACGACATCCCACTTCCCTGGCTGCGCGCCCTCGTGGCCGTCGTGACGGCGGCTCCGATCGCGTTCACCGACCTGGCCTGGCGCGGCTTCATCGGCTGGCCGCTGCTGGTGACGCTGCTCCTGGTGGTGAGTGGCGGGATCCGGCGCGGTCAGCAACGGAGGCACACCCACCGGATCTGAGGCCCGCGAAACGCCCCGTGCTTCGCGGTATCGCATCGCCCCTGCCGAGTCCGGGCACAGCACGAGCGGCGCCCCCGGTCCCCCGGGAGCGCGGCTCGCGTCCGTTCCGATGCCAGACCTCGAGAGTCCGGGGTCAGCAGCCGGTCCGCCCTGGAGCGCCAGGCGCCCGCGACCCGCAGGCCGCCGGGCGGCAGGCATGACGCCGCCCGGTCACCGCACCATCTCGTCCACCACCCGCTGCATGGACTGGCTGTGGTTGCCGAAGCGGTGCATGGTGATGGACACGGCCTGCTCAGCCAGCATGTACATCATCTCCACGCGCCCGGTGCCCACCACGTCCTCGGTGATCAGGGCTATGTCCGGGTGCTCGGCGCGCACCGCGTAGAGGTCCTTGAGGTCCTCCTCGGAGCCGCCCCACGGGGAGATCACGCGGACGCGGGCGCCGTGGCGGACGTCCAGGGCATCGTCGCCGAGGACGCGCAGGTCCGAGAGCTGGCCGAGCGCACCCAGGGAGCCGCTGTCCAGGGCGTGCGCGAACTCGGCGTCCGTGGCCGGGTTCAGCACGGTGGCGAACAGCCCGTTCACGGCCTCCGGCAGGGACTCGGCGGCGCTGAGCACCACCTGCGAGCCGGAGCGCACCGCCGCGAGGCCCACGCGCAGGACGTCCGTGAGGGACGCACCCTCACGGGCGCGCACCGTCACGGTCCGGGGGCGGTAGCGGAACAGGTTGGCCTCGCTGCGCAGAGCCGTGGGGTCCTTGACCTGGCCGAACTCACGCTGCCACTCGGACTGGTCGGACTGCGCGGCACGGCGCAGCCACACGAGGTCATTGTCCGAGATCAGCGGGGTCACGGCGTCCAGCGCACGGTGCACGCGCGGGTCCAGGACCCATGCGCCGGCCGCGCCGCGGTCCGTGCTCGAGTCCGAGAACGGTGCCCGCGTCCACCGGCCCAGGGAGGCCAGGTAGTTCGGACCGCCGGCCTTGGCGCCGAGGCCCACGGAGGAGCGCTTCCAGCCGCCGAAGGGCTGGCGCTGCACGATCGCGCCCGTGATGCCGCGGTTCACGTAGAGGTTGCCGGCCTGCACGGTGTCGATCCAGCGCAGGATCTCGTCCGCGTCGAGCGAGTGGATGCCCGCCGTGAGCCCGTAGTCCGTGGCGTTCTGCAGCTTCACGGCCTCGTCAAGACTGTCCGCGGACATGAGCCCCAGGACGGGGCCGAAGCACTCGGTCAGGTGGAAGAAGGACCCGGGCTTCACGCCGGTGCGGATCCCGGGGCGCCACAGGCGGCCGGAGTCGTCCAGCTGCTTGGGCTCGATCAGCCACTCCTCATCGGGCTCCAGCTCGGTGAGCGCCTTCAGCAGCTTGCCGGAGGGCTGCTGCACCGTGGGGCCCACGGTGGCCTGCAGGTTCTCGGGCCAGTCCACGACCATCGACGACGCCGCGTCCACGAGCTGGCGGCGGAAGCGCTCGGACTTCGCCACGGAGCCCACCAGGATGCCGAGCGACGCCGCGGAGCACTTCTGCCCCGCGTGGCCGAAGGCGCTGGAGACGAGGTCCCACACCGCCTGGTCACGGTCCGCGCTGGGGGTGATCACCAGGGAGTTCTTGCCGGAGGTCTCCGCGGTGAGCGGACGCTCCGGGTCCCACGAGGCGAACAGCTGCGCGGTCTCGTACGCGCCGGTGAGTACCACGCGCTCCACGTCCGGGTGGGAGATCAGCGCCTTGCCGCCCCCACCCTCCACGGCGTCCACGAGCTGCAGCACATCGCGCGGCACACCGGCCGCCCACAGCGCCTCGCACACCGCGGTGGAGCAGCGGCGAGACTCGGGGGACGGCTTGTGGATCACGGCCGAACCTGTGGCCAGAGGCGCCACGGTGGTGCCCGTGGGGATGGCCAGCGGGAAGTTCCACGGCGGGGTCACCACGGTCACGGCGTGCGGCACGAAGTCCCCGCCGTCCACGAACTCCAGCTCCAGCGCGCGGCGGGCGTAGTAGCGGCAGAAGTCCACGGCCTCGGAGACCTCGGGATCGCTCTGCTCCAGAACCTTGCCGGTCTCCGCACCGGCCACGGCCATGAGGTGGCCACGGCGCGCGGCGAGAATGTCCGCGGCGCGGTTGAGGATCTCGGCGCGCTCACGGGCGGGGGTGGCTGCCCAGTGCTTGCCGGCGGCCTTGGCGGTGGCCACGACGTCGTTCACGGCCTGCATCGCCTCGTCCGAGTCCTGGTCCATGTCCTTCAGCAGCTCGGGCACGGCCACGGAGGCGTACCATTCGCTGCTGCCGATCTTCTCGGCCAGGCCCCCGGCCCAGCGCTGGTTGGCGGGCACGGAGACGTCCGTGTCCGGCTCGTTGCGGAACGGCTCGTCCAGCGGCAGGGTGGCCTGCTCCCCCGCGGTCTCCGTGGTGCGGTCCTGCACGCGGCGCGGACCCGGGGCCTGCGGCTCTGTCTCCAGCTCGGCGAGCGCGGCCCGGAAGCGGCCCTCCTCGCGCTGGAACACCCAGTTGTCCGGACCCAGCTCGAAGATCCCGGACATGAAGTTCTCGTTCGCGGAGTTCTCCTCGAGGCGGCGCACCAGGTAGGACACGGCGACGTCGAACTCCGCGGGCTTCACGGCCGGCACGTACAGCAGCAGCTGGCCCACGTCCGTGGACACGGCCTCGCTCTGGGAGGTGGCCATGCCCTGGAGCATCTCGAACTCGATGCGGTCGGTGACGCCGCGCTGCCCGGCCAGCAGGTGGGCGAAGGCGATGTCGAAGAGGTTGTGACCGGCCACGCCCAGCCGCATGCCCTTCATGCGCTCGGGCTGAAACAGCCAGGTGAGCACGCGCTTGTAGTTGGTGTCCGTGGCCTGTTTGGACTCCGTGGTGGCCAGCGGCCAGCCGTGCATTTCCGCGTCCACGTTCTCCATGGCGAGGTTCGCGCCCTTGACCAGGCGGACCTTGATCTGTGCGCCGCCGTCCGCGACGCGCTGCCCGGACCACTCGGAGAGCCGCTGGATGGCGCCGAGGGCGTCCGGGAGATAGGCCTGGATGACGATGCCGGCCTCGAGGTTCTTCAGCTGGGGCTTGTTCAGCAGCCGCTGGAACACCTCGATGGTCAGTTCGAGGTCCGAGTAGACCTCCATGTCCAGGTTGATGAACATCTTGCCGGTGCCCTTGGTGGCGGCCGTTTCATACAGCGGCAGCAAGCGCTTGACGACGCGCTCGGCGGTGCGTTCGAAGCCCCAGTGGGACAGCTGCGGCACCACGGAGGAAACCTTCAGGGAGACGTAGTCCACATCCTCGCGGCGCAACAGGCCCTCGGCGTCCGCGAGGTGCTTCTTCGCCTCGTCCTCGCCGAGCACCTCCTCGCCCAGGAGGTTGATGTTCAGCCGGTGACCGTGCTGCTTGAGGCCCTTCACGGACTTGCCGAACGGGCCCGGGCGGGCGTCCACGACCATGTGGCCGACCATCTGACGCAGACGGGTGCGCGCCGCGGGGACCACCACGGAGGGCAGCGCGCCGGAGAGCACGACGCCCGCCTGGATCTGGGCCCGGTCCGCGGCCGGCATGGACTGCGGGGTCAGCTTGGCGATGTCCTGCAGCGCCTTTGCCGCAGCCTTCGTGTCCTCCGTGCGGATCACGCGGTCCACGAAACCCACCGTGAACTCCAGCCCGTTGGGGTCCTGCAGCACGGCGGCGAGGCGGTCCTCGGCAGGGTTCTTCTGCCTGCTCTTGCGCTCGTTGTCCTGAGCCTTCTGCAGCCACGTGCGCACGAGATCCACGGCGGGATCTGCGAGCGAATGGGGATCGGATCCGGTATTGACGGTGCGTGCCATTGCAGCGCCTCCAAGAGTCTCGGCCCGGGGAAGGTGCCGAGGCATTCCCTCGGCCACCAGCCAAGTCTCACCGGGCCCGGCGTGGCTGGTCTCACCACGCTACCGTGGCGCGCGGCATCGCCAGTAATCTCCCTCACGGCGCCGTGCAACACACCTCACGCTTCGCACGACGCCGCCCGCGCATCTCCCCGGCCCGTCGTCCGGCAGCGGGCCACGCGGCGTCGTCGACCCCGGCGGCGCGCCCTGGAACCACCGCGCTCAGCCGAGCTCCGCCTGCAGAATGTCGATCACGCGGATCAGGTGCAGGTGCGCCTCGGCCTGCGGGAAGTTGCCCGTGGCGCGGTGCTGGGACGGCGAGTAGGTGGAGGCCAGCAGACCCAGATCGTTGGCCGTGGAGAGCACGAGATCCGTGACCCGCACGGCCTCCTGCGTGTGCCCGCACATGGCCAGCTGCTCCGCGAGCTGCAGCGTGGCGGAGATGGACGGGGCGGACTGCCCCGCGAAGCCGTCCTGGCCGATCGAGGACGCGAACGCCTCGGCGTCGTCCAGGTCCGTGAGCTGCGGCAGGTTGCGGTAACGGTGCAGCAGCCCCGAGCTATCGGTGAGCTCGGTGCGGATGCGTTCCACGGTGCCGAGCATGCGCTCGTCGTCGTAGGCCACGAAACCCACCATGGGCAGCTGCAGCAGGGAGGCGTCCACGTCCGTGGAGCCGTAGTACTGCACGAACGAGCCCACCTGGGGGTCGTAGCCGCTGGTCCAGATCTCGTGCGCGAGCTGGTCGCGGTGCTCCTCCCAGGTCTCCACGTCCCCGGGCAGGCCGTGGATGCGCACGGCGTCCACACCTGCCTGCATGGCGGCCCACATCATCACGCGCGAGTGCGTGTAGTACTGGGGCTCGCCGCGCATCTCCCAGATTCCCTGGTCCTTCTCCTCGTAGTTGGCCACCACGGCGCGCAGCAGCGCCTGCTGCAGCGGCCACGAGAGGTGGTCCTCCTGCACACCGCGCCGGCGCAGCATCTCGAACACGCGCAGCACGTGCCCGGCCACGTCCGACTGGTAGTGGCTGCCGGAGGAGTTGCCGTCGCGCACGGGCCGCGAGCGCTCGTAGCCCGGCAGGTCCACCAGGCGCTCACGGATCTGGGGTGAGCCGTCCAGGGTGTAGATGTTGGAGGGGTTGTTGACGTCCCCGGCCACCGCGCGCAGCAGCCAGTTGCGCAGCTGGGCGGCCTCGCGGTCGTGGCCGTGGTCCAGCATGACCTCCAGCGCGGACGCGGCATCCCGGGGCCACGAAAGCCGGTGGTCCCAGTTGCGCTCCGCACCCACGACCTCCGGCAGTGACGTGGTGGGGGCGCCGATCAGCCCGCCCGTGGCCTGGTGCATCAGTCCGCGCACCACCAGCAGGCTGCGCCGGACGAGGTCCGCGGGCTCGTCGTCCGTGGCCGTGAGCGTGAACCCGCCCAGGGCGGCGCCCTCGTGGTGGGGGCGGTCCCCGTGACGACCCACGTCCCGTGCCGAGGGGCGCTCGGAGGTGTCGAGGTCCCCGGCGCCCGCACCGGAGGCGTGCAGCGCGGGCGGCTGCTCGTCCGGGTCCGTGTGGTTCATGGCCGCGGGATCCGTGAGGGGGTCGTAGGGCTCGTAGCGCTCTGTCCACTCCTGCCACAGGTTCACGGTGGCCGTCAGCGTCTCGTTCACGTCCACCGCCTCCGGGGGCACGCCGTGGGACGGGAACCACGTGAGCGTGAAGTCCCGGGTCTGACCGGCCGCCGCCGTGAACGAGCCCGCGTGGCGGCGCTTGGTCTTGTCCGGATCCGCCTCCGGCAGCGGATCGCCGTGGAAGACCACGGAGTCCGGACCGGCCATGCCCACCAGCACGGACTCGGCCTCGGCGTCCTCCGACTCGTCCTCGAGCACGTCGAAGCGGCTCAGCCACGGCACGGACGAGCCGTAGTTGAAGCGCAGCCGGAGGTCCTGGAACATCTCCACCTCACCCGTGAGGCCCTCCACCCGGCGGATCAGCTCGGTGCGGGCGTTGAGCGGCATGAAGTCCGTGACGCGCACCGTGCCGGTGTCCGTGGACCACACCGTGTGCAGCACGAACGTGTTCTCCGCGTAGAAGCGCTCCACCGCGATCACACCGGGCAGGGACATGTCCACCGCGGCGTCGTCGTCCACCGCGCAGTACGGCGCGAGCAGCCAGCGTCCGTGGTCCGGGGTGCCCAACAAAGCCGCGAACAGTGCCGGGGAGTCGAAGCGCGGCACGCACCACCAGTCCACCGACCCGTGCCGGGAGACCAGCGGCCCGCTGCGCATGTTGGACAGCAGGGCGTAGTCCTCGATCTTTGAAGCCATGCCCCCAGAATCTCACGAACGCGCGGGCGGCTCACCTCGCACGAAACTCTGGCCGTTCGGCCAGTGCCCGCTGGGAGGGCCCCCGATACCGTGGATGCTCCATCCGGTTCCGTCCGACGGTTCCGGGGCCCGGGCCCCCTCGACCCGGCGGACGCCACCGCGACCAATGCAGGAGGGCACCACCCGTGACCAAGCCCTACCAGCCAGCGTTTCGCGCCGCCCAGCCCGGCGAGCGCGTGGGCCCCCTGAAGGCCCTGCGCCACTTCCTCGGCAGGGGCTTCCAGTTCTCCGGCCGCGCATCCCGTTCCGAGTACTGGTGGATCGCCCTGTACGCCGCGCTGCTGTCCTGGGGCGGCAACTATGCGGACAAGCACGACTGCTTCAGCGAACCCCTGCCCGGGGGACCCGAGTGGATCGCCGTGGTCTATCTCCTCCTGGCCCTCGCGATGCTGGCTACTGCGATCCTGTGCGTGGTCTTCGGGATCGCGCTGTCCGTCCGGCGACTGCACGACGCCAATCTCTCCGGGCTCTGGTACCTCCTGATCCCCGTTGCCACCCGGTGACGCCACACCTCGCAGCGCTTGCCACGCACCCGCCCTGCCCCTAAAGTTCGGTACACCGAATATTATGATTCAACATGGCGGAGGTGTGTCCTGGTGGGACGTCGACGCGGCTGGAGAGCAGCGGTGGTGGCCGTGGTCGGGGTGCTGGCCCTGAACGGGTGCGCGCAGTCTGGAGGCACCGAGGCGCCGGGCGCCTCCGGCGCAACGAGGTCTGGCAAACCCACGGTCCTGGCCACCTTCACGGTGCTCGCGGACATGGCCCGGGTAGTTGGCGGTGAGCACGTGGCCGTGGAGTCCGTGACCAGGCCCGGGGCGGAGATCCACGACTACGAGCCCACCCCCACGGACGTGGGCAAGGCGTCCAGTGCCCAGCTGGTCCTGGACAACGGGCTCGGCCTGGAGGGCTGGCTCGGGCAGTTCGTGACCTCGGCCAACGTGCCGCACACGGTGGTCTCCGAGGGCGTTCCCACGGTGGACATCGAGGACCAGCCCGGAACACCTAATCCCCACGCCTGGATGAGTCCCACGAACGGGCAGCGCTACGTTGACAACATCGTGACCGCCCTGAGCGACCTCGATCCCGAGCACGCCGCACGGTTCCGGGAGAACGGCGACAGGTACAAGGAGCAGCTGGAAGAGGTCCGCACGGGCCTGCGGGAACGGCTGGACCGAGTCCCCGCGAACCAGCGCGCGCTGCTCACGTGCGAGGGCGCCTTCTCCTACTTCGCGCGGGACACCGGGCTGATCGAGCACTACCTCTGGCCCGTGAACTCCGAACAGGAGGCGGGCCCGCAGGAGCTGCGCTCGGCAATCGACACCGTGCGGCACAACCACGTCCCGGCGGTGTTCTGCGAGTCGACCGTCTCGGACCGGCAGATGCAGCAGGTGGTCGAGGCCACGGACGCCCGGTTCGGCGGCACCCTCTACGTGGATTCCCTCTCGGAGGCGGACGGTCCCGTCCCCACCTACCTCGAGCTGATGTGCCACGACGCGGACACCATTGCCCGTGGCCTGGTCCGGGAGCAGCGGTGAGACCCGCGATCCGGGCACGCGGCGTCGTCGTCGACTACGGCCGGGTCCGCGCGCTGGACGGCGTGGACCTTCAGGTGGCGCCCGGGCGCGTGACCGGGCTGGTGGGCATGAACGGCTCCGGGAAGTCCACACTGCTCAAGGCGGTTACGGGAAACGTCCCCCTGGCCGCGGGCGAGGTCCAGCTGGACGGCCAGAGCCCGCGCGAGGCTCGGAAACGGGGACTCGTCGGCTACGTGCCACAGAGCGAGGACGTGGACTGGTCCTTCCCGCTGTCCGTGGGGGACGTCGTCACCACGGGTCGCTACGGGAGCATGGGCTTCACCCGGCGGGTGCGCCCGGAGGACGCAGCGGCCGTGACGGACGCGCTCGAGCGCGTGGAGCTGACCGAGCTGTCCCGGCGACAGATCGGGCAGCTCTCCGGCGGGCAGCGCAAGCGCGTGTTCGTGGCACGCGCGATCGCACAGTGCGCGCGGATCCTGCTGCTCGACGAACCCTTCGCCGGCGTGGACAAGCGCAGCGAGGCGACCATCGTGCGGCTGCTGCGCGAGCTCGCCGGGCAGGGCTGCGCCGTGCTGGTGGCCACGCACGATCTCCAGGCGTTGCCCGCTCTCGCTCAGGACGTGGTCCTGCTGCGCCGCCGCGTGCTCTTCCACGGGCCCGTGGCCGAGGGACTCACGCCGAAGAACCTGGTGCGCACCTTCGGCCTGGACGTCCTTTCCCGTTCTGCGGAACCGGGCGGGGACGACGACGCCGCGGTGCCGGGCCACACGCCCGCCGTCGCCTCCGACCACTCACGCGCGGACGACGCCGCGCACTCGCCCCAACGGGAGGAGACCTCGTGAACCCCGTGGACCTGTTCACCGAACTGCTGAGCTACGAGTTCATGGTGCGTGCCCTCGTGACCACGGTGGCCGCGGCGGCCGTGTGCGCGGTGCTCTCGTGCTGGCTGGTGCTCGTGGGGTGGTCGCTCATGGGGGACGCCGTCTCCCACGCGGTGCTGCCCGGCGTGGTGCTCGCATACATCCTGGGCCTCCCGTTCACCGTGGGGGCGCTGGTCGCGGGGGTGCTCGCGGTGGTGCTGATCGGCGGGCTGCGCGGGACGAGCAGGATCAAGGAGGACGCGTCGATCGGGATCGTGTTCACGTCCCTGTTCGCACTGGGGCTCGTGCTCATCTCCGTCACGCCGAGCCAGACGAACCTCAGCCACATCGTCTTCGGCAACGTGCTGGGGATCTCCCCGGCCGAGCAGCTGCAAATCTGCGCGCTGGCCGTGGTGGCTCTGACTGTGATGGTGCTCAAGAGGCGGGACCTGACCCTCTACGCCTTCGACCCGTTGCACACCCAGGCCATCGGGCTCTCCCCCAGGGCACTCGGTGCGCTGCTGCTAGGGCTGCTGGCCGTGACCTCCGTGGTCGCGCTGCAGGTGGTGGGGGTGGTGCTCGTGGTCGCCATGCTCATCACCCCGGGAGCCACCGCACACCTGCTCACCGACAGGTTCGGGGTCATGCTCGTGCTCGCGCCGAGCATGTCGGTGACGTGCTCGGTGGTGGGCATCTACCTCAGCTACTGGCTCGACGCCTCCCCCGGCGGGCTCGTGGTGCTCGCCCACTCAGCGGCCTTCGCGCTCGCCTACCTGCTCAGCCCCGCGCACGGGGTGCTGGGCGGCAGACTTGCCGCACGACGTCGCCGGAGTAGCGAATCTTCATCCTCAGTCCCTCCGGCCTGTCCACCAACGACCACTTCGTAATACGGTCCTACCGCGGAGACGGTGAACGGCGCGCCGGTGACGGACGAGATGATCCGAGAGTGGGCCGACGAAATGGAGCACCTCAGTCGTTCCAGTGTCATCCGGGCGGCACTGCGCTGCTGGGTGGCGTGAAGATCAACAGCAGCTGGGCGGACTGACCCTCCGGGCCCCAGGCCTCCAGCCGGTATCCCCGGGCTGACGGGGGGCACAGATGTCGGGTGTGGTGCTCTCCCGGCTAGGAGGACAGAGAAACCCACACAGCGTCCGTGGCGGCGCGACCGAGGGGGACGCTGCGAGCGCCGTCGGTGTGCGTGGCCTGGACCGAGCCCGAGTACGGGCCGTTGGAGCGGATGTCGAGGGGAACACCCACGCCGATACCGTTCTCGGCGAAGAACCGCAGCAGCTCCGAGTCCCGGTCGGAGATCCGCTCCACGCGCACCCGAGTGCCGTCGGCCACAGTGGAGAGGGACACGGCGTCGGGCGGGGTGATGGTGCCGTCCCTGGCGGGGATCGGGTCCCCGTGGGGGTCGCGCCCGGGATGGCCCAGGAGGTCGTCGAGACGGTCGATCATGAAGTCCGACGCCGCGTGCTCAAGGTGCTCCGCCTCGTCGTGGACCTGGTCCCACCGGTAGCCGAGCATCTCCAGCAGGAACGTCTCGATCAGCCGGTGCCGGCGCACCATCTCCACGGCGAGCGAGCAGCCCTGCTCGGTGAGTTCGATGGCCCCGTACGGGCTGTGCGCCACGAGCCCCTGCTCCGTGAGCTTCTTCAGGGCGTCCGAGACAGTGGACTGGCGCAGCCCCACCTGCGCAGCCACGGCCGAGGTGGTGACGGGGTCCTCGGACCACTCCCCCAGGTTCCAGATGGCCCGCAGGTAGTTCTGGTGGCTCACCGAGAGCTTTGCGACCGACATGGTGGGAGACTCTAGCAAGGCAGAGAACCTCGCACCGAGCAACCAGACGTCATGCAGGCGCTCCACGGCGCGTCCTGGTGCGGGAAGTTCATGTCGTACGCATACACTCCGGTAGACCACCCGCTTGGGTGGAAGTCACACTAACCTGTCACCGCCCCGCCAGGCGGTTTACAGGTGGAGGGGAGGGGCTGCCGTGCTGCCCCCTCATGAACCGACGTCGAGCCCCCTCGGGACGACCGCCGCCGAGCCCTCTTCTCCCGTTCCCGCCCGCGCACCAGGCGTGCCGCTCGACGCCGTGGCCCGCGCCGCCACGAGGGGCATCCAGATCTACCCCTCCGTGGCCTCCGCGCAGTTCAGCATCACGGGCAGCCCTCTGGCTCCCGAGCTCACGGTCACGCTGGTCTTTACTCCCGCCCTGGAGAACCCGCGGATCAAGGACGAGATCCGCTACGAACTCATCCCGGGGCTGGAAGTCATCATCGGCGCCCCGTTCGCCCGGGTGACGCTGGACTACACGGATGCAGCACCCGCCTTCACCCCGGCACCCGAGACCGCCGCCTGACGGGGCGGCGGGAGCCGCCCTTCGACCCTTCTCTCGCGGTCACCGCACATGGTGCGATTCCTGCAGCTGATAGACGGGCGTGTCCATCCCCAGCTCCCGGGCCTTGAGCTGCAGCGCGAGGTACTTCGAGTAGTGGCGGGACTGGTGCAGATTGCCGCCGTGAATCCACAACTGCGGCACCGCTGTGGGCTTCCACATGTTGCGCAGCTCCCCTTCCCAGGGACCGGGGTCGCGGGTCGTGTCCGAGCCGTACCCCCAGCACTTGCCCACTGCGTCGGCAACCTCCGGCGAGACGAGATCCGCGAGCCACGCATTCATCGACCCGTACCCGGTCGCATAGACGAGCAGGTCCACGGGGACCAGCCGGTCGCCGTCGACGACCACCCCCTCCGGCACGACCTTGGTGACCTGACCGCGCTCCAGCTGGATCCGGCCGTCGATGATCAGCTGCGATGCTCCCACGTCGATGTAGTACCCGGATCCACGTCGCAGGTACTTCAAGAACAGGCCTGAACCGTCCTCGCCGAAGTCCAACTCGAAACCGGCATCGGTGAGCGCACGGTAGAAGTCCGCATCCCGCTCAGCCATCTGCTCGTACACGGGAATCTGCGCAGCCGGCAGCAGCCGGTACGGCCACGAGGCGAAGAGCATGTCGGCCTTCTCCGTGGTCACCCCGTTCTCCAGGGCCTCCTCCGAGTAAAGCGCGCCCAGCGCCAGCTCCCGCAGGGAGTCGCTGCGGGAGATGTGCGTGGAGGAACGCTGGATCATCGTGACCTCGGCGCCCTTCTCCCACAGGGTCGCCGCGATGTCGTGGGCCGAGTTGTTCGACCCGATGACCACAGCTCGCCTGCCCTCGAGATCTTCTTCCCCACCCGTGAACTCGGAGGAGTGACCCTGCCATCCGGCGAAGTCATCGGCGCCTTCGAAACGGGGGGTGTTTGGGTAACCGGAGACACCCAGTGCGAAGACGAGCTGGGTGGGGTGCAGGACGACCTCCTCGCCACGGCGGTCCACCCGCACGGTCCACGTGCCCGTGCCCTGGTCGAACTGCGCGCCCAGGCACCGTGTGCCAGCCCAGTAGTCGAGTTCCATGATGTCCACGTAGTGCTCGAGCCAGTCCCCCATCTTGTCCTTCGACGGGAAGATCGGCCAGTCGTCGGGGAAGGGCAGGTAGGGCATGTGGTCGTACCAGACCGGGTCGTGCAGGTGCAGCGACTTGTAGCGTTTGCGCCACGAGTCACCCGCCCGCTCGTTCTTCTCTACGACAATCGTCGGCACGCCGAGACGTCGCAGCCGCGCGGCGAGCCCGATGCCACCCTGACCCCCGCCGATGATCAGCACGTACGGCTGCTCGTCGAAACCGAGCCGGGCGTCGCGCTCCGCCCGGGACTCCTTCCATGTCTTGCGCCCCCGGGTGATCTCGTGGGTGACGCCGAGCTCACGGCGGGGGCCCTTCTTCTCCTCGTGCCCCGTCAGTTCCTGCAGGGTGGTCAGCAGTGTCCAGCAACGTCCGTCCACGAGCCTCAGGTGAGCCCAGCCACGCCCGGCGGCGGTCATGAAGTTGAGCCATGCCTCTGCGTTCTCGGCCGTGCCCGATGCGGGCTCGGCGAGCTGCCAATCGTGCGGATCGACTGTCGGCAGCTGGGCCTGGAGCATCGCCGCGATCTCATCGATGCCTTCGAGCGTCTTGAGGTTCCACGTGAATGCCACGAAGTCACGCCAGTAGCAGTCCTCGGCGAAGAGTTCACGCAACGCGTCCTCGTCGTGCGCACGGAGTGCCCGGTCGAAGGCGGCGAGCCACATCTCGACGGCGCTGCTGGCCGCCTGCGGGTCGTCACTCACTGCGGAGCTCTCGCCGGGATCGGTTGCACGGTCGTGGGTCTGAGTCATGTCACTCCCTGATGTGGCTAGGCTATGATTTGGGTCACACTAGCGCGCTTCACCCGCCGACAACACCGGGCAGGACGAAAGCCCTGGGTCGCCACGATCTCCAGCCATCCGGTCCGCCGACCGCGCGTCCGGATCTGCGAGTGGATGACGCCGCCGCCCGCACCGTGAAGCCCATGGCACCGAGGCGCGCAGAGGCCCGGCCTCCCAGAACACGGGAGCCTCGACGTCGGCCCGGGCGGCCCCCACTGCACGTCGGCACCGTTGCCCCCCGGTAACGGGGGGGGCTTCATACCGAGCCCCTCCGGCTCCTCGGAAGGGAAGTGAGAAGCGGAACGGACAACGGTTGGCATCGTGCTGCGCATCATCGGGGCGCGCTCTTCCACTGCTCCAGCCGCCTCCTCATCGCGACGAACCCTTCGGCCCGGATCCCGCCCTGGTTCGGCGCACCTCCCTGCAATCCGCGGTCGCGCCAAAGACCCTCACGCCCGCCACCCAACAGCCCCCAAGGACCCCGCCCGCCCTGAGACCTGCCGGGCGCGCGGAGCGCGCCCGCGGCGTCGCCGTACCCTGGACGTCATGGACGACCCCGCCGACCCCCACCCGGACCGCCCGCAGGACATCCGTGTGACCCACACGCGCAGTACGATCCGCGAAGCGTGCCTGGAGCTGCTGGAGGCGCACGACGCCCGCAGCATCACCATCAGCCAGCTGTGCAAGCAGGCAGGGATCTCCCGCGGCACCTTCTACCAGCACCACTGCGGGCTCGAGGACGTGTACGCGGACATCGTGCGCCAGGAACTCGCCCGCACCGCGAAGGATCTCGACGAGTTCGAGGGTACGCCCGGCCACGACCCCCTGGAGCGCCTGGTGACGTTCGTGCACGCCCGCGGCACCGGCCCCGTGGTGATGATCAGCAACCAGCAGCTGGCCTCACGGGTGCGGCCCATCGTGGAGCAGTGGCTCACCGAACGGATCTCCCTGGCCTCCTACGGCACCGCGCTCGAGGATCTGGACACCGAGCGCCGGGCGCGCGCCTACTTCGTGGCCGGTGGGCTCGCCACCGTGCTCGGGCGGCAGGCGCGCGCGGCCACCGCCACGGCCAGCACGACCGCGATGACCGACCTGCTGCGCGCCTCGATGCGCACCGTCCTGCACCCGCACATGTCCACCACCACATTGCGACAATACCCCCCTAGGGTATAACTTCGAGGCATGAGCGCTTCCGAGACCCCGTCCCCCGGCTACACCCAGGACAAGACCGCGTACGCCCGCCGCCTCAAGCGCATCGAGGGCCAGGTGCGCGGCATCCAGCGCATGGTCGAGGAGGACGCGTACTGCATCGACGTCCTCACCCAGATCTCCGCCATCCAGTCCGCCCTGAAGTCCGTGAGTCTCGGGCTCATGGAGGAGCACCTGGGCCACTGCGTCAAGCACGCCGTGGAGCACGCACACGACACCGGGGACACCTCCGAGATGGACAGCAAGCTCGCGGAGGCCAACGCGGCCATCGCACGCCTGGTCAAGAGCTGAGCGCCCCAGACCACACGGGGCCGTCAGCCCCCCCGAGAACCCTCGAGAACCAAGGAGAACACCATGACCACCACCGTGAACGTTTCCGGAATGACCTGCGGGCACTGCGTCTCGTCCGTGAAGGAAGAACTCGCCGAGGTCCCCGGCGTCACCGCCGTGGACGTGGACCTGAACTCCGGCGGGATCTCCCCCGTGACCATCGAGAGCACCGGGGACCTGGACCTGCAGGCTGTCACCGAGGCCGTGGCGGAAGCCGGGTACAGCGTTGTCTGACCCCGACACTTCCCGCACAGCCACCGTGGACCCCCAGGTCCACGGACCCCTTCGCGAGCTGGACCTGGAGATCACCGGCATGACCTGCGCGTCCTGCGTGGGCCGGATCGAGCGGAAGCTGCGCAAGATCGAGGGGGTGCAGCCCGCGGTCAACCTTGCGCTCGAGTCCGCCGCGGTCCAGGTACCAGCGGATGTCAGCGACCAGCAGATCCTCGACACCGTCAAGCGCGCCGGCTACCAGGCCACCATCACTGGAGGCAGGCAGCCGACGACGTCGCGCGGGGAGAGCGCCGAGGCGACGTCCCTCGGCGCGGCGGGTTCCGACAACTCGGGTTCCGACGCCGCCGGTTCCAGGACCGCGCGACTCTCCGGTTCGTCGTCAGACTCCGGCGGGGCACCCGGTGTCCGCGCGGCAGGCGCGCGGGGCACGACGTCGTCGCCGTCCCCGGGCGCCGCACCGCGCCAGGACCCCGGCGGCCGCGAGGCGAACGAGCACCGCGACCCCGCTCTCGAGACCACCCCCGCCCAGCGGCGGATGGCCGACCTGCGGAAGCGGTTCTGGGTGGCCGCCGCGTTCTCCGTGCCGGTGCTCGTGATGTCGATGGTCCCCGGCGCGCAGTTCCCGCACTGGGGCTGGGTGGCCGCGCTGCTCGCCCTGCCCGTGGTCACGTGGGCGGCCTGGCCGTTCCACCGGGCCACCGCAGTGGGCGCACGCCACCTCTCCACCACCATGGACACCCTCGTGTCCCTGGGCGTGGCGGCGGCCTACCTGTTCTCGGTGTGGCACCTGGTGGTGGACCCCGGCATGACCGCCCATGCCCACCCGGGCACGCCCATGGACATGTCCAGCCACCAGCTGTACTTCGAATCCGCAGCACTCGTGACCACCTTCCTCCTACTCGGCCGCTGGCTCGAGGCACGCGCCAAGTCCCGTTCCGGCGAGGCGCTCAGGGCGCTGCTGGACCTCGGCGCGCAGCAGGCGACCGTGGTCGACCAGGACGGCACCGAGCGCACCGTCCCCGTGTCCGAGCTCGCCGTGGGTGACACCTTCTTGGTGCGCCCGGGGGAGAAGATCGCCACGGATGCCGTGGTGGTGGAGGGTGAGTCCGCCGTGGACGCCTCCATGCTGACCGGGGAATCCGTCCCGGTGGAGGTGGGCCCCGGGGACGAACTGGCCGGCGCCACCGTCAACAACACCGGACGGCTCCTGGCCCGCGCCACCCACGTTGGTGCGGACACCGTCCTCGCCTCGATGGGCCGCACGGTGGCCCGCGCCCAGGCGACCAAGGCCCCCGTGGCCCGGCTTGCGGATCGCATCTCTTCCGTGTTCGTACCCGTGGTCATGGGGGTCGCCCTGCTGACCCTGGTGGTGTGGCTGGTCGTCACCGGAGACCTCAACCGCGCGTTCGTCGCGGCCGTCTCCGTACTGGTGATCGCCTGCCCGTGCGCCCTGGGCCTGGCGACCCCCACCGCCATGCTCACGGGCACCGGGCGCGGCGCCCAACTGGGCATCCTCATCACCTCCGCGGAAGTTCTCGAGGACACCCGCTCCGTGGACACCGTGGTGCTCGACAAGACCGGCACGGTGACCCACGGAAGCATGGCCGTGAGCGAGGTAGCCCCGCTGAACTCGTGGTCGAAGGACCAGGTCCTGGACTTCGCGGCGGCCGTGGAGCGCTACTCGGAGCACCCGATCGCCCAGGCCATCGCCGCGGCGACCCCGCACCGCTACGACGTCACCCGCTTCGAGTCCGCCCCCGGCGGCGGGGTGCGCGGATACGTCCCGGACGGCATGAACGCCCGGGCGGTCGTCGTCGGGCGGGAGTCGTGGCTCGCGAAGAACGGCGTGAAGCTCGACTCCGAGGAGGCCACGGCCCTGAGCCGCGCCCGACAGAACGGCGCCACCACCATCCTCGTGGCGGTCGACGGGCGGCTGGCCGGATTCGTGGACCTGCAGGACACCGTCAAGGAGGAGGCGCCGGAGGCCATTGCCGAGCTGCGTCGTCTGGGTCTGCGCCCCATGCTGCTCACCGGTGACAACGCCGCGGTGGCACGCTCCGTTGCCGCCGCCGTGGGGATCGACCCGCAGGACGTGGTCGCGGACGTCACCCCGGACGGCAAGGTCGAGGCCGTGGAAAAGCTGCAGTCGCAGGGCCGCGTGGTGGCCATGGTGGGCGACGGCGTCAACGACGCCCCCGCGCTCACCCGCGCAGACCTGGGCATCGCCATGGGCTCCGGCACGGACGCCGCCATGCAGGCCGCAGACATCACCGTGGTGCGCAGCGAGCTGACCGCGATCCCCCTGGCCATCAGGCTGTCCCGCAGGACGCTGGCCACCATCAAGTCCAACCTGTTCTGGGCCTTCGCCTACAACACGGTGGCCATTCCGGTGGCTGCGCTGGGCCTGCTGAACCCGATGGTCGCGGGTGCGGCCATGGCCTTCAGCTCAGTGTTCGTGGTCCTCAACTCGTTGCGGCTGCGGGGCTTCGCCCGCTGAGCACGGGGCCCGGCACGACACCCCGGGCGACCCCAGTGGGACCACGGACGCCGAGGAAACCGGTGCACCCGATTGAACCCACCGGCACATGGGACGGGCCCCGGAGAACCAGAACGGTTCTCCGGGGCCCTTCGTCACGGGACGCGACGGCGTCGTGGCGGCGTCGCCACGGCCGCGCACCAAAGATCTGTCAGCGGGCGCTCGAACCCGGTTCCTCGCCCGTGGTGTCGGGGCGCACGCGCTGGCCGAACTCAGGCTCGCCGGAGGTCTTCCCCTCGGCCGCCCCGTCGGTCGCCTCGGTGCGGACGCGCTCCGCCTCCCGCCGAGCCTGGCTCTCGGCGAAGATCCTGGCGGAGGAACGGTTCACCCCGGTGCCCTGTCCCAGCTCCTCGGCGTTGGGCTTCTCGAGCAGCATGAGGGTGGCGCACACGACCACGGAGGCGATGAACGCGATGCCCGCCGCGATCAGGCCGAGGCCCACGCGTGCGGCGTTGTCGGTGCCACCGGCGGCCACCGTGGAGACGACCACGAACGCCACGACCGCCAGGACCACGGAGATGACCAGGGGCCCCTTGATGTCGGTTTTGCGCCGGCCGTCGTGCTCACTGCGCTGGGCCACGTGATTCCTCCTGGCGATGCTCTGGGTGTGGTTCGGGGGTGGGTCACGCCCATCAACCCGACATGTCAGTCTACGCGGTCAGGCCACGCGCTCCGGGCCCCGGCCGGTGCCGTCCGCCGCCCGCGCATCGTGGCGCAGGCTCAGTGCGGCAACCAGCTGGCTCACGCCGAGGATGATAGCGGCGCCGCCCGCGACCCCGAGCTCCGCCTTGGTCCCCAGGTTCTCCACGAGCACCATGCCCATGGCCGCGAACACGGTCACGACGCCGCACAGGCTCCAGTCCCGCCCCAGGGGGAACTCGCGGCGGAAGCGCATGCCCAGGACGAGCTCTGTAATGCCGCACAGCCCCATGATCACGGCGCAGAGCAGGACGAGCAGCCAGTCGCTGTTGGCGACCACGGCGGTGAGCGCTCCGCCGAGCACGTAGAGCACGCCGTAGGACTGGGGGATGCTGCGGCTCGCCCCAAGGTCCACGTCCTCCCGGCGGTTCAGGCGCACCTGCAGGAAGATTGCGGAGATCCCGGTGCCCACCAGGAAGAACGCCATGAGCCACCGGCCGGTGGTCAGGGACGGCTGCTGCCAGAACACGGTCACCGCCGCGAAGACCAGCGCAACCACGGCGCGCAGCAGCACGGGCGCCCACAGGTCGTGGCGCACGTCCGCCGCGCTGGTGCCGGGGCGGCTCTGTCCACCGTGCGGGGCGGAAATCTGCTGGGGCACGCCGAAACTCCTGATCTGCCGTGGTTGTTCCGGCCAGTCTAACGAGGGCGCCCCGGGGAGTTGCCTAGGAGCCGCCCGCCTCCCTCAGGATCCGGCGCAGCACCGCGGTTCCGCGCGTGAGATCCTCGTCCGATGCCGTGAGTCCCAGGACAAGCCCTTCCGCGGAGGACACCGCCGCCGCGCCCCCTCCCACGCCGTCCTCGCCGGGGCGCGCGGTCCAGTACTCCCGCAGCCCGCTCACCAGCACACCGCGCTCCCGGGCGAGCGCGAGCACCCGGGACTCGTCCGCCACCTCCACCACCGCGTGGGCCCCGCCGGCCATGGGCGCCACGGCCACACCGGGGATGCCGGCGAGGGCGGCGGAGACGAGCGAGCGGCGTCGTCGGAAGGATCGGCGCATCCTGGCCGTGTGCCGCTGGAACTCGCCCGAGCCCATGAAACGGGCCAGCGCGTCCTGACCCACGAGCGAGACGGGCGAGCCCAGGTCTGCGCGGGCGGTGAGCAGCCCGGGCAGCAGCGGTGCGGGGGCCACCAGGTGCCCGAGTGCCACCGAGCCGCCCAGGACCTTGGAGAAGCTGCCCAGGGTGACCACGGTGTCCGCGGGGGTGTCCAGGGCCCCGAGCGCGGGCAGCGGCTGGCCGGTGTGGCGCAGCTCGGAGTCGTAGTCGTCCTCGACCACCACCGTGCCGTGCTCACGGGCCCAGCCGAGCAGCTCCACCCGGCGATCCACCGTCATGGTGCCGCCCAGCGGATACTGGTGCCCGGGTGTGACCACCAGGACGTCCGGGAGTGCGGCCACGTCCCACCTGCCGGCCCCGCCCCAACGACCGGCGGGCAGCACCGCAGGGTCCAGCCCGTGCTGGTCCACCCGCACGGGCAGCGCGGTGTGCCCGGTGGCCTCGACCACGCGGCGCAGGGCCGGGTAGCCGGGATTCTCCACCGCCACGCGCAGGGGACGACGACGCGCGGTACCCAGCACGCGCAGCACCAGCTGCAGCCCGTCCCGCACTCCGGCGGTCACGAGGATCTCTTCGGGCGCGCGGACAATCCCCCGGTTCAGCCGCAGATGGTCGGACAGATGCCCCCGCAGGGATGTTTCCGCGCTGTCGCCCAAGGCCGTGGCTCCCGCGGCGTCCCGCCACGCACCGCGCCAGGCGGGGGTGTCCAGGGCAACCACGGGGCCCGCGCCCGGGCGGAGGTCGAGGTGGGAGCCGGGCCGAGCGACCCGGTTCCGCGCGGAACCTGCCGCGCCCCGCCGTGCCGGCGTCCACCCCGCCGATGCCTTGGAAGGATCGCCGGGCGACGTCGTACCCGAACCCCCACGCCGCGCGGCGGCGTTGCGCTGCTCCCCCGGCGAGGTCGTGCGGAGGCTCGGAGCCGACCGCACGACCGGCGCGAGGGAGGGTGTGATCCGCGTGGCGCCGCGGTCGGCCACCAGATAGCCCTCGCCGTTCAGAACGTCCCACGCGGCCGTGACGGTCCCGCGCGAGATGCCGAGCCGGGCTGCGAGCGCACGCGAGGACGGCAGGGGATCACCGGGGTGCAGCACGCCCCGGGCCACGAGCTCGCGGACCTGCCGGACGAGCTGCTCGCCCAGGGGCGCACCCGGGGTGCGGTCCAGCGTGAGCGGCAGGTCGATCTCGCGGGGATGGCGCACGGGCTCTCCTCGGGCTCGGTGGCGGACGCACCGCGCGTCCTTCAGAGTGGACCAGTCGATCTCTCAAATTCTGGTCCTACCATTGGACCACTTTCCGGGCCACGATGGTGGGCATGACTGAAGCCACCCAGACCTCCGCCCAGAACCCCACCCCTGTGACCGGCTCGCGCCTCGTGAAGCGCGGTCTCGCAGACATGCTCAAGGGCGGCGTGATCATGGACGTGGTCACCGCGGAGCAGGCACGGATCGCCGAGGACGCCGGTGCCGTGGCCGTCATGGCACTGGAACGTGTGCCCGCGGACATCCGCTCCCAGGGCGGCGTGGCCCGGATGAGCGATCCGGACCTCATCGAGTCCATCATCGACACCGTCTCCATCCCCGTGATGGCAAAGGCGCGGATCGGGCACTTCGTGGAGGCGCAGGTGCTGCAGCACCTCAAAGTGGACTACATCGACGAGTCCGAGGTGCTCTCTCCCGCGGACTACGCCAACCACATCGACAAGCACCGCTTCGACGTCCCGTTCGTGTGCGGCGCCACCAACCTGGGTGAGGCGTTGCGCCGGATCACCGAGGGCGCGGCCATGATCCGCTCCAAGGGCGAGGCCGGCACGGGCGACGTCTCCGAGGCCACCAAGCACATCCGCACCATCCGAGCGCAGATCGCGGAGTTGCAGGCGCTGTACACCGCTGCCCCGGACGCCCTGTACGTCAAGGCCAAGGAGCTGCAGGCGCCGTACGAGCTCGTGGCCGAGGTGGCCCGCGCCGGGTCCCTGCCGGTCGTGATGTTCACCGCCGGCGGCGTGGCCACCCCCGCGGACGCGGCGATGATGATGCAGCTCGGCGCGGACGGAGTGTTCGTGGGCTCGGGCATCTTCAAGTCCGGCAACCCCGCCGAGCGCGCCCGCGCCATCGTGGCCGCGACCGCCTACTACGACGATCCCGCCCGCATCGCGGAGGCCTCCCGAGGCCTGGGCGAGGCCATGGTCGGCATCAACGTGGCGGACCTGCCCGCACCGCACCGCCTCGCGGAGCGCGGTTGGTGAGCGGGTCCCCCTCGCAGCACCACCCGCACGACGACGCCGCCCTGCCGGGCCCGAGCGCCCACCCCACTGTGGGCGTGCTCGCCCTGCAGGGCGGCGTCGTGGAGCACGTGCGCGCGGTGGAGTCCCTGGGCGCCCGCGCCGTGAAGGTGCGCTCCGCCGATGACCTCGTGGACCCGGACGGCGTCCCCCGCATCGACGCGCTGATCCTGCCCGGCGGGGAGTCCTCCACGGTGGACCGGCTGTGCCGTACGTTCGGACTGTTCGACTCCTTGCAACGGGTGGTCCGCGGAGGCCTGCCCACGCTCGGCACGTGCGCCGGGCTCATCATGCTCTCCTCCGAGATCGAGGATCCGGCCCCCGGCCAGCAGTCCCTCGGGGTGCTGGACGTGAGCGTGAACCGCAACGCGTTCGGTTCGCAGGTGGCCTCTGCGGAGGTGGAGCTGGCGTGGGAGGGCCCAGCGAGCGACGTCGTGGCGCCCGGTGACGTGGTGCGCGCGGCCTTCATCCGCGCCCCCGAAGTGACCCGTGCGGGCGACGGCGTGGAAGTTCTCGCGCGCCACCGGGGTGCGGTGGTGGCGGTGCGCCAGGGCAGCGTGCTGGGCATCAGCTTCCACCCGGAGCTCACCGGGGACACCACCCTGCACCGGATGCTGCTGGAGCAGGTGGCCGCCCGCCGGGGGTGAGCACGGTCGGGGTGAGCGCCCAGACGAACTCGGGCAGGGCGCAGGACGCCCCCCCGACCAGCACCGAGACGGGAAACCCCGGTGCGCCACATCACGACTTCCGGCGCAACAGACTCGCACCGGCGCGCCGATCCGTGTAGACCTGGCCTCTCTGACTACTCACGACGGAGGAACTCTTGGCCGGCTTCACCACACGCACCATCCACGCGCTGCACGACGTCGCCCTGGGTGCCGTGGTGCCCCCGATCCACACCGCCTCCACGTTCCTGCAGCCCACCGAGGGCGGCGAGGGTCCCTTCGAGTACCAGCGCGGGTCGAACCCCACGCGCACCGATGCCGAGACCACCCTGGCGGCGCTCGAGGGCGCCCGGCACTCCTTCGCGTTCGCCACCGGCATGGCTGCCACCGGGGCCGTGCTCGGCACCCTGCACGCCGGTGACTCGGTGATCATGGGCCTGCCCGTCTACGGCGGCAACTACCGGTGGGCCACCATTGAGCTGCCCAAGCGCGGGATCACCACGCACTTCCACGACGACCTCAACCGGCTCTCGGACGAGGACTTCGACGAGAGCACGCGCATCGTGTTCCTCGAGACGCCGTCCAACCCCACGCTGCGCGTGACCGACATCCGACGTGTCGTCGAGCTTGCCCACCGCCACGGCGCCATGGTGGTCGTGGACAACACGTTCCTCACCCCGTACCTGCAGCGCCCGCTGGAGCTGGGCGCGGACGCCACCGTGCAGTCCGCCACCAAGTACCTCGGCGGCCACGGGGACCTGCTGGGCGGCGTGGTCAGCACCAACGACGACGAGATGGCCCAGCAGCTGCACCTGGCACAGATGGTCTCGGGCGGGGTGCTCTCCCCCATCGACTCCTACCGACTGATCCAGTCTGTGAAGACCCTCGGCATCCGCCTGGACCGCCAGCAGGAGAACGCCCACCGGATCGTAGAGTTCCTGCGCGGCCGGGACGAGGTGGCGCGAGTCCTCGTCCCCGGATCCTTCGACGAGGAGGAGGCCCGGATCCAGGAGGCCCAGGCGGACGGGCTCGGGGGGCTGTTCTCCTTCGAGCTCCTCCCAGGCAAGGACGTCCGGGCGTTCCTCGGCCGCCTGGAGATCTTCGGCTTCGCAGTGAGCCTGGGCGGCATCGAGTCTCTGATCTGCCTCCCCGCATCCATGACCCATGGGGCATACTCACCTGAGGACCGCGAGCTGGCGCACCTGAGCGAGAACCTGCTGCGCGTGGCCGTGGGCATCGAGGACGTCGAGGACCTCATCGCGGACCTCGCCCAGGCCCTCGACGCGGCCTGAGAGGGGAACCCACCGTGGACTCACGTCGAGCATCCCGCCGGGCCGTGCTCAGCGGCACCGGCCTGGCGGGGCTGGTTGCCGTGCTGGCCGCCTGCTCACCGGGCGGCGGCTCCGAGGACTCGGGTGCCTCCGAGGACCTGCTGACCAGGATCCAGCGCACCGGTGAGGTGCGCATCGGCATGGAGGGCACGTTCCGCCCGTACGGCTACCACGACGACTCCGGCGCCCTGGTGGGCTATGAAAAGGAGATCGGGGACCTGATCGCCAAGGACCTCGGGGTGCGCGCCACCTACGTTGAGACCCAGTGGGACTCGCTGATCGCGGGGGTGGACGCGGGCCGCTACGACCTTGTCATGAACAACATCGCACCCACGGCCGAGCGCAGGGAGAACTTCGACTTCTCCATCCCCTACGCGATCTCCCAGGGCCGCGCCGGGGTCGCCCAGGACTCCCCGCTGACGTCCGTTGACGAGATCTCCGGGCACACCTCCGCCCAGACCGAGACCTCCAACTTCGGCAAGAGCATGGCCGCCCTGGGGGCCCAGCTGGTGCCCACCACGGGGTTCGACGAGGCCA
This sequence comes from Kocuria salsicia, assembly GCF_039532055.1. NCBI lineage: Bacteria > Bacillati > Actinomycetota > Actinomycetes > Micrococcales > Micrococcaceae > Kocuria > Kocuria salsicia. Next base: position 174,508 of record NZ_BAAARF010000008.1, on the reverse strand, counting down.
TCATGCTCGTGACCTTCGGGCGCGTGGAGATGACCGCCAACGACTTCGTGACGTTCCAGGCGTTCTTCGAGCAGCGCCCTGACGCCAGGATCCGTCTCCTGGACGGCCAGGTGGGAGACGCCTCGGAGTCCGCGGTGCTCATGGCCCGCAACCAGCCACGGCTGCGAGCCGCCGTGGACAAGTCCCTGACCACCCACATGGACAACGGCGATCTGGCCAAGATCTTCGAGAAATACGTGTCCACCGACCTCACCCCGGAGTCATGACCGATTTCCTGAGCCTTTGGGCCGATTCCCTTCCGCAGCTGCTGCTGGCCACCGTCAAGGTGACCATCCCGCTGAGCATCATCGCCTTCGTCCTCGCCCTGGTGGTGGCGGTGCTCGCCACCGCCATGCGCCTGAGCGGCATCCGCCCCCTGCAGTGGATCTCCCGCTTCTACGTGTGGCTGTTCCGCGGCACCCCGATCCTGGTGCAGCTGTTCATCATCTTCTACGGGCTGCCCGCCGCCGGCATCACGCTCTCCGCGTGGACCTCCGCGATCCTCGCGTTCACCCTGAACACGGGGGCCTACGCGGCGGAGACCCTGCGGGCCTCCGTGCAGTCCATCCCCCGGGGCCAGCTCGAAGCCGCCCGGACGCTGAACTACACGGGCTGGCAGACGGTGCGCCACGTCGTCGCGCCCCAGGCCCTGCGGATCGCGCTGCCTCCCCTGGGCAACGACCTCATCGACCTGGTCAAGGGCACCTCCCTGGTCATGGTCATCACCCTGGCGGACGTGTTCCAGGTGGGCCGTCAGATCGCCGCGACCAACTTCCAGCCCCTCGCGCTCTACGCGGAGGTGGCTGTGATCTACCTGGCGATCTTCACTGTCCTCTCGCTGCTGCAGTCCCGCCTCGAACGGGTGTCCAACCGCTACATCAGGAGTTCCCATGCTTGAGCTGACAGACGTCTCCAAGAGCTTCGGGGACACCACCGTCCTGCGGGGGATCACTCTGGCGCTGCCCAACGGGGAGACCACCGTGATCCTCGGGCCGTCCGGCTCCGGGAAGTCCACCCTGCTGCGCACCATGAACCTGCTCGAGGTCCCCGAGTCCGGGCGCCTGGACATCAACGGGGACTCCGTGACCTTCGGGGCGCAGCTGACCCGCAGGCAGATCTCCGCGATCCGCCGCCGCTCCGCCATGGTCTTCCAGGGCTACAACCTCTTCCCGCACGAGACGGTGCTGGACAACGTGGCCATGCCCCCGGCACTGAACGGCAAGGCGGACCGCGTCACGGCCCGGGCTCGCGCAGTGGAGCTGCTGGAGTCCGTGGGAATGGGCCACCGGTTGGAGGAGTACCCGGACAACCTCTCCGGCGGGCAGCAGCAGCGCGTGGCGATCGCCAGGGCCCTGGCCGTGGAGCCGGACTACCTGCTCTTCGACGAGCCCACCTCCGCCCTGGACCCCGAGCTGGAGGCCGAGGTCATCAGGGTCATGGTGGACCTCGCCCGCGAGCGCCGTTCCCTGGTGGTGGTCACGCACAACATCGGCTTCGCCCGCCGGGTCGCGGACCGCATCGTCTTCCTCGCGGACGGCGGGATCGGCTTCGACGGCGCCCCGGAGGACTTCTTTGCCTCGGACAGTGAACGGATCCGGCGCTACCTCAACGTCTTCGACGCCGTGTGAGCCCGTGACGCCCGCCGTTGCGGCGGTGCCGGTGGCGGCGGGTGCCGACGACGACGCCCGGTGCGGGTGCTGCCCGTGGTGCCGCTACGGCGTGATATCTCCACGGCACCCTGCCTCCACAGCGGCCGGCGAACTCGCGGTGCCGCGGACGGGACGCGTGCCAGACGGCCGTGAGCGCGGCGGCAGGCGCCCGTGTCGCCCAGGGAGACCAGCACGTGGGTGCCGGCCCCCAGGACCACGGCGGACAGCAGCGGTCCCGCCGGCAGCCGGGACGGCCGCAGGTGCTCGATCGGGTTCATGGTGCCCCGCTTTCCCCGGACCTCCCCTGTCCGCACAGGATCGGCCGCCATCCGCCTCCCTGTAGGTGCGGGGCCTCCGCCGGTGCGTGTGATGCGCACAGCTCCAGGAGCCCGGTGAACAGGAACTCTTGGTGACCGGGTGGTCCTCGTGGGGGGGAGATCTTCCTCGGCCACCGGGTCGTCGTGAACCGGGAAGTGTGAACCGCGCACCGGGCCGGATCCCACGCCCCCCCCGAGGGGCCACCCCCGGAGAATCCTCCACCGCCGCCGAACGAGCATGAGGAACCGGAGGCATCGGACGGGCCCGAGCTGTTGCCGTACGCGGGGCCGCTGGAGCCGCCCTTCGGCGGGACTCCGCGGCAGGCCCCGCATCACCAAGGTCGGCACGTCCGCCACGACAAGGAGCAGCACCGCCCCGATCGGAGAATGAACCCCGACTTCGAGAAGGCGCGGTCGGAGGCGGCCTGCGAGGTCGCCCGGTCGTACACCGCGGTGAGGGTGTCCCGCAGCGCGGTCGTAGGAGGATCCGGCAGCCTCAGGACCCGAACGGGAGCATGGCGATCACGATGGCCGCCCTGGGTGACCAGGGGCACAGCGGGTCTCGTCATGACCCCCTGGCCATGACCTAATTTGCCATCGCGAAAACAGTTCAGGCCGCGGGGGTGCCGCTCAGAAGCTCCCGGACGCCCCGCCCCCGGTGAAGCCGCCGCCCCCGCCGAACGAGCTCGTGCCGCCGGAGCTGCCGGACGACGAGCTCGAGGCGTTGACCACGCCCCCGGAGTACAGGGATGGGGAAACCGCGTAGAGCGGCAGCCAGCTCTGGAAGGTGGGCGCGTAGTGCACCTCCCGCTCGATGCCGTCCTTGCCCGTGCGGCGCACGGGATCATCGTTGAGGCCCGGCGCCTTGGGGTTCTGCAGGCGGTACTTCAGGTAGGCCCGGCGCATGCTCGCGCTGATCCCCTCGCCCGGATGCTCCCGCTCGTACTGCTCAATCTCCCGCTTCGCCTGATCCATGATCTGCCTGGTGCTCCGGCGGCAGCGCCAGACGATCACCAGGACCCCGAGCACGACCACGCCGACGATCGACAAAATGACCGTGGCCACCGTGCGCCCCTTCGCCGCCCGGTCCGCCGCGGCCTGCGGATCGGCCTCGTCGTAGACCTTGGTGACCGTCTTTGTGAACGCGTCCGCGTAGTCCCCGTCCTTGAACCCGGGCTCGAGCTGGTTCTCCATGATGTTCTCGGCGTCCGAGTCCGAGAGCACCTCCCGGGCGCCGTCCCCGACCTCGATGCGCAGCTCGCGCTCCCCCATGTCCGCGACGATCAGCACGCCGTTGTTGCGCCCGTCGTCCCCCACGCCCCAGTCTGTGGCGACCTTGCGCGAGTAATCCTCGATGTTCTCGCCCTGGGTGTCGTTCACGGTGAGGACCGCCGCGCGGATGTATTCGTTTTCATCATTCTTCTCGCCGATCAACCGGTTGAGCTGCTCCTCCTGGCCGTCCGTCAGCAGGTCGGCCTGGTCCTGAACGGCGCCCACCTCGGGCCGCGGCGGGACGTCCAGGGCCTGGGCGGGGGCGACGGCGCCCGCCACGAGCATCGCGGCCAGGGCACCCCCCAGGGTGGCGCGCCTGAGCACCGCGGGCTGGGTTTCGGCGGTGGTCACGAGGGTCCTCCGGGGGTCTCGGGGTTCGGCGCTGTGCACGCGGGGGTTGCTGGGGCCAGGCTACGTGCGCTCGTGCGCGGACAGAACCATCACCCCGGCCCCCGGCGGGCGTGTCGGCGGCGTGGCAGCCGACGCGGGTTCGGTCTCCGCCCCGAACCGGCGTTGCCGACCGCCCTCGGCCACTGGCCGGCTCCCGGGAGGGAAACCGGCCCGCGGAGGGGACGTGCGCGACGGCGTCGTCGGGAGCCTCAGTTCTTCGCGGTGGGAACAACCATCACGGGGGACTCGGCGTCCGCAAGGACGGCCTGCGAGACGGAGCCCATGAGCAGCCCGCGGAAACCGCCGTAGCCGCGCGTGCCCACGACGAGCAGGTCCGCGGTGCGCGAGGCGTCCACGAGGGCGTCCGCCGGACGCCCCTCCAGTACCCGGGTGACGGTCTCAAGGCCCGGGAACTCGCCCCGCAGCTCCTCGGCAACGCTTTCTGTGAGCTGCTGGGCCGGGGCCTTCAGCTGCTCCTGCACGGCCATCTCGAGCTCGTAGGAGTTCACCGGCAGGTAGCCGGTGGTGGGGACCACGCTCACCACGGCGAGCGTGAGCCCGTGGTCCGCGGCGTAGCGCGCCGCCACGGTCACGGCCGGGTTCTCCGTGCCGAGCTTGTCCACGCCCACGACGACGCAGCCCGCGAACGTCTCACCCTCGGGGCGGGTTTCCCGCTCGTCGGGCTTCCAGCTCTCCGGGAGGATCACCACGGGAACCGAGGAGTGGGCGGCCACGGCCGCGGAGACGGAGCCCACCCGGCCGCGGACGCCGTGGTGCCCGCGCTTGCCCATGACCACCACGGCGGCGTCCTTGGACTCGTACACGATCACGCCGGCCGCGTCACCGCGCTCGATGATGCACTGGGCCGTGACCCCGGCGGTCTTGGCCTTCTCCACGGCCCGCTTGGCGAGCCGCTCGGACTCCTCCTGCAGCGCGTCCGCGAAGGCGCCGTAGAGGGACTGGTCCAGGCCGGTCTGACGCCCCGTGGAGAGCACGATCTTCAACGGCAGCTGCCGCTCGAGGCAGTCCGCGATCCCCCAGTCCAGGGCCCGCTCGCTGTGCTCGGAGCCGTCGTACGCCACCACAATGTTCTGTGTCATCTCTGCAGTACCTGCCTGTCTCGTGTTCGTCTCGTCGGGGGGGCTGTGCGTGGGAGTCAGCGGCCGCTGGGGACCACCATCACGGGTCCGGCCGCGGCGCCGAGCACTGCCTGGGACACGGAGCCGAGCAGCAGTCCGGTGAAGCCGCCGATGCCGCGGGAGCCCACCACCACGAGGTCCGCGGTCCGCGTGGCCTGCACCAGGACCCGGCCCGGGCGGCCCAGGAACGCGTGCTGCGTGACGGTCAGGTTGGGGTGCTCCCCGGAGATCCTCTGCGCGAGCTCCGAGAGCTTCTCGAGCGCCTCCTGGAAGTAGTAGGGCCGGTTGTACTGGTCCTGGAACCACTCGGGCGTTCCGGAGAGGGCGCCGTTGACGGAGACGATGCTCAGCGCGCAGCCGTGGGCCACGGCGTACTCCACGGCCTGGGCGACGGCCGGGTTCTTCTCCCCGGAGGCGTCCACGCCCACGACCACGGAGCCGGTGTAGTCCGTCTGCGAGGCGGAGAGCTGGTCGTCGTCCTTGGCCTTCGCGTCCGGGACGCGGACGTCCTCTGACGCCCTGGCCTCCTGGCGCACGACCTCCGCGTCCGAGGCGTCCTGCTTCTCGCTGGGCGGGACCACGATGACGGGAACGGGGCTGTGGGCGGCCACCGCGGCTGACACGGAGCCCAGGCGCCCCCGCAGGGCACCGCCGCGACCGCGCTTGCCCAGGACGACGAGGCACGCACTCCTGGCCTCCTCCAGGACGGCGCGGGCGGCGTCACCCTCTCCCAGGACGTCCTGGACCTCGAGGTCCGGGGCGTGCTCGCGGGCGTACTCGCTCGCGTCGGCCAGATAGCTCTTGCTCTCCGCGACCACGGCCTCGTGGAAACGTGCTTCGAGGGACGGCTCTCCCACCGCGATGAGGGGGTAGGCGCTGATCAGGCGCACCGGGACGTGGCGGGCACGAGCCTCCGACAGGGCGCGGTCGAGTGCCCGCAGGGCGATGTCGGAGCCATCGATGCCCACCAGGACGGGAGCGTTGGGCGAGGTGTTCAGAACGTCTTTGTTCATGCCTTAAGAATAGTCCTCCGCAGCCGTCGGCGGGCGGTCCAACCCGCATGTGGATCCCCCGGGGCCACACGCCTGGCAGGGGGTGCCTCAGGCCATCGCGATCATCCACCGACGCCCGCGGATCCGCCACCCCAGGGTGGCCGCGCGGGCACCGGTGTAGCCGCCCGCGTAGGCGACCCACAGCCACACGGCTCCCACCACACCGGCGCCACCCCACGTGAACACCACCCACAGCAGGGGGAGGTACACCGCGAGGTTGATGACGCCGGCCAGCGCGAGGTACCGGGCGTCCCCCGCGCCGATCAGCACGCCGTCGAGCACGAAGACGTACGCCGCGAGCGGCTGGCCCACGGCCACCACGAGCAGCGCCGCGCCGAAGACCGCCTGGACCTCCGGCGAGCGCGTGAACAGGAACCCCAGGTGCGGGCCGAGCAGCCCCACCGCGAACCCCGTGACCACGCCGAAGCCCAGCCCCCAGCGCAGCAGCCGACGCATCAGCAGCCGCACGGCCGCGCGGTCCTGCTCGCGGTTCACGTCCCGCGCGCCGAGCTCCTTGCCCAGCAGGGCCTGGGCGGCGATCGCGAGGGCGTCCAGTGCGTAGGCGAGGAAGTTGAAGATCGTCATGCTCAGCTGGTAACCGGCCAGGTTCTCGGGGCCCTGGTTCGTGGCCACCACCACGGTGAGCAGGATCGCCACGCGCAGGGACAGGGTGCGCAGCATGAGCCACGAGCCCACGGTGAGGTGCGAGCGCACCCCTGGCCACGACGTCGTCAGCCCCACCGACTGCGCCCGGAACCGCCGCCCGAGCATCACCAGGTAGGTCACGGCCATCGCCCACTGCGTGGTGCTCGTGCCGATCGCCGCACCCGCCACGCCCAGGTGGACGCCGTAGACGAGCACCATGTTCAGTCCCGCGTTCAGCATCGCACCCGCGGCCGCGACCACGAGCGGGGTCCGCGTGTCCTGCAGCCCGCGCAGCACGCCCACGGCCGCCAGGACCACGAGCATGGCCACGAGCCCCGGCAGGGACCACAGGGCGTACGACGTCGCGTGGTCCAGCACCTCGCCGTGGGCACCCATGGTGCGCAGCAGCGGCCGCATCGCCACGGCGCCCACCGTCGCGATCACGATCCCCAGCCCCGCCGCGGTCCACAGACCGTCCCGGCCCACCCGCAGCGCCTCGGCGAGCCGGCCCCCTCCGAGGTGGCGGGCCACCGCCGGGGTGGTGCTGTAGGCCAGGAAGACCATGAGCCCCACGACCGTCTGCACGAGGGTCGAGGCGATGCCCACCCCGGCCAGCTGGGCGGTGCCCAGGTGGCCGATGATCGCGGAGTCCGCGAGCAGGAACAGCGGCTCGGCGATCAGCGCGCCGAACGCGGGGACCGCGAGCGCGAGGATCTGCCGGTTCAGGCTCGCGGGGCGGGGCGGGGTGGGCTCGCCAGTGGGGTCCTGGTCAGGGGCGGAGCTCGTGGGAGGGGTGGGCACCGCTCCAGGGTAGGCGGGCGCGCCGACACCCCGGAGCGGTGCGCGCGGGCGGGGTCAGTGGCCCGGCGCGGGCTTGACGGAGATCACGGGGACCGCGGACTCCAGGATGATCTGCTGCGCGGAGGAGCCCAGGAAGATCTTGCCGGCCGGGGAGCGGCGGCGCACGCCCACCACCACGACCTCGACATCCTCGCGGTTGGTGAGGTCCACGAGGTCCCCCACGGCGTCGCGGCTGCGGGCGGCCGCGTGCTCGAGGCTCACGCGCTGGTAGTCGATCGCGGAGAGGTCCGGCTCGTTGCCGTCCACGGGGAAGACCACGAGATCTGCATCGCGGCGGCGGGCCTCCTGCACGGCGAAGTCGCGGGCGGCGTGGCCGGCGGGGGAATCTGCGGCGGCGAGAATGATGGCCATTGGTCCTCGTTTCGAGCGGTGGTGGCGGGGCCGTTCGACGGCGCCCCGGGGGTCGTGGTCGAGCGTACGGGCACGGGTGCGCGGACGGGGGCGTCGCCGAGGGGCCCGAGCCGCTGACATGTGTATGGTAGGTCACATTCCTGCGGCTCCGAGGGCGGACCAGGGATCCTTTGCACCCCGACCCCCGGAGGAATCGTGAGACCCACTCACTCCCCCAGCCGCCGCCAGTTCCTGACCTGCGGGCTCGGTGGACTCGTGGCGGCCGGCGCGATCGGGACCGCCACCGTCGGCTCCATCGTCTCCGCGTCCGGGGGCAACGACCTCCGCTCCTCGCTGACCATCATCGCGCCGGCGGCGGCCGGTGGCGGGTGGGACACCGTGGCCCGAGAGATGCAGCAGGCCCAGCGGGCCAACGGCATCGTGAACAACACCCAGGTGGTCAACATCCCCGGTGCCGGCGGCACGATCGCCCTGGGCAACCTGGAGATCCTCGAGGGCCAGGCCAACAACCTCATGGTCGGCGGCACGGGCCAGCTCGCGGCCACCATCCAGTACCACTCGGCCACCACCTACGCGGACGTGAACCCGCTGGCCGTGGTCGTGGAGGAGTACGACGTCGTCGTGGTCCCCGGGGACTCCCCCTACACGAGCCTCAAGGAGCTCACGGACGCCTGGGCCAAGAACCCCGGCAAGGTGCCCTGGACCGGGGGCGGCTCCTTCGACCAGCTCGTGGTCACGGAGATGGCCATCAGCGCGGGCGTGTCTCCCAAGGACATGATCTACGTGTCCTCGGACGGCGGCGGCGAGTCCACGCAGGCGCTGCTCAACGGCACGGCCGCCGCGGCCGCCAGCGGCTACCCGGACTCCATCGACCAGATCGAGTCAGGCCGGCTGCGGGCGCTCGCGATCGTGGCCAAGGACCCCGTGGCGGGCGTGGAGATTCCCACCACGGTGGAGCAGGGCTTCGACGTGACGCTCGCGAACTGGCGCCTGCTCGTGGCACCGGGCGGCATCACGGACGCGGAGAAGTCCGAGCTCGAGAGCATCGTGCGGGAGACCGTCACCACCCCGCAGTGGCGCAAGGCCATCGAACGCTACAACTGGAACGAGAACGTCGTCACCGGTGAGAAGCTCGCCACCTTCCTGGACGAGGAAAAGACCAGGATCCAAGGTCTGTACAAGGAGTTGGGACTGTGACACAGCAGGTGGCCGGGGCGGACTCGGCATCCGTGGAACCGCCGAGCACAGAGACCGCCCCCGCGCGCCCGTTCCTGCTCGGGGAACTGACCATGCCGCTCGTGTTCACGGCGTTCGCCACCTACCTGCTGGTGGGTCTGCTGAGCATGAGCGTTCCCGACTCTGTGGACTTCCCGGGCCCGCGCTTCTTCCCGGCCACGGTGGTAGGCGTCGTCTACGGGCTCGTGGTCCTGGACGTCCTGGTAATCCTGCGCCGGCGCCGCGCAGCCGGGTCCGCGCACGAGAAGCAGGCGGGGAAGGCACCCTCCGGCAGCACCGCCGTCGGCGCGGCGGACACCACAGCCCCCGGGGACGACGCCGCTCCCCGCTTCTCGTGGCGCTCCTTCGCCTGGGTGGTCGGCGGGTTCCTGGTCTTCGCCCTGCTGCTCGAGTTCCTGGGCTGGATCATCGGGGCCGCGCTGCTGTTCTGGTGCGTGGCCCGCGGCTTCGGTGCCGCCCGGCCGCTGCTCACCCTGGTGGTGGGGCTGACCGTCAGCTCGCTCGCGTACATTGCATTCGACATGGCCCTCGGGCTCTCACTGCCCTCCGGCATCCTGGGAGGCGGGTTCTAGATGGACACCCTGTCACTGCTGATGGAGGGCTTCGCCGGAGCCCTCACGTTCCAGAACATCTTCTGGGTGGTCCTGGGCTGCTTCCTGGGCACCGCCGTGGGCGTGATGCCCGGTCTCGGTTCCTCGATGGCCGTGGCCCTGCTGCTGCCGGTCACCTTCGCCCTGGATCCCACGGCCGCGTTCATCATGTTCTCCGGCGTGTACTTTGGCGGGCTGTTCGGGGACTCCACCATGGGCATCCTCATGAACACACCGGGGCAGGCCTCCGCGATCGCCTCCACGTTCGAGGGCCACAAGATGGCCCAGAACGGGAGGGCCCCGCAGGCCCTGGCCACCGCCGCCATCGGTGCGTTCATCGGCGGCTTCGTGGCGTCGGTGGTGGTCGTCTTCTTCGCACCGTTCCTCGCGGAGTTCTCCACCAAGTTCGGTCCCGCGGAGTACTTCGCGCTCGCACTGTTCGCCTTCGTGGCCACCTCCTCGGTGGTGACCGACTCGGCCGTGAAGGGTCTGCTGTCCCTGGCGTTCGGCCTGGGCATCGCGGTGGTGGGCATCGACTCCGTCACGGGCATCCCGCGGTTCACCATGGACTCCCCCTACCTCTTCGACGGAATCTCGCTCGTGACCGTCACGGTGGCGGTCCTCGCACTCGGCGAGGTCGTCTACTTCGCCACCGTGGCCCGGTTCAAGAGCCAGGGCGAGATGCTGAAGTCCAAGGGCCGACCGTGGCTCAGCCGCGCGGAGCTGCGCGAGGCCGCCCCGGCGTGGCTGCGCGGCACAGCGATCGGGCTGCCGTTCGGCGTGATCCCGGCCGGCGGTGCCGAGATCCCCACGTTCCTGGCGTTCGGCGCGGAACGCAAGCTCGACCGTCGTCGCCCTGATCCCCAGTTCGGCAAGGGCGCCATCCGCGGCCTGGCCGCCCCGGAGGCCGCCGGCAACGCGACCACCGGCATGGCGATGGGCGCCCTGCTCGCGCTGGGCCTGCCGGTCTCGGCGACCGCCGCCATCATGCTCGCGGCGTTCCGCCAGTACGGCCTGCAGCCGGGTCCGCTGCTGTTCGAGCGTGCGCCGGACCTCGTGTGGGCGCTGCTGGCGAGCTTCTTCATCGCGATGATCGTGCTTCTGGTCATCAACCTGCCCTTCGCCATGGTCTGGGCCAAGCTGCTGCTGATCCCCCAGCCGTACCTGTACGCGGGGATCACGGTGTTCTGCGGGCTCGGCATCTACGCAACCTCCGGGTCCACCTTCGACCTGCTGATGCTGCTCGGCGTGGGGCTCGTCGGGTTCCTGATGCGCATGCACGACTACCCACTCGCACCCCTGATCATCGGCATGGTGCTCGGCCCCCTCGCGGAGACGAGCCTGCGCGACGCCCTCATCAGCGCGGACGGGGACCCCGCGGTGCTCTTCACCGGACCCATCGTGCTCGTGCTCTACGGCGTCCTGCTCCTCGTGCTGCTGCTGACGCTGCGCAGCAAGGTCACCAGTCGCACGCGCCGGGACGTGTGACACCCGGCGCGCGCGGGCAGCTCAGAACGGGTAGGTCGGGATCTCCGGGCTGATTGTGACCCACTGCAGCTCGGTGAACGCCTCGATGTTCGCCTCCGCGCCGCCGAAGTGCGCACCCGTCCCGGAGGCTTTCATGCCACCCATGGGTGCGGTGGCCTCGTCCATCACGGTCATCTCGTTGACGTGGACCTTGCCGGCGTGGATCCGGTCCGCGAGCCCCATGGCCTCACCCACCTCGCCCAGGACGGACAGCGAGAGCGCGTACTCGGAGGCGTTGGCCAGGGCCACGGCCTCGTCCACGGAGGACACGGCGATCACCGGAGCCACCGGCCCGAAGATCTCCTGGTTCCACGCAGGCATCTGGGGGGCCAGGTCCGCCAGCACCGTGGGCCGGTAGAACAGCCCGTCGTGGGTGGCCCCGGCCCTGATGCTCGCACCGGCGATCACCGACTCCTGGACCACGGAGTCCACGGCCTTCAGCTGCTTCTCGTCGATCACCGGTCCCAGGTGCACCTGCCCCTGGGACGGGTCCCCCACCACGAGGGAATCGGCCTTCACCGCCAGGCGCTCCACGTACTCCTCGTAGACGTTCTGGTGGACGATGTGGCGGCCCGTGGTCATGCACACCTGGCCCTGGTGGAAGAACGAGCCCATCGCGCCCACGCCCACCGCGAGGTCCAGGTCCGCGGAGGGGAGCACCACCATGGCGTTGTTCCCGCCCAGCTCCAGGTGCGTGCGTTTGAGGTGCTGGGCACCGGCCGCTCCCACGTGGCGGCCGGCCGCCGTGGACCCGGTGAAGGACACGACGCGCACCTCGGGCGCGTCCACAGCAGCCGCACCGGCGTCCCCGCCCCCGGGCAGCACGTGCAGCACGCCCTGCGGCAGACCGGCCTCCTCAAGCACCCGTGCGATCAGCACACCGCCGCTCACGGGGGTGCGGGGGTCCGGCTTGAGCAGCACCGCGTTGCCCAGGGCCAGCGCGGGGGCCACCGAGCGGATTGAGAGGATCAGCGGGAAGTTGAAGGGCGAGATCACGGAGACCACTCCGGAGGGCACGCGCCGCGCCAGGGACCAGTGCGGCTCGTCCGAGGCGAGCACCTGCCCCTTCACGTGCGTGGGCAGCGCCGATGCCTCGAAGCACTCCTGCGCGGCCACGTGCGCCTCCATGCCCGCCTTGGGCTGGATCGCGCCGGTCTCGCGGACCACCCAGTCGACGATCTCGGCGGTGTTCTCCTCGAACAGCTGCCCCGCGCGGCGCAGCACGGCCGCGCGTTCCGTGGGCTTCATGCCCGCCCACGCCACCTGGGCCGACGAGGCCGCTGTCGCCGCCTCGTGCACGTCCGCCGGGGTCGCGCCGCCCACGCAGGCGATCACCTCGTCCGTGGCCGGGTTGCGCACCTCGATCGGCTCACCCGCCCCGTCCGTCCAGCCGCCGTCGAAGAGCTTTCCGCTCCACCGCTTGTCCTCGAGAATCGCCATGTCGTGTCCCTCCTGGGTGGGTGGTGTGTGAAGGTGGCCGCGCGGCGTCGTCATCCGCGGGGGTGTCAGGGCTGCGGGTCGCGGGCGTCGTAGCGCATGAAGGCCGGGAACAGGCGCACCAGCAGCAGGACCAGCAGCAGGCATATGGTAGCCCCGCCCAGGGCGGCCCAGCCGGGGCCGAGCCACTGGCCGCCGGTGCCCATGGCGGCGTCGCCCAGGCGGGGCCCACCGGCGACCACCACGATGAAGATGCCCTGCAGCCGCCCCCGCAGGTTGTCCGGGGTGGCGGCCTGCAGGATGGTGGTGCGGAAGAGCATGGACACTGAGTCCATGACGCCGGCCGCCAGGAGCACGAGGCAGGACAGGGCCAGGGGCCACACGGTGTCCGCACCCCAGCCGTGCGAGGCGAGCAGCACCACGGCGCCGAAGGCCATGATGCACACCGCCCATCCGGCCACCGCGGCAGTGCACGCCCGACCGTGATGATTGATGCGTATGAATGTTCCTGAGAAGATGCCCGCGATCACCGACCCAGCCGCGAGCGCCGCGGTGAGCAGTCCCACCGTGAACTGGTCCCCGCCCAGCACGGACGCCCCGAGCACCGGGAACAGGGCACGCGGCATCGCGAAGACCATGGCGGCGAGGTCCAGCAGAAAGGTCATGCGCAGGTTGGGTCGGGTGGCCAGGAACGCGAACCCCTCCACAACGGAGCGGAACCCCGCCCTCCTGGCCGCGCCGTGCTCCCCCGGCTCCGGAGGCAGGGACGGCAGCTTGTACATGGCCCACAGGCTCACCCCGAAGCTCATGGCGTCCAGCGTGTAGGCCCACTGGAACCCCAGGGTGGCCACCGTTAACGCGCCGAGGAGCGGGCCGATCATCAGACAGGAGCCCATGGTGAGCTGGAACAGGGCGTTGGCCGCGGGCAGCTGACGCATGGGGACCACCCGGGGGACGATCGCCCCGCGCACGGGCTGGTTCAGGCCCTGCGCGAAGGAGTGCAGCGCCACGACGGAGTAGAGGACCCCCACGCTGCGGACGTCCAGCCACGCGTGGGCGGCGAGCGCCACGGTCATCGCGAACAGCCCCACCGTGGTCCACAACCCGGCCAGGCGACGGTCCGTGGTGTCCCCGATCGAACCGCCGTAGAGTCCTGCGACAATCAGCGGCACGAGCGCGAAGACCCCCACGAGCCCCACCGCGAACGTGGAGCGCGTGAGCTCGAAGACCTCCAGGCTGATTGCGATCACCGTGAACTGGCTGCCCAGCATGGACAGCGTGGAGCCCATCCAGAGCCGACGGAACGCGGGAATTTCGCGCAGGGGAGTGATGTCCAGGAGGAAACGGGCCACGGGTAGATCCTAGGTGCAGGAGGGCGTGACGTCGTGGGCTCGGGCCGGGGTGCGCCGGGCCGGGTGGGACAGACCCCTCGGGCGCGGTGCGTGCGGCTGCGGGCACGGCTTACCCTGAGACCATCCCCTTCTTCCCCCGGGACCTCAGGAGCATCCATGCGCACACGCGAACAACGCTGGGCCGCGCGGTCCGCCCGCGGCTGGCCCCGGCTACGTGTGCACGCCGTTCTCAACGGGGTGGGGGCGCTGCTGATCGGATCGGCGCTGCTCTGGTTCACCCACGGCCCCCTGAAGTTCCAGAACTTCCCGGCGGGCGACGTCGCGTGGGTGTGGCGCGTGGTCACCCTGTTCCTGGCAGTGCTGCTCCCGTTCGTGCTCGCCACCATGGGCGTGTACCTGGTCTTCGCCGGCGCCACGGCCACCAACCGTGCCGCGCTGGCCGCGGGCCGGGCCCGCACGGTGGTGCTGAACCCGGACGACACCGACGGGGCTCCCGTCACCGACCAGCGGCTCTCCGAGCACACACCCCCGGGAGTGAAGATCCGCGCCCACGCGCTGCACGGACGCCAGTACGACTCGCGCTACTCCCGGGACCTGCTGGGCCTGCTCGCCATCCAGTCTCCCGTGGCCCTGGCACCGCTGGGTGTGGGGCTCGTGGTGCTGCTCGTGGCCACCATCTACTACTCCACCGGCTACGCGGAGCCCGCCACCGTGCTGCTGCTCGGCATGCTCTACCTGGGCTGGAAGCTCTTCCGCGGCTGGCGCAGCCACCGGGTGTTCGCGGGGACCCGTTGGGAGGTGCCGGCCGAGACGGATGTGGACACCGGTCCGGTCCCCCGGGTCACCCCGCTGCGGGAGGACGAGTTCCCCCGGCAGCGCGGCCACCGGTCGGCGTTCGCGGAGGACGACGACGCCGCAGCACCGGCGCGGCGTGACCGCGAGTGGGCGGCGTCGGCGTCGGCGTACCACGCTGACCACGACGATCCGGAGGAGGCCTACGAGACCACCGACGAGCTGCCGGTGGTCGAGCAGATCCGGGACCGCTACGCCGAGCCCCGCCGGCAGAGTGCCTCCCAGCGGCGCCTGGCGGAGCGCGCCGAGCGGGAGGCTGTCCGGCGGCGGCTGCCCCGCGTGGCGCAGGCGGAGCGGGCGGACACGGACGCCACCGCACCCATCTCCCGGATGACCGCGGCAGACGGGCGCACCACCACCGATCCCGCCACCGAGGCCGCGGAGCAGGAGCAGCAGCGGCAGAACCAGATGCGCTACGAGGACCACATGCAGCGCCACCGCGAGAAGCGCGAGGACCGGCTGCGGCGCGCCGAGGCCCGCGAACCGGAGGAGGCGCCCTCCCTGATCGGCTACGCGATGAACCGGTTCAAGCGCCGCGGGGACGGTCGGTAGGACCGCACCCGCGGGGCACCACCCGGGGACGACCGCGCCGCACGCGGGACACCACGCGCCACACACCACGCACCACGCACCACGAAGCCAGTGCTCGGTGGCACTGAGGGGTCTCCATGCCACGCGGAGGAGCGGGATCGCTTCGTGGTGACGTACCGTTCCGCGATCGACGAGATCGAGACGAAGACGCGGGTCCTGCGCCGCCGGCTGGTCGGCGCGTGGCCCGCGAGACCCACGGCAGTGCCCAGGGGGGACAGGGTGTCAGTGCGGTGGTGCGCAGCACGGCCGGTCTCCTCGTCAGGCGGGGGCAGGATCAGGAGGAGGGAAGATCACCGGCGCGCGGCAGCGGCGTCGGCCTGCTCCGGCTTCTTGCGGTAGGAGCGTGCCGTGAGGCCCGCGCGGGCGAAGGGGTGGATGAGAGCCGCAATGCCCACCAGGATTCCGGTGATTCCGGTCATGACGCCCGTGCCGCGCCCGTACTGCGGCCGCTCGGCCGGGTCAGTTCACGGCTGTCCGGCTGCCGAGCTCCCAGATCCGCCGGCCGGTCCACACCAGCAGTGACACGAGGAGCACGTTGCGCACCGTGAGCACCGCGGCCATCACGGGATTGGCGTGGATCAGCGGCGTGTAGAACAGCGGGTAGATCACGAAGGTCGCGGCTGCGGTCCCCAGCACCAGCAGGGCGGGGGCGAGCCAGCGGACGCGGTCGTGCAGCAGACCCACCACCACCACGGGGGCGAGCCACACCATGAACTGGGGCGAGCCCACCTTGTTGAACACGATCAGCACGGTGGTCAGCAGCAGGGTGCCCGCGTAGACCAGGCGCCCGCGGTCCGCCCCGCGGCGCAGGGCACGGATCAGCAGCGCGGCGGCGCCAGCCACCGCGAGCAGCAGCAGCGGCTGCATGAGCGAGGCCATGACGTCCACTCCCGGCCCGTAGACCTCGGTGGAGTTGATTGCCGTGTTGTCCGCGATCCGCGAGTCCCAGAGACCCAGCACCGCGGCCCACACCCACGGCGTGGAGAACGTGGCCTCCAGCTGCATCCCGCGCGAGCCCTGGTTCAGGGCGAAGGCTGCGATGTGCTCGATCCCGCCCAGTACCAGCACCCCACCGACCACCGCAGCACTCACCACGATGCCGGTGAGCACGATGCGCGCACGCTGGCGCAGCGCGATCACCATGGCGAGGACCGCGGCGGCCGGCCACACCTTGATCCACGTGGCCACGCTCAGCAGCGCGGAGCCCACCACGGGGCGGCGCACCGCGTAGAGCAGACCGATGAGCACGATCGGTGCCGCCACGCCCTCCACGCGGGCGAAGCTGAGGTAGCCCAGGAAGACGGTGAACACGACCCACCACCAGCCGGCCACCACGGCCGAGCGTCGACGGCTCTGCACCGCCGAGCTGCCGTGGGCCGCGCCGGGACCGTTCGAGGCGGCGCCGGGCGCAGGCCCTGCCTCCATGTCATCCGGTGCGCCCCCGGCCACCGGACCGCGTGGGCTTAGGCCGGAACGGGACCCCGCGGCGTCGTCATCGGGAGTGCCACCGACCAGCTCGGGCAGCTCGCCACGCGCGGGACGGTGGGCGCGGTGCAGCAGGAACCACATGGCCACCGCGTCCAGCACCGTGATCATCAGCGTCCACGCCAGCAGGTAGAGGTCGTGACCGGCGATCCGGGGCAGCATGATCGGGATCTGCGCGAGCACGGGGTAGACCCACGGGCTCACGGCGTCAGTCACGGGCGCGTTGTACCCGGCCATCGCCCACTCGCGGTACTGCTCGGTGTCGCTGAACGCCCAGCCGTGCAGGAAGAAGGAGGCCATCCAGCACAGGAAGTAGACGTGCACCACCGCGAAGCCGCACCAGACGGCCGCCGGTGTCAGCAGCCGCTCGCGCACGGAGCGGCGCTCGGCGTCCTGCCCCAAGGCAGCCGCCGCGTCGGGACCGGACGCCGCCGTGGCAACCGCGGCGGCGTCGTCAGGCCTGCGGGGCAGCAACAGGGGCTCCCTTCGGTGCGGAGCCGAGGCGGTGCAGACCGCGCGCAGACCACCACATCATGACCACGAGCAGGACGTTGCGGATGGTCAGCACGAGCGCCATGACCGGGTTGTTGTGGCTCAGCGCCGTGTAGAAGAGGGGGTAGATGAAGAACGTGGCGATCCCGATCAGCACGGCCAGCAGGGCGGGTGCGCGCCACGCGCGCCGGTCGTGGACCAGGCCCACCGCGATCACCGGGCCCAACCACACCATGAACTGCGGCGAGCCCACCTTGTTGAAGACGATGAACGCGGTGACCATGGTCAGTGATCCGGCCAGGAACAGGGCGCTGCGGTCCAGGGCGCCCGCGCGCAGGCCGTTGCGCAGCCCGCGCACGATCAGCGCCACAACCACCACGGCTGCCACCAGGAACAGCGGCTGCATGAGCTTGGACATCACGTCCGAGCCCGGGCCGTCCACCTGCATGGAATTGATGTCCGTGTTCATGTACATGTGCGAGTCCCCGATGTGGAGGACGGACAGCCACAGCCACGGCGTGGTGAACGTGGCCTCGAGCTGCATGCCGCGGTCCCCCTGCTGGGTCGCGAAGTCCGCGATCTTGTGCAGAGAGCCCGATGCCGCCGCCACGCCCACCGCGACCAGCGTGGCCAGGACACCGGCGAGCAGGACGGCACCGCGGCGTCGTGCCGCGCTCAGCAGCGCCAGCACCACCGCCGCGGGCCAGACCTTCACCCACGTGGCGAGGCTCAGCAGCAGGGAGGCGACGAACGGGTGGGCCACGCCGTAGACCAGGCCGATCAGCACGATCGGCGCCGTGAACCCATCCATGCGCGCGAAGCCGAGCCACCCCATCAGGAGGATGAACCCGAGCCACCACCAGCCGGCCACGAGAGCCTCACGGTTGCGCCCCCGGTCGGTGAGCTTGGCCATCGCCACCGCGTTCAGCACGGAGATCACCAGGACCCACAGGAAGAAGAACGGGCCCGGACCCGCGAGGCCCGCGAGCCACATGGGCACCTGCGCGAGCACCGGGTACACCCACGGGCTCGGCCCGGAGGGGATGTTGCGCTCGTCGAAACCGGCCTCGGCCCACGCGCGGTAGATGTTCGTGTCGCTGAACGCGTTGCCCTGCAGGGACACGATCAGCGCGAAGAGCAGGAATCCCAGGTGCACCAGCAGGAAGCCCACCAGCAGCGCGTGGGGCGTCATCAGACGCTCCCGCCAGCGGCGGGGGAGCACGGCATCACGGAACCGGGTCAGGGTCGCGAATGATCTGTCTGTGAGCACGGATGGGGTCCTTCTGCGAGTGCGCCGTGGGTGTGCGGTGCGTCTGCGCGGGACCCGGTGCGGCTTGGACGCGGCCGTGGCCGGGATGCCCGCGGTGCGGTCCTGGAACGGTGGTGCGCTGTGCCCGCGCAGTGCAGGGCGAGGTCGCGCTCCCCCGATTCTATGGGGCGTGGCCCGCACCGCGCCCGACGCACCGCCCAGTCGCTCACCCAGCTCGCTGTCCGGCGCCCCGCTCAGCTGCCCCTCCTGCCCCTCCGGCGTTCCGTTCGACGCCTCGCGCTGCTCCTCGTTCGACGTCCCGTGGGCGGCCGCGGGATTGCCCGTCCGGCCGGCGGCCGTCCTGTAAAGTCGGGAATCTGAGCCGCTGGACACCTCGGCTCGCCCACCACTGGTCGGCTGAGGGGGCTGTGCAGATCTCATGACCGCAACGGGCTCCCCCTCCACGCACACCGGCTCCACCGCCAAAGGCGACTCCCGGGCGCACGTGGCGGTGATCCAGGGCGTGATCGGCTCCCTGATGATGCTCGTGGGCTCCGTGGGAACCGGGTGGATCGCGAACGGCTCCCCCATGGTCCGCCACCCCCTGGTGATCGAGCTGCGGGTCAACGTGTGGGGCGTGTACACGTGCACCGTGCTGCTCACGGTGGGCGCCATGCTCCTCATCCGCTCGTGGCTGCGACTGGGGCAACGGCTGCGGGGCTGGCCGCCGGGTTCCCTGCGCACCGTGCGCACCGCCGTGATCGCGTGGTCCGTGCCGCTGCTCTTCGCGGTCCCCATCTACTCGCGGGACGTCTACGCCTACATCGGCCAGGGGCGTCTCATCCTCGCCGGCAAGGACCCGTACGTGGAGGGCATCTCATCCCTGGACAACTGGTTCATGCTGGGCGCGGACCCCGAGTGGGCGGAGGCGCGCACCCCCTATGGTCCCTACTTCCTGTGGATCGCCGCCGCAGTGGTGAAGCTGACCAACGCGCAGCCTGACGCCTCCGTGATGCTGTTCCGGCTGGCCGCCTACGCGGGTGTGGCGCTGTGCATGGTCTACGTCCCCAAGCTCGCACGGCTGCACAACGTCAACGGCGCCCGTGCCCTGTGGATCTCCGTGGCCAACCCGCTGTTCCTCATCAGCTTCGTGGCCAGTGCGCACAACGACGCCCTCATGGTGGGGCTTGCGGTGGCCGGCGTGTACTTCGCCGCCACGAGACATCCCATTCTGGGCATACTTCTGGTCACCGGATCCATCGGGATCAAGCCCATCACCATCCTGTTGCTGCCGTTCGTCGGGCTGCTGTGGGCGGGCAAGGGCGCCTCCTGGCCGAGACGCTTCGTGATCTGGGCGGCCACCGCGACCATCAGCTTCGGGGTGCTGGCACTGAGCGGTGTGGTGGACGGGCTCGGCCTCGGGTGGGCCTGGGCGCTGCTGGACCCCACCCCCGGCTACACCGGCTACTCCCCCTCGGGCTTCCTGGGCCAGCAGGTCGGGCGGATCGGAGACTTCCTGGGGCTGGACGGCGGTGCCCTAGCCGGCCGCTTCCGCCGTCTGCTGCAGCTCGCCGCCATCGGCATCGTGCTCGTGCTCATGTTCGTGGGCGGGGACCGGAAGATTGTGCGGCGCATGGCCATTGCGTTCGCGGCCCTCGTGCTGCTCTCGCCCATCATCCAGCCCTGGTACATCCTGTGGCTGCTGCCCCTGCTCGCGGCCACCGGCATCAAGGACAACTGGCAGATCCGCGTCATCTACGTGGTGATCACGTTCTTCGTGGTGTTCGGCGCCCAGGACCAGCTCTCGGTCTGGCCGTTCATCAGCCTCAGCGTCAGCGTCTCCCAGGTGGCCTTCGCGATCACCGTGGCCTTCACGCTCTACCTGGCACTGATCGACCCGCGCACCCGCACGCTGCTCACTCACGGCGGGTGGCGGGGCTGGTTCGGGCCCGGGCCGGCATGGGAATCCACGGAACTCGTGGCACCGCAACGCTGACGACGGCGCCGCCCGGGGCCCCGATCCCGTGGCGCACCGCCGCGAGGACGCCCGGGGCAGTGTTCAGCGGTGCCCGTCGCCACACACGAATCCGGCACCGACACTGACGGGGTTCAGCGGTCTCCCCGCAGCCGTTCAAGTTCCCGGCGGTCTTTCTTGGTGGGGCGCCCGGCCCCGCGGTCCCGCCGTGCCACCGGGACGCTCAGCTCCGCGGGCCGCGGCGGGGAGTTGTCCTCGTAGCAGGTGACCGCCACGGGTGCTCCCACGCGTTTGAGGATCAGGCGGGTGATCCTGAACTCCTGCTGCCACCCCGGGCGCTTCACGCTCACCTTGTCCCCCACCCGCACCTGCTGGGCGGCCTTGACGGGGGCGCCGTTGAGTCTCACGTGGCCCGCGCGGCACGCCTGGGTGGCCGAGGAGCGGGTCTTGAACAGCCGGACGGACCACAGCCACACGTCCAGGCGCGCGGTGGCGGGATCGTTGCTGGAGGAAGGCATGCCCTCACGCTACCCGGCCGCGCCCACCCCTCGGGAAGACTCAGGCGGGCCGCAGGGGTGGACCGAGGCGGGCGCTCCGCAGGAGAGGCCCGCGGGTGGACCCGGAACGCACCGTCCCCCGGGCGGTCAGGACCCCCCGGGGGACGGCGGCGTCGTCATCCGACGGACGGTGACTGCGGGATCAGTCGAGCACGGGCAGCTCGGTGGTCTCGAAGCGCTCCTGGAAGAACGAACGGTTCCTGAAGTACTGGGTGACCATCACCACGACACCCAGCAGCAGGATCCCGATGCCCAGGATGAACACCAGGCCCACTCCCCCGATCTGCGAACCCGAGCCGTAGGCGGGGTCCATGGAGTCCACGGAGGTCTGCACGAAGAACATCAGCAGCAGAAGGCCACCCAGCAGGGGCGCGAAGAGGTTGTTGAGGAAGCTCTTCACGGACTTGAACCAGGACCGGCGGAAGTACCACACGCACGCCAGGGCCGTGACGCCGTAGTAGAAGCACACCATCATGCCCAGGGCGGTGATGGTGTCCCACAGGACGTCCTCGCTCACGATGCGCATGAAGGTGTAGAACAGCGAGGAGACCACGGCGGCGGCCACGGTCGCGAAGCCGGGGGACTGGAAACGCGGCGTGATGCGCCCGAAACGACGCGGCAGAGCCCCGTAGTACCCCATGGCCAGCAGGGTGCGGGCCGGGGACACGAACGTGGACTGCAGCGACGCCGCTGAGGAGGACAGCACCGCCAGGGACAGCAGCAGCGCCGCCGGACCCATGACGGGACCGGCGAGTGCCGCGAAGACGTTCTCCTGGATCTCGGGGTTGTTCAGCCCCACCCCGGTGTCGCCCAGACCCGCGAAACTCAGTACGGCCAGACCCACGACCATGTAGAGGACCACGATCGAGAAGATCGTGGCGAGGGCCGCGCGCCCCGGTGTGGTGGCGGCCCCCTTCGTCTCCTCGTTGATGGTCAGCACCACGTCCCAGCCCCAGTAGATGAACACGGAGAGCGAGACGCCCGCCGCGAACGCGGACAGCGATCCCACACCCAGCGGGTTGAACCACTCGGCCTGGATGTGCATGCCGCCCTCGGCGGTGCCGTTGGCCACGTGCACGAAGGCTGCCACCGAGAACCAGAGCAGGATGATGATCTGGAACGCGACCAGGACCCACTGCACCTTCTCGGTGGTCTCCACGCCGCGGTAGGAGATCCAGCACGCGCCGGCCATGAAGACCAGGCATGTGAGGATGTTGACCGGCACGTTGCTCGCCAGGTCCGCGACCTCCGGGCGCCCGGTGACCTGGGCGATCATCAGGTAGAAGAACTCCACCGCGATGCCGGCCAGGTTGGAGAGCACGAGGATCGTGGCCGCCAGCAGGCCCCAGCCGCCCATCCACCCGACCCATGGCCCGAAGGCCTTGGACGTCCACGTGAACGTGGTGCCGGAGTCCGGCATGGCCCGGTTCAGCTGCCGGTAGCCCACGGCCACGAGCAGCATGGGAATGAACCCCACCAGGAAGATGGCCGGCAGGTGGGTGTCCACCGCGGCGGCGGTAGGGCCCAGCGCGCCGGAGAGCGTGTAGGCGGGGGCGATGCAAGACATGCCGATGACCACTGCACCGAGCAGGCCCACCGATCCGGAGCTCAGTCCCTTGTCCGTGCCGCCCTCGGCCTCGGTCTCGACGCTCATGACTCCGTCTCCTTCTCGGACGTTCTCAGGGGCAGCACGATCATGGGAATCGGCAGGTGCCGCAGGATCCGGCTCGTGGTGGTGCCCAGGAAGATCTGGCGCTCCCCCGCCAGGCGGGAGGAACCCACCAGCAAGACGGCGTCCGGCTGCCAGTCCATCTCGGCCACGGCCTTCTTGAGGGTCTTGCCACGCACCACCTGCACGGACACCGGGACGTGCTCTCCGATCTCCTTGGCCGAGCTCTGCAGGTTCCGCTCCACCTGGGCGATGGCCTCGGTCGCCTCGCCCTGGACGTGGTCCAGGGGCAGGAAGCTCACGAGGTCCAGTTCCAGCCCGCTTCGGTACGCGGCCTCGCGGGCCTCCCGCATGATGCGGTGGGCCCCCGGTCGCATTCCGATACCGGCATACAGCCGCTTGATGGCGGTCACGCCCTTGTAGCCGCGCGGTGCGAGCGCCACGGGGACGCCCGCACGGTGCAGCAGCGCGTCCGTCACCGGGCCCACGGAGAACTTGGCCGTGTACTTTCCGCTCGCCGCGCCCACCACCACGAGGGTGGCCTCGAACTCCGCGACGGCCGCGAGCAGACCCGCGGCCACGGAGAGGGACGTGCGCACGTGACCGCGGGCCACGACATCGTCGGGCACCGTGTCCAGCGCCTCATGCAGCCAGTTGTTGGCCTGGCGCCGCAGCATGGGCGTGACGTCCCCCACGGGTGGGTACACCGGCAGGTACGGCTCGTCCGAGCGCAGGATGCAGACGATCTCCAGCTCGGCGTTGAACGCCTTGGCGAGGGCGATCCCCAGCCGCAGGGCGTCCTTGCTGCGCTTGTCACCGTTGTAGCCGATAACGTAGCGGAAGGTACCGTCCTGCCCGGCGGTCGTCGAGGTGGCCGAGGTCCCGCGGTCTCCGGCGGGCGTGGCCGGCCCGGTCATCAGGCCTTCCTCGCGTCCACGATCTGCGACGCGGCCAGCTCGCCCTGGCGCAGCGCGCCGTCCACGTGCTGGTAGCCCTCGGCCGCGAGGTCCGAACAGGCCCAGCGGATGGGACCCACCGGCTCGGACTGGATGGCACCGTAGCGGGAGAGGCCGCCGAGGTCGTAGGAGGCGGCGTAGGCACCGCGGGTCCACTCCTCCGAGCCGAAGTCGGACTCGTAGTACACGACCGGCTCGAGCGCCTCGTCACCCAGGTAGTGCGCGAGGGACTTGAGGATGAGACGCTTGCGCTCCTCGGCCGGCAGGCGGAAGACCTCGTCAGCCTTCTCGTCAGAGACGAAGCCCACCAGGGTGCCGCGCTCGTCCCCGTGGTTGGTGTTGTCGTAGACCTCCTGGGAGAGTTCGTACGCGCCGAAGCCGGTGCCGGACAGGCCCTTCTCGCGCCAGAACGGGGTCTCGTAGACGGCGTGCACCTTGATGACGATTCCCAGGGACTGGTGCTGGTGCATCTGGTGCTGGAAGCGGGGCAGCGGGGGCTCGAAGGAGATCCGCGAGTACAGGTTCGGAGGAACCGCCACGACGACGTCCTTGGCCTTGACGGTCAGGCGGTCCGAGAACACGCGCACGGTGAAGTCCGGGTCGTGCTCCTCGTAGGTCTCGCCCTGGCCAGCCCACTGGATGGTGCGCACCGGGGAGTTGAGGAAGACGACGGTGTCCGTGTCACTCTCCAGGACCTGGGTTCCGTCGTCCACACCCAGCTGTTCGGCCATGGTCACGGACACGGACTGCATGCCGCCGACCACGCGCTTGTCCAGGATGAAGTCTTCGTCCACCAGGTTGGAGAACGAGCCGGCCGAGGCCGCCATGAGCACCGCCTGCAGGGCGGAGAACGAGTGCGCCGGCTTGGTCAGCATGCCACCGGCCACGTAGATGCCGATGTTGTTGCAGGCTTCCTCGTCCGAGCTGTTCTGGCGCAGCCAGGCGTGGAAGGACACGGTGTCGAGCTCGCGGGCCTTCTCGGCGGCCCAGGGCTCGGCCGCGCCGACCTCGGCGGCGAGCTTGTTCAGAAGGGCGATGAGCTTGTCCATCTCCCGCTGGGTCTCCTCAGAGGCGGGGAACATGTGCCCGGAGTAGGTGTGGCGGGTGCCGTCCGGGGCGATGTAGACGGACTCGCCCTCGCGGTAGCGGTCGAAGGTCTCCAGGCCAAGCTCGTCCACGAGCGAGAGCAGCACGGTCTGGTCCGGTGAGATCCACTGGCCGCCGAGCTCCAGGAAGGCGCCGTCGATCACGTTCGACCAGGTGCGACCGCCCACGCGGTCACGGGCCTCGAGGACGGCCACGGACTTGCCGGCCTCGCGAAGCCGGCGGGCCGCCATCAGTCCCGCGGGACCGGCACCCACGATCACGACGTCGCGCTCGATGGCCTGCTGGGATCCGAATACTCGTTGTTCAGACATTGCTTTTCCTTTCAGAAAATGTGGATAGCGTTAATTTTTACAACGTGGGAGGACCCGAATGCCCCTAAAGTGGGGGCACCAATGCGTTTGCACCGGTCAAGACCGTTTCCCGGACGACCCAGGAGGAGTGGTGGATCAGATTCCCCCCGAACGAGGCCGTGGCAGGCCCCGAACGCCGATTCTCACCCGGCGCAGGATCACCACCGCGGCGATGGACCTGATCCAGAATTCCGGCTACCGGTCGCTGACGATGTCCGCGCTGGCAAACCAGCTCGGGGTGTCTGCTTCTGCTCTGTACAACCACGTGGGCTCCAAACGGGACATCATGATCCTGGTGCAGGACAGGGTCAACGAAGAGATCGACTGCTCCGGGTTCGAGAGCGAGGAGTGGGACGTGGCCCTGGAGAACTGGGCCCGTTCCTACCGGGAGGTCTACTCCCGGAACATCCCCCTGATACCCGTCATCGCTGTGCTGCCGGTAGCAAATTCCCCCCACACGCTCGTGATGTACGAAGTGGTGACCGCGGGGCTCATGAAAGCCGGTTGGCCGGAGCCCTTGGTGGTCAATGCGGTGACGGCCGTGGAATCCCTGGTCTTCGGTTCGGCCTACGACGCCACTGCCCCTGGCGATATCTTCGATCCCGGGGCTCTCAACGAACTCGCACCAATATTTGCGGCCGCCGTGGCACGCCGGAACCTGATGCTCGTGACCGACGAGGACGGGGAGGAGGCCCGCAGCGGCGCAGACGCGGCGTTCGACCTGGGACTGCGCTGCCTGCTCGCCGGGTTCAGGGAGGAACTCAGGACCCTGCGGCAGGGCGTCGCACCCTGATGCAGAGCCCCACGCCGTCAGACCTCCAACGAATGCATCACGTGTTTGACCCGGGTGTACTCCTCCACGGAGTACAGCGAGAGGTCTTTGCCGTAGCCGGAGTGCTTGAACCCGCCGTGGGGCATCTCCGAGACGAGCAGCATGTGGGTGTTGACCCACACGCAGCCGAAGTCCAGGTCCCGGCTGACCCGCATGGCGGTGCCGTGGTCGGAGGTCCACACGCTGGAGGCTAGGGCGTAGGCGACGTCGTTTGCCATCCGGACGGCCTCCTCCTCGTCGCGGAAGGTCTGGACCGTGAGCACCGGCCCGAAGGTCTCCTCCTGCACGAGGGCGTCGTCCTGGTGCATTCCGGTGATCACGGTGGGTTCCACGAAGAAGCCGTCCGTGCCTTCCACTGGCTTGCCGCCCGCCACCACCGTGGCGTGAGCCGGGATGCTCTCCAGCTTCTTGCGCACGTCCTCGTAGTGGCGGACGTTGTTCAGCGGGCCGAAGTCGTTCTTGGACTCGTCCGCGTCACCGGTCACGGTCTCCTTGGCCTGCTCGGCCAGCAGCTTCACGAACTCATCGTGCGCGCTCTCCTCCACCAGCACACGGGTCACCGCGGTGCAGTCCTGGCCGGCGTTGAACGTGCCGTACTGCACGAGCTGCTCGGCGGCACGCTCGAGGTCCGCGTCCGCGAAGACCAGGGCCGGGGCCTTTCCTCCCAGTTCCAGGTGGGTGCGCTTGAGGCCCTGCGCGGCACTGCGTGCCACGGCCTGGCCAGCCCGCACTGAACCCGTGATGGAGACCATGCCCGGCACGTGGTGGGTGGTCAGCAGCTCACCCGTCTGGGCGTCGCCCAGCACCACGTTGAGGACACCGGCGGGCAGTACCTCCCCGGCGATGCGCGCGAGCACCAGGGTGGACTCCGGCGTGGTGTCGCTCGGCTTGAGCACGATCGTGTTGCCGGCCGCCAGCGCGGGGCCGATCTTCCAGATGCCCATCAGCAGCGGGTAGTTCCAGGGCGCCACCTGCGCCACCACACCGACCGGCTCGCGGCGGATGTAGGAGGTGTGCTCGGACATGTACTCGGTGGCGGCGCGGCCCTCGAGCGTGCGGGCGGCACCGGCGAAGAAGCGCAGGTTGTCGGTGCCGGCGTCCACCTCCTCCGAGGCGATCTGCGCGCGGGGCTGGCCCGTGTTGCGGTGCTGGGCGTCCACCAGCTCGTCCTTGTGCGCCTGCAGGGCGTCCGCGAGCTTCAGCAGGGCCTCCTGGCGCTCGGCCGGCGTGGCCTTGTTCCAGGTGGTGGCGGCGGTAGACGCGGCCTCGAAGGCGGCGTCGACGTCCCGCTCGTCCGAGACCGGGGAGGTGGCAACCACTTTCCCGTTGAACGGGTTCACGATCTCGATGGTGTCCTGAGCGTGGGCGGCCACGAACCGCCCGTTGATGTAGTTCTGCAGTGTCTCGGCCATGAAGGTCTCCTTACAGAGGGACGTATCGATGGAACACATGGCCCGTGGGGACATCCAAGCCGCGCGAGTCACGTGTAGTTTAGATCACCCTAAATGATCGCCGTTCATATATGAACCCTCCCGACAAAGATTGCGGCCCGTCGTCCATCACACCCAGGACACGGCGACGGTGCCCGGGAAGGTTCCCGGGCACCGTCGCCGGAGGGGCCCTCACCCCCGCACCCTCCGGGGACACAATGGAGCCCATCAGCAGTCCTCGAGAGCATGGAGCGACCATGAGAGCCACACCCCGCACCGTGGGGGTCACTGGTCTCGGTGCCATGGGGCGGCCCATGACCGGGCACATGGTCGCCGCCGGCCACGACGTGGTCGTGCTGCGGCACAGCCTCCTCAAGCCTCAAGGCGGAGGGCGCCCGCCCCGTCGACGAGCCTCGGCACATGGCGCGCCAGACGGACCTCGTGATTCTGATGGTTCCGGGCACCGAGGAGATCGACGCACTCGTGCCGCGCCTGGCTGAGGGCGTGGCCGAGGGGGCCCCTGGGTGCGGGACAGGTGGCCCAGGCCTGCAACCAGCTGATCTGCGCGGCGGAGATCGTCGCGCTGTCCGAGGCCTCGGTGGTGGCCGAGCGTGCCGGGCTGGACCTGGCACAGCTCCTGGACCTGCTGCGCTGCGGTTGCGCGGGGTCCGTGATCATGGAAGACAAGGCGCCCAAGCTCGTCGCCCACGACTACGGTGTTCCAGCAGTGGGTCGCGCAGTGCACGGACTGATCCCCTCGGGCGCTCCTGGGCGCAGCCGGGCACGGAGGCTTGCAGGGCCCCGGGCCTACGGGGTTGCGGGCCTGCGGAACTCGGGTCCGCGAGCTCCGCAGGCCCGCCGCGACCCGCGGGGTTCGATCCGCACCGGTTCCGTCTTGTGTGACCCGTTTCGGGCGGACGTGAAATCATGCGCTTCATGAGCACCGACGCACCCCAGGACCCGCTGCACTTCTATCTGGACAAATCGAACCGGCCGGCGTGGAAGGCCATCGGGGCACTCTCCGACGCCGCGCGCACCCAGGCGCTGGATTCCGGGCTGGATTCGCAGCTCGTGGAGCTCGTCATGCTCCGGGTGTCGCAGATCAACGGCTGCTCGTACTGCCTGGACGTCCACACCAAGCGGGCCGCGGCCGCCGGCCTGAGCGACCAGCGCCGCGGTCTGGTCTCTGCGTGGCGGGATGCGGCCGTCTACTCCGAGAAGGAGAAGGCCGCACTGGCCCTGGCCGAGACCGTCACCCTGCTGCCCGGCCCGGAAGACCGTGACGCATGCCAGGTGGTCAGCCACGGCGCACTGTCGGACGAGCAGTATTCGGCGGTGCAGTGGCTCGCCATCACCATCAACACGACCAACCGCATCTCCATCATGTCGCACCACCCGGTCCGGCGGGAGAAGGACAGGTCGTGACGAATCCCGAGAAGAACCCGCAGCCCACGGTGTGCGGCAACAGGCCAGGCACGGGCGGGACCACCGAGAGCGGGCTGAGCAACGGCGTCACCGTGATGCACGGCGAGAACGGGCCGGTGGAACTCCTCCAGCCGAGGGACGTCCCCCTCGGCGGACCGCGCGGAATGACGGTCCAGCGGACGCTGCCGCAGAAGGCACGCTCGCTGATCGGCGCGTGGTGCTTCCTGGACGCGTACGGCCCGGACGACGTCGCCGCGACCGGCGGCATGAAGGTCGCCCGCCACCCGCACACCGGCCTGGCCACGGTCTCCTGGCTCTTCGAGGGCCACATCGACCACATCGACTCCGCCGGGAACTGGGCCACCGTCCGCCCCGGTGAGGTGGACCTCATGAATGCCGGGCGGGGGATCACCCACTCAGAGTTCTCCACCGAGGACACCAGCGTGCTGCACGGCGTCCAGCTCTGGTACGCGTTCCCGGACGCGGACCGCTTCGGGGAGCCGAGCCTGGACACCCACCGACCCGAGCCCGTCACGGGAGAGGGGTTCTCCGCCCGCGTGTTCATCGGCTCGCTGCTGGGCACCACCTCCCCGGTGGCCACGCGGATCCCGCTCACGGGGGTCGAGCTGCACCTGGACCCGGGCGCTTCCCTGGAGATCGAGGTCCCCGCGGAGCACGAGCACGGTGTCCTGAGCGTGACGGGGACCCTCAGCGTGGACGGCGTGGAGGTCCCCCGGCACGCGATCGGGTTCACCGGAACGGGCCGCACCCGCGTGCGCGTCTCCGCCGGGGCCGAGCCGGTCCTCGCGGTGCTCATCGGCGGGCAGCCGCTCAACGAACAGATCGTGATGTGGTGGAACTTCGTGGGCCGCTCCCACGACGAGATCGAGACGTGGCGGCGCGCCTACATGGAGGAGATGGGCTTCACCGAACCCGGCGGGGACTCGCCGTTGCCCGCGGACAGCCGCAGCGACGTCGGGGGCCCCGCGACCGGGAGGTTCGAGATCGACGGGCTGCTCGGCACCGCGTACGACGACGGCCGCCCCTTCCCGCAGTTCGGCACCTTTCCGCCCGGGCAGCCGGGCCCCCTTCCCGCGCCGGAGCTCCCGAACGTCACCCTGCGCGCACGAGGGTGACCCGTTCCATCCACGAACCGTCCGAGGAGGACACCATGACCGACACCCCGACCATCGACAACCCCCAGGTCTCCCTGGGCACCGACGAGCAGGGCACGCAGCGCTTCGAGATCCGCGTGGGCGACCCCGCGGACCCCGTGGGATTCACCGTGGCCATCGACCACGACGCCGCCGGCACCAAGCAGCGCATCTTCCCGCACACCGAGGTCGACGACGCGTTCGGCGGCCACGGGCTCGCCTCCACCCTGGTGCGCCAGGCCCTGGACACCACCATCGCGGACGGCTACCAGCTGGTGGTCTTCTGCCCGTACATCACGTCCTGGATCCAGAAGCACCCCGAGTACGAGCAGTACACGGTCAAGGCGACGACCGACCACCTGGCGGCGCTGCGGGGCTGAGACCGGGGAGCCGGAACACGCAAAAAGTGCAGCTTTCGACGTTTTCACGGGTGAAAACGTCGAAAGCTGCACTTGTAACGGAGGAGCCGGGAACCCGGGCGGGGCTCAGCGGTCCGTGATGTTCCCGCCCTTGCCGTGGAGTTCGCGGCTGCGGTCGAAGTAGTCGTTGATGATCGCGCGGAACTTGTCCGCGTCCTCCCGCGCCCAGTTGCGCATGAACTCGCTGCCCAGCGCCACCGAGGTGGTAGGGTGCGCGCCGGCCTGCACCATGCGGGTGATCGCGGACTCGTGGGACACGGTGGAGACCCCGCCCACGGCGTCGATCACGGGGTACACCTCGTAGCCCTCGCGCAGCATGTCCAGGGTGGGGAATGTGAGACAGACCTCGGTCCACAGTCCCGCCATGATGATCTTGCGGCGCCCCGTGGCCCGGATCGCGGCACGGAAGTCCTCGTCCTCCCACGAGTTCACGCCGGTGCGGTCGATCTCCTCGATGCCCTCCAGCTCGGCGAGCAGCTCGGGGATCGTGCCCTCGTTGACACCCATGTCCACACCCACGGTGGGGACGTCGTAGGCCCGGGCGAGCTTCGCCAGGGCGACCGCCCCCAGGTTGATCTCCTCCCTGGTGGTGGAGCCGATCGTCGCCTACTGGCCGGGCTGGAAGTCGATGAAGACGATGGCGCTGTTCTGCGGGGTGAGCAGGTGATCGCCCTGCGGATCGCGGACGGGCTCGGGCTGGACCTTCGGCAGGATGACCTCCATGGCGCTGAGTGGTGCGTGGACCTTCACGCTAACGGCCAGGACCCGTTACCGACCAGGGCCACACCCCGTGCATTTGCGGAGCAAGTGCACTTCTGACGCCCCCAAAGTGCACTGACGGAGCAGACGCATCTCCGAGGAGCGCGGCGGGTGTATACCGGAAGCATGAACGTTGTCGTGAAGCGAATCTATGACGAGCCCGCCCAGAACGACGGCACCCGCGTGCTGGTGGACCGCGTGTGGCCCCGGGGCGTGAGCAAGGAGGAGGCGGAGCTGGACGACTGGAACAAGGAGGTCGCGCCGTCCACCGAGCTGCGCAAGTGGTACGGGCACGATCCGGAGAAGTTCGAGGAGTTCTCCAAGCGCTACCGCAAGGAGCTGGAGTCGGGTGACGGCAAGGAGGGTCTGCAGAAGCTGCGGGACGCGGTCAAGGGCAAGCGCCTGACCCTGCTCACCGCGTCCAAGGCCGTGGACATCAGCCAGGCCACGGTCCTGCAGAAGATCCTCTCGGACTGAGTCCCCACCGCCGGGCCGCTACTCGCCCGTCGGTTCATCCCCCCCGGTGCGCCACCGTGGCATCGAAACCGTGGCATCGACGCAGCGCCGCCCCGCCGGGCCCGGGCACCGTGGACCCCGCAGGAGCGCAGCCCGCCCGCTCAGCGCGCGGTGAAGCTCCACTGCTGCTGCGAATCCACAACCACGATCTTCTCCCCGCTGCCCACAGTGACGTCCAGGTCCGCGGGTGCCTGCCCCGACTCGTACTGCTCGGAGAGGGTGAGGTCGTCCGCGGGGTAGACCTCGACCACGGGATAGTCGCCGTCCTCCTCGTCGCCGACGGTCAACCGGTACGGCGTCTCGGCGCCTGCGGGCACGCGGAAGACGCGGGTGCCCTTGCCGGTCAGGGGCTTGCCCCGCTCGACCTCCGGGACGGCCGAGAGCGCGTAGCCCCGGACCTCCCACTGCGCGCCCTTGCCGCCCTGGGCGTAGAGGACACCCGTGCTCGTCGTGTAGCCCCCGGTGTTGATCAGCGCCGACCCGGAAGTGCCCGGGCGCACCATCGGCAGGGAAGCCGAGAGCTTGCCCCCCTGCTTCTCGTGGCCGTTCACGTAGAACCGCCCTCCGTCGGAGCCCGTGGAGCTCCAGACCACGAGGATGGGCCCGTCGTGCGCGGGGACCAGGATGGCGTTCTTCTCCTCGTCGGTGACCGTGCTCTTCTCGAGCGTCCCGGTCTTGCGGAACAGGGGCTTGCCGCTCGGCACCCCGACCTCCTGAGCGCCCTTGACCGCCACCGGAGCGGGCGCGGACGTGGCCTCCGCCGTCGCAGGGGCGGATGTGGCAGCCTCCTGGTTCGACGCCGCCGCGCCGCGCGGTTCCTGCCCCGTTGCGTCCGCTGTTCCCTGCGTCGACTCCGACGCCTGTTCCGCACCGCCCGTGGGCCCAGGCTCGCCCGCTCCCCCGAGGTCGAAGGTCCTGACCGCCAGGTACGCGAGCAGCGCGATCACCAGCAGGAGCACGAGGCCGCCCGCCGCGGCGAGCGTCACCACGAACCCCACGGACACCCCCTCCCGCGCCGGAGCACCGGTGTTCCAGGACGGGGACCTGGCCTGCGAACCCTCCGGGCGGCCCTGTCCCCGCGTCCCGGGGTGGGTCGCTCCCGGCTTGGGCGTGTACTCCTCCGGACGCCAGGCCCCGGTGGGATCCTGCGAATCGGGGGCGCTCGACTCATGGTTGTTCGACTCAGGGGGACGGCCCTCGGGTGGTTCGGGGGGAGTGGGGCCGGATGCGGTACTCATGGGCACCTCGCGCTCAGGGGGATGTTGCGCTCGTGGGGGCGTAGCACTCACGGAGACCTTGCGCTCTCGGGGACATCGCCCTCCTGCAGACGCTGCCATGACCACACGGTGCCGTGAAGTGTTGTGCTCATCCTGCCAGGCAGGCGCCGTCCCGCCCGGTACGACACCTCCCCGACCCGCGCACCTCGAGCGCGTACCGTGGTTCCCAGTCGTGAATCCCCCACCACCACGATCGAGGTGTCCCCCATGCGATCCCGTTCCGTCCCCCTCGCGTCCACGCTCTGCGCGCTCCTGCTTCTCTCGGGCTGCGGTGGAGGCACACCGGATGGCGACGACGCCGCGGACGGTGGTGCCTCGGCGTCGTCGTCCCGGAGTGCGGAGCCCAGCGCGATGCCCTCGCCCACGCAGCCTGAGGAGCTGATCGGCGGGGGCACGCAGCTGTTCCCGGACCGCCGTTTCGTTGCGCTGTACGGGCACCCGGGCACCCCTGGACTGGGGGCGCTGGGCGAGCAGGGGCCCGAGGAGTCCGTGACGCGGGTCAAGGAACTGGCTAAGAGCTACGAGCCCTACAGCGAGGAGAAGGTCATCCCCGCATTCGAGATCATCGCCACCACGGCGTCCTCGGAACCGGGCCCGGACGGCAACTACTCCACCGAGTCCACCGTCGACCAGCTCAAGCCCTATGTGGAGGCCGCGGAGAGGAACGACGTCTACGTAGTGCTGGACCTGCAGCCCGGGCAGGCGGACTTCCTCACGCAGGCCACGCAGTACGAGGAGCTGCTCAAGCACCCGAACGTGGGTCTGGCCCTGGACCCCGAGTGGCGCCTGGCCCCGGGGCAGCTGCCTCTGCAGCAGATCGGTTCCGTGGACGCCGCGGAGATCAACAAGACCTCGGACTGGCTGGCCACGCTCACCCGGGACAACCGGCAGCCGCAGAAGACGATGCTCCTGCACCAGTTCTCGATGTCCATGATCGAGAACCGCGAGGCGATCAACACCCAGCACCCCGAGCTGGCGTTCGTGCTCCACGCGGACGGCCACGGCACCCCGGACCTCAAGACGGGTACGTGGAACGCCCTGCAGGAGGGGCTGCCGAAGGGCATCCGCATGGCGTGGAAGAACTTCTACGACGAGGACACACCCATGTACACCCCGCAGCAGACGTTCGGGGTCACCCCCAAGCCCTGGTTCGTCTCCTACCAGTGACCGCAGGGCGGGGCCTCGGAACGAGCGCAGTTCGCCCCCGGAGGAAATCCCCCGTCCATGCCTTCCCATCGATTCCGCGCGGGACTACATTGTGAGCACCTGTTCGCTCCACGGAAGGAAGTGTCTATGGGACTCGGTGACAAGATCAGCAATGCTGCGGAGAAGGCAACCGGTGCCGCCAAGGAGAAGGTCGGCGACGCCACGGACAACCGCGATCTGCAGGCTGAAGGCGCTGCGGACAAGATGTCCGGTGGCGCCAAGCAGTCCGTGGAGAACGTCAAGGACGCTGGCAAGAACCTCAAGGACGGGCTGGGCTGAGCTCCGCACCCGCAACCTTTCAATCGGAAGGCCCTCGTCGTCACGACGGGGGCCTTTCGCATGCCCGGCTCGCTCAGCGCACCCCGTACCGGCGGCGGGCGATCAGAAGGCTCACCAGGGACAGCGCCGCCACCGCGGCGTAGTAGATGCTCGGAGAGGTCAGGGAACCTGTCGCGGAGATCAACCACGCGAGCACCAGCGGGGCGAAGCCGCCGAACACGGTGACCCCCACGTTGTACGCGATGGACATGCCCGTGGTGCGGATGGCGGTGGGGAACATTTCGCTCAGCAGCGCGGGCATGGGTCCGAAGTACAGTGCCATGATCGCGCCCAGCACCGCCTGCACGGCCGTCAAGGCGGCCACGGTGGAGGCACCCACGAGCCAGAGGAACAGTGGGTAGACCGCCAGCATGCCCACCACGGCCGCGACCAGCATGACCTTGCCGGGACCCACGCGGTCCGCCAGGTGTCCCACGAGTGGTGAACCCACCAGGGTCACGAGCCCGGCCACCACGCCGCCCAGGTACGCGGCCCACGAGGGCAGGTCCAGATTCTGGATGGAGAACGTGGGCATGAACAGGATCGTGTACACGGACATGGAGGCCAGACCCACCACACCGGAGGCCGTGAGCCACCGTCCCGCGGAGTGCACGATGGTCTGTGCGAGGGGGCCGCGCCACAGGGCGGGGCGCGGCGTCTTCGTTCTCTCGGTCGTGTCCCCGCCCCGGGCGCCGGGGGACGACGCCGCCCGCTCGCGTTCGCCCTGCAGCGCCTGGAAGTCCGGCGTCTCGTCCATACGCAGGCGGATGAACAGGCCCACGGGGCCGATGAGCAGCCCGAAGAGGTAAGGAACGCGCCAGCCCCACGAGTAGAGGGCGTCGTGGCTGAGCAGGGTGTTCAGGGCGAAGCCGAAACCGGAGGCCATGAAGATGGCGATGCCCTGCGTGGACACCTGCCAGGAGCCGTAGTAGGCACGCTTGTCCGGAGCGTTCTCGATGAGGAACGCGGTGGCCGTTCCGAACTCGCCACCCGCGGAGAAGCCCTGGACCAGGCGCGCGAGCAGGATCACCAGCGCCGCTGCGGGGCCAATGAGAGCGGAGGTGGGGGCCACGAGCATGATGAGCGTGC
Organism: Kocuria salsicia; assembly: GCF_039532055.1. Taxonomy (NCBI): domain Bacteria; kingdom Bacillati; phylum Actinomycetota; class Actinomycetes; order Micrococcales; family Micrococcaceae; genus Kocuria; species Kocuria salsicia. Next base: position 138,943 of record NZ_BAAARF010000008.1, on the reverse strand, counting down.
CCAGCATCATCAGCGCGATGGTGATGGTGAGCGCGGGGCGGCGCCCGTGGCGGTCCGCATAGGAACCCAGGACCAGTGCACCCACCGGGCGGATCAGATAGGACACCGCGAAGGTGCCGAACGTCAGCAGTGTGCCGGTGACCTGACCCATGCCCTCGGACTCGAAGAACAGGTGGGAGATCACCACGGCCAAGGACGAGTAGACGATGATGTCGAACCACTCGAGCGCGTTTCCGATCGAGGACGCCACCACCGCGCGACGCGCAGTGCGGCGCTGCTCGGGGGTCGCGGAATCCTGGGTTGCTGGGCTGCTCATGTCTGCACGCTAGCCCACGGTCCGCACGCGCTGAGCGACCCGTGACGCCGCATGACACCGGGGGCGCTCCTATACTGGACTGCGACAACGCACCCTTCGAGACACGCAGCACCAGGAGCAGAGAATGATCTTTATCGTAGTCAAGTTCGAGGCCAAGGACGAGTACGTGGAGCGTTGGCCGGAGCTCGTGGCCGAGTTCACCGAGGCCACCCGCCGGGAGCCCGGGAACAAGTGGTTCGAGTGGTCCCGCAGCCTGGAGAACCCCAACGAGTTCGTGCTGGTGGAGGCCTTCGAGGAGGACGCCGCGGAGGCCCACGTGAACTCGGAGCACTTCCAGAAGATGACCGAGCAGTTCCCGCAGTACCTGGTGAAGACCCCGCGCATCATCTCCCGCCAGGTCGAGGGGGACGGCTGGGAGGAGATGGGCGAGGTGCAGGTCTCGAACTGACCCGGCCGCCGCAGTGAGCGCAGAGCCCGCGGGACCGGGCCCCGGTGACTCGCGCAGCGCGGGCGAGTTCCTCGTCGGCCTGGACATCGGCGGCTCCCACACGCGTGGCATCCTCTTCCACGGGGGAACACCCGTGCGCGAGGCGCGCGCCGGGTCCGCGAACGTGCAGAACGTCCCCGCGGAGCAGGCGCACGCATGCCTGCGCTCCGTCCTGTCGCAGTTGCACGCGGCGCCCGGCACGCCCGTGGTTGCGGGATCCGGCGGCGTGGACACCGCGCACGACGCCGCTCGACTGGCCGGTCTCATCCGTTCCGCCGGTTGCCTCGGCCCGTCCGCGAGTGTGACGGCCGTGCACGACACCCGCCTGATCCTCGCCGCCGGCGCTCACACGTCCGGGATCGCGCTCATCGCAGGAACCGGCTCGGTGGCCTGGGGCGTGGACACTTCCGGCCGCGAGGTACGCGCCGGCGGCTGGGGGTATCTCCTCGGCGACGAGGGCAGCGGCTACTGGATCGGCCGGGAGGCCGTGCGCCGGGTGCTGCGTCGGTCCCAGCAGCCTGCTGCCGGGAATGCGGGAGAAGCGCTCACCCGAGTGGTGCTGGAGCACGCCGGAGTGACCGAGCCCGCCGACCTGATCGGCGCGTTCCACAACCATCCGGACCGGCCCCACTGGGCAGGGCTCGCGCAGCCCGTGTGCGAGCTGGCCGCCTCCGGGGACGCCGTGGCGTCCGAGCTGACGGCGGTGGCCGCGGAGCATCTGGCGGAGCTCGTGCTCACCGTGGCAGGCGCCATGGCCGAGCCGCTTCCCGTGGTCGTGGGCGGCGGGCTCACAGGGTCCGCGGTGGGCCTGCACGTGGCCGCGTTGCTGCGGGAGCAGGGCCTGTCCGTGACGCTCCTGGACCGCGAACCAGTCCTGGGAGCCCCTCTGCTGGCCCGCTGCGCCCCGGGCTGACCGTGCAAGGCTGAGACCCGTGGCCCCGTCCGGACCCACCAAGACCGCGACGCGTGATGAGGCCACGGGAACGGGCGGCCCGGCGTCGTCGCCCGTCTAGGACGATGCATGCGCATAAAAAAACCGGGTGCCTCCCGAGGGAGGCACCCGGTTCGGGACGCACGGACTCAGCGGAACGCGCCCACCCCCGTGAGCTGCTGACCCAGGATCAGGGAGTGCACCTCGTCCGTGCCCTCGTAGGTGCGCACGGACTCCAGGTTGTTGGCGTGGCGCAGGGGCGAGTAGTCCAGGGTGACACCGTTGCCGCCCAGGATGGTGCGGGCCTCGCGGGCGATCTTGATGGCCTCGCGGCAGTTGTTGAGCTTGCCCACCGAGATCTGGTGGTTCTGCAGCGTGCCGGCGTCTTTGAGCCGGCCGAGCTGCAGGGCGAGCAGGAAGCCCTTGTCGATCTCCAGGGCCATGTTCACGAGCTTCTGCTGCGTGAGCTGGTAGCCGGAGAGCGGGCGGTCGAACTGCAGGCGCTCCTGCGAGTAGGCCAGAGCGGCCTCGAAGGAGTCACGCGCGGCACCCATGGCACCCCAGATGATGCCGTAGCGGGCCTCGTTGAGGCACGAGAACGGGCCGCGCAGACCCTTGGCCTCCGGCAGCATCGCGGAGGCGGGGAGGCGGACGTCCGTGAGCTCGATGTCGCACTGGATGGACGCGCGCATGGACAGCTTGGCCGTGATGGGCGTGGCCTTGAAGCCCGGGGTGTCGGTGGGGACCACGAAGCCGCGGATCCCCTCATCGGTCTGCGCCCAGATCACGGCCACCTTGGCCACGCTGGCCAGCCCGATCCAGCGCTTGGCGCCGTTGATGAGCCAGTTCTCGCCATCCTTGCGGGCGAAGGTCTTCATGGAGGAGGGGTCAGAGCCTGCGGTGGGCTCGGTCAGGCCAAAGCAGCCGATGGCCTCACCGGCGGCCATCTGCGGCAGCCACTCCTGCTTCTGCTCCTCAGAACCCCACTTGTAGATGGCGCTCATGGCCAGCGAGCCCTGCACGGACACGAACGTGCGTAGCCCGGAGTCCCCGGCCTCCAGCTCCGCACCGGCCAGACCGTACTCCACTGCGGTGCGTCCAGCACAGCCGTAGCCCTTCAGGTGCATGCCCAGCAGGCCCAGCTTGGCCATCTCCGGCACGATCTCGAGCGGGAAAACGGCGTTGTCGTACCACTCGGCGATGTTCGGCTTGATGGTGGCATCCACGAACTCGCGCACCTTCGCGCGCAGCGCGATCTCTTCTTCGGACAGCAGGGAGTCGAAGCTCACCAGGTCCATGACGTCCACGGGTTTCAGTTCACTCATGGGTCCACTGTATGACTGCGGACACACCGCGCGTAGCCGGGTGCGGAGCCTGATTTCCCACTTCTACTTGTCCCGGGGTTCCCGCAGCCACTGCACCACGGTATCCGTGTCCTGCCCCAGCTGCGGCGGGGCCTGCGTGGGGGACGCCAGCGGCGGGGTCCACTGCGCAGGGTGACGGAACTGGCGGCCCACGGTCGCGCCCGTGCGGTCCTGGACGTCCACCGTGGGTTCCAGCCCGAGCTCCTCGGCCAGGGCCACGCCCTCGTCGATACCGCCCACCTTGCCCGCGGGCACTCCCACCTCGGTCAGGGACTCCTGCCACTCGGACGCGGTCCTCGCGGCCAGGGCCTCCTCGAGCAGCGCCGTGAGCTCCTCGCGGTGGTCCACGCGGACCCCGTTGCTCACGTAGCGCTCGTCATCGGCCGCCTCGGGGATGCCGAGCACCTCGGTGAATTTTCGGAACTGGTGGTCGTTGCCCACCGTCACGGCCAGGGGCGCGTCCGAGCACTGCAGCAGCTGGTACGGGACGATCGACGGGTGGTCGTTGCCCATCCGCTGCGGGACCTTCCCCGCGCCCAGGTAGGCCTGCCCCTGGTTCACCAGCGCGCCCTGCAGGCTGGACAGCAGACTGACGTCGATGTGCGCGCCGCGGCCCGTGCGACGTCGTTGTTCGAGCGCGGCGAGCGTGCCGATCGTGGCGTCCTTGGCGGTGAGCACGTCCACGAGCGCGACGCCCGCCTTGGTGGGCTCGCCGTCCGCGCGGCCGGTGATGCTCATGAGCCCGCCCACGGCCTGCACCAGGAAGTCGTAGCCGGCCAGGTGCGCACCGCCCGCCGTGCCGAAACCAGAGACGGACACGAACACCACGCCGGGGTTCTCCACCGAGATCTCCTCGTAGCCCAGCCCCAGCCTGGCCATGCCGCCGGGCTTGAAGTTCTCCACGACCACGTCCGCGCGCAGAGCCAGTTCACGCGCGAGCCCGCGACCCTCGTCCGTGTGCAGGTCCAGGCAGACGGACTCCTTGTTGCGGTTCACGGACTCGTAGTACGTGGGCCCGGTCTCCGAGAACGGCGGGCCCCAGTGCCGGGTGTCGTCCCCACTGCCGGGCCGCTCCACCTTGACCACCCGCGCGCCGAGGTCCGCGAGGGTCATGGTGCACAGCGGCCCGGCGAGCACGCGGGAGAAGTCGGCGACGAGCACGCCGTCCAGGGGCAGTGGATCGGTCACGGGGTCCTCCTCGGGTCGGGACTTCCTCCCTACTCTATGACCGGAGACACACTGGGGTGTGGGTGAGACGTCCATACCCGGTCGCGTGCGACCGTCCAGACACCCCCGCGCCCCCACCCGGTGGGTGCCGTGGACGTCAGCCCAGCTCACCCTGCGCCACCCGCCGCAGGGTGGCGGTGAGCATCTCCAGACCGGCGAGCATGTCCTCGTCCGAGGTGAACTCGTACTCGTTGTGCGTGATGCCGCGGTGGGAGGGCACGAACAGCATCACGGTAGGCAGCACGTCCTTCACGTTGGTGGAGTCGTGCCCGGCGAGCGTCATGATCCGGGTGTGGGGCAGGTCCAGCTCCGTCACGACCTCCTGGGCGAGTGCCAGGCCCTCCGGGGCGTACTCCAGCACGTCCCACGCGTGGCGGTTCACGGTCTGGATCTCCACGTTCGCGGCCCGCGCAGCATCCTCGACCTCCCGGGCGAAGTGCTCGTCCGCGGCGGTCAGGCGTTCGGCGTCCGGGCTGCGCAGGTCGATCACCAGGCGCGCCTCCCGGGCCACGGCCACCGGCGAGTTGGGCTCGATCAGCAGCTCCCCGCAGGACGTGATGACGTCGTGCTCCAGCGCGACCTTCCGCGCCGAGGCGATCAGCAACGACGCCCCGAGCAGAGCGTCCTTGCGGTCCTCGATGAGCGTGGACCCCGTGTGGGCCTGCTCCCCGAGCACCCGCAGCTCGTACTTCCGCACACCCCACGTGGCCTCCACCAACCCGATGGTGAAGCCGTCCTCCTCCATGGACTTCCCCTGCTGGATGTGCAGCTCCACGTAGGCGGTGGCCTCCGGGATGACGTCCTCACCGCGCTGCCCTAGGGCGTCCAGCGCCTCGCGCACGCTCACCCCTGCGGTGTCCCGAATCGCGAGCGTCTCCTCCAGGTCGCGCTTGCCGGTGTACACGGAGCTGCCCATCATGGACGGCTTGAAGCGGCAGCCCTCCTCGTTGAACCAGTTCACAACGCACAAGTTGCGGCTCAGCTCCATCTCCCCGCCCAGCGCGGCGAGGTGGAGCTGCGCGCACGCGTGGGCCCCGGCCAGTACGCCGTACGCGCCGTCGAACCGGCCTGCCCGCGGCTGCGAGTCCAGGTGCGAGCCCACCAGCACGTAGGGCGCCCCGGGGGTGTGCTCGAACAGGCCGAACTGGTTGCCGACCGCGTCGTAGTGCACCGTGGCGCCGCGCGCCGTGAGCCAGCCGGCAAACCACTGCCGGTTCAGCCCGTCCGCCTCGGTGGCCGCCTGCCGCTCCACGCCGCCGGTCTCCAGCCCGCCGTTGCGGGACATCTGCGCGAACGCGTCCAGGAAGTCGGAGTTGCTGTGCTGAGTCATGAGGGTGCCTCCCGGAGCATCTCGGGGTGGGGCGGCGACCCCGCCCGTGGTGGTGGTGGGGCCATGCTACGACGGCACGCTCACGCGCCCCGCCGTGCGCCCCTCCGCCGGTGCACCGCTTTCTCCAGCCCGCTGCCCAGCAGCAGGGCGCAGGTCAGCCAGATTGCCCCGCCCGGGCCGAGGGGAGCGGCAACGGCTCCTGCTGCCACAGGCAGCAGCACCTGCCCCACCCTGTTGCCCATGAGGCGCACGGCGAGCGCCGAGCCGCGCCAGGCGTCCGGCACGGACGTGGAGATCATGGTCATCGTCAGCGGCTGGCCCAGTCCGAGGAAGAAGCCGCCCACGGCCAGGAGCAGTGCCGCCCACCAGAAACGGTCCAGGAACAGGGGCGGAACGATGAGGGTCACGCCCGAGGCGATCAGGCTCACCACGAGCAGCCTCTCCCGGGAAAACCTTCCGGACAGCCACGGCAGCAGCAGACGCGAGGCGATTGAGGCCAGGCCGCGGACCCCGAGCAGGACACCCACCACGGACGGTGCGACCCCCACCTCCTCACCCACCAGGGGGAGGAACGCGGTGAGGATGTCCAGCATCGCCAGCAGGGACATCGCCGCCACCATGTGCGAGACGATGCCGGGGACGCGCAGGATCCCGAGTGTCGTGGCGCGGCCCTGCGCCGGTTCCCGGGGGCCACCGGCGGCGTGGTCCGCGTCCGGGGGCGACACCGCGGCGTCGCCCGCCCCGTCCGGAACGCCAGCGGGCAGGGAGGACCTGGTCAGGAACAGCGGCACCGCCAGGACGGTCACCGCGACACCGATCCACAGGCTCTCGTTCACCGCGGCCATCCGCTCCGCGGAGGCCACGTCGGTGCCGTGGCCCACGATCCACCCCCCGAGTGCGGGCCCGATCATCTGGCCCGCAGAGAACGCTGCGGTGAACCACCCGAACCCCTTGTCCAGATCCCGGTCCGCCGCATAGCGCGCGATCGCCGTCTGGCCACCGATCGTGAAGCACAGGTGCCCCACGCCCAGCACGGCGCTCGCCACGAGGATGAGCCACACCGAGCCGGCGACCGCCAGTCCAACACCTGCCAGGGCGAGCAGACCGACTCCGGTGAGGATCAGCAGCCGCAGCTGCGGAATGCGGTCCGAGACCCGTCCCAGCCAGACGGCCGTGACCAGAGGAATCAGCGCGTAGGCGGCGGTGGTGAGGCCGATGACCACCGGGTCCGCGTGCAGCCCCAGGAGCTTGTAGGAGGTGATCGGGCGCAGGAGGTTCGCACCCGACTGCGTGAGTACCGCTGAGCCCACCAGGATCCACAGCCATGCGCCCGAGCGGGAGGCAGGAGCGGTCGCGGACATGTGGTCCACACTAACGGGGCCGGGGGTGCCCCTGACCGGGCGGGCCCGGGGCCGCGGGACCACCCAGCGGGCAGCGCGCGATCTCTCTGTGCAGCGCCCCGCCCGAGCGTCCTTCTCCGAGCGCGGAGGACATCAGGCGGACCTCGCCCACGGTCCACTCGGGGCCGTCGTACACGGACAGTGCCCGGACCACGTCTGCGAGCTCCGGCCCGCCGCGTGCGAAGACGCGTGAGCCGCGGCGCCGTTGCGCGGCCCGGCGCGAGCGCTCCGTGCGGGACAGCCGCGCCACCGTGAGGTGTGCGCGTTGCCGGGCCCGTTCGTCCGGGTCCAGGGAGCAGACGCGCATGAGGTCCGCCAGGCCGGTGGTCTCCCCGCCCAGACCCATCCAGAGCGTGGTGCCTCCGAACGAGCCGGCGCCGCGCAGGCCGACCCGAAGCGGCGGGGACGGGCTGGCAACGGCGTGCAGGTGCTCCTCGAGATCGGGCACCGCACCCTCCGGCTGGTCGCCGTAGAAAGCGAGCGTGACGTGCCACTGCTCGGGATCGCCCCAGCGCAGGGAGGTGCCCGTCATGGCGCGCACCTCGCTCAGGGCACGGACCAGGTGCTCGCGAGCTGCGCGGGGAGGGTACGCGGCGGCGAAGAGCCTCATGCGTCCACTGTAGGAGTGCCGCCGCCGGAGGACTACCCTGAATGGCACCCCCACCGCGCGGAGCCGTCGTGCAACCCGCCGTGAAGATCCTCCTGACGCTCACCGCCGTGGGCCGGATCGGCTTTGCCGTCTTCTTCACACGGCTCTAGGTGTACTGACCGGAGACGTTGATCGAGGTTGTGGGATTACGGAACGGCTGGTGCACGCAGCGAGGTGGAACGGATGGCCACATCGGAAGGGTGTTGCAGCGCCTTAAGTTAAGTACTACATTTAGATCGTGATTTCCTCTGCGATCTTCTCGGCGGCCGCCGCATCCCTTATCGTGCGGCTGGGCTTGCTCGCGCGCCTCCACACCACCAGGGCCCGGAACCCGATCAGAGACGCCGTGAGTGACTACGGCGTCGGAGCTACGCGACAGCTGTTCGAGTGGATGGGCCTGGCTGCAACGGCGGGCTGGTGGCTCTTGGCCTTGGGGACGTGGATCGGTTACCCCGGTTGGAGCGACCGGGGCTTCGCGTTTGTGGCGTTCGTGGTCATCGGCGCGACGACCGCCGCAATGCGGTTCTTCCCCACCGATCTCGTCGGAGCACCCCGGACAGGTCGGGGGATGATCCATTACGTCCTCGCGATCACGCAGTTCGCGTTGGCCTTCTCGCTCATGGGAAACGTGACACGACTGCTTGGCGATCCCGTCTCGGGATTCCTGCGGTGGATCGCGCTGATCTCCTTGGTTGGCCTGTGCGTGTGCCTGATCCCACGCCTACGGCGCACGTTGGCAGTGTTCGGGCTGTTCGAGCGCGTCTTCCTGATCAGCGTGGCCTGCTTCTACCTCGACTACGCCACGCTGTCTATGGAGTGGTTCGCATGACCCACGTGCTTGACCTGGCCTACGAACTCCATGACCTGGTTCTGACCATGGACCGCCAGGCAGCTGCTGTTCTCAAGCCTCTCGGGCTGACCCTGCGACACCACACTGCGCTGGTCATCATTGAGCAACACCCCGGCCTGCGAGGCCGAGACCTGGCCAACGGCCTGAAGGTCACGCCAGCTGCCGCCACCGGGGTCGCCAGGACGCTGAAGTCTGCAGGTCTCATCGAAGACTCCTCCTGCCCAGGAGACGGCAACCGCCAATCCCTACACCTGACCCCCGCAGGAAGAACCATGCTGGCCGCATCGACCGACGCGCTGAGTGGGTCTTTCGACGACGTGGTGCGACGGGCCGGCCATGATCCGAATCACCTGGCCGAGGCTCTGCATGACATCACGAAACTCCTGCGGTCAAGCGAACCGATCACCGCACCCAGCCAGTACATCTAGGTGGATGCCGTCGATCCTTCCGGCGGCGTGCCCATCGGGCTGGGGATGCTGTGCATGGTCACTGCCATGCTGGCCGTCAGCGGGCTGCTGGGCGTACTGGCCGCATGGCTCTCGCGGTTCATCGTGGGCAGAGACGACTGACCCCCGTCAACGAGTGCTGCAACCAGCAACCACTGACGGGACGCGCACCCGGTGCCGCCCCGGTAGCGCCACCAGCTCCACGTCCGTGAGCGTCCCCGCGTCCGCCGTGACCCGCATGTACGTGCAGTGCGGCTGCCGCCGGCGGTCCGTGGGGGATCCGGGGTTCAGCAGCCGCATCCCGGAGGGCGCGGTGGTGTCCCACGGGATGTGGCTGTGGCCGAACACCAGCACGTCCGTGTCCCGGAACGCTGCGTCCATGCGCTTCTCCCGGCCCTGTTTCGCGCCGGTCTCATGGGTCATGGCCCACTGCAGGCCCTCCAGCTCCCACCGGGCGGTCTCCGGCATCTCGGCGCGCAGCTCGGGGCCGTCGTTGTTGCCCCACACGCACACCAGGCGGCGTGAGCGCTCCCGCAGCGCCTCGAACGTGGTCAGGTCCACCCAGTCACCGGCGTGCACGACGACGTCCACGGCCTCCACCTCGTCCCACACCTGGGCGGGCAGGTCCTTGGCGCGCTTGGGAAGGTGGGTGTCCGCGAGCAGCAGCAGCGACGTGGTCATGGCTTCATTCTCGCGCGGTCATCAGCGCGCGGGAACCGTGGGGTCGCAGGGGAAGACACGCGGGCCCAGCCAGACCGAGACGTAGACCAGTGCCACGAGCACCGGTACCTCGATCAGCGGGCCCACCACCCCGGCGAGCGCCTGGCCCGAGGTGACCCCGAACGTGCCGATGGCCACAGCTCGAAGTTGTTGCCCGCCGCGGTGAACGCCACAGTGGCGGATCTGGCGTAGCCCAGCCGGGCGGCTCGGGAGCTGAACGTCCCCGGGGCGAACATGATGGCGAAGCAGCACGGCCGTGGCAACGCGATCCGGACCACGTTCCACGGCTGGGAGGTGATGGCGTCCCCCTGCAGGGCGAAGAGCACCACGATGGTGCCCACGGAGAACTCCGCGGACGTGACGGGCAGGCCGAGCCACCCGGGCAGCCCCTGCAGGTAGACCCCCAGCGGTCAAGGAAGGACATCTCCCACAGCACCGAGGGCGTCTCGTCAGACCGGGTGGACGGGGAGGGGTCACGACCACCAGGTCCTCCGCATGGAGGGCTCGCATGAGCCGAGCAGTCTCAGCACTCGATGACGTTCACGGCGAGCCCCCCGCGGGAGGTCTCCTTGTACTTGATCTTCATGTCCGCACCGGTCTCCCGCATGGTCTTGACCACCTGGTCCAGGGAGACCTTGTGGATGCCGTCCCCCTGCATGGACAGCCGCGCGGCGTTGATGGCCTTCACGCTGGCAATCGCGTTGCGCTCGATGCACGGGATCTGCACGAGCCCGCCCACCGGGTCGCACGTCAGTCCCAGGTTGTGCTCGATGCCCATCTCCGCGGCGCACTCGACCTGCCGGGGGCTACCGCCCAGCACCGCGCACAGGCCCGCCGCGGCCATGGAGCACGCGGAGCCCACCTCGCCCTGGCAGCCCACCTCAGCGCCGGAGATGGACGCGTTCTCCTTGATCACGATGCCGGTCGCCGCCGCGGTGAGCAGGAAGTCCACGGCATTGTCGTCGCACGCGTCCGTCATGAACCGCGTGTAGAAGTGCAGCACGGCGGGAATGATCCCTGCCGCACCGTTGGTGGGGGCCGTGACGATGCGCCCGCCGGACGCGTTCTCCTCGTTCACCGCGAGCGCGTAGAGGTTGACCCAGTCCATCCCGTACAGGGGGTCGTCCCCGCGCTCCTTGGTGAGCAGACGCTTGCGCATCTCCGGGGCACGACGGCGCACCTTCAGTCCCCCGGGCAGGGTCTTCTCCTCGCGGGTGCAGCCGTTCTCCACGCACTCCTGCATGACGGACCAGATGTGCAGCAGCTGCGCGCGGGTCTCCTCGGCCGGGCGCCACGAGAGCTCGTTGGCGGCCATCACCTGCGCGACGCTCAGGTTCTCGAACTCGCAGATGGCGAGCAGCTCGTCCCCCGTGCTGAACGGGTACTTCACGGGGGTGTCGTCCTCGACGATCTTGTCCGCGCTGCTCTTGGAGTCGTCCACCACGAACCCGCCGCCCACCGAGTAGTAGACGCTGTCGCGCAGGACGGTGCCGGCGGCGTCGTACGCGGTGAAGCTCATGCCGTTGGGGTGGGTGGGCAGGGACTTGCGGCGGTGCATCACCACGTCCTGGGAGCGGTCGAAGGCCACCGGGTGCAGGCCGTCCAGCAGCAGCTGACCGGTCTCGCTCGCGTGGGCCACCGTGGCGTCCGCGGTGTCGGTGTCCACGGTCTCCGGGTCCTCGCCCATGAGCCCCAGGATCACGGCCTTGTCCGAGCCGTGGCCCCACCCGGTGGCCCCCAGAGAGCCGAAGAGCTGGGAGTGCACGCGCGCCACGGACCCCAGCAGGGCGTCGTCGGCGAGGCCCTTCACGAAGAGCCGGGCGGCCCGCATGGGGCCCACCGTGTGGGAGGACGAGGGCCCGATCCCCACCGAGAACAGATCCAGAACACTGAGCGCCACGTTGCGTTTCTCCCCACTGTCAGGCCCTCGGGCGCGGCGTGGATGGTGCCGTGCGGGGCCGGGCGGCCGCGCGGCGCGGAAGGCTCCGCACGGATCGGCTACACCGTACGTGGGTCCCACATGGCGGGCAAGCCTCGCAGGCTCGGTGGCCGACGGCGCCGCACGCGACCACCCGCGGCCCGGCACCCTGGGAGGGGAGCCGGGCCTTCACCGCGGGAGTGGCCGGGCCACGGCGGGCTCCGCCGGAGGGCTCAGAACTCCCAGTCCGCGTCGGTGGTGTCCTCCCCCTTGCCCATCACGTAGCTGGAGCCGGGGCTGCTGAAGAAGTCGTGGTTCTCGTCGCTGCCCGGGGACAGCGCCGCCAGGATCTCGGGGTTCACCCGCGTTTTCTCGGCCGGGAACCGCTCGGGGTAGCCCAGGTTCATGAGCGCCTTGTTCGCATTGTTGTACCGCACGAAGACCGCCACGTCCTCCATCAGCCCCAGCGGTTCGTAGAGCGCCCCGAGTGCCGCAGCCCGAGCTCCGAGAGCGTCTCCAGCGGCTCGAACGTCAACTCCTGAATCTGCGCGCGTGCACGGACTGCATGAAGGCAGCGTTCGTGTACGCCGCCTCCTCGTGCTGCGTGCGGGTGCCCTGGATCCGGCAGATCCCCCCACCGTGGCCTGCACGGTGTCCAGCATGGTCAGGCCCGTGAACACCCGCGTGGTCAGCGTCCGCTCCTCCGGGCGCATCCGTTGCCACGCGGGAATGTCGGTGGACAGCGGAACCTTCTCCGGGAGCCAGAAGTTGGCGGTGAACCGGTTCCACACCTCCAGGTCCTTGCCGTCCGGCACTCGGTTCCAGTTCACCGGACGCAGGCGCGCGGTCGGGTCCTTCCGGCAGGCGAGCGAGGTGATCGAGTGCTGCGGGTAGAGGGCGTTCGTGAAGTCGTCGCTCTTCTCGCTGCCGTAGTGGATGCGCTGCGGGGCCAGGTACCCGGACAGGTTCATCTGACCCAGGCCGACGCCGTGCGACGCCGCGTTGCCCGCCGCCACCGAGGGCACCGCGGCCACGTCCGCCTGCCCGGCGACGGCGCACGGCAGCCGGTCCCGCCGCAGCAGCGCACCGTCCTGGTGGCCCTGGTTCACGAGCACCTGAATGCTCAGGGCCGCATCCCGCAGCCAGGTGCAGCGGTAGTCCCAGTTGCGCCCCCACGAAGTCCTCCGGCAGGGACGTGGTGGGCGCCGCGACGATCCCGCCGGTCTCCGGGTGGGTCAGGGCGCGCAGCACCGGCAGGGAGCGGGTGACGATCTCGTCGTGGCCGCCCCCGCAGCCCACCGCTAAGACCCAGTCGTCCAGGCCGCCGCCGGCCACCCGCGCACCAACAGGCGCCGTCGCGCCGTTCCCGTGCCCGGCCTCCTGCACCCCGGTCTCGTTTCCAGCCTCAGCCGCTGGCACGAACCCCGACGCCGCCCGCTGGCCGTCCCCCGGGGTGCGGCAGCGCAGCCCGAGCCTCTGTCCACCCCCTACCCTGATCCCATGGACAACATCAGGACCCTTGTGATTCTCGGCGCCTCCGGCGACCTCACCGCGCGACTGCTCCTGCCGGGGCTCGGTTCGCTGCTGGACCTGCAGCCGGAGCGGGAGATCACGATCGTCGGCTCCGCCCGGGACGACTTCCCGGGTCCACTGGGTCCGGACGACGACGTGCGTGCGGGGACCTGGGAGGAGACGGTCGCCAAGGCGTTCGCGTCCGTGGGCGCCACCGGCCCCGCCGTGGAGCGAGCGCAGCGGGAGACGCACTGGGTCTCGTGCGACGTCACCGAGGCTGCGGACCTCGAGAAGCTGCTCGGCGACGTCGTCGGCCCCGTGTGCCTGTACTTCGCGCTGGCTCCCGCCATCACCAAGAAGGCATGCGCAGCGCTGGCCGAGCTGGACTCGCTGCCCGAGGACCTGTACCTGGCGCTCGAGAAGCCCGTGGGCACGGACCTGGCCTCCGCGCGGGCGCTGAACGCGCAGGTGGGGCAGCTGGTGGACGAGCAGCACACGTTCCGCGTGGACCACTTCCTGGGCATGCCCGGCGTGCTGGACATCGTGGGCCTGCGCTTCGCCAACCGACTATTCGAGCCGCTGTGGGACCGGCGGCACGTGGAGTCCATCGAGATCGTCTTCGACGAGACGCTCGCCCTGGAGGGCCGCGGGGAGTTCTACGACAGCACGGGTGCCGCCCGGGACATGCTGCAGTCCCACCTGCTGCAGGTCATGGCGCTGACGATGATGGACCCGCCCTCCCGATTCGACGCCGTGGAGGTCCCCGCCAACACCGCGCACATCCTGCGCGCCACCCGGCTGTGGGACGAGGAGTCCACCATGCACGCCGCCGAGCACCCCGGGATCACCCCGGTGGTCCGCGGCCGCTACACCGCGGGAACCACGGGCGGGCACGACGTCCCGGACTACGCGGAGGAGAAGGACGTGGACCCGCAGCGGGAGACCGAGACGTTCGTGCAGGTCACCCTGGAGGTGGACACCTGGCGCTGGAACGGGGTGCCGGTGACCCTGCGCTCCGGCAAGGCGATCGGCAACCCCGCCCAGCACATCCGCGTGACCTTCCGCCGCCCGCCCCACGAGTACAAGGGCTGGCCGCACCCCCTGGCCCCGGACGTACTCAGCGTGGGCTTCGAGGAGGAGCACGTGCAGCTCGAGACCAACGTGGGCAGCCCCTTCGACTCCCGCGGCATGAACCGTCTCACCCTCTCCAGCGGCGTCCCGGAGCCGGGGCTCACGGCCTACGGCTCCGTGATGCGCTGGATCCTGGACGGGGACCCCACCTTCACCGTGCGCGCGGACGCCACGGAGGAGGGGTGGCGGATCATCGACCTCATCCAGAACGCCTACGACACCTGCGCCCCCCTGCAGGAGTACCCCGCAGGATCGGCGGGCCCGCGCGTCAAATAGAGACTTATTCATACACACGTCCCTTTCACGGCGGGGCATGACCCGGGGGCGTGTCCTCCTCTGGTATCCAGGGAAAGTCCAGGCAATCCGCTGGACCTTCAACGCGTGACAGGGGAGAACCACATGCCATCATCGGCGCACGGCCCGGCGGGCGAGTCCCGGGATCGGAACGGGGAGAAGACCGAAGCCGTCCCCGCCGCAGGCCACGAGGGCCACGGCGCGGCAGCAGCCGGTGCCGCCAGCCATGGTGCGGCGAGCGCCGGGGCGGCCACCGCCCCCGGCCAGCAGCCTTACGCCTACTCTCCGCCAGCGGCTCTGTCCACGATGACCCCGCGCCACTGGTGGGTTCCCGCCGTGGCCGGGGCGGCCGGCTACGTGGGCATGGTGCTGGGCACCGTGCTCGCCATGCTGCTCACGCTCCTGGGCGCAGCCATCGCGGGGGACTCCAGCGGGAGTCTCACGGATCAGGTGGACAACCAGATCGGCACCTTCACCGGTGAGGCCCCCGACCTCTCCGGCGCCGCATGGTTCCTGTCCGTGCCGTTCCAGCTGGCCGCCATGGCCGCGCTGGTGCCGCTGCGCGTGATCGCGAGCGTCGGTGGCGAGGGCGGCACCGCGGGCATCACCGTGCCGCAGCACTTCGCCCTGGCGTGCGGCATCGCCGCCGCGTGGTTCGTGGCGCGCAAGCTCTCGGCGGGTCTGCGCGTGGAGACGCGCGCCGTGCAGTGGGTCATGGCCGCCGTGGGCGGCGTGGTGTGGGGCGCGCTGGCGCTGATCGTCACCGCGGTGACCGTGCTGCGCATGGACCTCTCCGTGTTCTACTCCACCCTCCAGCTGCGCATCACCGCCGTGGGGCCGGGCCTGTTCGCCGTGCTCCTGGTGGTGGGTCTGCTGAGCATCGCCTCCGCACTGAACGTGCGCTCCACCCAGGCCGCTCCGGGCCGCGTGGTGATCGGCGCCGAGCGCTCCCTGCCGGGTGCGCTTCAGGTGCTGCGTCCCATCGTTGTTCAGTTCACCGTGTTCGCCGTGGTGGCGGGCCTGGGACTTCTGATCTGGGCCTTCGTGAAGTACGGCGCCGTGGCGGGCTTCTCCGCCCTGTTCTGGCTGCCCGTGGCCGTGGGCTGGCTGTTCGTGCTCTCCCTGCTCTCCGCGCTGACCGCGGGTGGCGCGGCGATCTCCTACACGGACCTGACCGGCAACTCCCACGCGTTCTACCTGTGGAGCGAGGGCACCGTGCCCGGCTGGGCTGTGGTGCTGTGCATCCTGCTGGCGCTGGTCTCCGTGCTGTGCGCGGCCACCGCCTGGGGGCACGTGCGTCCCATGAACCAGCGCGTGGCGCGCAACCCCTTCGCGTGGGCCGTGCTGCCCCTCGCGTACTTCGTGCTCGGCATCCTGCTCATGTGGCTGCTCAACGTCAGCGGTTTCGCCGCGGAGGCGGGCAGCCGGACCCAGGGGGCGGGCTTCAGCCTGCGCCCCGCCGGGTGGACGTGCCTGGTGCTCCTGCTGTGGGGTGCGGTGATCGAGCTGCTCGCCCGCTTCGTGGTACCCGCGTTCATGAACTCCCTGCCCGCCGGGGTCACCCGCGGTCTGCGCGGTTCCGAGCGCTCCCGCGGCCGCGCCGCCGTGGTGGCCTCCGCCGCCGCAGTGGGTGGAGCCGGTGGCGCGGTGGCTGCCGCCGGGCACCACGCTGCCACCGCACCGGGCACGACGACGTCCGCGACCCCCGCGGCGACGTCGTCCCCCGCGGCCTGCCCCACCGAGGACACGGTGACCGCCCAGCGCGGTGACACCGCCGGGCTCACCCCGGGTGAGCAGACCCGCGTGCTGCCCAGCTACGACGACGCCCGCCCGGCAGCCGCCGCGCAGCCCGAGCGCACGCCCATGGACCCGGCCAAGAAGAAGCGGATCCGGTTGATCGCGATCATCGTGGGCGCCCTGGTGCTGCTGGCCGTGGCCGCGGTGATCGTGTTCTCGGTGCTCAGCCGCACTGTCTTTGGCCCGGACAACCAGGCCGAGGAGCTGCTGCAGTCCGTGCAGGACGGCAAGGCGTCCGCCGTGGCGAAGGCCGCGGACCCGAACGTGGCCACCGGCGAGCGCGCGCTGCTCACGGACGAGATCTACGGAGCCGCCGAGAACCGGGTGTCCTCGTACGAGGTCAAGGACACGCAGATCGACGGCGACCACGCCACGGTCAACGCCACCGTGACCCAGGACGGCGTGACCACCCCGGTCTCGCTGCCCATGGTCAGCGACTCGCGCGCCGGACTGTTCAAGTCCTGGCACGTGGACGAGACCGCAGCCGGGTCCTCGCTCTACCAGACGTTCAGCGTGGAGGTGCCCGCGGGTGTGGACGAGCTGACCGTGAACGACCAGAAGGTCACGGTGGACAAGCAGAACGACCCCCACGCCCAGGAATTCACCGTGCTCCCGGGCGACTACGCCGTGGGCGTGTCCTCCGCGAGCAAGTACGTGACCTACGGCGGCAACCAGGTGGCGCAGATCCGCGCCGGGGCGGAGTCAATGGACTCGGGCATGTCCTTCAGCCAGTCCTTTACCCCGGCGCTGGAGCAGGACCTCACCAAGCAGCTCAACGCCAAGCTGGACACGTGCGCCAAGTCCGGCGAGTTCGAGCCGGACGGCTGCCCCTTCGGGTACTCGATCTTCGGGGACGAGAAGGACTACCGGAACCCGGTGTGGAGCATCGAGCGCTACCCCACCTATTCGGTGTCCCGCTCCCCGTTCGGCAGCGGTGAGATCTCCTTCTCCACGAGCAAGTCCGGGGAGGCGCGTCTGAACTACCAGCACAACGAGGAGTACGACGACGACGAGCCCGCCGACTGGTCCGACGAGGACACCACCACGAGCATCTCCACCTCCGGCACCGTGACGGTGTCCGGGGACAAGATCACCGTGGACTCCAACGACTGACCCGCTCCCCCGGTGACGGACGCCGGTGCCAGCTTCCGGTACCGGAGGACGGTGAGAACGCCCCTCCCCGCTCAGTGACCTGGTCACCGGGCGGAGAGGGGCGTTCGTCGTTTCCAGTGGGGGGCTCGCGGTCCTTGGCCGGCCACCCCAGAGATGCACGCCCCGCGAGGGGCGGCGTGCCGGGCGAGGGCGGCAGCGCGGCGGCGTCGTCCCCGGCGAACCCCGCCGCGTTCAGAGGTCCTGCGGACCCAGCGGCAGGCCGAGGAGGTACCAGGCGATGAAGAGCAGGAACCAGCCCACGAGCATTGCGATGGACAGCGGGAGCACCAGCGAGATCAACGTGCCCACCCCGGCGTTCTTCTGGTAGCGCCGCAGGTAGCCGAGCACGAGCGCGAAGTAGGGGCTGACGGGGCTGATCACGTTGGTGGGCGAGTCGCCGATGCGGAACAGCGCCTGGGTCATCTCCGGGGACACGTTGAGCAGCATGAGCATGGGCACCATCACCGGCGCGAGCAGCGTCCACTGGGCGGAGCCGGAGGTGATGAGCAGGTTCATCACTGCCACGATCAGCACGATCCCGGTGAAGGTCGCCACCGGCGGCAGTCCCAGGGAGCCGATGAAGTCCGCGCCGTAGACGGCGAGCACGGGGCCGATCCCGGACCACTGGAAGTACGCGGTGAACTGGGCGGCGGCGAAGAACAGGACGAGCACCGGGGTCACGCTGGTGAGGCCCTCGGCCATGGCCTCGGGCACCTGACGGGCGCGGGTCATGGTCCCGGCGGCGCGGCCGTAGACCCAGCCGACGACGGCGAACATCACCGCGATCACGATGCCCACGTTGATCAGCAGCGGGGACATCAGCACGGTGCCGTCCTCCGCGCGCAGCGGAGAGCCGGGAATGAGCAGGGCCAGGAGGTAGACCACCATCATGAGCGCGAAAGCGATCCCGGCGTTGCGCAGGCCGCGCTTCTCGCGGGGCTTCAGGCGCATGTCCTCGAAGTCGCCCATGTTCTGCTGCTTGGTGTCGGTGTCCTCCTCGATGGCCTCGCCGCGCTTGGCGAGCACCGTCTCCGTGACCACGGTGATGATGCCCGCAAGTACCAGCGAGGAGACGAACGTGAAGAAGTAGTTGGACACCGGGGTGACGATCACGCTCTTGTCGATCAGACCGGCCGCCGCCGTGGTGATGCCGCCGAGCAGCGCGTCCGACGCCGTGGGCAGCAGGGACGCGTTGAACCCGGCCGCCACGGAGCAGAACGCCACGATGAGCCCCACCACAGGCGAGCGCCCCGCGGCCTTGAACGCGAGCGCGCCCAGGGGGATCAGCACCACGTACATGGCGTCCGAGGCGATGGAGCCGGTGATGCCGGTCAGTGCCAGCACGAAGGTGAGCCACTTGGGCCCCACCCGCGCCACGGAGCCGCGCAGCGCCGCCGAGAGC
This sequence comes from Kocuria salsicia, assembly GCF_039532055.1. Lineage (NCBI taxonomy): Bacteria > Bacillati > Actinomycetota > Actinomycetes > Micrococcales > Micrococcaceae > Kocuria > Kocuria salsicia. Next base: position 120,017 of record NZ_BAAARF010000008.1, on the reverse strand, counting down.
ATCCCGGACTGCTCGGCCACGGCCACGCCGAGCAGGATCACGACCACCAGCCCGAGCGGCGGGAACTCCACGAAGTTGGTCACGGCCTCGGCCACGATCTTGCGCAGACCGTCCGGGGCCAGAAGGCTGGTGACCGCAACGGTCTCCCCGGTGGCCGGGTTCACGGCGCTGAGCCCCACCGCGGAGAGGATCCAGCTGAGCAGGATCACGATCCCGGCGAGCAGCAGGAACAGCCAGAACGGGTCGGGAAGCTTGTTGCCCACCCACTCGATCCAGTTCAGGACCCGGAGCAGGGCGCCGGTTCCCCTCTTCTCGGTGCCGTGCGGGCGGGCGCTGGGCGCGTTCGAGGACATGGCGTGTTCCGTTCTGCCGGCGGAGCAGGGTTCAGCCCAAGGTACGCAACCTGCGAGCCGGCAGTGGTGAGGACACGGGCGGGCGACGATTGTGGCGCGCGGTTCGGGGGCACGACGTCGTGTCGCGGGGCCGCGCGTTCGGTCCAGCCTGCGAGGGGCCGGGTCCGCACGGGGCAGGTTTCCCGCGGACCGGGTTCCGGGGGGTGACGGCGCCCCGCCACTTAGTGTCATTCTGACACTAACGTGTTAGAGTCTCCATGACACTTACGGGGGATCCCCCCGGACTCCTCGGCGATGGGCGGCGGCCATGGGCACTGCGTGCACGAGCATCGCTGTGTCCACGGTGATCTTCACGGTGCGCCCCACCGGCCCGGACGGCAGCCACGAGTTGTGGTTGCCGCTGGTGCGCCGGGTCCGCGAGCCCTACCGCCAGATGTGGGCGCTGCCGGGTGGTCCACTGGGCCAGGACCAGGACCTCGAGACGGCGGCCGCGAGCTACCTGCACCTGACCACGGGACTCACCGCCGCGCACCTCGAGCAGATCGCCACCTTCGGGGGCCTCACCCGTTCCGAGGGTGCCGACGAGCGCGTGGTCACCGTGGTCTACTGGGCCGCCCTGCCCACGCACGACGCCGCGTCCGGTGACGGCGACCTCAACGTCACCTGGCTGCCGGCCACCGACCTCCCGCCGCTGGCCTTCGACCACTCGCTGATCGTCTCCCACGCCCTGGCGCGCCTGCGGGACCGGATCGCGGACCCCACCGTCGCCCGCTCCTTCCTGCCCGCCGCGTTCACCGTCGCCCAGCTGCGGGAGGTCCACGAGGCGATCCTCGGCCACAAGGTGGACCCCCCGAACTTCCGCCGCCACGTGCTGCGCTCGGGACGCCTGGAGGACACCGGCCAGCGCGTGGCCGGCACCCCGCACCGCCCGCCGGCCCTGTACCACTTCACCACCGAAGACGCACCCGAGTTCTTCCGATCCCGCTCCACCGAGGAGACACCATGACCTCCGTCGCCACCCGCCTGACCCTGCTGGCCTCCCGACCGGACGCCGCGACGTCATCACCGCAAGGTTCCTCGTGCAGCTCGGCGCTGGCCGAGCAGCCGTGGGACTTCCCCGCCCCGCTCGCGCAGGGCTACGGCCCCGGCGCCTCCCAGGATGACACCGTGCCGGCCGGATCCCCCGCGCAGCCCACCATCCCACAGCGCTATCGGGATGCCACCCCCGAGCAGCTGGACGCCATGATCCGCGCGGCGAAGCAGAGCCTCGGCGAGCGCGCGGTGGTGATGGGCCACTTCTACCAGCGGGACGAGATCGTGGCGCACGCGGACTTCATCGGGGACTCGTTCCAGCTCGCGCAGCAGGCGAAGGCCCATCCGGAGGCGGAAGCCATCGTGTTCTGCGGCGTGCACTTCATGGCGGAGACCGCGGACATCCTCTCCACCGCCGATCAGGCCGTGATCCTGCCCAACCCCGCCGCCGGCTGCTCCATGGCGGACATGGCGGACGAGGACTCGGTCGAGGAGTGCTGGGCGGACCTTGTGGATGCCCTCGGTCCGCATGCCACGGCCGAGGACGGCACCGTGCTCACGGACGAGCGCGGCGAGCCCCTCGCATCCGTCGTTCCCGTGACCTACATGAACTCCTCGGCGGCACTGAAGGCGTTCTGCGGACGCAACGGCGGGATCGTGTGCACGTCCTCGAACGCCGCCACGGTCCTGGAGTGGGCCTTCGCGCGCGGGCAGCGCGTGCTCTTCTTCCCGGACCAGCACCTGGGGCGCAACACCGCCAAGGCCATGGGCGTGCCGCTCACGCAGATGCCCCTGTGGAACCCCCGCAGGCCCCTGGGCGGCAACTCCCCCGAGCTGCTGCGGGATGCGCGCGTGATCCTGTGGCACGGCTTCTGCTCCGTGCACCGCCGCTTCACCGTGGCGCAGATCGACCAGGCGCGCGCCGAGCACCCCGGCTGCACCGTCGTCGTTCACCCGGAGTGCCCCATGGAGGTGGTGGACGCGGCGGACTCTGCCGGGTCCACGGACCACATCCGCAAGGCCGTGGCCGCAGCGGAGCCCGGGCAGACCTTCGCGATCGGCACCGAGATCAACATGGTCAACCGGCTGGCCGCCGAGTACCCCGAGCACACCATCTTCTGCCTGGACCCCGTGATCTGCCCGTGCTCCACGATGTACCGGATCCACCCGGGCTATCTCGCGTGGGTCCTGGAGGAGCTGGTCGAGGGTCGCGTGGTGAACCGGGTGAGCGTGCCGTCCGACGTGGCCGAGGACGCCTCCGTGGCCCTCGAACGGATGCTCACCGCGGTGCCGCGTGCGTGACGCGCCGCCGCCCATCCCCGGGCACGACGACGCCGCACCGCGCGTCCTCATCGTGGGTTCCGGTGCCGCGGGGCTCACCGCCGCGCTGCGTGCGGCGGCGGACGGCGCCCGGGTCACCGTGATCACGAAGTCCGCGGCCGCCCACACCGCCACGGACCGCGCCCAGGGCGGGATCGCCGCGATGACCCGGGACCTGCCCGGCGGCCAGCCGCGGGACACTGCTGAGCTGCACGTCCACGACACCCTCGCCGCGGGGGCGGGGTGCTGCGACGTGGAGGTGGTGCACGGCGTCGTCGCGGACTCCCCCGAGGCCGTCACCGCGCTCACCGGCGCAGGGGTCCGCTTCGACCGGGTGGCCGGGCCCGCTTCGGACTGGGTGCAGGGCCTGGAGGGCGCCCACAGCGTTCCCCGCATCCTGCACGCGGGAGGTGATGCCACCGGCCACGCGATCCAGGCGGCGCTGACCGCGCGGGTCACGGAGTCCGCCGCCCGAAAAAGCATCACCCTGTTGGAATACATACTGGCCACCGACCTGCGGCTGCGGGACGGTCGGATCACCGGCGTCACGGTGCGGCCCGTCGATGCCAACGGTCTCCTCGGGGAACCCTCTGACCTCCCCGCCGACCACGTGGTGCTCGCCACCGGTGGCGTGGGCCAACTGTACCCGTTCACCACGAATCCCGCGGTGGCCACCGGGGACGGCATCGCCCTCGGCCTGCGGGCCGGAGCGGAGGTGCGGGGGATGGAGTTCGTCCAGTTCCACCCCACCGCGCTGACCGCCCCGGGATCCTTCCTGATCTCCGAGGCCGTGCGGGGCGAGGGTGCCGTGCTGCGCAACCACCGGGGTGAGCGCTTCATGCTCCGCGCGGACCCGCGCGCCGAGCTTGCTCCCCGCGACGTCGTGGCCCGCGCCATCGCCGCCGAGCGCTCCGCCGAACCCGGGGCCGGGGTCTTCCTCGACTGCTCTGAGATCCCCGTGCCGGACGGCGAGGACCGGGCCAGTTTCCTGGCCCGGCGTTTCCCCACCATCGACGCCGCCCTGCGGGAGCACGGGATCGAGTGGTCCCGCGAGCTCGTGCCCGTGGGCCCTGCGGCCCACTACCTCATGGGCGGAATCGCCACGGACGCCTCTGGGCGCACGAGCGTCCCTGGACTGTGGGCGGCCGGAGAGTGCGCCGCCACGGGGCTGCACGGCGCCAACCGGCTGGCTTCCAACTCCCTGCTGGAGGCGGTGGTGTTCGGCCAGCGCGTTGGACGTCTCGTCGCACAGGACCCCGTCCCCTTGTGGCCGGTCGAGGTCAGCACGGCCTCGGCCCTGCACGACACCGACCCCGCGCATGTCCCCCACGGAATGCACGGGACGCTCGGCATTCCCTTCAGTCGTGCCGCCCTGCAGGCCACCCTGTGGCTCGGAGCGGGAGTGGTCCGCACCGGGGCCGAGCTGGCAAGAACCCAGCGACTGCTGGAGCAGTGGCTCGCGGCGCCGTCGTCAACGGCCGCAACGGGAGCGGCAGAGGCTGAGGCTGAGGCTGAGGCAACGGTAGGGGCGAAGGATTCCGGCGCCGCCGCTCGCCCCCGCGACGAACGCCCGGCCACACTGGCCGAGTACGAGGACCGCAACCTGTTGGCCGTGGCCCGAGAAGTGGTTCGTGCCTCACGGCTGCGCACCGAGTCCTGCGGCGCGCACCATCGGGCGGATCGCGCGGAAGCACACGACGCAACGCCCGGAGCCGCACCCGCATCGGCACTCGAGGACCACCACGAAAGGACAGCGCATGCTGCACCGCTCAGCCGTTGAGGCCGTGATCCGCGCCGGACTGGCGGAGGATGCCCCGTGGGGTGACCTCACCTCGGACCTCGCCCTTCCCGCGGAAGCGCACGCCACCGCCACCATGACCTCCCGCGAGAGCGGCGTGTTCGCCGGGGAGGAGGTGATCCGCACGGGCTTCGCCGTCGCCGATCCCGGGCTCACGGTCCAGCTGCACGTGGCGGATGGGGACGCCGTCGAACCCGGGACGGTGGTGGCCACGGTCTCCGGACCCGCCCGGCCCCTGCTGAGCGCCGAGCGCACCGTGCTGAACCTGGTGCAGCGCATGTCCGGGATCGCGACGACCACCGCGCGCTACGTCGCGGAGGTGGAGAAGTCGGTCGCCGAGGTCGAACGGGCCAACAAGCTCCCCGCCGGGACCATCACCCGGACCCGCGTGTGCGACACCCGCAAGACCACCCCGGGGCTGCGAGCTCTCGAGAAGCACGCCGTGACCTGCGGCGGCGGCCACAACCACCGCTTCGGGCTCTCGGACGCCGTGATGCTCAAGGACAACCACCTGGCCGTCCTCACGGCCAGCGGGGTCTCCCTGCCCCACGCCCTGCGGGAGCTCCGCCGGAAGATGCCCCACACGGCATGCATGGAGGTGGAGGTGGACCGCCTGGACCAGATCGAGGACGTCCTCACCGGGGGTGCGGACGTAGTCATGCTGGACAACTTCTCCCGCGCGGACCTTGTCAGCGGTGTGGCCATGATCGACGGCCGCGCCGCCGTGGAAGCCTCCGGCGGCATCACCCTGGAGACCATAGGGGAGGTGGCAGCCACCGGCGTGGACGTGATCTCCTTGGGCGCCCTCACCCACTCGGTACGCGCGCTGGACCTGGGACTGGACATCGCCACCGGCTGATCCCGCCCTCCCGTTCCGCTATGAAAGGCACCCCATGATCTACCTGGACCACGCGGCCACCGCCGCTCCCCGGCGGGAGGTCATCGAGGCCATGTGGCCGTGGCTGACCTCCGAGTTCGGCAACGCGTCCAGCCACCATGAACGCGGGCGCCGCGCCGCTGCGGCCCTGGAGGACGCCCGCGAGCGCGTGGCCGCCGTGCTGCGTGCCCGCCCCGGGGAGGTCGTCTTCACGTCAGGCGGCACGGAGGCGGACAACCTCGCGGTCAAGGGGATCGCCCTGGCCCGCCGCGAGCGCCGCGCATCGCGGACCCGGGTGGTCACGAGCGCCATCGAGCACCACGCCGTGCTGGACTCCGCCGCGGACCTCGCCCGCTACGACGGCTTCACCGCGCAGCAGGTCCCGGTGGATCCGAGCGGCACAGTCACCCCGGACGCCCTCCGGGCGGCCCTCAGCGGTGACGACGACGTCGCCGTGGCCTCCGTGATGCTCGCGAACAACGAGGTCGGATCGGTACAGGACGTGGCCACCCTGGCGGAGATGGCCGCGGAGTACAACGTCCCCCTCCACACCGACGCGGTCCAGGCTGCGGGGACGCTGCCCCTGGACGTGCGGGCCCTCGGGGTGAGCGCGCTGAGTCTCGCGGGGCACAAGATCGGGACGCCGCCCGGCATCGGGCTGCTGTGGCTCCGTCGCGGCACGCCGCTGCGCCCTCAGTTCAGCGGAGGGGGGCACGAGCGCGGCCGCCGTTCGGGAACATCCACCGTGGCCGGCGCGGTGGGCCTGGCCGTGGCCCTGGAACGCGCTGAGGCGGAGCGCGAGGACTACGTGCGCCGCGCCGTCGACCTCCGGGACAGGCTCATCGAGGGCATCCGCGGCCGCGTTCCGGGTGCCCTGCTCACGGGCCCGGATCCGAGAGGCGGTGGGAACAGGCTGGCCACGAACGCCAGCTTCTGCTTCCCCGGGGTCAACGGGGAGACGGTGCTCGTGGACCTGGAGAATCGGGGGGTGCTGGTCTCCTCCGGCTCCGCGTGCTCGGCGGGCTCCACGGAGCCGTCCCACGTGCTCACGGCCCTCGGACTCTCCCCAGAGGTCGCAGGCACGGCGGTGCGCTTCAGCCTGGGCAGGGACACGACGGAGCAGTCCGTGGGCACTGCCGTGCTCGCGACCGCAGAGGTGGTTGGCGCACTGCTGGACGGCGTCTGAACGACAGGCCGAGGACGACGTCGTCGGTCTCGCGGTTCTCCCGCCCCTACGCCTCCACCGGGTACGGCGGCTTCTCTCCGCGGGCCATGGCGACGGCGTTCTCCGCGGCCATCCGCGCCATCCCGGCGCGGGTGCCGGCCTCCGCCGAGCCCACGTGCGGTAGCAGAAACGCGTTGGGCAGCTCGAGCAGCTCGGGCTCCACGGCGGGCTCGTTCTCGAAGACGTCCAGGCCGGCCGCGAAGATCTCGTCCTCGCGCAGGGCGTGAGCCAGGGCCTTCTCGTCCACCACGGGCCCGCGGGCCGTGTTCACGAGCACCGCCGTGGACTTCATGCGGCGCAGCACCTCCGCATCCACCAGGTGGGTGGTCTCCTCGGTGAGCGGCACGTGCAGGGACAGGAAGTCGCTCGTCTCCACGAGCTCGTCCCACGGCACCTGGGTCACCCTTCCGGCCAGGTCCCCGAGCTCATCCCGGGGGACCTCGCGGTCGTGCGGCGGGCGCTGCGTGAACACCACGCGCATCCCAAAGCCGAGCGCCCTGTGGGCCACAGCCTTGCCGATCCGCCCCATCCCGGCGATTCCGAGGGTGGCGCCCGTGACGTCCTGGCCCACGAGCAGGTTCGGTTGCAGACCCGTGAATCGCCCCTCCCGCAGGTACGCGGACCCCTCGTGCGCCCGCCGGGCAGCGCCCAGGAGCAGCAGCATGGCCACGTTCGCGGTGGCGTCGTTGAGCACGTCCGGGGTGTTGCCCACCGCGATTCCGTGCTCGGCTGCGGCGGGCACGTCCACGTTGTTGTAGCCCACCGCGTAGTTGGCGATCCCCCTGATCCGGGCATCGGCGAGCAGCTGGGCGTCGAAGCGGTCGGAGACCTGCGCCAGCACGACGTCGTAGTCCCCGCTCGTGACCGCCGCTGCCAGTTCTTGGGCGCTCATGCCCTGCCGCACGTCCACCTCACCGGCCTCGCGCAGGATGCTCGGACCGGGCTCGGGGATCTCCTGGGTCACCAGAAAACGGGGCGTGCTCATGGACCAACTCCTCGGGGCGTGGGGCGCGGGCGACACCGCGCGGCAGCAGGGGGCTCGGCAGGCAACCAACCGCAAAGGGACGGCGCGGCACACAGGCGGGCACGGCGGCGGCGTCGTTGTCGTTGTTGTTATCGTGGGTGACTGTGAAGCACGAAACCCCGCGCGGCGCGGGCCGAGCGGGGTTTCGCGGGACGTGGGCGCCGCGGAGCAGCGCGTCACGGGTGGATCAGATGATGGACTTGCCCCCGGCGCGAGCCTTCCCGAAGCGCTCGGCGACATCCGCCCAGTTCACGATGTTCCAGAACGCCTTGACGTAGTCCGCCTTCACGTTCTGGTAGTCGAGGTAGAAGGCGTGCTCCCACATGTCGAGCTGCAGCAGCGGGATGGTGGCCACGGGGACACCGTTCTGCTGGTCGTACATCTGCTCGATGACGAGGTTCCCGGCGATCGGCTCGTAGGCCAGGATGGCCCAGCCGGAACCCTGAATGGTGGTGGCAACGGCCGTGAACTGGTCACGGAAGTTGTCGAACGAGCCGAAGAACTCGTCGATCGCCGCGGCGAGCTCGCCGGTGGGCTTGTCGCCGCCGTCCGGGGACATGTTCTTCCAGAAGATGGAGTGGTTGACGTGGCCACCCAGGTTGAACTGGAGGTCCTTGGAGAGCTTCGCCGCACCGGCGGCGTCACCGTTGGCGCGGGCCTCCTCCATCTTCTCGAGCGCGGTGTTCGCACCGGTCACGTACGTGTTGTGGTGCTTGTCGTGGTGCAGCTGCATGATCTGCGCCGAGATGTGCGGCTCGAGCGCTGCATAGTCGTACGGAAGATCGGGGAGAGTGAACTTTTCAGCCACGGTAAATCATCCTTTCTGGGGATTCGTGATGCCTCAACTGTCCGTCCGGCACCGGAGAGGGGTCAAGGACGTTCAGCCACCAGCGTACGTCCGTGACGGACCGCCCTACGCTGGGGTCATGTCCCGCACGCACAGCACGTCCGCCACACCCGTTCCCTCTGTCTCCTCCGTGACAGACGTTCTTCCCGCCACCCCCGCACACGCCCCGGGAATCGTGGCGCTGAGGGACGAGCTGGCCCGGTGGATGCAGACCCGCGGCATCGACCAGTGGCGGGAGGGCGAGTTCACCCCCGCGCAGGTTGAACAGGAGATCGCCGCGGGACAGTGGTGGGTGGTGGAGCCCGAGAGTCGTCCCGGCGAGGTGCTCGGCAGCGTGCGCGTGATCTGGGAGGACCTGGAGATCTGGGGCGAGCAGCCCGAACCCGCCGGGTACATCCACGGCGTGGCGGTGGACCGCAGCCTCACCGGCACCGGCACGGGCACACGCCTGCTGCATGCGGCTGAGACCGTGATCGCGGCGTCGGGCCGGCGCATCTCGCGCCTGGACTGCGACGACAACAACCCCGCGCTCAAGCGCTTCTACTCCGGCCTCGGGTACACCCCGCGCGGCACCGCCACGTTCCACGTGCCCGGCCCGGACTTCTGGGTCACGGTCCAGCGCATGGAACGCCCGCTGCCCTGAGCCTCTCGGCTCGTGTCCTCAGACGCTCTGCGCCCGACGACGCCCGCTCGGCTTCCTGTGCGCCGCGCGGCCACGCCCCACGCACCCGCCCTGCGCCGCCGGCGGCGTGGCCGCAGCACCGCCGGCCCTTCCGAGGAGGGCGGGCGTGGGTGTCTGCGCATGCGAGAGCAGGTCCTTCCGCATCCGCTCCAGACCACGGGTCACGGCGCGCCTGGCCAGCATCTGGGACCACGGCGACTTCCACCACAGGGAACCCCGCAGCCGGAAGTCACCCTCGAAGATCACGTGGACACCGCCGTCGGCCTCTGTCCACGTGATCTCCACGGTGGCGTCGGTCGGACCCTTGGTGGTGCGCAGCATGAGCGACTCCCCGGGTACGCGGTCCGCCACGATCATGATGAACTCGTAGCGCAGCGGCCCGACGGCCGCGGTGAACTCCAGTGCCGCCCCCACGTTCAGGGGCTCGTCGATGCTCGTTGGCCACTCGTAGTGGACATCGAACCACCTGCCCAGTGCGGCTGGCCGGCTGAGTGCCTCGTCCACGACGTCGCCCTCCACGGGGACGTCCTGCTCGGCCAGCATGGTGAATCCGTGCGCGTCCTTCTCCAGGCGCGTGATGTGTGCAGACATGTTTCCCCCTTGGTGCGTGCGCCTCCCCACGCCGCTCGTCCCACCGAGCAGCGACACACGCTTGTGACAGTGCGCCTGGATGACCAGGCACTTCCAGTCTGATGCAAACTTGTGGACACGTCACCCTCTGCGGGGTCATATGACGCGTGCACAGGGGTGGATAAAAGTTGTCCACAGGGGTGGAAAAAGCTGTGGGTTTTTCGAACAGGTTTTCGACGTCCTGAGCCACCCTGCCGCATCCCAGGGATGCACCCCGCTCTCACCAGGGGAGATACCAGATAAACGTATGGACAGCGGATCGAATCCCACTCGTGTGACTTATCCACGCTGTGGACAAATCATGTGGATAACCGGCGTTGTCCACCCATCTGCGGAGACCTACCCCCTTTTGGGGGGACAGGGGTGGAGGGGCGTTTCCGGACCGGTTCCTAGACCGCGGGGAGCACTCGCAGCCACCGGAAGCCATGGGCCTCCAGGAGGATCCCGGCGCGCAGGTCCACCCGTTCGTCGTCGCCCAGGGACGTGGCCGTGGGCAGGAACCCGCTCAGCGTCTCGCCCGTGACGAACTGGGACCAGTCGCTCACGTTGGCCAGGCACAGCACCACGCTGTGCCCACCGGGGCGCTGGTAGCCCAGCACGTGGTCGTTGTGCGTGTCGAACGGGATCAGGGTGGTGCCGTCGAACTCCGGGGTGCTGCGACGGACCGTGATCATCCCCCGGATCCCGCCGAAGATCCGCCCCTGGACGGAGAAGAGGTCGTGACGGCGCTCGTAGTCCGCCTCCGAGTACAGGGGTCGGTGCACCCACCGGGCATCGTGCGCATTGTCCGGGTTCTCCTGCCAGTGGGCGTCGTTGAGCTGGCCCACCTCGTCCCCCAGGTAGATCAGCGGCAGGCCACCCGTGCTCATGGCCAGGGAGTAGGCCAGCAAAATCCGGTCCACCGCTGGGCCAGGCTCGGTCTCCAGGCCCAGCAGGGACGCCGTGGTCCCGCAGATGCGGCAGTCGCCGGTGCGGGGGTTGTCCTGGAAGGCGACGCCGTGGGCGAAGCTGCCCGGGTGGCGGCCGGTGTAGAAGGCGTTGAGGAAGCGGCGGTGGTCGTGGCCGGCGATCCCCAGCCGCGCGGCGTCCTCGTCCGAGAAGGTCCAGCCGATGTCGTCGTGGCTGCGCACGTAGTTCACCCAGGCGGTGCCCTCCGGAGTGGCGTGGCGCTCCGCGAGCGCTGCTGAGAGCATCCGCACGTCCCGCGTGGCCAGGGCATCCCAGGTGAGCGCCATCTGCAGCGGGTTGTAGGACAGGGCGCACTGGTCCGGCTGGATGTAGCGGATGACCTCGTCCGGGTGCACGATGGCCTCGGACTTGAACTCCACCGCGGGCGCGGCCAGTGCCATGACGACGTTGAACGCGCGCAGCAGGTCGTGCACCTGGGGCTGCGACTCGCAGGAGGTGCCCAGATGCTTCCAGATGAAGGCGACGGCATCCAGGCGCAGCACCTGGGCGCCGTGGTTGGCCAGGAAGAGCATCTCCGCGGCCATCGCGTGGAAGACGTGGGGGTTGGAGTAGTTCAGGTCCCACTGGAAACGGTGGAACGTGGTCCACACCCAGCGGGGATCCGGGTGCAGCGGGCTCAGCGTGCGACCCACCTCGGTACTGTCCACACGGGTGAACACCCCCGGGTGGTCGTCCGGGAAGATCTCGCGCGCGGTGATCTCGAACTCGTCCGGCATGGTGCGGTCCGGGTAGATCCAGTAGAAGCGCTCGTAGAACGGGTCCCCCGCGGCGGCAGCCCGGGCCCATGCGTGCTCGTTGGACGTGTGGTTGAAGACGAAGTCCAGCACCAGCGCGATCCCCTGCGCCCGCAGCAGGGCGGCGAACTCTGCGAGCTCCGCCATGGTCCCCAGTGCGGGGTCCACGTGCCGGTAGGAGGAGACCGCGTACCCGCCGTCCGAGTTGCCTTCCGGGGCCTCGTAGAGGGGCATCAGGTGCAGGTAGGTGAGCCCGAGCTCCCTGAAGTACGGGATCCGCTCCCGCAGCCCGGCAAGGTCCCCGCCGAAGCGGTCCACGTAGCAGACCCCGCCCACGGCGTCCCGGGAGGTGAACCACGGCTGGGCGTCCTCGCGGCGCCGGTCGAGATCCTTGAGGTCCCGAGGGCGGGCCACGAACGCCTCCCACGCGGTCAGCACTGCCTGGGCCACGGTGTCCCAGAACCCCGGCCCCGAGCCGTAGACGGCGTAGAGGGAAGTGACCAAGCGGTGCACGTGGGTGGTGAGGCGGCCCGTGAACACGGCGCGGTCCTCGGGGTCCACCCGGGTGTCCCGCAGAAGGTGCTCCCTGACGAACTGGAGCACCTGCTCCTGACCGTCGAGGCCCTGGGGGATCGAGTTCTCATGCTGCATGTGGAGGCCTCCTCGGTTGGCACGCATCACGACCGTGGGGAGTCATGGTGCCCGGGATCCCCCTTGATGCCGGGCTCTGTCCGACCGCCACCGCGCGGCGGCGGACGATCCCGTCAAGCATAGACACGCGCAGTGCGGTGACCTGGAGGTGACCGCCAGATGACCCGGGCGGCACCGGGCGTTAACCCCACAGGTTGTGCACAGAGTTATCCACAGGTGTGGAAACCACGGCGTGTCCCCGGTGCCCCCACCGGGGGAAACACCAGTGTCACCGCAGGTCAGAGGCCGGTGGGGAAAATCCTCACCGTATGTGGACAACCCTGTGCAGAACTCCTCCCACCAGGTCCGCGCCGTCCACGTACCCGGTGGTACGTGAACGGCGCGAGAAGGGAGGACGGGTCAGGAGGCCTTGTCGTACCCGTGGTCGCCCAGCCACTGCTTGGCGGCGTCCGCGGGGTTCTGCTGCTCGTCCCCGCTGACCTTGCGGTTGAGGTCGATGAGGTCCTCCGTGGTCAGCTTGGACGAGAACTCGTTGAGCGCGTCCACCGCCTTCTGCGGCAGCCGGTCCGGGGCGGTGAGCGGTAGCACCTGCTGGGCAATGAAGTTGTCCTTGGGGTCCTCCAGCACCACGAGCTTCTGGTCCTTGATGGCCGGGGTGGTGGTGAAGATGTCCGCCACCTGGGCGTCGCCCTTGGTCAGTGCCTGGACGGTGAGCGGCCCGCCGCCGTCGTTGATGGGCTGGAAGGACTTGAAGGAGCAGTCGTACTTCTTCTTGAGCCCGCTCGTACCGTAGGCGCGCTCCTGGAACTCCGGGGGCCCCGCCATGACCAGCTCCCCGCACACCGAGGAGAGGTCCTCGATGCTCTTCAGGCCGTACTTGTCCGCGGTGGCCTGCGTGATCACGAGGGCGTCCTTGTCCTCGGCCGTCGAGGCGTCCAGCACGGAGAGCTTCTGGTCCTCGAGCGCTGCCGGCAGCGCCTTCACGATGTCCTCGGCGGAGGCGGCCGTGGCGTTCTTGTCCGCGAAGAGCAGCAGGTTGCCGGAGTAGTCCGGGACAACGTCCACGGAGCCGTCCTTGACCGCTCCCACGTAGGCCTCGCGGGCCCCGATGCCCGGCTTGGTCTCCACGGAGACCCCGGCGTCCCGCAGCACGCCGGCGTAGAGCTCCGCCACGATCTGAGACTCCGGGAAGTCGGCCGAACCCACGGTGACGGTGTCGGAGGAGCCGCTCGCGGCGTCGTCGCCCCCGCCCAGGGGGTCCGAGCCGCCGCACGCGGTGAGGGCGAGCAGTGCCGTGGAGGCCACGGCGACCCATGCTGCGGGGCGCCAGGTTGCGTGGCGGGTGGAGGTGGGGGTGGTCATGGTCGATCTCCTGCCGTTGCGAGACCCGGTGACGTCACCAGGCGTTGTACGAGGGCGAGCACTGCGTCCGCGGCCAGTGCGAGCACGGCCACGAGCACCACGGACCCGAGCATGCGCGCGTAGTCGCGCACCGCGAGCCCGTCGATCAGGTAGCGGCCGAGGCCGCCCAGGTTGATGTACGCCACGATGGTCACCGTGGCCAGCACCTGCAGCGCGGCGTTGCGGATCCCGCCCAGGATTACGGGCAGCGCCACGGGAATCTCGACGCGCGTGAGGACCTGGCGCTCCGTCATCCCCATGGACCGGGCCGCGTCCACGAGCGCTGGCGAGACCGCCGCGATCCCCGAGTACGTCCCCGAGAGGATGGGCGGCACGGCCAGCAGCACCAGCGCGAGGATCGGCGGCAGCAGCCCCAGGCCCATGAGCAGCGTGAACAGGGTCAGCAGGCCCAGCGTGGGCAGAGCGCGCAGGGCACCTGCCAGACCCACGACCACGCCGCCCCCGCGGCGGGTGTGCCCCACCCACAGGCCCAGCGGCACGGCCACGGCCAGCGCGATCACCATGGTCAGCGCGCTGTAGCCCACGTGCTCGAGCAGGCGCTGGGGGATGCCGGAGGGCCCACTCCAGCTGGCGGGGTCCGTAAGGAACTGTGCGGCGTCGGCAACGAGACTCATGCGCGGGCACCCCCGGACTCCACGGCGGCCAGGGCTCCGGTCGCATCACGCGCGCCGCCCGCAGTGCGGCCGGGGCCGCGGGTGTCACGACGACGCCGCCCGCCGGCCTCCCGCGCGCCCGTTCCCGGGCGCTGCCAGCGGGTGAGCACCTGTCCCAGCAGTCGCAGCAGCTGGTCCAGCACCACGGCGATCAGCACGGTGGCCACGATGCCCACGAGGATCTCGGCGACGATCGAGCGGCGCAGCCCGTCCGTGAACAGGGTGCCCAGCGACTGGATGCCGATCACCGCGCCCACCGAGACCATGGAGATGTTCGAGACGGTGGCCACCCGCAGGCCGGCGACCATCACGGGCACCGCCAGGGGCAGCTCCACCCCGAAGAAGCGCCGCACGGGCCGGTATCCCAGGGCCGTGGCGGCCTGCAGGACGTCCCGGTCCAGGGACTCGAAGGCGTCCACGCACGAGCGCACGAGGATGGCGACCACGTACAGGGTCAGCGCCACGATCACGTTGACCACCGAGGTCATCCTGGTCCCCAGCAGTAGCGGCAACACCACGAAGAGAGTGAGCGAGGGAATCGTGTAGAGCAACGAGGAGCCCGTGACGAGCAGCGGGCGCAGCCAGCGACTGCCCGCCGCCAGCCGCGCCAGGGGCACGCTGATCAGCAGTCCCAGCACCACGGGCAGCACGGACTGCACGAGGTGCGCCCCGGAGAGGGTCAGGACTGTATGCCAGTTGTTCGTCAGCCAGTTCACGAGTGCTCCGGGCGGTCGTAGCGCGCCGAGCGCTGCGCCTCGATGGCGCGCATGATGTCCCCACCGGGCACCACTCCGGCCACGGAACCGTCCCCGTTGACGGCCACAGCCTGCCCTGAGGGCGAGGAGAGAGCGGCGTCGAGCGCGGTGCGCAGTGACCCGCCGTCGTGCCACAGCGTGCCACCCACGCGCAGCTGGTCGCTGGGAGCGGGCTCTCCAGAGGCTGAGACCGGCAACCAGCCCAGGGGATGACGGCGCTCGTCCACCACCAGCAGCCAGTCCGGTTCCGGGGCGGCGGCGGACTGCCAGGGGGCCGCCCGACCGGCCGCCGCGCCGTCGTCGCACATGCCTGGCCCCAGCAGGGTGCGTTCTCCCGTGCCGGAGACGATCGCCGCCACGGGCTGCAGGGCCACGGTGGCGCTGTCGAAGCCCAGGGAGCGGAAGCCGCGGTCACGGCCGATGAAGTCCGCCACGAAGTCGTCCGCCGGGGCGCGCAGCAGCTCCTCCGGGGTCGTGTACTGGGCCAGTCGACCGCCGCGCGCGAAGACCGCCACGCGGTTGCCCAGCAGGACGGCCTCGTCGATGTCGTGGGTGACGAAGACGATGGTGCGGTGCAGCCGCTTCTGCAGGTCCAGCAGCTCCCGCTGCAGGTCCTGGCGCACCACCGGGTCCACGGCCGAGAACGGCTCGTCCATGAGGAGGATCGGGGGGTCTGCGGCGAGCGCCCGGGCCACGCCCACGCGTTGCTGCTGACCGCCGGAGAGCTGGGCCGGGTAGCGGGTGGCGAGGGACTCGTCCAGGCCCACGGAGGCGAGCAGCTGGCGGGCGTCCGCGCGGGCGGTGCGCTTGGAAACACCGTTCAGGCGCGGCACGGTGGCGATGTTGTCCTCGACCGTCCGGTGCGGCAGCAGACCGGACTGCTGCATCACGTAGCCCATGGAGCGCCGCAGCTTGGCGGCGGGGATGCTCGAGACGTCCTGACCGTTGATCTCCACCGTGCCGGACGTGGGTTCCACCATGCGGTTGAGCATGCGCAGGGAGGTGGTCTTGCCGCAACCGGAGGGGCCCACGAAGACCGTGAGGGAGCCCGCCGGGATGTCCAGGTCCAGGTGGTCCACGGCCGTGGTGCCGTCCGGGTAGACCTTGCTGACTCCGCGGTACAGGATGGCCATGTCGGTCATGCGTCCGAGTCCCTTCGTTGGCGTGGGAATATTCTAGCCGTCCGCAACTATCAGTGAGCGCGCTTTCTTTCGTCGCGTGACGGGCCCTCGTCCGGGGACGCACCGTGCGGATCCCGCTCGGCTGCCTCCGGTGCCGCCAGGAACTCCGCCGGGATGTCCTCCGCCCCCGCCACGTCCCACAGCAGCTCAGGGTCGATGGGGACGCCCCGCCGCAGCACGCTCAGCCCGCCGCCGGACTCGTGCACCACGCACGCGACCTCGGACACTGAGCGCACCCCCGCCCTGCGCAGGGCGCCGTTGAGCTCCGAGCGGGTGATGTGGGCCCGCCGCAGGGCCTTCGGATCCACCCTGTCACCGGCCATGAGCACGCGCGCTGGCGCGTTGAGCACTCTCCGCCAGCGGTCCCGGGCCCCCAGGCTTCCGAAGACCACCTCCAGCAGGAACAGGGTGCTCAGGCCCACGACGCCGCTCGCGAACGTGGGCGGGTGGCCCAGAATCACGCGCCCCGCCACGGCGCCCAGCATCACCGTGATCACCACGTCGAACGTGGACATGGCCGAGAGCACCCGCTGGCCGAGCAGCCGCACGAAGACCAGGAAGACCAGGTAGATGCCCACCGCGGAGAGCACCACGGCCAGGGCGTGCGGCGCGCTGATGCCCAGCTCGGACCACAGCTCCTCCCACCCGCTCACGCGTGACCTTCCGCTCCGCGGTCGGCGGCCCGCCCCGCTTCCGTCCGCTCCGGCCCCCACCCCGTGGGATCGCCTCCGTCCTCCCGCTCACCCCGGGCATCGAGATGCCCGCACGCGTCGCAGGACCCGGCCGACGGCGTCGTCACCGATGGCGTCTCGTGGGGAGCGAACTGCGTCTCGTGCAGCTCCGCGTACCGCCCGCCGCGAGCCAGCAGCTCCGCATGGGTTCCGCGCTCCACGATCCGCCCGGCCTCGATCACCAGGATCTGGTCCGCCCGGCGGATGGTGGACAGGCGGTGGGCGATCACCACGGCGGTGCGCCCGTTCATGGCCTCGTCCAGGGCGGCCTGCACGTGCGCCTCGTTGGTGGAGTCGAGGGCGGAGGTGGCCTCGTCCAGGATCACCACGCGCGGGTGGGCGATCAGCAGCCGGGCGATGGTCAGGCGTTGCCGCTCACCACCCGAGAGCCGGTAGCCGCGCTCGCCCACCACGGTGTCCAGCCCGTCCGGCAGGGACTCGATCACGTGCCGCAGGCGGGAGCGCTCCAGGGCGTCCCACAGCTCGGCGTCCGTGACGCCCTCCCGCGCCACGCCCAGGTTCGCGCGGATGGTGTCGTGGAAGAGGTGACCGTCCTGCATGACCATGCCCACCGTGTGGCGCAGGGACTCGAACGTGGTCTCGCGCACGTCCTGGCCGCCGATGCGCACGGCGCCGGAGTCGACGTCGTACAGCCGCGCCACGAGCTGCGCGATCGTGGACTTGCCCGCACCGGAGGAGCCCACCAGCGCCACCGTGTGTCCGGGCTCGGCCCGGAAGTCGACGTCGTGCAGCACCTGTTCCCCGCCCCGGGAGTCCAGCACCGCCACGTCCTCCAGGGACGCGAGGGAGACCTGCTCCGCCGAGGGGTAGGCGAAGTCCACGTGCTCGAACTCCACGGCCACCGGCCCCTCCGGCAGGGCCCGGGCGGTGGGGCTCTCGAGGATCAGGGGCTTGATGTCCAGCACCTCGAAGACGCGCTCGAAGCTCACCACCGCGCTCATGATGTCCATGTGGGCGTTGGCGAGCATGGTCAGGGGCGTGTAGAGCCGTGTGAGGAGCATGCCCAGTGCCACCACGGACCCGGCGTCCAGGTGGCCGAGCAGCGCCTGTGTGCCGCCCACCCCGTAGACCAGGGCGAGGGCCAGCGCGGAGACCAGGGTCAGGGCCGTGACGAACGTGGTCTGGAGCATCGTGGCGCGGATGCCGACGCCGCGGACGTCCGCCGCCCGGGCGGCGAACTCCCGGGACTCCTGGACCGGGTCCCCGTAGAGCTTGACCAGGGTGGCGCCGCCGGCGGAGAAGCGCTCCGTCATGCGCGTGGACATCTGCGCGTTGTACTGCGCGGAGCGGTGCTGCAGTGCGGCCAGCCTGCCGCCCATGGCGCGCGCCGGGATCAGGAAGATGGGGAGCAGCAGCAGGGACAGTGCCGTGACCTGCCACGAGATGGTGGCCATCACGCCCACGGTCAGCAGCAGGGAGACCAGGTTGGAGACCACCCCGGAGAGCGTTCCCGCGAAGGCCCGCTGCGCACCGATCACGTCCGTGTTCAGGCGCGAGACCAGGGCGCCCGTGCGGGTGCGCGTGAAGAACGCCAGGGGCATGGTCTGGACGTGGTCGTAGACCGCCGTGCGCAGGTCGTAGATCAGCCCCTCGCCGATCCGCGAGGACTGCCAGCGGCTCAGCAGGGAGAGCCCCGCGTCCACCACGGCCACCGCCGCGATGGCGACGGCGAGCCAGACCACCACCGCGACGTCGTGCCCGCCGGTGATCGCGTTGACCACGCGCCCGGCCAGCACCGGGGTGATCACGCCCAGCACGGCGAGGACCACGGAGACCAGGACGAACGCGAGGATCGCCCTGCCGTGCGGCCGGCCGAAGTCCACGATCCGCCGGACGGTGTCCCGGCTGATCTTCCGCCCCTTGTTCTCCTGGCCCTTCATAGTCCGCCACATGGCCATGTGGGCGCTCTGCATACTCACGCCCGTCACTGTAGACCCGGCGTCAGACCCTCACAGGGGCGGACACCGGGGTCGGTGCGTCAGACGGGGTAGTCCACCCCCAGGGCGGCCTTGGCACTGGAGCCGCAGTTCAGCGCCCTGCCGATCTCCCGCAGCTGGCCCACTTGCTCGTCGCTGAGGCGGTCGAAGACGATCTCACGGACGTGGCGAACGTGGGCCGGTGCGGCCTCCTCCACGCGCCGCAGCCCGGCGGGGGTGATCTCCGCGATCACCACGCGGCGGTCGTCCTGGCGGCCCTCACGAGTGACCAGTCCGTCCTTCTCCATTCGCGCGACGATGCGCGAGAGCCGCGACTGCGAGGTGTTGGTGGCGGTGGCCAGGGCGGACATCTTGTGCCGGTGGTCCGGAGCCTCGCTCAACATGGCCAGCACAAGGTATTCCGCCAGGGACATGTCTTCCTCGGAGCGCAGCTGCCCCTCGACGGCGCCCGGCAGCCTGAACATGATGGACACGAGCGCGAGCCAGGCCTCCCGCTCCTCGGATGACAGCCAGTTCGTCTCACTCATGCCCAACAGTGTAGTGAGCATATATTTACGCGGCAAATGTTTCCGCCCCTGGGCGAACACCGCCCCGAGCGCCGCGCCTCAGCCGCCGATGGTGCGCGGCCGTCCGGCGAGCGCCACGAAGACCCCCTGCGCCACCGCGATCCCCGCGAGCAGCAGCAGCGGCAGAGTCCACGAGCCGGTCGCGTCCTTGACCAGACCGATCACCACCGGACCGAGCGCCGCGAGCACGTAGCCCAGGCTCTGTGCCATGGAGGACAGTCCCGCCGCCTGGTGGTAGTCGACGGTGCGCAGCCCGAACAGGGCCATTGCCAGCACGATCGCCCCGCCCGTGCAGAAGCCCGCGCACAGAGCCCAGAGCAGGGACAGCCCGGGCAGGAGCAGCATTCCCAGCACCCCCACCAGCCCTGCGCCCGCGAGCACGATCCCCAGTCCTGACTGGGCCCGCAGCCGGGGGATCACGAACGCGGAGAACAAGGTGCCCACCAGCCCGCACTCCTGGAAGGCGAAGTGGAACCAGCCGGCCTGCACCGCACTCGCCCCGTTGGCAATCTGGATGGCTGGCAGCCACGTGATCATCGTGTAGTAGATGGTGGACTGCAGCCCCATGAACAGGCTCACCTGCCACGCGAGCGGTGAACGCAGGGGCAGCCGGGCGCGTTCGGGGCGGGCCACGGGTGCGGAGGGCGACGCCGCGGCGTCGGGACCGGATGCGTGTGCGGTCGCCGTCGGGGTCGCCGCACGGACGGAAGCGGTGCCCAGGATCCAGGGGAGCAGGGTGGCCACGCCGATCACCGCGAGGCCCGCCCAGATGCCCAGGGCGAAGCGCCACCCGGAGGGCACCACGCCGGCGATGGGCACCACCAGTCCGGAGGCGAGGGCTGCGGCCAGCGCCGTGACGGACTGGTAGAGACCGGTCATGGGGCCGATGCGCTGCGGCCAGTCGCGCTTGATGAGGGACGGGATGAGCACGTTGAGGACGGCGATCGCGGCGCCGAGCAGCAGTGTCCCCACCCAGATCAGTCCGGGCCCGGAGATGGAGCGCAGCACGATGCCCACGGCCAGGACGGCGAGCGCGCTGCCCAGGGTGCGTTCGAGTCCGCACCTCTCCGCGAGCCGAGGTGCGAAAGGGGAAACCGCGGCGAACGCCACGAGCGGCAGGCTCACGAGCAGGGACGCCTGGAACGCGCTGAGCCCCACCTGCTCCTCGATCTGCGGCAGCACAGGCCCCACCGCGGTGATGCCCGCCCGGAGGTTGGCGCCCAGCAGGAGCACCCCCAGCAGCAGCAGTCCGGCTCGGGGGCCCCTCCCGACCGTTGAGGGAGGCGTGCTGGCACGGACAGCGGTCACCGGTCAACCACCTTTCGACGACGTCCTGCCACCATAATGGGGCCATGGACTCCCTCGACATCTGGCCCGCGCCCGTGACCTCCGACGACCGCGGGTTCGACGCCGCGGTGCAGCGTCAGCTGGGCAGGAAGCCCGCCGCAGCCCCGGCGGAGGAGCGGGCGGTCGGCTCCCCCGAGGTGGCCGGGCCCGGTTTCCAGGACGCCTCGGCTCCGCAGGACTCCGCCGGCGCTAGTGACGCCGCCGCCGTTCCCGCCCGGGACCCCGCGGGCACCGGGGAGCGCACCGCCGCGGGCCGGCCCACCCTGCGCGAGAAGCTCACGGCCTCCCTGCTGCTCGTGATCCCCCTGATCTCCGCGCTCGTGGTGGTGCTCAGCGCCCTGCGCTTCGCGGACGCCCACAACGGGTGGTGGCTGGGCCTCATCGCGGTGGTGCTCGTGCTGGCCGCGCTGTCCTGGGTGTCCGTGCTGCGGCGCAGTTTCGCCAGGGCCCAGCGCCACCTGTCCGTACGACTGCCGGGCGTCGTCGGCCACGGTGTGGGCATCGTGCGCGAGCTGGACGTGGAGTCCCCCTTCGACGAGAACGGCGTCTCGGACACCGTGACCGCCCACCTCACCCTGCGCGTGAACCCCACGCAGGGCCCGGCGTTCACCGCCGTGCTGGACGCGGTCTACGCACTGGCTGACGCCGAGAAGCTCACCGTGGGATCGCACGGGCCGGTGCGCTACCTGCGCTCGGATCCGGAGCACACCGTGAGCATCGAGACCCGGCTGGACGAGCAGCGGGTCCAGCAGATCTACCGCGCGGCGGCCATGAACTGACCAGCCCCTTATTCCCTACGAGGCCCCGCAGCGGAGCTCTCGGCACGCGTCGGCGTCGTCGTCCGGTGGTTGCTGCTCAGCCGATGGAGGACTCGCGGGGCGAACGCGCCCGGTCTCCCACGGGCTTCCGCGCCCCGGAACCGCGTTCCTCCGAACGACGTCCCTCCGCGGGACGCAGCGGGGAGGAGCCCACCCGGCGAGAACCGGCGGCGGGAACGACGTCGTGCTGCTCGGTGTCCGCCTCCGGCTCCTCGACCACGCGCGTCCCGGTGCCCCGGGCACGGGAGGGGGCCTCGTTGATCGCCGTGATGCTCACGGCCATCACGTTGAGCGCGACGCCCAGGATGGTGAGGAGCCAGGCGAGCGCGGCCACCGAGGCCACGGCGAACACCAGGCCGAGCACGATGAGCACGAGGGACGTGAGATAAGCGGGGGTCTTGGCACGTCGGAAGTTGAACTTCATGTCCCCTATTTGATCATGTTTCCCCCGGCGCCCCGCGCTGGATCCGGCCCCGGCCAGGGACTTCACCGAGAACTTAACGGCTTGTCAGATCCGCGGCACAGCAGTTCACTGGGAGTAGTTGTCACAGAAAGGATCCACCAGGATGTCCAAGAACCAGACACTTCAGCTCAACGACGGCCACTCCATCCCGCAGCTCGGCTTCGGCGTGTGGCAGGTGGAGTCCGATGTCGCGGAGGACGTGGTGGCCAAGGCCCTGCAGGTGGGCTTCCGCCACATCGACACCGCCGAGATCTACGGCAACGAGGAGGGCGTGGGTCGCGCGATCGCCAAGAGCGGCATCCCCCGCGAGCAGCTCTTCGTGACCACCAAGCTGTGGAACGACAACCAGGGCCACGACTCCGCCCTCCATGCCATCGACGCGTCCCTCGAACGCCTCGGCCTGGACTACGTGGACCTCTACCTCATCCACTGGTCGCAGCCGGAGAAGGGCAAGTACCTGGAGACCTGGAAGGCGTTCCAGGAGATCAAGGACTCCGGCAAGGCACGCTCCATCGGCGTCTCCAACTTCACGCCGAAGGCCCTGCAGGACGTCGTGGACACCGGGGTGGTCCCCGCCGTGCACCAGATCGAGCTGCACCCCTCCTTCAACCAGCAGCACATGCGTGAGATGGATGCCCGCAACGGCATTCTCACAGAGGCGTGGTCCCCGCTGGGACAGGGCAAGGAGGAGCTGCAGGACGAGACCATCGGCCGGATCGCCGAGGCGCACAGGGCCACCCCCGCGCAGGTCATCATCGCGTGGCACCTTGCCATCGGCAACGTGGTCTTCCCCAAGTCCGTGACCCCGGAGCGCATCCAGCAGAACTGGGACGCCCAGCAGGTCACCCTCACAGCGGAGGAGATCGAGGAGATCAACGGTCTCACTCGCGAGGACGGTCGACTGGGCTCGGACCCGGCCGACTTCAACGACTGACCGGGTGACCACCCACGGCCCAGCCGCCGCCCACCCGAGGTGACGCGGCGCCGTCGGCACCCCCGTCCGGCGCTCGCACCTGACGCGCCGACCACGCCGTTCGGCGCGGAGCGATGGCCCCGGGACCCTCACAGGAGGACCCCGGGGCCGTTCCCGTGGTGCGTCGCAGGCCCGGGCACCCAGCCCGGGGGTGCATCATGGACTGTTATGAGTCAGAACAGCCCGGACGGCAGCCACGCGCACACCGCGGCGGCCACACCCCAGCCAGCCATCGACCCGCACAACCCAGCGGGCAGGAAAACCTTCTTCGGCCAGCCCGGAATGCTGGCCAACCTCTTCTCGGTGGAGATGTGGGAGCGCTTCTCCTTCTACGGCATGCAGGCACTGGTCCTGTACTACATGTACTACGCCGTCTCGGACGGCGGTCTGGGCATCGACAAGGGCGTGGCCGCCGGGATCGTGGGTGCCTACGGCGGCACCGTGTACCTGTGCTCCATCCTGGGCGGCTGGATCGCGGACCGGCTGCTGGGCTCCGAGCGCACCATGCTCGCCTCGGCGGTGCTCATCATGGCGGGCCACATCGCCCTGGCCCTCATTCCGAGTGTGCTCGGCCTGACCATCGGCCTGCTGTGCATCGCCGTGGGCTCCGGCGGTCTGAAGACCACGTGCGTGAACCTCGTGGGAACCCTCTACGAGCGTGACGACCCCCGCCGTGACGCGGGCTTCTCCATCTACTACATGGGTGTGAACATCGGTGGCCTGTTCGGCCCCCTGCTCACCGGCTTCGCCTGGGCCAAGTGGGGCTTCCACATGGGCTTCGGTCTCGCCGCGATCTTCATGGCCTTCGGCCTGGTGCAGTACACCCTCACCCGCAAGGGCCTGCCCGCCACGGTGCACACCGTGGCCAACCCGCTGCCCCGCTCGCAGTACGGCAAGTGGATCGGCATCGTCCTGGCGGCCGTGGTGCTCGTGGTGGTGCTGCTGCTCACCGGAGTCCTCAACCCCGCGAACCTCTCCAACGCCGTGATCCTCGTGGTGGTGGTCTCCGCCGTGGCGCTGTTCGTGACCATGCTGCGTGACAAGGAGCTCTCCGCGGACGAGCACTCCCGGGTGATCGCGTTCATCCCCCTGTTCATTGCCACCGCGGCATTCTTCTCGCTGTTCCAGCAGCAGTTCACCGTGCTCGCCATCTACGCGGACACCCGGCTGAACCTCAACCTGTGGGGCTTCGATTTCAAGCCCTCGCTGACCCAGTCCATCAACCCTGTCTTCATCGTCCTGCTGGGCATGGTGTTCGCGGCAGCGTGGACCAAGCTGGGCACCCGCCAGCCGAGCACCCCCGTGAAGTTCGGCGTGGCGCTGCTGCTGATCGGCGTGGCGTTCCTCACCTTCGTGACGCAGGCACACACGCCGTCCGTGTTCATCGGGTGGATCGTGCTCGTGCTGTTCTTCGCCACCCTGGGCGAGCTGTTCCTCTCCCCGGTGGGCCTGTCCCTGGCCACCAAGCTCGCCCCGCGGAAGTTCCCCGTACAGATGATCGCGCTGTACAACCTCTCCGTGGCCCTCGGCACCGCGCTGTCGGGCTCGCTCGCGGAGTTCTACTCCGCGGACAACGAGGTGGGGTACTTCGGCACCATGGGCGCGATCACCATCGTGCTCGGCGTCGTGATGCTCCTGGCGTCCAAGCCCATCCTGAAGCTGATGCGCGGCATCCGCTGAGAACCCCTTCCCGCACCACCGCGCCCCGCGCCGCTTCCACGGCGCGGGGCGCGTCTCTCTCCTCGCCGACGACGCCCGCTCACGTCCCGGACGACGGCACCGCTTCACTCCCTGGGGGACGCCACTCCTCCTCCGGGGCGATGACACCGCACCCCCGGCTCCACGCCGGTGCCCCCGCCCCTACTCCCCATCCCTTATGGTTGCCTGTAAGAATGAGCCGCAGGTCACACCCCGGTGTGATCGGACCGAACATCCGGAGTGGATCCCACAGGGTCCCTTCGTGGAGGAGACCATGAGCGATCCATCATCATCGCGGGGCGCCACCTCGGCGTCAGCGTCGAGGGACACGACCCCCGCACCCGCGGGAGACAGCACCGACTCCGGTGGGCAGAGCCACGAGCTCAAGCGGGTCATGGGCCCGGGACTGCTGCTGCTGTTCATCGTGGGGGACATCCTGGGCACGGGCGTGTATGCCCTCACGGGAAACATCGCCGGGGAGATCGGCGGTGCTGCGTGGGCCCCGATCCTCGTGGCCTTCGTGGTCGCCACGATCACCGCCTTCTCCTACCTGGAGCTGGTGACCAAGTACCCCGGGGCTTCCGGTGCGGCGCTCTACACGCACAAGGCCTTCGGTCTGCACTTCCTCACGTTCCTGGTGACCTTCGCCGTGCTGTGCTCCGGGCTGACGTCCGCTGCCACCGCCTCCAGCACCGTGGCGTCCAACTTCGCCAAGGGCTTCCACCTGGACATGAGCCCCCTGGGCATCACCCTGGTGGCCGTGAGCTTCATGGCGCTGCTGGCGCTGATCAACCTGCGCGGGGTTTCCGAGTCCGTGAAGCTCAACGTGGTGCTCACGGTCATCGAGCTCACCGGCCTGCTCATCGTGATCCTCGTGGGTTTCTGGGCCGCGTTCCAGGGCAACGCGGACTTCAGCCGCACGGTGGTGTTCGAGACCTCTGACGACAAGGGAATGTTCATGGCCCTGACCGCTGTGACCTCCCTGGCGTTCTTCTCCTTCGTGGGCTTCGAGGACTCCGTCAACATGGTCGAGGAGACCAAGGACCCCACCCGCAACTTCCCGCGCGTCATGCTCACGGGCCTGTGCATCACCGGCGTCATCTACGTGCTGGTGTCCCTGTTCACCGTGGCGATCGTCCCCATCGGCGAGCTCGGCGAGTCCACCACCCCGCTGCTCGACGTGGTGAAGATCGGTGCGCCGGGCGTTCCCATCGACACCATCTACCCGTTCCTCACCATCTTCGCGGTGGCGAACACGGCGCTGATCAACATGCTCATGGCCTCCCGACTGCTGTACGGCATGGCCAAGCAGAGTGTGATCCCCGGGTTCCTGGGCAAGGTCCTCCCGCGCCGCCGGACCCCGTGGACGGCCATCATCTTCACCACCGCGCTCGGGATGGTGCTGATCATTCTGGTGAACAACGCCATGGGCAAGGGCACGGCCTCCGCCCTCGGTGGCACCACCGCGCTGCTGCTGCTGGGGGTTTTCACGGTGGTCAACATCGCCGCGATCATCCTGCGCCGTGACCACTCCCAGGAGGGCCACGAGTACTTCCACGCCCCGCGCATCCTGCCCTATCTCGGCGCCGTCACGTGCGCGTTCCTGCTCGGGCCGTGGGCACAGGACACCATCGAGTACCAGATCGCTGTCGTGCTGCTGGCACTCGGCGTGGTGCTGTGGCTCGTGAACTTCCTCTACGGCCGCCTGGTCACCGGGCGCCGCACGCGGTTCCAGCACCCGGAGGACATCGCGCACCTCGAGGACATCGACCGGTGAGCGCAAGTGCCCCCGCAGAACACCCCTCACGACCAGGAGACGCCATGAAGATCGTCGTCGGCTACCTTCCCACCCCCGCCGGCCGAGCCGCCCTGCGCGCAGCCATGGCAGAGGCCACCCTGCGCTCCGCGGAGCTCGTGGTGGTCCAGGCGCACCACACCAAGCGCTGGGGCCGCCACACCAGCCCCGAGGAGACCGAGACGGCACTGCGCGAGGACCGCGCGGCGCTGGAGGAGAGCGGCCTCAAGTACGAGCTCGTGCCCGTGGCGGACGACGCCGATCCTGCGGACATCATCCTCGACGTCACGGACCGCACCCACACCCAGCTTCTCGTGATCGGCACACGCAGGCGCACCCCCGTAGGGAAGCTGATCATGGCACCCACCACGCAGCGCCTGCTGCTCGAAGCGGGCTGCCCCGTCCTGTGCGTCAAGGCCGGGTACGGCTCCGACTGAGCACGCAGCCCCGGGGCTGCCAACGACGACAGACCCCACGAACGACGGCGGGCCGGACCTTTCGAGGTCCGGCCCGCCGTCGTTCGTGGATGGGGATGGTGGGAAGCGTCTCAGGCCGCGCGGTCCGATCGGTGCCCGGTGTGGGCGGAGGCGTCGTATGGAGCCGTGCGAGCTGCGGTGACCACCGGCTGCTGCTCCGTGTAACGGGTGCCCCGCTGAGGTTCAGCACCTGCGCGAGCCGTGGCCGCGGCGGACCGGGCCGCAGTGCGCGCCGTGGCGGGCAGCCGCGGGGTGACCCCGGCCTGCTGCCAGGAGAAGCCGAAGGCGAGCGCGGGAACCACGGTGTTGGCCACGGAGGCGCCGACCATCACACCCGCGGCGGCCACGGGCAGCGCCGCAAGGACGTCCAGGGGGTAGTGCGCCCCGGAGTACACCCGGGCCGCGGCCACGAGCGCCGTGGTGAGACCACCCCACAGCAGGAGGTTGCGACGGGCGCGCCGACTCGACGCCACCAGGCTCAGCGCGAGGACGATGGCCACCGCCGCGCCCGTGTGCGAGGACGGGAAGGACAGGGAGCCGGTCACGGGACTCAGGGGGTCGCCCGTGAGGAAGGTGGGGCGGGGGCGCTCCACGAGGACCTTCACGAGGCCCACCGCACCCCAGCCCGCGAGGGCGAGGATGCCGAAACCCGTGGCGTCCAGGGGGCGTCGTCGGACGACCGTGAGCCACCCGATGACGGCGGCCACGATGAGCACCACTGCACCGTTGGACAGTGCGAACGTCACCGCCGTGGCCAGGGTGTCCAAGAGGACGTTGCGATGCTGGGACAGCCCCTCGAGCAACGCGGTCTCCCCGTCGGTGACCTGCGGTGACAACACCAGCAACCGACCGATCGTCGCCGTCAGAAGCACGGTGACGAGAGGTACGGCCACGCGGTGTCGCAACTGCGGCAACTGCCACGGGGACCCGCCCGGCGAGGGGGAAGTGTACTGCGCCGGATTGGTCATGACCCAATGGTGACACGGGACACCGAGTGAACCCTGATCACGGCGTGTCGTGACGAGCAGGGAACAAAAACATGACGGAACATGATGTTTCACGTGAAACACGTGATTAATAAACAATTTATAGAGTTTTTATTCTTCAGCCAGAATGTTTTCCGGCCACGCATCACGCATGCTGTGTGCGCCACGGCAGGAGCCCACTGCGGGGTTTGTTTACTTTCCCCTGTGCCCGTCCTACTCTTGGGACACTGTCCTTCCCCGGCAGCCGCTCCATCCGGGCCGATCAGGCCCGGGAGACCCGCAGCGACGCGCCCTCGCCCCCGGTGACTCTCCGGAGGCACGGCGTCTTCCCGGGCGTGGGACTCTCATGAGGGTTCGACACTGCACAGCAAGGGAGCTGCGGGATGAGTCATCCAGGGCAAGCACATCAGCCGGAACGTCATCAGACGAACACCGGCGCGGTCATCCGCATCACGACCGTGGCCGCCTTCGGTGGTCTCCTCTTCGGGTACGACTCCGCCGTGATCAACGGCGCGGTCTCCTCCATCCAGTCCACGTTCGACGTCGGCCCCGGCCCCCTCGGCTTTGCGGTTGCCGCGGCGCTGCTTGGTGCGGCGGTCGGCGCGTTCTTCGGCTCGCGCATCGCAGACCGCACGGGGCGCATCCCGATCATGAAGGTCGCGGCGCTGCTGTTCCTGCTCTCCGCGATCGGCTGCGCCCTCACCCAGTCCATCGAGTGGCTCGTCTTCTGGCGAGTGGTGGGCGGCATCGGCGTGGGCGTGGCTTCGGTGATCGCCCCGGCGTACATCGCGGAAGTCGCACCGGCCCACCTGCGCGGGCGACTCGGCTCGCTGCAGCAGATGGGCATCGTGCTCGGCATCTTTCTGTCCCTGTTGATCGACGCCCTGCTCGCCAACTGGGCGGGCGGCGCCGCCCAGGAGCTGTGGTTCGGTCTCGCAGCCTGGCGATGGATGTTCCTCGTCATGGCCGTGCCCGCCGTCGGCTACGGCGTGGGTGCGTTCATGATCCCCGAGTCCCCGCGGTACCTGGTCTCCGCGGGCCGCCCGGACGAGGCGCGCGCCGTTCTCTCCCGCATCCACGGCGACGAGGCCGTGGACTCCCGAGTGGCGAAGATCGAGAGCACCGTCAACAACGAGCGCAAGCCCCGCTTCGCGGACCTGCGCGGTTCCCTGGCCGGGCTCAAGCCCGTGGTGTGGGTGGGCATCGGCCTCGCCGCGCTGCAGCAGTTCGTGGGCATCAACGTGATCTTCTACTACTCCAACGTGCTGTGGGAGTCCGTGGGCTTCAAGGAGTCGGACTCCTTCACCATCTCGGTGGCCACCTCCGTGGTCAACGTGCTGGTCACGATCGTGGCCATCTTCCTGGTCGACCGCATCGGCCGCCGTCCCCTGCTGCTCGTGGGCTCGGCCGGGATGACCGCCTCCCTGGCGGTCCTCGCGGTCGTCTTCGCCACGGCCAACAAGGTCATGGTGGACGGCCAGCTCACCCCGGACCTCGGCCCCGTGGCCGGCCCGCTCGCGCTGATCGCCGCCAACCTCTTCGTGGTGTTCTTCGGCGTCTCGTGGGGTCCGCTCATGTGGGTCCTGCTGGGCGAGATGTTCCCCAACCACATCCGCGGTGCCGCCCTGGCGGTCGCCGGGGCCGTGCAGTGGATCGCCAACTGGGGCGTCACTGTCTCCTTCCCGTCCCTGTCCAACTACTCGCTGGGCCTGACCTACGGCATCTACGCGTTCTTCGCGCTGGTGTCCCTGGTCTTCACCGTGAAGATGGTGCGGGAGACCAACAACGTGGAGCTCGAGGACATGCGGGCCTGATCCCCTTCCCCAGCACCACCACGATGCCCCGGATCCGCCACGCGGACCGGGGCATCGTCATGGGCGGCGCCACAATGACGTAGTTACCGCCGGGTTCGGGTATTTTCGAGACACATCTCATGAGACACACCTCACAGGGATCGCCCCGCGTGGTGATCACTCGAACTTCAACGGCGAAAAGAGAGCATCCCATGACGCATCCCACAGCCACACGTTCCACGGACCGCAAGTCCGCGGGCCACGTGATCGTCGACTCCCTCGCAGCCCACGGGGTGCAGCGGGCCTACGTAGTCCCGGGCGAGAGCTATCTGGACGTGCTGGACGGGCTGCACAATTCACCCATCGAGACAGTGGTGTGCCGCCAGGAGGGCGGTGCCGCGTACATGGCGGAGGCGGACGGGAAGATGAACACCGTGCCGGGCGTGGCCATGGTGACCCGCGGTCCGGGTGCGGCCAACGCGCACGTGGGGCTGCACACGGCGTGGCAGGACTCCACCCCCATGGTGCTCTTCGTGGGTCTCATCCCGTTCGAGCACCGGGAGAAGGAGGCCTTCCAGGAATTCGACCCCCACTCGTGGTTCGCGTCCGGCGCCAAGCGGGTGATGGTCCTGGACCACGCGGAGCGCGCGTCCGAGTACGTGGCGGAGGCCATGTTCGCGGCGCGCTCCGGACGCCCCGGACCCGTGGTGGTGGGGCTGCCGGAGGACATCATCACGCGGAAGATCGACCCTGCGCTGCACCCCGAGATCCCCGTGGCGGGCGGAGGCATGACCGTGGAGGACTGGAAGGCCCTGGAGACGGCCCTCCAGGAGTCCAGCAAGCCGCTGTTCGTCTTCGGCGGCAACGACTGGACCACGGAGGGCGCGGAGAAGTTCACCGGTTGGCTGGAGCAGCACCACATCCCGGCCGCCGCGGAGTGGCGCTGCGAGGGGACCGTGCCGTTCGGCTCCCCCTCCTACGTGGGGCCGATCGGCTACGGGCGCCCCAAGCCCACCGTGGACCTCCTGGAGGAGACGGACCTGCTGGTCTTCGTGGGAACCGTCCCCGGCGACGTGATCACGAACGGCTTCCTGGTGCGCCAGGACTGGTCCAAGCACAACTTCATCGTGACCATGGACCCCTCCATGCGCGGCCGATCCGGGCCCGTGACCTACCAGATCGTGGCCAAACCTGACGTCTTCGTGCGAGACCTCGTGCGCATGGAGCTGCCGGTCAAGGACGTGTGGCGGGACTGGTGCTCCCGCATGCGGCGCCAGCAGGAGAAGTTCTCCGCGCCCACCGAGACCCACCCCGAGGACGGCCCGGCCAGGATGGACACCATGATGGCGAACCTCGTGGCCACGCTTCCCGAGGATGCCATGGTCACGTTCGGGGCAGGTGAGCACACCAACTGGGCGCACCGCTACTTCCCCACCAACGGTTACGCGTCGATGATCTCGGCCCGCAATGGTTCCATGGGCTACTCGATACCCTCCGCAGTCGCCGCCTCCCTCAACCACCCCGGGCGCCGGGTGGTCTCGATCGCCGGGGACGGGGAGTTCCTGATGAACGGCCAGGAGATCGCTACCGCCGCGCAGTACGGTGCCACCCCGCTCGTGATCGTGATGGACAACCAGGAGTACGGCACCATCCGCACCCACCAGGAGGTGCAGTACCCGGGGCACGTCTCCGGCACGCAGCTGAAGAACCCGGACTTCGCAGCCATGGCCCGCGCCTTCCACGGCTTCGGGGTGCGCGTGGAGCGGGAGTCGGAGATCCCCGCGGCCCTCGAGCAGGCCTGCCGCGCGATCGACGAGGAGCACATCTTCGCCCTGATCCACCTCATTGTGGAGCAGCGCCGCAAAGCATACTGACTGTTCGTGTTGGGTTCATCCCGGACGATGACGCCGCCGCGGCGCCCCCTTCGACGGGAGGGGCACCGCGATGTCGTCGTCCCTGGGAAGGGGCGCGGCCTCAGCGCAGGGGGTGCTCGAGCTGGTCCCGATGCATGCGCCCCACCAGCACCGCGGCAACACCCAGCGCGGGGGTGAGCACCGCGACGCCCCAGAACACCGCCTCGGGCGGCAGCACCTGGGACACCGGGCCGGCCAAGGCCATGGAGACCGGCATGAGGGAGAGCGAGACGAAGAAGTCCAGGGAGGAGATTCGACCCAGCATGTGCCCCGGAACCCGGCGCTGCAGCAGTGTCCCCCAGATCACCTGGCCCGCTCCACCGGTGGCCCCGAACACGCACAGCGCGAGTGCCATGACCCACCACGAGTGCGTGCTGCCCACGAGTCCGAACGGCAGCGTGCCGAAGCCCCAGAGCCAGATCATGGTGGTCAGGTACTTGCGCGGCAGCTGGAAGGACGCCATGATGCTCGCGCCCACGGCCGTGGAGACCCCGTAGAGCCCGAGCATCGCACCGTAGCCCGCCACCGTGCCGCCCAGGCGATCCACCACCAGGAACGGCACGAGCACCTCCAGGGGGCCCGTGAAGAGGAACACGGCGCTCATGGCCCACAGCAGCGTCCACAGCAGCCAGGGCGTGCGCAGGCAGTAGCGGAACCCCTCCACGAGGTCCCGCAGGGCGGAGGACCGGGCGGGCGCACCGTCGTCCACGGGAGCGACGTCGCGCTCCGGGAGCCGCAGCCGCAGCATGAAGAAGAGCGCGATCCCGTGGGCCACCGCGATCGCCAGCACCGGGGCACCCGGCAGGGCGAGCCCCGTGAGGACTCCGCCCACCGCGGGGCCAGCGGCGAGCTGCAGCAGCGGGCGGGCTGTGCCCTCCACACCGTTGGCCGCGAGCAGCTGCTCCGGGGGCAGGACGCGGGGAAGGGCGGCCGAGTAGGCGGGGTAGAAGAAGCCCACGGCGCCCGAGAACACGAACGCGGCGAGCGCCAGGTGCCACAGGGCGAGGGTGTCAGTCCAGGTCAGCACGACGATGGCCAGGGCGGTGGTGAGGTTGGCGAGCTCCACGCAGCGCAGGATCACGGGCAGCGGGAAGCGGTCCGCGGCCACCCCGCCCACGAGCACGAAGACCACCGCACCGACCGCACCGGCCGAGGTGACGACGGAGAGGTCCACCGCCGAGCCCCCGAGGGCCATCACGCGGGCCACGAGTGCCACGGCCCAGAGCCCGGAGCCGAAGACGCTCACGCACATGGCCAGCACCAGCACGGTGTAGGCCCGGGAGGAGAATGGTCTGAGGGCTCGGGGCAGAGGCACCGTCACAGGCTACCGGCCGGGCGCGGCACCTCGTGGGCAGGGCCCACACCATGGCCTACCGTGGGACCGAGAACCCGCCCCACTGCCCCGAGGAGCACACCGTGCGCGCAACCCATGTCCCGGCCACCGGGATTGTCAACGTCGAACAGTGGCCCGAACCGGAGGCCACGCGGGACGGAGAGTTCGTGGCCCGCGTGGTGGCGGCCTCTGTGTGCGGCTCGGACCTGCACTCCGCCCTGCACGGGACGCTGCACCCCCGCGGCCCGGAGCTCGCGGGCTATCCCGGCCACGAAGGGGTGGGCGTGGTCGTGTCCTCCCGTTCGGAGAAGTTCCCCGTGGGCACACCGGTGCTGTGCGTGCCGCCGGGTGAGCTGGGCGGCACATTCGCCGAGTTCATCCTGCTGGACGAGGACCACGCGGTCGCGCTGCCCCCGGAGGTGGACCCGGAGGACCTCACCACCATGCGCCGGTACATGATGGCGCAGCAGATGGGCACGTGCCTCTACGCGATGAACCTCTACTGGCCCCGCGAGGTCCCCGAGCGCCACGCGGGCACGTGCGTGATCATGGGCGCGGGCTCGGCCGGCCTCTTCTTCCTGCAGGACGCCCTGCTGCGCGGCTTCGAGCAGGTGATCGTCTCGGACACCCAGCAGCACCGCCTGGACATCGCCCGCCGACTCGGCGCCCGCACGGTCCTGGTGCCGGACGAGAGCCTGCCGGAGGTCGTCTCCGAGCTCACTGGCAACGCAGGGGCGGACCTCGTGATCGAGGCCGTAGGGTCGGACGCGCTGCGGGCGGAGGCTGTGGAGGTCGTTGCCCACCGCGGCATCGTGGGGTGGTTCGGGCTGTACGAGAACTTCGATCCCGCCCCCGTCCCCATCTACGAGGTCTTCCGCAAGTGCGTGCGCCTGCAGGGCTCGGTCGCGGCTCAGTCCGAGCCCGGACTGGTGTCCTTCCACGAGGCCGTGCGCCGCATCCGGGACGGCGAGGTGGACGTGGACTACTGCCTGGGCCCCGTGCACACCCTCGAGGAGACGGGCCAGGTGCTGCGGATCGCGGAGCGCGGCGGTGACGGGAACGTGAAGTTCACGATCACTCCGTAGCGTCCTGCTCCCGACGCCGTTCCCGCAGGCTCGTGAGGATCTGCAGCCCCACCGGGATCAGGGACAGCGCCACGATCAGCACGGCGATCAGGTCCACGTTGTCCCGGATGAAGGGGATGCCGCCCAGCAGGGAGCCGGCCACCACCATGATGGTCACCCACAGGAAGCCTCCCAGGATGTTCCACCCCACGAACTGGCGGTACGGGTGCCGCGCGGTGCCGGCCACCAGGGGGACGTACGTGCGCACGATCGGCACGAAGCGCGCGAGCACGATCGCCCGGCCGCCGTACTTCAGGAAGAAGTCCTCGGTCTGGGTGAGGTACTTGGTCTTCAGGAACCGGGCGTCGTCGGAGAAGAACCGCCGTCCGAACCTGTGGCCCAGGTAGTAGCCCACCTGGTCACCGGCCACGGCCGCGAGGAACGGCACGAGGATCATGAGCCACAGCGGGATGTGCAGCGCCTGGTGCAGCAGCCCGCACGCGAAGAGCAGCGAGTCGCCGGGCAGGAAGGGGAACAGCAGGCCGGACTCGATGAACACCATCAGGGCAGTCCCCGCGAGCGCCCACGGGCCCAGTTGTTCGAGCAGCTGGGCTGGATCCCCCAGGGGGAGCAGTTCCGGGGTGAGCAGCCCCGCCGTGTGCATCAGTTCAGGGGTCATGGTGTCCTAGTATGCCTTCCCTCGCCGGGCCGTGCGGGTGAGGTGCCCCCGCACGCAGGATCCCTCAGTTCTTCTGCGGCTTCACGAACGGGAACCCCAGCACCTCCCGGATGGAGGTGGCCGTCATGAGCATGACCAGCCGGTCTAGTCCGATCCCCAGCCCGCCGGCGGGTGGCATGCCCACCTCGAGGGCGTCCAGGAAGTCGTCGTCCACCTCCATGGCCTCCGGATCCCCCGCCGTGGCCTTGAGGGACTGCTCCGTGAGCCGGTGGCGCTGCACCACGGGGTCGGTCAGCTCCGAGTACGCGGTGCCCAGCTCCATCCCGTTGACCACCAGGTCCCAGCGCTCCACGAGCCCCGGCTCGCTGCGGTGCGGCGCGGTCAGCGGCGAGGTCTCCTCGGGGAAGTCGCAGTAGAACGTGGGGAACACCGTGAGCGGCTCCACGAGCTCCTCGTAGAGGGCCTCGAGCACGGCGCCGGGACCCATGCCCGGGCCGATCTCCACGTCATGCGCCGCCGCCGCCTGCAGCAGCACCTCGAAGTCCGTTCGGATCGAGATCTCGCGCCCCACGGCCCGGCTCACGGCGTCCGTCACGGTGACCACGGGCCACGGCCCGGAGACGTCCGTGGGGGTGGGCTCGGCGTCCGGGGCGTGGACGTCCCGCAGCGGCAGTACGGGCGCACCGTGCAGTGCCGTGGCCACGGCCTTGACCAGGCGCTCGGTCAGCTGCCGCATGACCGTGTAGTCCGCGTACGGGTGGTACGCCTCCAGCGCCGTGAACTCGGGGTTGTGGGTGGCGTCCGCGCCCTCGTTGCGGAAGTTGCGGGCCACCTCGAAGATCGGCCCGCTTCCCGCCACGAGCAGCCGCTTCAGGTACAGCTCCGGGGCGATGCGCAGTGTGAGGTCCATGCCGTACGCGTTGATGAACGTGCGGAACGGCCGGGCGGAGGCGCCGCCGTGCACGGTGTTCAGCACGGGCGTCTCGACCTCCCGGTACCCCTCCTCCTGCAGCAGCCGGCGGACGGTGTCCACGGCCTGCGAGCGCTGCCGCAGCAGGTCCATCCCGTGCGGGTGCACCAGCAGGTCCAGGGAGCGTCTGCGCAGCCGCTGCTCGGGGTTCTCGAAACCGCTGTAGGGCACCGGTTGCAGGGCCTTCGCCGCCACGGTCACGCGCCGCGCGAGAATGGACTCCGTCCCCGTGCGAGAGTTCCCCCACCGACCGTCCACCACCAGGAGGTCCCCCACGTCCAGGTTGCGCCGGATCGTGGACCACGTGGAGTCCACGCGTGCGCGGTCCACGAGCACCTGGACGGTCACGCCGCCGTCGGTGAGGTCCACGAAGCCCACGCCGCCGAAGTCGCGGAACCGCCGCACCCGCCCGCTGGTCCGCACCTCCGACGACGACGCCGCGTCGCCTCGCAGGCGCGCGGCCTGCGTGTGCGCGACGGTCTCCGCAGGGGCCAGCCCCACGGGGTACGGGTTGACCCCGTCGCGGGCCAGGGCACGGGCGTGGCGCATGCGGTGGCGCGTCTGCTGCGAGCGCCGGGGCGCGAGCACCCGCATGGGCGCCGGCTCGTGCTGGATCTCCAGGATCTGCTCGAGCGTCCCCGCGTCGAGCTCCGGCTGCGGGGGCGTGCGCACGAACACCGCGGGCAGGAAGCCCTCCACCTGGGCGGTCGCCACGGCCATGCGGGGCAGGGCCAGGACACCGTCGAAGCACGCGTAGCGCGGTACCCACTCGGGCAGGTACTTGGCGTTGGAGCGGTAGAGGCTCTCCAGCTGGAAGAAGCGGTCCATGTAGCCCAGCACCGAGGAGTTGAACCGGGTGATCACGCCCGCACCCAGTTTCTCGGAGTCCTCGAAGACCCCGCGGAACATCGCGAAGTTCAGGGAGACCCGTCTGATCCCGTGCGATGCGCAGTGCTCCATCAGGTCCGTGACCATCAGCTCGGTGACGCCGTTCGGGGTGTGCGGTGCCCGGCGCATCACGTCCAGGGACAGCCCGCCGCGGCCCCACGGCACGAAGGAGAGCAGCCCCTGCTCTGCCCCGTGCTCGTCCCGGGCCACCACCAGCAGGCACTGCCCGTCAGCCGGATCCCCCCACCTGTTCAGGGCCATGGAGAACCCGCGGTCCGGCTCATCGCCACGCCACTGGTCCGCGAGCACACCCAGCCGCGTCAGCTCCTCCGGCGGGAAGTCCTGGTGGCGGGCGATCTCCGTGACCAGCCCGGCACGGCGCGCTCGCCGAACGGCCCGGCGCACCGGCGTCATGGACGAGTTGGCCAGGGAGTAGCGGTCCGGGTGCAGGACGGCCTCGTCCCCCATGACGAGCACGCTGAGGCCCGCTTCCGCATATGCCCGTGCCGCACGTTCCGAGGCGGAGGTGACCGCGGGCAGCAGACCGTAGTGGTGGGCACGGTCGAGCCAACGCCGGATGGCGTCCGGCCACACCGCGGGATCGCCCACCGGGTCTCCGGAGGCGATCGAGACCTGCCCGACTACCCGGAACGTCACGCAGGCCCGGCCGTCCGCGGAGAACACTGCGGACTTGTCCCGCCGCGTGGCGAAGTACCCCAGGGAGTCCTCACCCCCGAACTCGCGCAGCAGCGAGCGCACCGCCACCTCGTCCTCGGGCCGCCACGCGGCCGAGCGGGAGCTGGAGCGCAGGAAGATCAGCACGGCAAGCACGATGGTCAGGGCCAGCAGGGCCGAGGTGAGCTCGGGGAGCCAGGGCGGCACGGTGCTGAGGTAGCGACGTCGCGGGCCCGCCCACCCGAGGCTGCGCACGAGCGCCTCCCCCAGGACGTTCCAGTCGTCGATGGCCGAGCTGGTGGTCGCGAGCAGCAGCGCGTGCGTGGCCGCGACCGTGAGGACCACGCCGCCCACCAGCATCGCCAGCGCGGCGAGTGCACCCCGGGACTCGGTGCGGGCAGGGAACGCGGGGCGCAGCCACCACAGCAGGCCCAGTGCGGCGATGCCCACCGCCACGGCGACCGCGTCGAGCATGGGACTGACCCACACCGGGAAGGGGCCGTGGTGCGGCAGGTCCGGGACCACGGCGCGCAGCACCAGCCTGAGCACCGACCAGGTGACACCCACCACCTGGGTGGTGCCCACCAGTACCAGGGCGATCCGCTTGCGCCGCACGAGCGCGCCCGTCAGCAGCCCGAGCACCACCACGGAGACCAGGGACGGCGCCACGGGGAGGTTGAGGGTTCCGAAGAGGATGCTCGGCAGCGGGTTGACCCGGGTGACCCAGTGCAGCAGCAGCAGCACCACACCCGCCGCCGTGGCCAGCGCGAAGATCCAGATAAGGATTCGTGCCCAGCGCTCCTGCCGGGCCGTGGCGGTCCTGACGTCCCGTGTGCGCCTGCCGCGTACCACCTGGGTGTTACCCATCAACTCCCCTTCGAGGGCCCGGCAGAGCGTTCCGGCCGGGTCGGTTGTCCCTATGCTGTGTGCCGAACCGGCACCGCTGAGTACGTCCTACGTCCGGCGGCTCGGCACTGCTGACAAGATACGTGGGAAACCACTGGAAACGAGCACTTCGCAATGGCGTTCTTCGAACTGAACGGGTGGCCCCTGTTCATCACGGTCACCGCGGTCGCGGTGGTGCTGGTGGCCGTCACCGTCCTGGTGCTGCCACGCCAGCGCCGCCCCGGGGTCCTCAAGTACGTCCTGCAGCTCGTGTGCCTGGTGCTCGTGTGCCTGCTGGTGCTCGCAGTCTGCTTCCTGAAGCTGAACATGGACAACCAGTGGTACTCCAGCTGGGGGGACCTGCTCTCCAGCGGCGGGGGCCCGGTGACCACCACGGACGCCGGGGCCGCCATGGTGGCCGTGAAGGCGGTCAAGGAGCTCCCGCACGCGGTCTACAGCACGGGACAGAGCCAGCCCACCCGCAACGCGTCCTTCGGTTCCCAGCTGGATCCCTCCAACACCTCGGGCCAGTGGGTCTACCTGAAGATCGCAGGCAGGCAGTCCGGGATCACCGAGGACGCCACGGTGTGGCTGCCGCCCTCCTACATGCATGAGCCCCAGCGAACCTATCCGGTGATCACGGCGTTCACCGGCTTCCCGGGGGACGTGCGGACCTACACCCAGGCCATGGACATCGCCCACCACATCAAGGCGAACGTGGGCGACTCCACCCTGCGAGAGTCGATCGTCGTGATCCCGGACGTCTACCCCGGCAACAACGACACCGAGTGCGTGGACAGCACCCACGGCAAGTGGGAGACCTACGTGAGCACGGACGTCGTCTCCTGGATCCGCGGCAATCTGCGGGTCTCCACGGACCGGGACGCGTGGGCCACTCTGGGCTACAGCGCGGGCGGCTGGTGCTCCTCCATGTTCACCGTGCGCCACCCGGAGATCTGGTCCCGCAGCGTGAACCTCGCGGGATACTTCGCGCCCATGTACACCAGGGGCCAGGAGTGGAAGACGGCGAACCCCGCCTCGTACGACCTTGCGAAGGTCGTGGCGCGCGAGAAGCCAGACGTGGGCATCTGGTTCTTCTCGGGCGGCGAGGACTCGATCTCTGTGAAGGCGGTCCGCGGCTTTGAGGGCTCCGTCTCCGCGCCCACGGGGCTCTCCAGCAACATCTCGCAGACCGGAGGGCACCGCGTGGCCCTGTGGGAGGCCCAGCTGGACCCGGGGCTGACGTGGCTGGGCAAGACCTCCCCGGCCTTCGCACCGGTGGCGAGCTGACCGGCGGCCCGCGAATATGACCGTGTGGGAATACACCCTGACCGTCCTCGGAACCGCCGTGGCCGGC
Source organism: Kocuria salsicia (assembly GCF_039532055.1). Lineage (NCBI taxonomy): Bacteria > Bacillati > Actinomycetota > Actinomycetes > Micrococcales > Micrococcaceae > Kocuria > Kocuria salsicia. The sequence goes on along the minus strand of NZ_BAAARF010000008.1, from coordinate 80,496 downwards.
TTCGACCCAGCACCCATGGTGATCATGGCCGCGGCTCTCGGCGCCGGTGTCCGGCGCCGGCACATGGTGGGGTCCTCGTTGCTGCTGCTCGGTGGCACCGCGGCGTGGGGTCTGACCCTCACCCTGGTGATGGGCCCGCGGCTGCAGGAGGTCGACTGGTGGCACCTGATCCGGCAGGGCAGCATCTCCGCGAGGATCGAGCTCGGCCTCGCGGTCGTGGTCGGTGGCTACGCCGTGTGGCGGGCGCTCGCCCGCCGTCGTGCCCGTGGCGCACAGGCCCCCGAGAAGAAACCGGCCACCACTCTGTGGGCCCTCTACGCCACGGCGTGCGTCTTCGTGGCCATCGTGGTCCTCGATCTCCCGTTCGACGTCCACGTGGCGGTCGCCTCCGCGTGTCCGCTCACCTGGGCAGTCGTCGGATGGATCGTCTGGGCCCTGCTGAGCCAGCTGCCCCTGACCCTGCTCGTGGCGCTCACGGCGGTCGGCAGGCAGGAGCGTTTCTCCCGGATCATGCGCCGCGCGTGGGACACGGTCTCCCCGTGGGTGAACCTGCTCGTCACGTGGCTGCTCGCTCTCGCGGCACTGCTCATGGCCCTGGACTCGGGCGCCTACCTGCTCGCGGGGCACTTCCTGGTCCGCTGAGCCACGTCACGACGACGCCGCCGCGCCGCCACCCTGCCTGGGGTCACCCCTGCGTACCGCCGCCCTCTGTCCGGCCAGCGGGCGCACGGCCACTATCCCTGCGGCCGCCCGGCGTGCGCTGGTCCGTCCCCCGGCGTGCCGCCGACCTTCGTCCAGCCAGGGCACACACGACCGCCGCCCCTACGACCACCCGGGGTCAGATCACCCGCCGTTCGGCGTGCGGAAGTCCGACCTCCGGACGCCCGGCGTGCGGCACCCTGCCCCCGGTCACCCGCCGCGCGAGACCACGAGTGGCGAGCGGCGTCGTCGTCCGAAGATGCTCAGACCGCCTGCTGGGAGGAGGTCACGGGGAAACCGGACTCCACGCGGCGCCGCCGATCCCGCTTCTGCCGCTGGACGCCCGCCAGCGCCAGCATCCCGCCCACGATCGACAGTGCGCACGCGACGAGCGCCGGGGATCGGTAGCCGAACCCGGCCGAGATCACGGCGCCGCCGAGCAGCGCGCCGATCGAGTTGGCCACGTTGAATGCTGCGTGGTTCAAGGACGCACCCATCAGCTGCGCGCCGCGTGCGGCAGTGATCAGCCAGCTCTGGATGCTCGGCATGATGTAGGAGTTGACCAGGGACATCAGGAACCCCGCCACGAAGATCCCCACGGGCGAACCACCCAGCGCCCCCATCAGCAGAAGCACCACAGCGAGCGCCGGGAACCCCACGGCCATCGTGCGGCGGGCACTGCGGTCGGCGCTGATGCCGCCCACGATGTTGCCGATCGTCATGCCCACACCCACCACGGCCAGCAGCCACGGGATGGCACCCTCGGGCAGTCCCGCCAGCTCACGGCCCATCTGGGAGAGGTAGCTGTAGATCGCGAAGAAGCCGCCGAAGCCCACACCGGCCACGCCCATGACAATCCAGACCTGGGGAAGGGTGAAGGCCTTCAACTCACCGCGTCGGGTAGCACCGGGCAGCGGGGCCTGCCGTGGGACCGTCAGCCACAGGCCGATCACGGTCACCGCGAAGACCACGCTCACCACCCCGTACGCTGCGCGCCAGCCGTAGGCCTGGCCGATCGCCGTCATCACGGGCACACCCACCACGTTGGCGACCGTGAGGCCCGACAGCGCCAGCGCCACGCCCTTGGCCTGGTTGCCCGGGCCCATCACGGTGGCCGCTACGAGCGACGCCAGGCCGAAGTACGCCCCGTGGGGCAGCCCCGCGAGGAAGCGGATCACCAGCAGCCCCGCGAAGGACGGCGCGAGCGCGGAGGCCAAGCTTCCCACCAGCAGAGCGGAGGCCATCACGAGCAGCATCACGGTGCGGGAGGACTTCGCCCCCAGGAAGGAGATCACGGGGGCACCCACCACCACGCCCACGGCGTACGCGCTCACGAGCCATCCGGCGTGGGCAATGCCGGTCTCGGGGGAGGATCCGTAGAGGTCGGGCAGGAGGTTCTGGGCGATCTGCGGGAGCAGGCCCATGGAGGCGAATTCCGTGCAGCCGATGCCGAAGCCGCCCAGTGCGAGGGCGAAGAGGGCGAGTCGGCGGCGGGCAGGAGTCAGCTGGGTCATGGAGACGCGGCCTTTCCGGGGTTCTCGAGGTGACCCGGGCGATCGGGACGCCGCGGGGATCGGGACTGGGCGCGCACTGAGGAAGGGGCTGAGCAGTGCACGCCGACCGGAGCCTGGGCCCTCCCGCGGCACTGCCGTGCCGGCTGGATGTCGGGGAGGTGTGGGATCCGGGGTGCCGCGTCGTCGAGGCGTGACTGGCCTGCGGCCTGAATCCATGGAACGCCCCCGCCGCACAGTTTATTCGCGCTCCCGCACACGAGTTGTGGATGTCACACGCGAACCCGGTTCTCCCCATGCGGTGCACGAAGGTTTTCCACAGGTGTGGAGAAGATTGTGCATATCTCGATTAACATGTGTGCGGATGAGGCCAGGACGCCCGGGATACCGCTGTCCACAGGGGTGTTCACAGCTGTGGAATTACAGGTGTGTAAGTTGTTAACAGGTGTGGACAACCCCTGTGGACAGTCAGGCGAGGGGGCTGCGCCGCAGCCCCGGGAGCATGGCGAGCGCCACGAGACCGCCCACCACCAGACCACCCACGTGGGCCTGCCAGGCGACGCCCCCCACCACGAAGCCGAAGACCAGGTTGATCACGATCAGCACCACGATCGGTGTCATGTCGCTCTCGAAGTGGCGCATGAACACGAACATCGCCCCGAAGAGTCCGAAGATGCCGCCCGAGGCACCGATCACGACCACCCACGGATCGCCCAGCAGCAGCACCCCCACCGAGCCGCCCAGCACCGAGAGCAGGAAGAGCACGAGCATGCGCCACGTGCCGAGCAGCGGCTCGAGCATCCGCCCGAAGAGGTACAGCGTGTACATGTTCAGCAGCAGGTGCAGCGGCGAGGGCATCGAGTGGAGGAAACCGCTCGTCAGCATCCGCCACGGCTCGTCCCAGGTCAGGGCTGGAACGTAGCCGAGCACCCTGACCAGGCTGTAGGGCGTCAGCAGCGCCACGAGCCACTGCGCACCCCAGACCCCCACGCAGATCCCGATGAGCCACCAGGTCACGGGCATCCCGGTACGACGACGCCGCGCCGGGGCCCCCACGGGGCGGCGCGGATCGTGGGGTCCCGGTGCCGCCACGCCCTGCGGACGCTGCACGCCATACGGGTCCTGCGCTCCGTACGGCTCGCCGCCGGCGCGGGGACCGGCAGCACCGTGGCCCGGGAGGTACTGGCCGTACTGCGGGGCGGGGACGGGCCCGCCGCCCGGCAGCTCGCCGTCGGGAGCGGAACCGGACGCCGGCGTCCCGTGCGGGACCCCACCGGAGGAGGCGCCACCCCAGGGGGTACGGTCAGCGGGCGTGGGCTCCTGGGGCGTGCCGTCGGCGGGCGTCTCGTCGCGGGGTTCGTCGGGTGAGTGTGGATTCATGTTTTCTCCGGCATGTTCACTGGTGGGAGCGGGGCTGCGGTGATCCTGCAGGCTGCGCAGGGGCCCGGGTACGCGTGAAGCCCACCCGGAGAACCGGGTGGGCTTCATGAGAGGGGGCGTGCGGGTCTCAGACCTCTTCCACGTCGATGGAGGTGATCACGCAGTCCTCCACGGGACGGTCCTGGCCGCCGGTGCGCACGTTGTTGAGCTCGTCCACGACCTTCTTGGAGGCGTCGTCCGCGACCTCGCCGAAGATGGTGTGCTTGCCCTGCAGCCACGTGGTGGGCGCGGTGGTGATGAAGAACTGCGACCCGTTGGTGCCGCGGCCGTTGCGGGTGCCCGCGTTGGCCATGGCCAGCATGTAGGGGGCGTTGAAGTTCAGTTCCGGGCTGATCTCGTCGTCGAAGTTGTAGCCCGGGCCGCCGATGCCCTGACCCAGCGGATCGCCGCCCTGGATCATGAAGTCCTTGATGATGCGGTGGAAGACGACGTCCTTGTAGAGGGGGCCGTTCTGCTTCTCACCGGTGCGGGGATCGGCCCACTCCTGGGTTCCGTCCGAGAGACCGACGAAGTTCTTGACCGTCTTGGGCGCATGGTTGCCGAAGAGCTCCACCACGATGTCCCCGTGGTTGGTGTGGATGGTGGCCTTGTGCGTGGCGATAGCGGAAGTCATGCCTGTCATTGTGGCACGGGGCCCGGGACGGCGGCAGAGCGGGCCGACGTTGTTCAGCGCACAGTGAAAAGCGGCCTGAACCCCTGTTTTCCCCGGGAATTCCAGGGTTCGCAGAACGTATGCTGAGAGAGGAGATGTGCAGAATCATCACCTCTAGGAGGGACACAGACATGAGCTTGTTCAAGAGCAAGGCCCAGAAGCAGGCCAAGGCCGCCAACAAGGCCGCGGAGTCCAAGGTCGTCAACGCCGGGGACTGGCTCTCCAGCGAGATCGGCGAGCTCGGCGAGAAGCTGCAGCACGGTGTGCAGGCCGGCGCGTCCGCTCTCGCGAGCGGCGTCGAGGCCACCGGCCCGTACGTCCAGGACGGACTCGGCCGCGCCCAGGAGCTCGGTGAGGACGTCAAGCACCGCAGCGACAAGGCGAAGGCCGCGGGTGCAGCTGCTGCCGCCCCCCTGGCCGCCAAGGCCGCCAAGAAGACCGCGCACGGCCGTGCCGCCGCCCAGGAGAAGTACTCCGGCGCCGTCGCCGCCCTGGCCTCCAAGGTCGCGGACGCGGACACCTCGGACCAGTTCGACGCCCTCGTGGCGAAGCTGACCGGCGACAAGAAGACCGTCAAGCGCATCCAGAAGGCCGCGAAGAACTCCGCCAAGGAGTACGCCAAGCAGCAGAAGAAGGCGCAGGGCGGCCACAAGGGCCTCCTGTTCCTCGGCCTGCTCGTGGCCGGCGGCGTGGCCGGTGCGGCAGCGTGGCGCGCCTCCCGTCCGGTCCAGGACCCCTGGAAGACCCCCGCGACCGCGTCCCCGCGCGTCTCGGCCTCGCCCGTCAACACCAACTCCACCGTGGCCGCCGGCGCCGGTGTGAAGGTGGACGACGTCAAGGATCCGTCCTCCCCCGTCCACAAGGAGGGCACTGCGTCGCAGGCGGCCCACCGCGCCACGGACAGCGTGAAGTCCGTGGCGGAGGACGCCAAGCAGACCGTCAACGAGGTCAAGGAGCAGATCAAGGGCTCCGGCAGCGACGACACCAAGCTGGGCTCCGCGGACAACAGCTCCAAGCACGATCCGAAGCAGGGCCCCAAGCACTGAGGCCCCTGAGGCACCGCTTCCGGTGCTGCTGACCACGACGCCGCGCTCCTCGCTCGAGGGGCGCGGCGTTCGTCGTCCTGCGGAGCCGCAGGCAGGATCGGGACCTGCGGGCATGGAAGCGCCCGCGCCGGAGTCCGGAGACTGCGACGGGGGTACCTTTGCGTGTCAGGGCCGGAGCGCCGCCGTCAGGAGAAGATGTCCGAGACGGTGTCGTAGGTCTGGTAGATGCCCAGGATGATGAACAGGATGGCGCACACCACGAGCACGGCGTTGGTCCACATCCCGTTGCGCCAGCGCTTGGGCGTGCGCGAGGTGTTGAGCAGTCCCAGCAACGTGATTGCCAGGAACGGCATGAACAGCGCGCCCAGCACCCCGTAGAGCAGGATCAGGAACACGGGGCGGTCGAGGATCAGCAGCAGCATAGGCGGGAACGTGAGCCACAGCAGGTAGAACTTGAAGTACTTTCCACCGTTGCGGGTGTCCGGGTGGCCGCTGGGCTTGTGGCGGATGTTGCCCCAGTAGTCCGCGAACATCAGGGACACACCGGACCACACCCCCACCACGGAGGAGAAGGACGCCGCCCAGAAGCCCACGAGGAACGTCACTCCGATCACGTCCCCGTAGCGCGCCCGCAGCACCTTGTCGAGGTCCAGCAGCCCCTTGTCACCGGCGCCGATCGCGTAGCCGGCAGAGTAGAGCACCTCCGCGCCCACCACCAGCATGGCGAGCACGAAGATGCCCGTGACCACGTACGCCACGGTGTTGTCGAGCTGCATCACGCGCATCCAGCGCGGCTGGTGCCAGCCCTTCTCCCGCAGCCAGTAGCCGTATGCCGCCAGGGTGATGGTTCCGCCCACGCCCCCGGCCAGGGCCAGCGTGTAGACCACGCCCCCCTGCGGGATCACGGGGATCAGACCCGTGATCATCTGGGGGATGTTGGGCAGTGTGATGATCGCCAGGCCCACCATGACCAGGAACATGATCCCCACCATGGCCGCGGTGATCTTCTCCACGAACGCGTAGCGCCCTGCCCACACGATGCCGAAGCCGAGCAGACCCATGAGGATCGCCCACGCCCACAGTGGCAGCACGGGGAAGAGCGCGGCGAGCGGCAGCGCGGAGGAGGACATGGCGGTGGCCCCGTACACGAAGCCCCAAATGAGGATGTACGGGCCGAAGTACCACGTGGTCCAGCGTCCGAGCGACCGCCAGCCCTCGAAGATCGTGCGACCGCTGGCCAGCGAGTAGCGCCCCGCGCCCTCCACGAGCACGATCTTCATGATGGTGCCCACCACCACGGCCCACAGCAGGGTGTAGCCGTAGCGCGAGCCGGCGGTCAAGGTGGCCACCATGTCGGCAGCCCCCACACCCGTGGCAGCCACGACGAGACCCGGACCGATCAGCCGCCACCGCTGGATGGTCTCCAGGCGTTCGTGGGGGTCCACCGACGGCAGGGGCTGCAGGGGGGTCTTCTCGCGCATACGGCTACTCCACACGTCCGGGGTATGAGGGGTGTCACAACGTCGACCCAAGTCTGTCACGGCGGCTCTCCCCCGCCCTGCACCGGGCTCCGCGTGACACACGCGTGCCTCGCCCCCACGTGGGAACGACCAGAGGCCGCATCCCGTCGGGGATGCGGCCTCTGGTCTGTGTGCCGTGGAGCCTAGGAGATTCGAACTCCTGACATCTGCCTTGCAAAGGCAGCGCTCTACCAACTGAGCTAAGGCCCCGTATTTGATTGGAGTGCGCCGCGGACGGGCGGGGCACCTGCGACCGTGGGACTCAGTCCACGGGATCCACAGCCGAATTCCAGGCCTCACGCTTGGCTTCTGCGTCCCGCCAGGACTTCACTGCAGCCACCGAGAGTCCGGCGACGGCGATCAGTGCTGCGATACGAGCCTTCATGGGGAACCTTCCGAACGAGAACATCTCGCGGCTGGTGGGGAATTCGAGGGGTGGGCGTACCAGGAATTGAACCTGGGACCTCTTCGTTATCAGCGAAGCGCTCTAACCGTCTGAGCTATACGCCCTCAGCGTGTGCCAACAGAACACTGTCTGCCTGGCCACGCCAAAACTTTACCGGAGGTTGCTCCCCCGCACCAAATCCCTCGGTGCAGGAGCCCGCCCGCGGATCAGTCGTCCGTGAGCGTGACCCCGATGCCGCCGATCAGCGACGCCGCGATGTTGTAGAGCAGCGAGGCGAGCACCGAGAGCACGGACAGCAGGATCACGTTGGCCACCGAGATCACCGTGGCGAACAGGGCCACGTTGCCGAGCGAGAGGAACCTCTTGATGTCCGTGCCCCCGGCGTTGCCACCGAGCATGGAGAGCATCTCGTTGATCCCGTCGAAGAGGCCGGTCAGGTTCAGCACGATCCACAGCACGAGGGACGCCACGACCGTGATGATGCCCAGGGCCACGGAGAGCAGGAACGCCAGTTTGAGCACGGACCACGTGTCCACTTTGGAGACCACCAGGCGGGCGCGGCGCACCTTTGCCCGTGGTGCCGGCCGCACGAGACCCTTGCCGCCCTTGCCACCCTGCTGGGCCGGGGTCTTCCTGCTGCCGCTCTGCTGGGCGGCGGGCTTCTTGGGGGAAGAAGCCTTCACGGTCTGACCCGCCTTCGAGGCCGAGCTCGCGCTCATGCGTCACCTCCGTTGTCGTTGTCCTCCAACGCTACTGCATCCGCATCGTCCGCCGGGTCACCAGCGTCCTCGACGATCACGACGTCGACCTCCTCGGAGACGGCCTCTCTCTCGCCGCCCCGGATCGCATCCTTCTCGACCGTGGACTCGGTGCGCGCGAACGGATCGACCGCCGTGGCGGCCGCGACGTCCTCGTGCCCGGCCTCCTCGACGCCCTCCTCGGCCACTTCCTTCTCGATCTCGCGCTCCGCGTTGCGGGCCACACCCACGATGGTGTCGTTGGCACCGGGCTTCGCGAAGATCACCCCCATGGTGTCGCGGCCCCGGGACGGCACCTCGCTGACGTTGGAGCGCACCACCTTGCCGCTCTCCATGACCACGAGCACCTCGTCGTTCTCGCCCACGATCAGACCGCCCACCAGGCCACCACGGACCTCGGCGAGCTTGGCCACCTTGATGCCCAGGCCGCCGCGGCCCTGGACGCGGTACTCCTGCACCTCGGTGCGCTTGGCGTAGCCGCCCTCGGTCACCACGAACACGTGCGAGTCGTCCGTGACCACGTTGGCCGAGAGCAGCTCGTCGCCGGAACGGAACTTCATGCCCGTCACACCGGACGTCGCGCGGCCCATGGGGCGCAGGGCGTCGTCGTCGGCCGTGAAGCGCAAGGACTGGCCGTGGCGCGAGATCAGCATGATGTCGTCGTCCGTGTTCACGAGCATGGCCGAGACCAGCTCGTCGCCCTCGCGCAGGTTGATGGCGATCACGCCGGCGGAACGGTTGGTGTCGTAGTCCGTGAGACGGGACTTCTTGACCAGCCCGCTGCGGGTGGCGAGCACCAGGTACGGGGCGTCCTGGTAGGAGTGCAGCTCCATGACCTTGGCAATGCGCTCGTCCGGCTGGAACTCCATGAGGTTCGCCACGTGCTGGCCCTTGGCGTCACGCCCGGCCTCCACGAACTCGTACGCCTTGACCCGGTATACCCGCCCCAGGGTGGTGAAGAACAGGATCCAGTTGTGGGTGTTCGTCACGAAGAAGTGCTCCACGACGTCGTCACCGCGCAGCTGGGCACCCTTGATGCCCCGGCCGCCGCGGTGCTGCGCGCGGTACTCGTCCGCGCGGGTGCGCTTGACGTAGCCGTCGCGGGTGATGGTGACCACCACCTGCTGCTGCGGAATGAGGTCCTCCATGGAGACGTCCCCGTCGAAGCCGTAGAGCACCTCCGTGCGGCGGTCGTCCCCGTAGCGCTCCACGATCTCCCCGAGCTCCTCGGAGATGATCTCGCGCTGACGATCCTCGGACGCAATGATCGCCTCGTACTCGTCAATCAGCCGCTGCAGCTCCGCGTGGCGGTCCTGGATCTTCTGACGCTCCAGGGCGGCCAGTCGGCGCAACTGCATGTTCAGGATCGCCTGGGCCTGAGCCTCGTCGATGCCGAGCAGCTCCATCAGCCCGGAGCGCGCCTCCTCCACGGTGGGCGAGCGGCGGATCAGGGCGATCACCTCGTCCAGGGCGTCCAGGGCCTTGAGCAGGCCCAGCAGGATGTGCGCCTCCTCCTGCGCCTGCTTGAGGCGGAACCGGGTGCGCCGCACGATGACTTCCATCTGATGGGCCACCCAGTGGAACACGAAGGCGTCCAGGGACAGCGTGCGTGGCACCCCGTCCACGAGCGCGAGCATGTTCGCGGAGAAGTTCTCCTGCAGCTGCGTGTGCTTGTAGAGGTTGTTGAGCACCACCTTGGGCACGGCGTCCCGCTTGAGCACGATCACCAGGCGCTGACCGGTGCGCCCCGAAGTCTCGTCCCGCATGTCCGCGATGCCCTGGACCTTGCCGTCCTTGACGAGGTCGGCGATCTTGATCGCCAGGTTGTCCGGGTTGACCTGGTACGGCAGCTCCGTGACCACCAGGCAGGTGCGGTTGTTGAGCTCCTCCACGCTGACCACCGCGCGCTGGGTGATCGAGCCGCGGCCGGTGCGGTACGCCTGCTCGATGCCCTTGTGCCCGAGGATCTGGGCGCCGGACGGGAAGTCCGGGCCCTTGACGCGCCTGATGAGCTCCTCCAGCAGGGTCTCGCGGTCCACGTCCGGGTTCTGCAGGTACCACTGGACGCCGTCCGCGACCTCCCGCAGGTTGTGCGGGGGGATGTTGGTGGCCATGCCCACCGCGATACCCGAGGAGCCGTTGACCAGCAGGTTGGGGAAGCGCGCCGGCAGCACGGTGGGCTCCTGCTGCTTGCCGTCGTAGTTGTCCTGGAAGTCCACGGTGTCCTCGTGGATGTCCCGGACCATCTCCATGGCCAGCGGCGCCATCTTGGTCTCGGTGTACCGCGGTGCCGCGGCGCCGTCGTTGCCCGGGGAGCCGAAGTTGCCCTGCCCCAGCGCGAGCGGGTAGCGCATGATCCAGCCCTGGATCAGGCGCACCAGGGCGTCGTAGATCGCGGAGTCGCCGTGGGGGTGGTAGTTGCCCATGACGTCGCCGACGACGCGCGCGCACTTGTTGAACGAGCGCTCCGGGCGGTAGCCGCCGTCGTACATCGTGTAGATCACGCGGCGGTGCACCGGCTTGAGGCCGTCCCGCACGTCCGGCAGCGCCCGGCCCACGATCACGGCCATCGCGTAGTCCAGGTAGGAGCGCTGCATCTCCGTCTGCAGGTCGATCTGCTCCACTCGGTCTCCAGCGGTCTCGACCTCCCCGGTCCCGACCTCCGTGATGACCTCGGGGGTGTTCTCCGGCTCCACGGGACCGTTGCCGTCCTGCGTCTCGTCACTCATGCGTTGCTGTATCCGTTTCGTCTTGGCCTTCACGGCCCACTGCTGTACATGCCGGAGGGGGAATGTCCGGCGATCACTGTGTGCGGGGACGGACTAGATGTCCAGGAACCGGATGTCCTTGGCATTGCGCTGGATGAACTCTCGGCGGGACTCCACGTCCTCGCCCATCAGCACGGAGAACACCTGGTCCGCAGCCGCGGCGTCGTCCATGGTGACCTGGCGCAGGGTGCGGTGCGCCGGGTCCATGGTGGTCTCCCACAGCTCCGTGTAGTCCATCTCGCCGAGGCCCTTGTAGCGCTGGATGCCGTTGTCCTTGGGCAGACGGCGGTTCTCCGCCAGGCCCTTGGCCAGAGCGGCGTCCCGCTCCGCGTCCGAGAACACGTAGTCGTGCGCGGCGTTGGACCACTTGATCCGGTAGAGGGGCGGCTGCGCGAGGTACACGTAGCCGTGCTCGATCAGCGGACGCATGAAGCGGAACAGCAGAGTGAGCAGCAGCGTGGTGATGTGCTGGCCGTCCACGTCCGCGTCGGCCATGAGCACGATCTTGTGGTACCGGGCCTTTTCAATGTCGAAGTCGTCCCCGATCCCCGCGCCGAACGCGGTGATCATGGACTGCACCTCCGCGTTGGACAGCGCCCGGTCCAGGCGCGCGCGCTCCACGTTCAGGATCTTCCCGCGCAGCGGCAGGATCGCCTGGTGGGCCGGGTCGCGGCCCTGCACCGCGGAACCACCGGCGGAGTCGCCCTCCACGATGTAGATCTCCGAGAGCGTGGGGTCCTTGGACGAGCAGTCCTTGAGCTTGCCGGGCATGCCGCCCGATTCCAGCAGGCCCTTGCGCCGGGTGGTCTCGCGGGCCTTGCGGGCCGCGAGCCGCGCCTGGGAGGCGTAGATGGCCTTGCGGATGATGTCCTTGGCCGGGTTGGGGTTGCGTTCCAACCATGCTCCGAACAGGTCGAACATCTCACGCTGCACGAAGGTCTTGGCCTCTGAGTTGCCCAGTTTGGTCTTGGTCTGGCCCTCGAACTGCGGCTCGGCAAGCTTGATGGAGATCACCGCGGTGAGCCCCTCGCGGACGTCCTCACCCGTGAGGTTGTCGTCCTTGTCGCGCAGCATCTTGTTCTCCCGCGCGTAGCGGTTGATCAGGGTGGTCAGCGCGGTGCGGAACCCCTCTTCGTGGGTGCCGCCTTCGTGGGTGTTGATGGTGTTGGCGTAGGTGTGCACGGACTCGTTGAACGCCGTGGTCCACTGCATCGCCAGCTCGAGCGACATCTTCTTCTCGGGGTCGTCCACCTCGAGCGAGATGACGTCCTCGTGGATCAGCTCCGCCTTCTTCGACGAGTTCAGGAACGTCACGTAGTCCAGCAGGCCGTCCTCGTAGCAGTAGACCACCTGGCGGGCGCCCGAGATGGCAGCAGCCGCCTCGTCCGCACCGATCGTGCCGCCGTCCTGGCCCTCGAGGGGGCCGGTGACGTCCGCGGGGGCGTCACCGGCGATCTCGTCGCCGGTCTCCTCCGTGGCCCGCTCGTCCGTGAGGCTGATCCGCAGGCCCTTGTTCAGGAACGCCATCTGCTGGAAGCGGGCGCGCAGGGTCTCGAAGTCGAAGTCGACGGTCTCGAAGATCTCGGGATCCGGGTAGAAGACCTGTGTGGTGCCAGTCTCCTGCGTCTGTTCCCCGCGCGCCAGCTCGCCCTGGGGGTGCCCGCCGTTGGCAAAACTCATGCGCCACACGTAACCCTGGCGGCGCACCTCTGTCTCCACGAGACGGGACAGGGCGTTGACCACGGAGATGCCGACGCCGTGCAGGCCGCCCGAGACCGCGTACCCGCCGCCGCCGAACTTGCCGCCGGCGTGCAGGATGGTCATCACGACCTCCACCGTGGGTCTGCCCTCGGTGGGGTGCATGTCCACCGGGATGCCGCGGCCGTTGTCGGAGACGCGCACCCCGCCGTCCGACTGCAGCGTGATCTCGATGTTGTCGCAGTACCCGGCGAGCGCCTCGTCCACGGAGTTGTCGACCACCTCGTAGACCAGGTGGTGCAGGCCCCTGGGACCAGTGGAGCCGATGTACATCCCGGGGCGTTTCCTGACCGCCTCGAGGCCTTCCAGAACGGTGATGTCGCTCGCGCCGTACTCGTGCTCTAGGGGATCCTCTGTAGCCACGGGGTTTCCGGTCCTCCTGCGTATTGGATGTCGATCACCGCCCGCCCACATGAGTGCAGCCGATGAGACGGCTCGCGGCTCATCGGCTGGCGGGACGAAGATCTGTGACTCCACATTCTACCGGATGACGCGCTGAACGGCCCGCAGACGCTCCGGAACCCCTCGCCGCAGGGTGGAGCCATTTTCGGGGTGCGGACCGGCTCGCAGGATTCTGGCCAGTTTTTGGGCCGACCGGTGAGCCGCGTCTCGCGGATCGGACGTACTCGTGTCCGCCGCTGACGGGGCGCTGGCGGTGGTCCCCGGGTGCTGGGTGGTGCCTCCTGGGCCACTGGGTCGAGTCGGCGGGTCCCCGGACCGCTGACTAACCGTAGGTGTCCCGTGGCCCGCGCCCCTGCACACGCCACCGTCCGCGCTTCCAGCTAGGTCCCACGGGCCCGTGGATCTCCAGCCGGGTCACGATGCCCTCCCCGAGCTTGTCCGCGAAGTTCGCGAGGATCGCGGACTGCATCAGGCGCAGCTGCGTGGCGTACGCGGTGGAGTCGCAGCGCACCCGCACCACGGTGTCCTCGAAGTGCTCCGGCCACGAATGCTCGGCGTTTCGCACACCCACCAGGGACGGCCAGTCCGCGAGCACCGTGCTCACGTTCACGGGCGTCTTCCACCCCCTGTGGGTCATCAGGGTGTCCACGACGGAGGACAGTGGTCTGGGGTCCCGCGCAGATTTTCCGGGGCCGGAGAATCCTCCCAGCTGGCGCGGATCCGTGCCGAACCGGGTGGACCTGCGCAGAGCCGGGGACCCCGTGCCTTCCTCCATCGCGGTGCCGAAGGCCCGCATGTTCTTGGCCGCGGCGGCCTTGGACAGCGGCATGTCCCCGCGGCCCTGGGCAGCCTTGCGGACGCGCTGCAACGCCACGGCGGCGGCGTCCACCACGTCCCGGTGTGCGGGTTCAGCCACCCTCGGCTCCCCTCGTCGCGCTTTCCACACCTTCAGGTCCGGGCCCGCTGCGGTCGCCGCCGTCGTGGCGGTCCCCGTGGTCCTCGCCGTTCCCGCCTTCTTCGCCCTGGGTATGCCGGACGATCTCGGACGACGACGACGCGTCGCCGCGCACGGCGACCGAGCCCGGTTCCACATCCACCACGGTGTGGGTGTGCTCGAGCAGCGCGAGCGGCAGGTCCTCGTCCACGGCCGCGGTGACAAGCACCTGTTCGGCCTGCCCCACGAGCTCAGCCAGGCGGCGGCGGCGTCGGGCGTCGAGCTCCGCGAAGACGTCGTCCAGGATCAGGACGGGCGCCGAGCCCCGGCCGGGATCGTCCGCGAGGTGGACGTACCACGAGCCGAGACGCAGGGCGAGGGCAGTGGACCAGGTCTCCCCGTGGGACGCGTAGCCCTTGGCGGGGGTCTCGCCCAGTCGGATCAGGAGGTCGTCACGGTGCGGGCCCACCAGGGTCAGACCGCGCTCGCGCTCCTGGCGCTCCATCCGCTCGAACGCCTGCATCATCAGGTCGTAGAGGTCCGCCACGGAGAAGTGCGCGAGCGCCCGCTGGTCCGTGCCAGGGGCCACGGAGGAGCTCTCGTAGCCGAGCGAGACGTGCTTGGGGCCGTCGGTGAGCTGCTGGTAGGCGCGGTCCACCTCGGGTTCCAGTGCCTCCAGCAGCTGCAGGCGGGCACCCATGACGGCCGCACCGGCGCGCGCGAGCTGGTCGTTCCACACCGAAAGAGTGGCCCGGTCCGACTCGTCGAAGCCGCGCCGGCCGCGGGTGGACTTCAGCAGGGCGTTGCGCTGCTTGAGTGCTCGCTCGTAGTCGGAGCGGGCCGCGGAGAGCACAGGCCGCATGGCCGTGGCGAGGTCGTCCAGGAAACGTCGCCGGTGCGAGGGGTCCCCCTTGACGAGGGTGAGGTCCTCCGGGGAGAAGAGCACCGTGTGCAGCGTGCCGAGGGCTTTCCGGGTCCGGACGGGTGCCGCTCGGTTGATCCGAACCCGGTTGGCCTGTGCCGCGTTGAGCTCGTACTCCAGGACCGTGCGCTGACCGGCCCTGTCCACGCGGGTGCGGATCACCGCCCGCTCCGAACCTGTGGCGATCAGCGGGCCGTTGCTCGAGACCCGGTGCGATCCGAGCGTGGCGGCCCAGTCCAAGGCCTCCACGATGTTGGTCTTCCCCACGCCGTTGGGTCCCACGAACACCGTGAGACCCGGGGCCAGCGGGAGGTCGAGGGTGTGGTAGGTGCGGAAGTCCAGGAGCGAGAGGTGGTCTACGAACACACGATCACTGGTTGGGCAGTCGAACCGGCATGAGCAGGTACTTGTACGTGACGTCGTCCTCACCCTCGGAGTCTCCCTGTGCCGAGAGCACCGCGGGCTTGGGCGGGGCGGTGAAGGAGAACCTGACGTATGCGGAGTCGAAGGCGTGCAGGCCCTCGGAGAGGTACGTGGGGTTGAACGCCACGGTGATGTCGTCCCCGTTGAGCTGCGCGTCGAGTACCTCGGAGGCCTGGGCGTCCTCCCCGGTACCGGCGTCCAGCGCCACCTGCCCCTCGCTGAAGGCCAGACGCACGGGCGTGTTGCGCTCAGCCACCAGAGACACGCGACGCACCGCCTCCACGAGCTCGGAGGTGCGCACAACCGCCGTGATGGGTGTGTTCTCCGGGAAGAGGGAGCGGATCTTCGGGTACTCGCCGTCGATCAGCAGGCTCGTGGTGCGTCGGCCGCCGGACTCGAAACCGACGAGCTCGGTGTTCTCCGCCAGCGCGATGTTCACGTCACCGGAGGAGCCGAGCGTCTTGGCGATGTCGTTGAGCGTCTTGGCCTTGATGAGGGCGGCCGTGGAGATGGTGGGGTCGGAGGGGCGCCAGGTGAGCTCCCGCATGGCCAGGCGGTAGCGGTCCGTGGCGAGCAGCGTCATCTTCTCACCCTCAATTTCCACCCGGATTCCGGTGAGGATTGGCAGGGTGTCGTCCTTGGAGGCCGCGATGTTCACCTGGGCAACCGCGTGGGCGAACTCGTCCCCGGCGACGACGCCGGAGAGTTCCGGCAGCCCCGGCAGCTGGGGGTAGTCCTCCACTGGCATGGCCGCGAGGTTGAACTTGGAGGACCGGCACGTGAGTGTGACCTTTCCCCCCTCTGCCTCCAGCTGCACAGGTGCTGAGGGAAGGGAACGGCAGATGTCCGCGAGCAGTCGGCCGGAGACCAGGGTGGTCCCCTCCTCGATCACGTCAGCGCTGATGGTCAGGCGTGCGGAGATCTCGTAGTCGAAGCTCGCGATGGACAGGGACCCGTTCTCGGCCTTGATCAGCAGCCCAGAGAGCACGGGGACGGGCGGGCGAGGGGACAGTGAACGAGCAGTCCAGGTGACTGCTTCGGCCAGTACGTCGCGCTCGACGGAGAACTTCACGGAGGGCCCCTCTTTTGCCGGAGAACAGAAGTGTCGTGCCTGCATGGTATCCGGCGGGGCGGACAGGCATCGACCTGTAGTGAGTCTCTGGAGTCCACTCTGTACGGCAGGGTCTGAGGATTCGTGTAATTACAGAGGTCTCAGGGCTCGTTCGGGCGTGCGGACGTCAGGATTTTTGTTATTCGGTGGATCTTTTCTTAAGGGGTAGAAGTGTTAACAACCCCTGTGGACTCTGTGGATAACCGCCTTCATCGCAGCGGATCCGTGGGTTCTGGGTGTTGATCGGTTGTGGATGGATCGAGGTCGGGCTGTGGCCGTGGCGTGCAGAACTTCCGCGTGATTCCGGGGATTCCACAACTCCACCCACCGATTCCGGCGAGTTGTCCACGGTCGGACCCCGGTTGTCCACAGATTTTTCCACACCGCCCCTCGGGCGGCTGTTCACAGCCCGTCCACACACCCGTCGAATCATGTGGATGAGGGCACCCCGGTCCAGTGCCGGTGCGGGCGCAGCCTGTGGATGAACGACGGGAAAAAGGGGATCCCCGGGACCAAGTCCAGGGATCCCCTCCTGCCGAGTGGGTGCGGCGGCAGTGTCAGCCTTCGCGCGACTGCTGCTTGATGCGGTTGGTCAGCTCGGTCACCTGGTCGAAGATCTGGCGCCGCTCCGCCATCAGCGTGCGAATCTTGCGGTCCGCGTGCATGACCGTGGTGTGGTCCCGCCCGCCCAGCTCCTGGCCGATCTTCGGCAGCGACATGTCCGTGAGCTCCCGCAACAGATACATGGCGATCTGCCGGGCGGTCACGAGCGTGCGGGTGCGAGACTTGGACTTCAGCTCATCCAGCGTGATGTTGAAGAATGCCGCGGTCTGCCCGAGGATCGAGGCCGCCGTGATCTCCTGGCCGCCGTCGTCCGTGATGAGGTCCTTGAGCACGAGCTCCGCCAGCGGCAGGTCCACCGGCTGCTTGTTCAGCGATGCGAACGCCGTGACGCGGATCAGCGCGCCCTCGAGCTCACGGATGTTGGTGGAGATGTGCGAAGCGATGTACTCCATCACGTCGTCAGGGGCGTCCATCCCCTCGCTGATGGCCTTCTTGCGCAGGATCGCGATGCGCGTCTCGAGCTCGGGGGGCTGAACGTCCGTGATCAGACCCCACTCGAAGCGTGAGCGCATGCGCTCTGCGAATCCCGTGAGCTGCTTCGGGGGCATGTCGCTCGTGATCACGATCTGCTTCTCGTGGTTGTGCAGCGCGTTGAACGTGTGGAAGAACTCCTCCTGCGTGTGCTCCTTGCCCGCGAGGAACTGGATGTCGTCGATCAGCAGCAGGTCCACGTTGCGGTAGATGCCTTTGAAGGAGGAGCCCTCGTCGTCCCGGATGGAGTTGATGAAGTCGTTGGTGAACTCCTCGGAGTTCACGTACCGCACCCGCAGTTTCGGATAGAGCCGCTTGGCGTAGTGGCCGATCGCGTGGAGGAGGTGGGTCTTCCCGAGTCCCGACTCCCCATATATGAACAGCGGGTTATATGCCTTGGCCGGGGTCTCGGCCACAGCGAAGGCGGCGGCGTGGGCGAAGCGGTTGGACTGCCCGATCACGAACGAGTCGAACACGTATTTGGGGTTCAGTCGGGCCGAACTGTCCCACTCGGAGTCCGCGGGACTCGTGTCCGAGCCGCTGCCCGTGCTCAGGACCTCCGCCGGTTGACGGGCGGGCGGTGCCGCCTGGGGATCGCGACGCGGTGGGAGGTTCCCGGCGTTCGCCACGGCGTCGGCAAAGGCATCGGCCGATGCACCGGAGAGGAAGGGTGCTGCGTCGAGGCTGGAGGAGTTGTCCGTGTGCCCGGGGTGGAAGGCGCCCGGCGCGCGCTCGGCCTCCACCTCGTTCAGCGAGGGCATGGCGGTGTCGGAGGTGCGGGCGTCCGAGACGCGCGCATCCGTTGCGGGGCGGGCGGGGCGCGGTTGCACCTCGAGCTCCGGGTCCACCACGAAGGCCATGAGGGTGTCCTCCCCGAAGACCTGGCTGACGGTGGCATCCAGGACCTCGGACATGGGTCGGTGCTGCAAGAACTCGCGGGTGACCTCGCTTGGCACCGCCATCAGCAGGGTGGTCCCCATAAGCCCGCGCGGCTCGCACACGGCGATGTTGCCGCGGCCGCGGCCGGTGACGTGGGGGTTCTCGTTCATGATGCGGACGCACTCTGCCCACTGCTCGAGCAAGGTCTGGTTGTCCTGCTGCATGAACGACTCCTGACGTGAGGGACCGGAACGCTCCAGTTTTCCACAGAGTTGTACACAGCGGTGGATAAACCTCGTGGGGGCGGCCGCGAACCTCAGCCTAGAGCATCGTTCCGGCCTGCACCTAGCCCGAGCACGGGGGTGTGCGTAACTACAATCGTGTAGTTCTACTATGGGGATAACTCCCGTCGAATGCCCGTCCGGACGTGGTTTTCCACATGCCTGGGAGGGGTGGTGTGCACAGCTGTGGAGAGCCGCCGCCACCGGGGATCAGCTGTCCAGCGGCACCGGACCGCGTCCCAGGGGCATCGGTGCCATTTGACCGGTGTGTCGCCATTGACTACTGTGGGTCAGTCTTGTGCGTGTAGTATCGCGATTTCTGCGTGCCCGCACGCCCTCATGTACGTACCGCGTGCGCCCCTGCGATCCGTCGCGGTGGCACACCGTTGTCCAACCTCGTGGAGTGACTAATGCCCAAGCGGACTTTCCAGCCGAACAACCGCCGCCGCGCCCGCAAGCACGGCTTCCGTGCTCGCATGCGTACCCGTGCCGGCCGCGCCATCATCGGTGCTCGCCGCAGCAAGGGCCGCGCCAGCCTGTCGGCCTGAGACCCATTCGACCCGCGAGGTTCGCATCATGCTGCCCACTCGGCACCGGATGCGGACCTCGGCGCAGTTTTCAGCCACCGTACGTTCCGGCGCCCGCAGCGGCCGCCGGAACGTCGTCGTATCCGTGCGGCTGAATACCGGGGAAGACACCCGTGTCGGGTTCGTCGTCTCCAAGGCGGTCGGCAACGCCGTGACCCGCAACAAGGTTAAGCGGCGCCTGCGTGAGCTCACGGCACAGACGGTCCGGGAGCACCCGCGGAACCTCTCCGTCGTCGTGCGGGCTCTTCCGGCCGCAGCGGGGGCGAGCTGGCAGGAACTGGGGCAGGATTACGCCGCGGCGTTCGACGGCGCAGTGCGCCGGCAGCGGTGAGCGCGCCGTCGGCCCCGGCAGCCATGCCGTACCGTTGGCAGAAGACTGTGGAGAAGGAGGCACGCGCGTGACGTCACCGCTGACTCCTGAGCAGATCCTGGCACGCGCGCCCCATGAGTACAACGTGCCCCGCGGCGTGGTGCAGGCGGTCCTCCGTGCGCCCCAGAACCTGTGCATCGCGTTGCTCAAGCTCTACCGCACCATCGTCTCCCCGCTCTACGGGGACGTGTGCCGCTACTTTCCATCCTGCTCGGCCTACGCACTTGAAGCGTTCACGCGCCACGGGGCCGTGCGAGGACTGGGGCTGACCGTCTCCCGGCTGCTGCGCTGCCACCCATGGGCGGCCGGTGGGATCGACAGGGTGCCGTCGGGCGGCCGGGAGTTCGTCTCCCTGGCCGACACCCCGAAAATCGTTCTGCTCAACCACCCGAACCTCGTGCGGGACCATGCGCACGACTGCCCGGCCCGCCACCACGCGGCTCAAGGAGCTAACGCTCGATGAACTTCTTCGACATCATCCTCTTCCCCTTCAGATGGATCGTCTCCGCGGTCCTGTGGGTCTTCCACGAACTGTTCACGGCTATCGGCCTGGACCCGGCTTGGGGCTTCACCTGGGTGCTGTCCATCGTGGGCTTGACCCTGGTCATGCGAACGCTGACGATTCCGCTGTTCCTCAAGCAGATCAAGTCCATGCGTGGCATGCAGGAGCTGCAGCCGGAGATGGCGAAGCTGCAGGCCAAGTACAAGGGCAAGAAGGACCAGCTCTCCCGCCAGGCCATGGCGGAGGAGCAGATGGCGCTCTACAAGGAGCACGGGTCCAACCCGTTCGCGGCCTGCCTGCCGATCATCGTGCAGATGCCCATCTTCTTCGCGCTGTTCCAGGTGCTGCGCTCCGTGCCGAAGGCCGCGGAGAACAACGAGTCGATCCACGTGCTGGCACCGAACCTGGTGCATCAGTTCAACGACTCGACCATCTTCGGTGCGCCCCTGTTCTCCACGCTGATGGAGCCGGGCTCCGGCAACCACGCGGCGACCATCACCCTGGCGCTCATCATGATCGTTGCCATGAGCGCCACCCAGTTCATCACCCAGCGCCAGCTGACCGCGCGCAACATGAGCGACTCCGCGAAGGAGTCCCCCATGTACCGCCAGCAGCAGATGATGCTCTACCTGTTCCCCCTGATCTTCGCGATCGGTGGCATCAACTTCCCGCTGGGCGTGCTGATCTACTGGACGGTCTCCAACCTGTGGTCCATGGGCCAGCAGTGGTGGGTCATCCGCAACAACCCCACCAAGGGGTCGCAGGCGGAGCGCGAGCTCAACGAGCGCCGTGCCGCGAAGGGCCTGCCGCCCGTGGGCATGACCAAGCAGCAGCACGAGGAGAAGCTCGCGGAGCAGCGTGAGCGCGCGGCGGCGGGCCAGCGCCAGCAGCCGGTCTCCAAGAAGCGGCAGAGGCAGCAGACCAAGAAGAACAACGGTTGAGAGGTCCGCATCCCATGAACGAGATGGACAATCCTCTGCACTCCGAGGAGCAGACGCCCTCCGAGGATGCGCAGGACTCGACGCTGTCCCCCCTCGAGGAGGAGGGCGAGATCGCCGCGGACTACATCGAGGAGCTGCTCGACACCGCGGACATCGACGGTGACATCGACATCGAGGTGCGCGACGGCCGCACGTACGTCTCCGTGGTCTCAGAGGACGGCGACGACTCTGAGCTGCGCGCGCTCGTGGGTGAGGACGGAGAGACGCTGGAGGCCCTGCAGGAGCTCGCGCGGCTGTCCGTGCTCAGCTCCACGCAGCGACGCAGCCGGTTGATCCTGGACATCGCGGGCCACCGTGATGAGCGCGCCACCAAGCTGCGCGAGGTGGCCGAGGACGCCGTCTCCCGCGTCCAGGGCGGGGAGTCGAGCGTCCATCTGCCCCCGCTGTCCCCGTACGAGCGCAAGCTCGTGCACGACGCCGTGGCGGAGGCCGGGCTCGTCTCGGAGTCCGAGGGTGACGGCGCCGGGCGGCACATCGTGGTCTCGGCGGGCGAATGAGCGGCTCCGGTTCTGCCTCGCAAGCCACCCCCGGTGGGTCCCATCCGGAGGGCGACGCCGTGGCGGTGCAGCGTCCGCGTGCCGCACCGGACCCCCAGCCGGCACCTGAGCTCGGGCCACTCGAGGGAGCTGCCCGCGAGATCTTCGGGGACCGCCTGGAGCTCGCGCAGCGCTACACGGAGCACCTCGCGTCGTCGGGGATCGTCCGTGGTCTGATCGGCCCCCGTGAGGCACCCCGGCTGTGGGAACGGCACGTGCTCAACTGCGCCGTGGTGCAGGAGCTCATCGCCCCGGACGCGCGCGTGGTGGACGTGGGGTCAGGAGCCGGTCTGCCCGGTCTCTGCCTGGCGATCGCGCGACCTGATCTGTCGATCACGCTCGTGGAGCCGCTGGAGCGCCGGGTGACGTGGCTGGAGGAGGTCGTCGCGGATCTCGGGCTGGAGAATGTGAGCGTCCTGCGTGCCCGGGCCGAGCAGGCCAAGGCCGAGCTGGGGTCCGTGGATGTTGTGACGGCCCGGGCGGTCTCTGCCCTCGTGGGGCTGGTGGACATCACCCTGCCGCTGTTGAAGGGCCAGGGTGAGCTCCTGGCGCTGAAAGGGCGTGCGGCGGATGAGGAGCTGCAGAAGGCGTCCAAGAAGTTCAACCGTTTCGGCGTGCGCTCCTCGGAGATCGTCACGGTGGGCGCGGACGTCCTGGCGGAACCCACCACGGTGGTCCGGCTGGTTCTGTGAAGACCCCCGCCCTGACAGGCGGGGATGTCGATAAGCTACGGGAAGCACCGCAGCAGCCACGAAAGGGACAGTCGACATGACCACTCCGGATCATTCCGATCAGGGACTCACGCGCGGGCACGACTTCGGTCTGCCGCCGGATCCGGTATCCCAAACGAAGAAGGTTGTCCCCGACCGCGGTAAGCATGTTTCACGTGAAACAGGCGGTCCGGTGGGGCTGACGGCACAAGACGCGGTGGCGGATACCGCCCTGGGGAGGAAACTCGTGGAAGAGAACAAGCGCCGCGACAAGCTCAAAAACGTCCAGCTGGACCGACCCGAGAGCACTCGGTACATCACCATCAGCAACCAGAAGGGCGGGGTTGGCAAGACCAGCACCTCCGTGAACCTGGCGGTGGCGCTGGCCGAGCAGGGGCAGAACGTCCTGGTGGTCGACAACGACCCACAGGGCAACGCCTCCACCGCGCTGGGCATCCCCCACGGCTCGGACGCGGACTCGGTCTACGACATCCTCATCGACGAGGTGCCCGTGGTGGACGTGGTCAAGCAGTCTCCCGAGTCCACGAGTTTGTGGGTGCTGCCCGCAACCATTGATCTCGCGGGCGCTGAGATCGAGCTCGTCTCCGTCGTTGCTCGTGAGCAGCGGCTGCAGCGCGCGCTGGCCGAGTACGCCGCAGCACGCGAAGAAGCAGGGCTCCCCCGTCTGGACTACGTGTTCATCGACTGCCCGCCGAGTCTGGGCCTGCTGACCATCAACGCGTTCGTGGCGGCCACTGAGGTCCTCATCCCCATCCAGTGCGAGTACTACGCACTCGAGGGGCTCAGCCAGTTGCTCAACAACATCAAAATGATCCAAAGGCACTTGAACCCCGGGCTCACGGTATCCAACATTCTCCTCACCATGTACGACGGGCGCACGAACCTCGCGTCACAGGTGGCCGACGAAGTGCGTCAGCACTTCCCGGATGAGGTCATGGAGACAATGATTCCGCGCTCCGTGCGCATCTCCGAGGCACCGAGTTATCAGCAGAGCGTCATCACCTATGNAAAACTCGACAACGACGAAGGGCGGCGATGTTTCACGTGAAACATCGCGGCCCTTCGTCGTTGTCGAGTTTTGGGAGTGCTTCACGTGCTTGTAATCCTGGCGCACAATGGGCGGCCATGAAGTACGCGATGCGCACCTTGTCTGGGGGCCGCTTGGGGAACGGACATCGACTGAGGGGAGGTCGCTGACCGGCAAACACAGCCTTTCGGCGGTTCTTCCACCCTTGCGTTGACTACGATGGATGCAACGATTACTACGTGGAGGGACATCATCGTGGCAGAACGACGTCGTGGACTTGGCAGGGGCCTCGGTGCCCTGATTCCGAGCGGCGAACCGAGCAGTGCGGAGAACTCAGCGGCAGGGAGCGAGAAGCTTGGGGGGCAGTCGTCCACTGACACTCGCACCAGAGAACGTGGGGCCGCTGAGGGGCGCGCACCAGATCCTCAGGGCAAGGAGGCTGGTTCCGGCAAGGGGGTCACGGCAGATCCGTCGACGGCCTCAAAGCGTGTGGCTGGGAAGACTGCGTCCACGACGTCGGACTCGAAGACCGACACGGGGGACAAGGCGAACAAGGCGGAGAAGAGCGAGAAGGCTGCTTCTAGACAGTCCACATCGATGCCTCGGGAACCATCGGGGGCGGCGGCATCGGGTACCAAGAACGCAGAAGGGACGGCGGAGAATCGTGAGGCAACGGGCGTCCCTGTGAGGAAGCGCGCGGCGTCCTCCACAACCCGAAAGGCCTCCGCGGCCCCGAATAGTGTCGGGTCTTCGTCGACCTCGGGTGAGCGGCCTACCTCCGATAAAGGGCACGATGTTTCACGTGAAACACCGCCGGGGACCGTGGCTTCGAAGGGAGTAAGGGAACCGGCCAAGCCGGCGCGGAAGCGCCGGGACATGGTTCAGGCGTTGCGAAGCACAACATCTGTGAGTCGACCGGTCGACATGTTCTTCTTGTCATCAGGGAATCAGGGGGAGCACTCTGCTGGAGAGGCGGAGAGCGAAGAAGTCTCCAAGTCCTTCGATGTTTCACGTGAAACATCGCCCAAGACCCCGGAGCCGCGACCAACCAGCAACGCCGGGTCGGAATCCGCGGGTGGCTCAGGTGGTAAGGGTGACGTCACGGCAAGCGCCGAAACGAACGGTGACCAGCCTGTGAACGACGAGTCGCGTGCCCATGGCACCGATGTTCCACTTCACACAACCTCCACTCCCGACAGTATCGATGCACTCGCAGTACCAGGTAACGACAAGCCGACACGTTCCACGGCGGGCGGCCGACGAGTCGAGTCGGTGAAGGCCGCACCGACGGCGTCTCCTGAGCCCGGTGCGGTCCCTGATCATGTGGGGTCGGAGACGCCTGACAGGACCGCCCCGGGCACCGAGGACGCCAGAGCGTCGAACAACGAGCTGCAGATGGTCCCCGGAGCCCGATTCGCCGAGGTCCCGGTGGCAGACATTCACCCGAACCGGCGGCAGCCGCGTCAGGTCTTCGATGAGGACGAACTCGCTGAGCTGGCATTCTCCGTCAAGGAACTCGGCGTACTGCAGCCCATCGTGGTGCGGCCGAGTCGCGAGGAGGGGGAAGGTAGATACGAGCTCGTCATGGGAGAGCGCCGGTGGCGAGCCGTGCAGGAGGCTGGCCTGGATGTCATCCCGGCTATCATCCGCGACACGGCCGACAACGACCTGTTGCGTGATGCGCTGCTGGAGAACCTGCACCGGGCACAGCTGAATCCGCTCGAGGAGGCAGCGGCATATCAGCAACTGATGGAGGAGTTCGGGGCCACACAGGAGCAGCTTTCCGATAGAATTGGCCGCTCTCGTCCCCAGATCTCCAATACGTTGCGTTTGCTTCGTCTGCCAGCTCTCGTGCAGAGGCGTGTAGCGGCGGGCGTGCTGAGCTCGGGGCACGCGCGCGCACTCCTCGCTCTTTCGGATCCCGCAGAGATGGAACGGCTAGCCCAGAGAATTGTTGCAGAGGGGCTTTCTGTCCGCGCGACGGAGGAAGCCGTGGCTTTGGCAGATGGCCTCAAACGGCGTGCCACGAAGCGCAAGGCGCCAGCGAACCGGCATGACGACCGGCTCGGATACATCGCGGACGCGTTCTCCGACAAGCTGGACACGAGCGTCAAGATTCAGCTCGGAGCTCGTAAGGGGAAGATGACCATCGAGTTCGCGTCAGTCGAGGACCTGAACCGGATTATTGACGTGCTGGACCCCAAACTAGACGCTGAGAACTGAGAACTGAGAGAAGGGCCCCGATGTTTCACGTGAAACATCGGGGCCCTTCAGTATGTCGCGGGCCTGGGATGGGATCGCCGCCCTACCCACCGGTGAGCGGGGACACCGGCACGATCAGGGTTCGTTGCGGTAGTAGTTCTGGATGTCCGCCAGGCTCATGGTGCCGGTGGCCGCGGGTGAGGGCTCCGGTACGAGAACACGCTGGAGTCCACAGAGCACGGACTCGGCCAGCCGGGCACGGTAGGAACCACGGCTGAGTTTTTTCGCCTCAGCCTCGTTGGAGAGATAGCCAAGATCGACCCACGCCGCGGCGGTACCGGCGCTGCGCAGAGCACTCCACTGGCGTGCGTGGCTTCCCAGGTCTTGAGCGCCGGTGCGGGACACCAGCTCACGCAAAATCTTGTCGGAGGCAAGCTGTCCGATGGGGGAGTAGGGCTGGCCGGATTCCGGTGCCCCCCAGAAGAAGGTCGCTACGCCCTGGGCCTGCGGGGAGGCGTTCCAGTCGCAATGCAGACGGATGATGAGGGCGTCGGACCGCTCTCGCAGCACCTCGTCGACGGAGGCCACGACGTGTCGGGGGGCCTTGGACGTCTCGCCCTCGACGCCTGCGATCATCACACCATGACCGTGTCCGGCCCCCCGCACAGCATCAGCGGTGCCTCCATCAGACGGGTCGGCCTCAGGGGTGCTGACAGCGGCCGTATCACCAGCAGCAGCAACGGCCACCGCACCACCCTCGGCGTGGAGCGTGGCGCTGGTCGCGTCACTCTCCGCCTCGGGTTCCGTGCCCGCGATGGAAGACGGAAGGCTCTCGGGGGAGGGATCTACGAGCACCGGGGCGGCTCCCACGTTGTGGAGCAGGTCGTAGCTGCGCAGGGCCACCTCGTAGCTGATGGAGTCCTGCTGCGCGGCGAAATCCGAGGGCGCACCCGCGGGCTCTACCTGGGAGCTGGCACGGGAGGGGACGAGCACGATCACACGGTCACGCAGGGCTTCGTGCAGCGCCTCCAGGCGCTGGTGGTCTCGCAGGGAGAACGCCTTGGAGGTGGTGATCTTCTTGCTCACCCGTGCGAGTCCGGTGAGGGTCTCAAGGTCCACGACGCCGTCGCACTCCACACCCAGGCTGCACTGCAGCTCACGCACAGCGTAGGCGGTCTTCTGCGTGAACGTGCCGTTCAGGTGACCGTAGTAGAAACCCAACAGGGAGAGGTTGTTCTGCAGCTCCTCGACGTCATCCCCGTGCAGCGGCTCCATGTCGTTGAAGTACAGCGGGCGGTCGCCGAGGGTGTACTGGGCGTCGTTGAGTGCGGCGTCGGTCTCGAGCCCCACGAGACCGTCCACGATGAGTCCCTTGTGCTGCTGGAACCACCGCACCGCCCGGTCCACGCGCTCGTCGAAGAGCGCTGGATCCGACACGTTCTCGGGCGCAATGCCCGTGTCCGTGTTCCCCGCCCTCAGGAGGCGTTCCCTGAGGCCCACGACACGTCGGTCGCTCATGCCGTGGCGGAGGGTGGCTCCGGGAGTTGGGTGCTGCACGTGGATCTCCCCGTGGGTGTCGGTCCGTCCCGGTCGGACGGAGCTCGGACCTGCATCGTCTCAGAGAAAACCCGGGCCCGCTCACTTGTCCGTGGCGGGCCCGGGTGGTGTGTCCTAGGCGGAGGGGGACAGGTAGTCCCCGAATTCCTTCTCAAGGGCGGACTTGGGCTTCGCGCCGATGGAGGTCTTGGCGACCTCTCCGTTCGCGAAGAGGTACACGGCCGGAATGGACGTGATGCCGTACTGGGAGGCGATCGCGGGGTTGTCGTCCACGTTCACCTTCACCACGTCCACCTGCTCTGCGTGCTCGGCCGCGAGAGCATCCAGCACGGGACCGAGCTGGCGGCAGGGGCCGCACCACTCCGCCCAGAAGTCCACGATGGTGGGCTTGGAGTTCTCGAGCACCTCCGCCTGGAAGGTGGCGTCCGTAACGTCTTTCGCTGCGCTCATGTCTTTTCCTTTCGATGGTTCTTCCCGGGGGTTCGGGAGGCGAGGGTGGGGCCGGATCAGCTGTCCAGGGCCGCCAGGTAGTGCTCCACGTCCACGGCGGCCACGCAACCGGACGCGGCCGCGGTGATGGCCTGGCGGTAGGTGGGGTCCACCACGTCACCGGCGGCGAAGACTCCCGGCAGGGACGTGGTGGAGGTGCGGCCGTCCACGGCGATGGTGCTGTCCGCCGTGAGTTCCAGCTGGTCCTTTACCAGGCCCACGCGGGGATCCGAGCCGATGGCGACGAAGAGACCGGTCACGGCCAGTTCGGAGGCCTCTCCGGTGACGGTGTCTTCGAGGTCGAGGGACTCCACCTTGTTCTCCCCGTTGATGCCCGTGACCTTGGTGTTCCAGAGGATTTCGATCTTCGGGTCGTCGAGGGCACGCTGCCGCATGATCTCCGAGGCACGGAACTCGTCCCGTCGGTGGATCAGGGTGACCTTGTCCGCGAACTTGGTGAGGAAAGTGGCCTCCTCGATCGCAGAGTCACCGCCACCGATCACAGCGATGTTCTGGCCCTTGAAGAAGAAGCCGTCGCACGTGGCGCACCACGAGACGCCGTGGCCGGAGAGCCGCTCCTCGTCGGGCAGACCGAGCTTGCGGTACTCGGAGCCCGTGGAGATGATCACGGCGCGGGCACGCAGCACGGTGCCGTCCTCCACCGTGACGGTCTTGACCTCACCCTCCAGCTCCACGGACACCACGTCTTCGTAGCGGATGTCCGCGCCGAAGCGCTCGGCCTGCTGCTGCATGTTGCCCATGAGGTCCGGGCCCATGATGCCGTCGATGAACCCCGGGTAGTTCTCCACCTCGGTGGTGTTCATCAGCTCGCCGCCGGCGGTCACCGACCCGGCCAGCACCACAGGGTTCAGATTGGCGCGCGCGGTGTAGATCGCTGCGGTGTAGCCCGCGGGACCGGAACCTACGATGACGACGTCGTGCACGGCGTCGTCGTCCGAGGCCCCTGCCACCGCGGCGGGCGCGGTCTGCACCGAGGCGCCGAGGTCGAGGTTCACGGCGCTGGAGAACATGCCGGACTGATTGCTCACTGGTATGACAGCCTTTCCATGGATCACCGCGTCTGCGGAGGTGGACTACACGTCAGAACGTGGGGAGCCCGTTCAGATATTCCGCGACGCGGGGCGGGTGCTCGCGGACCCCGCCCGCGGCCGGATGATGGGGCACGGGCCGGGACGACGGACGCAGCTGGCCAGCCTCACGACCACCACCGAGCTGCCACAGCGCCGTGGACCCACGGCACGTCAACCCTCCGCACCTTCACTTCACCGCACCGTCAGCTCGCCGATGCGCAGGCCGTACTGGTAGCCGCCGATCGGGCTCGTGAGCTGCGGCAGCTGGTCCCACACGACCAGCACGTACTGGTGGGGCTTGCTACGCGCCGCGTCCGAGAGGGGCACGCGGATCTCCGGACCGGTGAAGGATCCTGAGCCCACCTTCTCGGCACCGTCCAGCGAGGGGCTGTCGGAGACGTACACCGTGAACTGCCCGCCCGAGCCGTTGGCCTGTTGCACCGTGACCTCCTGGACCGGCGCGGGTTCTTTCAGCTGCCCGGCCAGCCCCACGTACTGCACCAGGCCTCCGAACTGGGTGCTCGAGAAGCCGTAGCTGAGCCAGTAGGTGGCGGGGTTGCCGTCCGTTGCCTGGTTGAGTGTCGCGTCCGTGTCGGACATGAAGTTCGGGTCCGCGGTCACGCGTGTCACGCCGGTGATCTCGGGGGTCGCGTTCGAGGACGGGGACGACGTCGCTAGGGGGCTGCCTGCCTCCGACGGGGCCGCGTTCTGCTGCGCGGGC
This sequence comes from Kocuria salsicia, assembly GCF_039532055.1. Lineage (NCBI taxonomy): Bacteria > Bacillati > Actinomycetota > Actinomycetes > Micrococcales > Micrococcaceae > Kocuria > Kocuria salsicia. The sequence goes on along the minus strand of NZ_BAAARF010000008.1, from coordinate 51,077 downwards.
CCCTCCTGGGAGAACTGGCTCGTCAGCGATCCCAGGCTGCGGAAGCCCAGGACAATCACCGCAACCAGGGCCAGGACGAGCAGCAGCAGGATCAGCCACCGCAACGGACCCTTCCGCCGGTTCTCGGTGGTGGCCACTAGCTTGGCGCCCCCGCCCCCGTGCTCGGTGTCTGTCTCGGTGCTGCCGGTCGCGCCGGCCGCCGTCGCCGCAGAGGATCCGGCACGGGGTTTCTCAGGGCGGGAGCTCTCGGGACGGGATCTCTCGGGACGCTGTGTGCGTGCACCGACCGTGGCGGAGGCCCCGGCCCGGGATGCCGCCGCAACCGCGGTGGCGTCATCTGCGGGGCCGGCTCCGGCGGCGTCGCGATCGGCCCCGCGAGGGGTGGCTGAGCGTTCGTCGAGGCGGCCCGGTTTGCCCTCGGTGCGGGCGTAGCTCTCGTAACGGTTGTCACCGTCGTATGTGGGGTCGATCTCCCCCGCGGCGGCGGACGCACCAGCTGCACCGGCGCGGGATGCCTCGCGGTCGAACATCGTGGAGCGCACGGCCCCGGGGCGCACCTTGCGGCGCACGCCGAGCCGGTTGCGCACGGAGGGGGCTGCGGGGGCGTCGTCGTAGTCGTCGTAGTCGGAGGGGTCCCAGCGGGTCACGGCCGGCTGCGCGGCGCTGCCTGCGTCCGACGCGGCGACGACCTGCTGGGGCTGGGTGGGGTCCGGCTCCTCGTAGATGTAGGAGGAGGACGCCGCGGTGCGGGAGCCGCCGAAGATGTCGTCCGAGAGCGAGTCGTCCTCGGAATCGTCGTCCCGGGTCAGCAGCGCGTCCAGGAGGTCGTCCGCGGGGTAGTAGGAGGTCACCAGGTAGGTGGAGTCATCCGTCTGTCCCATGTCCAGGACCTGGAACCCGCTGTGCCCTGCTCCACCGGCAAGCGATCGGGCCCGCTCCACCACGAAAGACTCGTGCCCGGTGGAGGGAACCAGGATCGAGACCCTTCGGCGCAGGATCTGGTCCTCCCCCTGCAGGACGTGATCCCCCTCGGGGGTGCTCGTCAGGGACGCTACAACCTTGTAACGGCCCCCCAGGACGGTTCCGAGCGCAATGGGCTGGGACACGATGGCTCCCTACTGAATCGGGCGCCGCGGCGGTCCCACGGACGCGAGGGGGTTCTTGGGGGCAGTCTAGCGGCCCAGCTTGGCCTTCAACGGGGCCAGCAGGGTGGTGAACTCCTGGACGCGGAACACCTTCAGGGCCACCGCGTAGACCACGGCCATGACCGTGCCGCCCACCGCGAGGGTGATGATCGCCCACGCCTGGCCGTGCCACGGCAGGCCATCCGTGCGGTACCCGCCGAGCCACCAGAGCATCCCCGCGCCCGCGACACCCGCGACGAGTGCCGCAGCGAGGATCCGCGCGTGGCTGCCCACGATCCGCGAGAGGCCGTAGTCCCCGATCCGCCGGGTGAGGGCCACGTGGTAGATCACCGTGGCGAGGATGTTCTGCAGCGCGTAGCAGATGGCAATGGCGTAGACCATGTGCTCGGGACGGAATGCATGCCCGATGACCACGGCGCACAGCACCGTGAACACCGAGACTGCCAGCTGCACCACGAACGGCGTCCTGGCGTCCTCCTGCGCATAGAATGCCCGCCCGAGCATAAACGCGGTGGACATGAACGGCGCACCGATGGCGATGAGCGTGATGACCTGCCCGATCACGGCACCGGCGGCCGGGGCGTCGCCAGAGAACAGCATGCCCAGGGGCCCGGCGTAAATGATCAGCGCGACCATGCAGAACACGGTGGCCACACCGGTCACGCGCAGGCTCGAGGACAGCGAGCGCACGAGCGCGGCGCGGTCACCCTTGTCCACCGCGGCGGCCATGCTGTTGAACAGCACGGTGGCGATGGACAGCCCGATCACCCCGTGGGGCAGCGCGTAGAGCATGGTGGCCTGGTCCAGGACGGCCGTGCCCGCGATCGGAACGGGGGCACCCGGGCCGGGAGCGGCGTCGGACCGGGCGCCGGTGGGGATGGCGGCGGTGCGGTACAGGGCCATGAACGCGAGGTTCGCCACGACACCCGTGGCCAGCGTCCACCCGCCCAGCTTCCCGGCCGCGGCCAGGCCGATGCCGCGCCAGCCGAAGCGGGGACGGATCTTCAGACCCAGGCGGGCCAGGGGCCAGAACAGGATCAGGGCCTGCGCTGCCACGCCGACCGTGGCCATCACCACGAGCCAGAAGGTCTGCCCGGGGGTCCAGTTCTCCACCGTGTGGTGCTCCAGGCGGAAGGGGTGGAACTGGCGGATGAACACCAGCAGAGACGCGATGGCGATCAGGTTGTTGAGCACCGGGGCCCACATGTACGCGCCGAACGCCCCCTTGGCGTTGAGCACCTGCCCCACCACCGTGTAGAGCCCGTAGAAGAAGATCTGCGGAAACGTGATGAGCGCGAACGTGGTGCCCATGGCCAGCTGGGCGTCCGTCCACCCGGGGCCCATCAGGCGCATGATCGGGCCCACGCACACCACCACCGCAGTGGTGATCACCAGCAGCGCGATGACGGCCAGGGTGATCAGCCGGGAGATGTAGTCCGCACCCTCGTCCTCGGCCTTGGACGCCTTGATGATCTGGGGGACCAGCACGGCGTTGAACACGCCGCCGGCGATCAGCACGTAGATCAGGTTGGGCAGGGTGTTGGCCAGCTGGAAGACGTCCGCCATGGTGGTGGCGGAGCCGATGGCCACGGTGATGAGGAAGGTCTTCACGAACCCCAGGACGCGGGAGACCAGTGTCCCCGAGGCCATCACGGCGCTGGCGCGCGCCCCGGACTTCTGCATGGAACAAGGCCTCCTGCGCGAGGGGTGGGACCGTGTGCGGCGCACGACGGTTCGAGCGGGACCGCCCTACAGCTGGTGGATGATGTATTCCCTGGCGATGTCTGCGATCCGCCGTTCGTTGGGGAAGGACAGCTTCCGGCCGAGGTCGTCGATCCCGGACCACGCTACATCCACGGCCTCATGGTCCGGATCGTTCTCGGTGGTCAGATAGCCGCCGGTGGCCTCCAGCAGAAAGTGGTGGACGGTCTTGTGCACGCGGTGCCCTGCGACCGTGAACCAGTAGTCGATGCTGCCCAGGGGAGAGAGCACCCGGCCCTCGATCCCGGTCTCCTCCTCGATCTCCCGCACGGCGGCCTGCTGGTTGGTCTCCTCACCCTCGGGATGACCCTTGGGAAGGCACCACTCGAGGCGTCCGCCGCGGTTGATGCGGGCGATGATGGCCACGGGGTGAGTGGGGTCGGACAGGTTGACCACGATCCCACCGGCCGAGACCTCTTCCACCGTGGGCAGCGCAGAGACCGGTTGGTTCGGTCGCCTCTTGGGCGCGCTGGGTACGGGGAAAGCCATGGCCCCTACCTTAGCCACTTTCGCATGGCACTCCCTGATGGGCCAGGGGTGCCCAGGGGGCTGGGGTGGGGACGCTCACCGGGGACGACGCCGCTCGGGGCCTCCGCGCTCCCCTCGCCTCCGTGGGCCCAGGGTCCGCCGCCCCGCCCCGCTTCTCACAGCGCGCCCGGCACTGCGTGTGCGTCCCGCGTGCGCTCCGTCGCACGGTGGTCCGCGGCCCGGTGATGCGATAATGGCTCTCATCATGACGCAGCTGCCGGACACCTCCTCACTCCACCCCGTCTCGCGCGAGCTGGGGCGCCTCTTCGACCGGGCGGGCCACGAGCTCTCCCTGGTGGGCGGTCCCGTGCGGGACCTGCTGCTGGGCAGGGACGCCCTGGACCTGGACTTCACCACTGACGCGAGCCCGGACCAGACGCTGGCGATCATCCGAGACTGGGCGGACGCCCACTGGGAGATTGGCCGGGAGTTCGGGACCATCGGCATGCGCAAGGCCGGGATGCAGCTGGAGGTCACCACCTACCGCGCGGAGGACTACGACCCGGACTCGCGCAAGCCCACGGTGGCTTTCGGGGACGACCTCACGGAGGACCTGCGCCGCCGGGACTTCACGGTCAACGCCATGGCCCTGCGTCTGCCGGACATGGAGCTCGTGGACCCGTTCGGCGGCGTCAAGGACCTGGCCGCGGGGGTGCTGCGGACGCCCGGCACCCCGGAGGACTCCTTCACGGACGACCCCCTGCGCATGATGCGCGCCGCACGGTTCACGTCCCAGCTGGGCCTGGACGTGGTGGAGCCCGTGCGGGAGGCCATGACGGCGATGGCGCCGCGGCTGGAGATCGTCTCGGCGGAGCGCGTGCGCGAGGAGCTCGTGAAGCTGATCTGCGGCGCCCAGCCGCGCCGCGGCGTCGAGCTGATGGTGGAGACGGGGCTCGCGGAGATCGTGCTGCCCGAGGTGCCCGCCCTGCAGCTCGAGACGGACGCGGCGCACCACCACAAGGATGTCTACCAGCACTCCCTCACGGTCATGGAACAGGCCGCGGAGAAGGAGACGGGCCCGGACGGCCCCGTTCCCGCCCCGGACTTCGCGCTGCGCTTCGCGGCCCTGATGCACGACGTCGGCAAGCCGGCCACCCGGCGCTTCGAGCCCTCCGGGGCGGTCAGCTTCCGCCATCACGAGGTGGTGGGCGCCAAGATCACACGCCGGCGGATGAAGGCCCTGCGCTTCGACAACGAGACCATCAAGCGCGTCACACGCCTCGTGGAGCTGCACATGCGCTTCTACGGATACGGCGAGGCGGGCTGGACCGACTCCGCGGTGCGCCGCTACGTGCGCGACGCCGGGGACGAGCTTGAACGGCTGCACCGGCTCACCCGCTCGGACGTCACCACCCGCAACAGGCGCAAGGCCGCCCGGCTCGCCGCGCACTACGACGAGCTCGAGCGGCGCATCGACCAGCTCGCCGAGCAGGAGCAGCTCGAGGCCGTGCGCCCCGAGCTGGACGGGCAGCAGATCATGGCGGTCCTGGGCGTCCCGCCCGGGCCCGTGGTGGGCCGTGCCTACAAGTTCCTGCTGGAGATGCGCCTGGACGAGGGTGCTGTGGGGGAGGATGTCGCACGCGAGCGGCTCCTGACCTGGGCGCGCGAGAAGGGTGTTGTCGCCTCCTGACGGCGCGTGCGCGGCGTCGTCGTCGCAGGAGGTGGCGGCACTGCGTTCACGCGCCGCGGCGTGTGGATCACCCGCCCTCGTGGAACACTTGGGGCCAAACGTCGTCACGGCCGAGGAGTACCCGCATGAGCCTGGAAGGTGCGCGCAACAGGTCCGGAGGAAATGCCGGTCTGGTGCTGCTGGGCCTCGGCCTCTACACGGTCATGATGGCCTACCTGCTGCGCATCCCCTGCCGTGTGCCGGACTGGCACATGGCCGAGCAGGTTCCCCAGCTGTGCGCCACCGTGATCGGCACGGGGGACCTGGGCGTGCACTCCACGGACGTGGCCAACGGGTTCTTCACCGGTGGACCCACCGGAGACCAGCCGGTGCTCGTGGGCATGATCACCACCATCATCGGGTGGTTCGCTTCCAACCTCTCCTCCCTCATGGGCTTGGACGTGGGGCAGGGCTTCTACCTGGACCTCTCCCTGGTGCTTCTCGCCCTCGTGTGGCTCGCGATCGTGGCCGTGGTCTCCTCGCTCAGCGGCAACCGCCGCACGGACGCGCTGGTCATGGCGCTCGCACCCGTGATCGTGCTCGTGGGCTTCCAGAGCTGGGACCTGTGGGCCGTGCTGTTCATGATGCTCGCGCTGCTCGGCTACGTGCGCGGAAACCCGGCGCTCGCCGGGATCATGGTGGGTTTCGGCGCCTCTGTGGCGTTCTTCCCGGTGGTGGTGCTGGTGGCGATCCTCATCATGGCCGCGCGCCACCGCTTCCTGAAGGACATCGTCTCCGCGCTGCTGTGCGCGGTCATCGCGTGGGCGCTGATCAACGGCACGTACATGATCACCTCCTGGGACCGTTGGCGCGCCCAGTTCGGGGACATGGTTCGCTCGGACACGGAGCGCTCCTCCCTGTGGAACGTGTGGACCTCCGTGGTGGAGCCCCGCACCGGAACGAGCCTGGGCGACGGCGGCCAGTACGTGCTGCTGAGCATGGTCCTGGGCCTCGTGTTCGTCCTGCTCGTGGCGCTGCTGAGCAAGCGCGAGCCGTCCGTGGTGCAGGTCACCTTCCTGCTGCTCGCCCTCTACATCCTGCTGGCCAAGGAGTACTCGCTCAACTACGTGGTCTGGCTCGTGCCCCTCGTGATCCTGTGCCGGCGCAACTGGATCGAGTTCGGCCTGTGGCAGGTGGTGGAGATGCTCTACTGGGCCACCGTGGTGCTGCCCTCCTCCGCGTGGCCCACCTTGCCGTGGATCGAAGAGTTCGGCTGGAGCGCCCAGGACCTGCTGGCCGTGGTGCGCTACCTGTTCCTGATCTACCTGGTGGTGGCCGTGGTGGTGGACATGTTCCGCGGGCGCAAGGCGGCGGCGCTGGGCGCCTCGGCCGTGCAGTAGGGCGCGCACCGATGACCGACGGAGAGCGGGAGTCCTCCGCGCCCGTGAGCATCCCCGCGTGGAACACCCTGCGGCGTCCCCTCGCGCTCATCCTGGCGGTGGTGGTCGTGACCGTGGCGGCGTGGGCCGCGGTGGCCAACTACGTGGTCGTCGCCCGGGATCCCCGGGCACCGGTGGACGCCTACCTCGGCCACCTCGAGAACGGCAGCTCCCGCCAGGTCCTCGCACCCCTGCTCGTGGGCGGCGGCCAGAACCTCGCACAGCTGCTCCCCAACCGGGTCTACCGGGCGGCGGCCGACCGGCCGGTGGGGCACGATGTCGTGGGCACCATGGTGCAGGGCCGGCACGCCGTGGTCTCGGTGGACGTCCACCTGGGGGGCGGCTCCACGGTCCGGCGCACCTACACCGTGGAGCAGGTCAGCGCGTGGGGCCCGTTCAACGACGCCTGGCGCCTGCTAACACGCGACGACACCAGCGTGGAGGTGCGCATGCCCGGGCCCCTGGACGCACTCGCGGTCAACGGGGAGAAGGTCCGCCCGGACGCCGGGCACGTCACGTCACCGGACTCCTCGCGGCCGCACGCACGGGCCTGGCGCTTCGAGGCGCTGCCGGGACGGTACGACGTCGCGCTGCCGGGTGACTCCTACCTCCTCACCAAAGAACATGCCACTGCAGCAATATCTCTCACCGACCCGCGCCCGGCGGTGACCGAGGAGCTCACGGTGGCACCGTCCCCGCGCATGTGGCAGTCGGTGGAGACCGAGGTGCAGCGCACGCTCGGGGCGTGCGAGCGGGATCTGCAGTTCGACGCCGCGTCCTGTCCCGTGCCCCGGGAGCTGGAGCGGGCGACGTCGTCCGCGTCCGGGACCGCCAGCGCCTCACCGGACGAGGGCGGGCTGCCCGGGGGAGTCTCCAACGTCCGCTGGGAGGTGACATCCCGGCCCTCGCTCCTGCTGCAGCCGGACGCCGAGGAGCCCCTCGCGTTCCACGCGGCACGGTTCCGGGCGACCCAGGCGAAGGTGACGTGGCTCGAGAACGGGCGGCAGCGCAGCGGCACCGTGCGGTTCGGGATCGACGTGAGCGCCCGGAGCACCGGCGAGGAGCTCACCACCGAGGTGCGGTTGCGCTCAGCGCTGACCGACGCCGAGAAGTGAGTTTCACGCTTTTACCATGGAGGTGGCTGCACCACGGCAGCCGGGGACGAGGAGAGGGGTCCGCCATGGCCGATGAACCCGAGTACTACAGGGCCGAGCCGCTGCCCCCGCGCGACCAGAGTGCCCGCGGCTATGGCCAGGGCAAAGGGTTCGGACCCTCGGGCGGTTCCAGCCAGTGGGGCCAGGGTTGGCCCGTGAGCCAGCCCGTGAATGTCAACGTGGTGGGCGGGAAGTCCACCATGCTCGCCTACGTGCTGTGGTTCTTCCTGGGTCAGCTCGGGATCCACAAGTTCTACCTCGCGCAGCCCGTCCAGGGCATCTTCTACCTCCTGCTCGGCCTGATCGGCTGGGCCACCGTGGGCATCCTGGTCGGCTGGATCTTCCTGGTCCCGCTGTGGATCCTCATGTTCATCGACCTCTTCGTGATCCCCGTGCGCGTGGCCGTCCTCAACGCCCGGCTGGCCCGCCGGGTGGGTGGCTACTGAGGCGCCGCTGTAGTAAAGTAGGCAAGTCTGTGTGCCGTGCGTTCCACGTTGCCGGCACCGACATACGCACAGAACCTCCTGCTGTGGAGAGACCGCAGCCGCTTAGCCCGAAGGAGGTGGGTTCTTTACATGCGTGAATACGAACTGATGGTCATCCTCAACCCCGAGGTGGAGGAGCGCGCCGTCGAGCCGACCCTCAAGAAGTTCCTCGAGGTCGTCACCAAGGAGAACGGCACCGTCGACAAGCTCGACATCTGGGGCCGTCGTCGCCTGGCCTACGAGATCCAGAAGAAGTCCGAGGGCATCTACGCCGTGGTGAACTTCACCGCCGAGCCGCAGACCGCCAAGGAGCTGGACCGCGTCCTGAACCTCAACGAGGCCGTCATGCGCACCAAGATCATCCGTCCGGAAGAGCAGAAGATCCACGGCAAGTGAGTTGAGCGTGCACGTCCATCCGGACTGCACACCGCGTGCCCACGAACGGGGTCCCGCACCCCGACCGTGACATGCTTTTCAACTCACCGTGTCTCGTATCCAGCGTCCACAGAATCCGGAGGTTCACATGGCTGGCGACACCGTCATTACAGTGATCGGAAATCTGACTGCCGACCCCGAACTGCGCTTCACGCCGTCCGGAGCCGCCGTGGCCAACTTCACCGTTGCGTCCACCCCGCGTGCCTTCGACCGGCAGAGCAACGAGTGGAAAGACCAGGAAACTCTTTTCATGCGCTGCTCCGTCTGGCGTGAGGCCGCGGAGAACGTCGCGGAGTCCCTCACCAAGGGCACCCGCGTGATCGTCCAGGGACGGCTCAAGGCACGCTCGTACGAGACCAAAGAAGGGGAGCGCCGCACCAGCACCGAGCTGGAAGTGGACGAGATCGGCCCCTCCATGAGGTACGCGACCGCCAAGGTCAACCGGAACTCGCGCGGCGGAGGCAACTCCTACGGTGGGAACCAGGGCTTCGGCGGCGGTCAGGGCGGCTTCGGTGGAGGCCAGAGCAGCAACCAGGGTGGTTTCAACGACCAGCAGGGTGGCGGCTTCGGCGGAAACCAGGGCGGTCAGGGCGGCGGGTTCAACGGGAACCAGGGCAGCCGTGGCGGCCAGCAGCAGCGTCAACAGGGTGGTGACCCGTGGGGCCAGTCCTCCGGGGGCAACTACGACTGGGGCGCCGACTCCGAGGACGAGCCTCCCTTCTAAACCTCATCACAACCACCCATCCCGCAGGTCCGCCTGCGGGCTCCGCACCAGAAAAGGAGCACCACGATGGCCAAGGCTGAAATCCGCAAGCCGAAACCAAAGCAGAACCCGCTCAAGGCGGCCGACATCACCGAGATCGACTACAAGGATGTCGCCCTTCTGCGCAAGTTCATCTCCGATCGCGGCAAGATCCGCGCTCGCCGTGTGACCGGCGTGTCCGTCCAGGAGCAGCGCAAGATCGCCCAGGCGATCAAGAACGCTCGTGAAGTGGCACTGCTGCCCTACTCCGGCGCTGGCCGCTGATCAGAGAGGACTGAGAATTCATGGCAAAGATCATCTTGACCCAGGAAGTCTCCGGGCTCGGTTCCGCGGGCGACGTGGTGGACGTGAAGAACGGCTACGCCCGTAACTTCCTGTTCCCCCGCGGCTTCGCGACCCCGTGGTCCCGCGGCGCCGAGAAGCAGATCGACTCCATCAAGCAGGCCCGCGCCACGCGCGAGCTGCACTCCCTCGAGGATGCGCAGGCGCTCGCCGCCAAGCTCACCTCCACCACGCTGACCGTTCCGGTCAAGTCCGGTGCCGAGGGTCGCTTGTTCGGCACGGTCCGCGCCGGTGACATCTCCGCCGCAGTGGAGAACGCCGGTCTCGGCTCCATCGACAAGCGTCGCGTGGACCTCACCCAGCGCATCAAGACCACCGGTGTCTACCAGGCCGTGGTCCACCTGCACGAGGACGTCAACGCGAACATCGAGTTCGAGGTCGTGCCCGCCTGATCACCAGGCGATCACGCACCGCGCGCTGAGGAACTGCCCTCCGTGTGACGGCTCAACGAAGGAACCCCGTGGCTTCGGCCGCGGGGTTCCTTCGTGTCCAGGGCGGGTGAGCCGTGGTGCTCGACGATCCCACCCGCGTGGACACGTGCGTCGCCGCGCCCGTCCAGTCACCGTGGAGCGGGGCATGGCACCATGTCTGGGTGAGCATGAGAGCCTCCCGTCCGAGAACCGGCAGAAAACTGTTCTGGGCCGCATTCGCGTGCGCGATCCTCACCCCGCTGCTCTTCCTGGGAGGCTTCACGACCGGCAACGGCTTCGGGTCGCATACAGCCATGACGATCCTGTTGGTGGGGATGGTGCTGAGCGTGGTCACGTCCCTGGTGACGTTCGTCATGGGGGTCGCGGGAACCGTGGCGTTCCCGGCGCTGCGCGGGCGCTACGTGCTGGTGCTGGTGCTGTCCGTGGTGTTCTCGCCCCTGCTCTGGCTGCTGCTGTTCGCGCTGTTCGCCTGAGTTCTCCCCAGAGGGGGCGGTTTTCCACAGCCGAGTCCACATGCTGTGCACACCGCCGCACGGCGTGTTCCACAAGATCTCCACAGAGTTTTCCACAGGTTGTGAATGACTGACCTCGCCTGGGTACGACGACGCCGGCTGTTCGCCCGTGGCCCCCACCGGGAGACGGCTGGGGGAGCTGGAAGCCAGCCGCGCGGCGGCGTCGTCCCGGCTGCGTGACGGCGCTTCTGCGCGTCTGAGGGCGGTGCGAGAATGTACCGGGCGCCGCACCGGGTGGGCGCCTCCGACGTGATGAAAGTGGGTAAGGGTGTCCGAATACTCCTCCGGGCCGCGCGAGGACTACGGCCGCACCATGCCGCACGACAACCAGGCCGAGCAGTCGGTGCTGGGCGGGATGATGCTCTCCAAGGACGCCATCGCGGACGTGGTGGAGGTGCTGCGCGGCGTCGACTTCTACAAGCCGGCGCACGAGAACATCTACGATGCCGTGGTCTCCCTCTACGGGCGCGGCGAACCGGCGGACGCCATTACCGTGGGGGACGAGCTCACCAAGAACGGTGAGATCGAGCGGATCGGCGGGATCGCGTACCTGCACTCGCTGATCGCCTCAGTGCCCACGGCCGCGAACGCGGGGTTCTACGCGGAGATCGTGCGCGAGCGCGCCGTCCTGCGGCGGCTCGTGGAGGCAGGCACCAAGATCGTGCAGCTGGGCTACGCGCACGACGGCGAAGTGGACGACATCGTCAACGAGGCCCAGGGCGAGATCTACCAGGTGGCCGAGCGGCGGACCGCGGAGGACTATGTCCCGCTGAAGGACGTCATGGAAGCCACCGTGGACGAGATCGAGGCCGCGGGCAGCCGCTCCGGGATGCAGGGCGTGCCCACCGGGTTCGTGGAGCTGGACGAGCTCACCCACGGGTTCCAGGGTGGGCAGATGATCGTGATCGCGGCGCGACCGGCCATGGGCAAGTCCACGCTCGCGCTGGACGTGGCGCGCTCCGCGTCCATCAAGCACGGGATGACCTCGGTGATCTTCTCCCTGGAGATGAGCCGCAACGAGATCGCGATGCGTCTGCTCTCCGCGGAGGGCACGCTGAACATGCAGGACCTGCGCGCGGGCACGCTGCAGGACGACCAGTGGGCGAAGATCGCGCAGATCATGGGCAAGATGAACGAGGCGCCGCTGTTCATCGACGACTCCCCGAACATGTCCCTCATGGAGATCCGCGCCAAGTGCCGCCGGCTCAAGCAGAAGCACGACCTCAACCTGGTGATCCTGGACTACCTGCAGCTCATGAGCTCCGGGAAGAAGGTGGAGTCCCGTCAGCAGGAGGTCTCCGAGTTCTCCCGTGCCCTCAAGCTCCTGGCAAAGGAGCTGGACGTGCCCGTGGTGGCGCTGTCCCAGCTGAACCGTGGCTCCGAGCAGCGCCAGGACAAGAAGCCGCAGGTGAGTGACCTGCGTGAATCGGGGTCAATTGAGCAGGATGCGGACATGGTCATCCTGCTGCACCGCGAGGACGTCTACGACAAGGAGTCCCCGCGCGCCGGTGAGGCGGACGTGATCGTGGCCAAGCACCGCAACGGTCCCACGAAGACGATCGTGGTGGCGTTCCAGGGCCACTACTCACGGTTTGCGAACATGGCGCTGGAGGGGTTCTAAAGTCTTCAGCTCCCCGTCTTGTGCTGCGTCGCGGGCGAGCCGAGCTGCGCCTTGCGTCCAACCTCCCACACCCTGGGATCGCACCCACCTCGCCCGTAACCGCCCCGTCCCACTACGCTTGGTCGGTGCTCACCACCGAACAGGCTGCTTACAAACTCGCCTTCCAGATTGCGGACGCCCTGATTCGCAGCGGGGCCGGGTCCGCCAACACCACCAAGTCCCTGCTGTCGATCTTTCGCAAGACGGACCTTCGGGACGTCACGGTGAGCGTGGGCCTGGGGCAGGTGACCATCAGCCACCAGGATGCGCCGGACGAGGCGCCGAGCACTCGCGTGTTCGAGTCCCAGCCCGGGACCCTGGACATCCAGCTGCGCACGGCCACGGGCGAGGTGCTGGAGGACTTCGTGCTCGGCCGGATCTCTGCAGAGGAGGGGATCCAGCGCATGGACGAGATCCTCGCGGAGTCCCGGCACATCGGCCACCGTCTGACGATGACCGGTTTCGCGATGTTCGGTGTCGGGTTCGCTCTCATCCTGGGCGGAAGCTGGCCCACCGCCATCACGGCCGCGATCGTCTCCGCGGTCGTCTACGGGGTCTACGCCCTCGTCCAGCGCGTCAAGGCCCCCGAGGTCTTCAGCCTGGCGGCCGGGGGGCTGACCGCGGTGCTGGGGGCGACCGTGGCGGGGGTGCTCTTCGACATCACCCAGACGGCCGTGTGCATCGTGGCCGCGCTGGCCGCGTGGCTCGCGGGGATCGCCGCGTACGGTGCGGTGCACGACGTCATCACCGGGTGGTACGTCTCCGCCTCCGGGCGCATCTTCGAGGCCATAACGAGCACTGCCGGTCTGGTGGCCGGTGTGACCATCGGGATCCACGCCATGCGGCCGCTCGTGGGGGACTCCGTGGACTACATCGAGACGCTGCAGATGGACGACTCCCGCTGGGCCCTCACCGTCCTTGGTGCCGCCGTGGTCTCCGCCGGTTTCGCGCTCGCCTCGGGTGGTCGTGGGTGGAAGCTGGTGTCCCTCGGACTCTTCGGCGGTCTGGTGCAGCTGGGCGTCCTGGCCATCACCTCTCTGGGCATCAGCTCCTTCGGTGCCATCCTGATCGCCTCGATCGTCGCGGGCATCCTGAGCGTCACCCTCACCCGCGCCCTGAACCTGGCCTCGAACGCCACGCTCATGGTCGTCCTGCTCCCGCTGTTCCCGGGAATGCTCGTCTACCAGGGTGTCCTGGGCGTGATCTTCGGCCTCGAAGACGCCGGGGAGAACGTCCTCGAGGCCGCGATCACCGCATTCTGCCTGTGCATGGGCGGCATGCTCGGGCAGTACGTGGCGTCCGAGATCCTCTGGGCCGGGCGGCGTCGCCAGTTCGTGCGTCACCACCCGGGCCAGAAGTTCCGCCGCGAGATGGCGAACGAGGAGAACTTCAGCGACATCATGGTTCCGATCTTCTCCAAGCCCTTCACCAGCTGACGCGGGCGCAGATCAAGCTGGGGCGGTCCGCGCTGCGCGCCCGGCGGCGGGGTGGGTCCTGCCCGCGTCCGCCCCGCCGCGGAGGCCGCTACTTCCCCATGGCCTCGGCCACGCGCTCCACGAGCCCTCGCATGTTGGCGAGCGTGCGCTCTGCGCGCTCCTCCGGGCTCATGGTCTCCTCCATCTGCCGGATGCCCTCGGGCTTCCGCCGCCCCAGTGTGTAGTCGCTGCACGCCAGGTTCGAGCACACGTAGGTGCCCACGGAGTTGTAGCGGTCCTTCGCGGTCTTGGAGCGCTGGATCGATACCAGTGAGACGCCGCTGGCCGGGTGCAGCGTCAGACAGATCTGGCACATGCGGGCGCCGCCGCTCGTTTTCTGCGCGTTCTTCTCGAGCACCAGTCCGCGCAGCCCGTCCTCGGTCTCGACGACGACGTAGCCCGCCCGCGGCGACTTCGGGTCGTACCAGCCCAGGAAGATCTGGGACTCCCAGTCCCCGTGGAGCACGTCCTGCGGGATGTTGATGCGCTGCGCGGCGCCCTTGGAGCAGTTGACGAAGCTCTTGCGGATCTCGGTTTCTGTATGCGTATTCATGTTATTTGGTCCTTCGAGGATTGCCTTTCCCTGCCTGCCACGTGCGGGTCAGGACGGCGCGCGGGCGCCCGGGTGTCAAGGGGCGCGGTGGGGGAGGGCGGCGTCGTCGTGCCGTGTGGTGCGGGAGGGCGACGGCGTTCGGCGCGCTCGTGGAGCACGGTCGCCGCGGGGAGGTGGAAAGGGGTGGGTGAAAGCGCACGACGGGGTGGTCTTCACCCGCCGCGTCCGGTCAGCGCTGTCTAGTGCCGGCGTTGAAGAAGCCGGCAACCCCCTGACGCACGAAAGCCTCGTTCCTCCACGGCTGTGGATCTCGAAAACGTACGGGGACAGTTTAGCTCCACCGTGGGGCTGCCCACCACCTGGCATCGGGTCGCCCAGAAGGGTATCCCGCTGGAGGTGAGCGTCAAGTTCCCATACTCGTAGAAGTCAAGAATTTACAAGTGGGTATTGCCTCCTTTCCCCGTGTTTCTAAGGGGCAGAGGCTCCGATGTTCAAATCTGTCTGATCCCCGGATAAATTTTGATACATGCAACCCATGGTCTTCCCCGAGGTCGATTTCGCGAGTGCGCTCGTGACGGATCTGTTCGCCCTGGAGCGGGTGCGCGTGGATTTTCGTACTGAGCACCTTGATGACCCTCTTGGCCTGGAGCTGCGCAGGCTGTTCCAAGGTCTCACGAGCGTCATGTCGGCACGCATCGAAGGGAACCGGACCACGGTGGCGGATGTCGTGGCCGAAGCCCGGCGGGCCGCGGCCACGGGAAAGCCAGCAGCAGACGCCGTGCGAGAGATTCTGCAGCTGGAGCAGGCAACTGACTACATGGACGAGTTGGCAGCCCATGGAAGGCTGTCCCTGACTCATGGGCTGATCCGTGAACTCCACCAGCTCGCTGTGCAGGGACTCGAACGTGAGGGTGACGAGCACCCGGGCAGCTATCGAACAATCCCCGTCGGGATCGCTGGAGCGTCCCACGTCCCGCCCGCACCAGGGTCCGTCCAGGCGGACATGGACCAGCTCCTGGAGTTTGCAAACAAGGAAGTGCCCGCACAGCACCAACTCCTCCAGATCGCGCTGGTCCACCACCGGTTCGTCTGGATACATCCGTTTGCCAATGGTAACGGGCGGGTCTCACGCCTGCTGACGTACGCCATGCTGAGCAACCAGGGCTACACCTCCAGGAGCGCCGCGCGTCCGCTCAACCCCACAGCCGTTTTTGGTGCCGACCGGCAGTCGTACTACGACCACCTCGCGGGAGCGGACTCCCTGAGCCCGGAGGGGGTGCTGGCCTGGGCCGGGTATGTGATCCACGGCCTCAAGGACGACATGGACAGGGTCAGTCGGCTTGCTGCCCCCCGCTTCATTTCCGAGGAGGTCGTGGTGCCCTCGGTCAATGCCGCCCTCGCGGCGGGGGAGCTCACGGAGACGGAGGCAGATGTGATCTACGCGGTGGCGCGCCAAGGGAAGGCCAAAGCGGGCGATCTCGAGGACGTGATCAAGGGGTCTCCGTCGAACAGGAGCCACCGTCTGCGCCGCATGGTCGAGTCCGGGTTGCTACAGAAGATGTCAGGGCCGGGGCGGTACGTGGTGAGTCTGCATCGCAACGTTCTGACCAAGCACGTGGTGCACCGCCTCAACCAGTTGGACATGCTCCCGGCTATCCTGCGTGACTGAGGCGCGGGACTGTCCACCCGACGGCAGGTGAGCGCACAGTACCCCAGTGCTCAGCACCTACCCTGGAGGCATGACTTCCTCCGCCACTGCCACCACATCCCTGGGCGTCCTGCAGGAGGTTTTCGGGTACGACGCCTTCCGTGGGGAGCAGGCGGAGATCATCGAGCAGGTGGTGGTCGGTGGGGACGCCGTGGTGCTGATGCCCACCGGCGGCGGCAAGTCCCTGTGCTACCAGATCCCCGCCCTGTTGCGGGACGGCACGGGCGTGGTGGTCTCCCCGCTGATCGCGCTCATGGCGGACCAGGTGGCCGCGCTCGAGGCCGTGGGTATCCGCGCCGCGTACCTCAACTCCACCCTGGAGCCCTACGAGGCGCAGGAGGTGGAGCGGCAGCTTCTCGCCGGGGACATTGACCTGCTCTACATGGCCCCCGAACGGCTCATCCTGCCGCGCACCGTTGAGCTGCTGAAGCGCGCACCGATCGCCCTGTTCGCGATCGACGAGGCGCACTGCGTCTCCCAGTGGGGGCATGACTTCCGCCCCGACTACATGGGGCTGTCCGTGCTTGCGGACGCCTTCCCGGACGTTCCCCGCATCGCACTCACCGCGACCGCCACCCGGGCCACCCACCAGGAGATCACCGAGCGGCTGCGCATGGAGAACGCGCGGCACTTCGTCTCCAACTTCGACCGCCCCAACATCCAGTACCGGATCGAGTCCAAGGACCGCGCGAAGGACCAGCTGCTGCGGCTCATCCAGTCGGAGCACCCGGGGGAGGCGGGCATCGTCTACTGCATGTCCCGCAAGAGCGTGGAGTCCACCGCCGCGTGGCTCAGCGCCCGCGGGGTCGACGCCATGCCCTACCACGCGGGTCTCGACGCCGCGGTGCGCCAGGACACGCAGGTGCGGTTCCTGCGGGAGGAGGGAATCGTCGTCGTCGCCACGATCGCGTTCGGCATGGGCATCGACAAGCCGGACGTCCGCTTCGTCGCCCACCTGGACCTGCCCAAGAGCATTGAAGGCTACTACCAGGAGACAGGCCGCGCCGGACGCGATGGTATGCCCGCAACGGCATGGATGGCATACGGCCTAGGCGACGTGGTCAACCAGCGGCGCATGATCGACCAGGGCGACGGATCTGACCTGCACAAACGCAATGCGCGCTCGCACCTGGACGCCATGCTCGCCCTGTGCGAGACCACGGACTGCCGCCGCGTGCAGCTGCTGCGGTACTTCGGCCAGGACTCCGAGCCGTGCGGCAACTGCGACACGTGCTTGAACCCGCCCAAGGTCTGGGACGCCACCGTGCCCGCCCAGAAACTGCTGTCCACCCTCATCAGGCTGCAGCGCGAACGCGGTGAGCAGTTCGGCTCCGGCAAGGTCTTCGACATCCTGCTGGGCCGCAGCAACGAGCGCACGGAGGCGTCGCGCCACCAGGAGCTGAGCGTGTGGGGGATCGGGCAGGACCTCTCCGAGCGGGAGTGGCGCTCGGTACTGCGGCAGCTGCTTGCCCGCCGGGTCGTGGAGGCCGTGGGGGACTTCGGCGTGCTGGTTCCCGGACCGCAGGCGGGTCCCGTGCTGCGCGGTGAGGGCACCCTGGAGCTGGCGGTGGACAGGGCGCCGACGGCGCGCGCGAACGGACGCGCCCGCAGCGGCGGGGGCAGCGGGCGCTCGCGGGCTGCGGACACCCTGGACGAGGCCGCAAAGGAGACCTTCGAGGCGCTGCGGGAGTGGCGGACATCGGTGGCCAAGGAGAAGCAGATCCCGCCCTACATGGTGTTCTCGGACGCCACGCTCGTCGGCATCGTGGAGGCCACCCCGGCCTCGACTGCGCAGCTCAGCGGCATCAGCGGAGTGGGCGCCAAGAAGCTCGCCGAGTACGGGGACGCCGTGTTGGAGGTGCTGGGCTCCTCGGGGTCCTGACGGCGAGAACTGCCCCGGCCGTTCGGCGTCAGTCGGAGGTGGTAGAGGATATGCGGTCCACGATGGCCTCGGCCACGGCGGGGGCCTCGCGCTCGGGCAGCCAGTGCCCGGCATCGAGTTCGAGGAACTTGTACGGCGCGTGCACGTACACCTCGGTCTCCTCCGCGGCCGTTCGGCCCAGGGCGGGATCCCGGTTGCCCCACACGAACGTGGTGGGCACCGTGATGATGCCGTTTCCGGCATTCTTACCGGTCACACCGTCCTTGCGCAGCATGGCGCGGTACCAGTTGATGGGCCCGCGCAGGTCGTCCGCGGTGGCGAAGCGACGCTCGTAGCGTTCCGCGGCCTCCTCGGGGATGCCCGCACGGCGGGTGAGGGGTCCCACGCGACCGGCGAGCAGACGCTCCGGTGCGGCGGGGATCTGGAACATGCCGATGTACCAGGATTTCTTGAGCTGGTCCGGGGTCTTGAGCGCGTGCCCGAGCGCGGTGGGGTGCGGGGTGGACAGCACGGTCAGCGAGGTCACCCGCTCCGGTGCGCGCAAGGCGATGTCCCAGGCGAGCACCCCGCCCCAGTCGTGGCCCACCAGGTGGAACTGCTCCGCTCCGGCCTCGTCCGCGAGGGCCAGCGCGTCCCCGGAGAGCTCCTCGCGGCGGTACGCGGCCAGCTCGGTGGGTCGGGCGCCCGGGGAGTACCCACGCTGGTCCATGGCGAGAGTGCGCAGCCCCTGCGCGTTCAGCCGTGCGGCGACGTCGTCCCAGCCGCGGGCGTCCTGCGGGAAACCGTGCAGCAGCAGGACCACGGGGCCGTCCTCCGGGCCCTGGTCGAGAACGTCGAACGTGAGTCCCTGTCGTGTGAAGCTGGTGATCCGAGTCATGCCTCCACCCTATGGCGCACGGAGGGGCTCGTCAGCCGTGGCCCCGGGCCTGGGGTGCGTCTGCGTCGGAGCGGGTCTAGAAGAACACGATGACGCGCCAAGTGATGGCCAGGACGATGATCGGTGGCCCGACCACGGCCGGTCCGATCGGCACGACCTTGCCCACGGCGCCCTCACCGGGGCGCTCGCGGTCGAGGTGCTCTCCGGGCGGGAGCCCGTGGTGCGGGTGCTGCGCGCGGCGGCCGCTCACCGGGAGCTGCCCGTGTACCTGTTGAGCCGCCAAGTGCGGTTCGTGGCCGTCACGCAGGAGGCGCACCGCCGGATCGCCGCGCGCCAGCTCGAGCAGCTGGAGACGGACCGCCGCATCCACGAGGTCTTCACCCAGCTGACCCTGGAGGCCGCTCCGGTCCAGCGGATCGTTGCGGAAGCCGGGCGGCTACTGGGTGCCGAGGTCGTGTGGTGGCGGCGTGCGGCGGCGCCGTGCTCGATGCGCTCGCGTGGGCGCTGGGCCGGGAGCGCCCGACGGCGCTTGCTGGCCGTCTCGGCGCTGCCTCCGTGGCCGTGCTGGTGCCGCTGGCCGTGCGCACACCTCAGGACGCCGTGGTGGAACGGGTGCTTACGGCGGCGGAGCAGCGCCTGGAGGGAGCGTGGCGGGTGCTCGCAGGGGTCTCCGATCCAGAGTCGGTGATGATCGGCGCGGCCGCCCGCCTGGACGAGGCCGGAATGATCGCGGAGGCCGCGGTGTCCCTGCTCGTGCGGGACGGTTGCGCGGAAGGTGGCCCCTCGCAGGACGGGACCGTGGCGGACCGCGCGGCACGGCACGACGCCGCCCGGTCCGGTTCTGTGCGCTCCGGTTCCGCTCGGCGGCGGTGCCTCCGCGCACAGGACGTGCGGCTGCGCGGGCTGCTCGCGATGCTGCGCGGGGACGAGCGCGTGCAGATGTTCGCGCGCGGAACCCGGGAGCGTCCTGGACGTGGAGCGCCACGAGAACCGTGAGCTGTTGACGCAGTTCCTGGCGTGCGGCGGGAACAAGAGCCTGCTGGCCCAGCGGATCCACCTCTCCCGCCCGGCGCTCTACGGGCGGCTGGCCCGGCTGGAACGCAGGCTGGGGGTGTCGCTGGACGATCCGGAGTCGCGGACGTCCCTGCACGTAGCGCTGCTGATCACGGAGGTGGAGGGGGCTGAGGACGGCCCGGGCGGCGTCGTGCGCTAGGACTCGGTGGGGTAGTCGCGCGGCCAGCTGTGGCCGAGGGTGGCCTCCACGCTCTCGTTGAAGCGGCGGGTGAGACGGGCCAGCGCGGTGACGTCCTCCTGCGGCCAGTCCGCAATGAAACGCTGGTAGGACTCGCGGCGGACCTCCAGTTCCTCCGCAAGACGGTGCACGCCCTCCTCGGTGGGTTGGTGCTTCTTGGCGACGCCGCCCTCAGGGTCCTTGATGCGCTCGATCAGACCGCTCTTCATGGCGGCTGCGACCTGCCGGTGGACGGTGGAGATGTCCAGACCGAAGGACTGGGCCAGCTCGGCCACGCTCATGGGGCCGCCGGCCTGCAGGCGGGCGAGGAGCACGGTGGAGCTGCGGTCCAGCGCCTCCCGGCGGGACTGGGGTGGTGCTCCCTGGAGGGCGTATCTCGAGAGCAGCATGTTCTCGTAGACGAGTTCGCTCACTGAGTCATCGCTGTGCACGGTTCCATCCTTTCATCCCCGGGTGGACGGCTTCCGAGGGGCTGCCGCCGTGGCAGCTCTCAACGGTAGGCGGGGCGGAAAGGCGGCGGAGCGGCGTCGTCGGCAAAAATTGCATAATACAAATCCTGGGGTACTATCTTGCACTATACAAATCTGAAAACTCCAGGAGGTGCCCGTGTCGGTCGACACGAAGGACGACGTTCCCACAGGTCAACTGCCGGTTGTGGTGGAGCAGGCCATGCCCGGTCCCGCGCACTCGGCGGGCCCGGCACGGCTGGTCACGCCCACGTTCGTGGTGGCGTGGGTGGTCAACTTCCTGCAGTACCTGACCTTCTACATGCTGGTCACCACCATGGCGCTGTACGCGGTGAAGAGTTTTGCGGCCTCGGACGCCGTGGGCGGTTTCGCGTCCAGCGCGTTCGTGGTGGGGGCGACCGTCGCGCGGTTGGTCTCCGGATACCTCGTGGACATCCTTGGCCGCCGGAAGATGCTGCTGATCGCGCTCGTCGTCGTGGCCGTGGCGTGCGCGCTGTACCTGCCTGCCGGGTCTCTGCCCGTGCTGATCGGGGTGCGTCTGCTGCACGGTTTCGGGTACGCGTTCGCGAGCACCGCCGTCATGACGATCGCGCAGTCCGTGATCCCCGACTCCCGCCGCGGCGAGGGCACCGGGTACTTCGCGCTGGGCACCACGCTGGCCACTGCGGTGGGGCCCGCGCTGGGGCTCTTCCTGGTGGGCTCGCTGAACTACACGTGGCTGTTCTGGACGACCCTCGTCACCGCCGTGCTCGGCCTGGTGCTGGGTGTCTTCCTGCGGGAGCCCCTGGTCAAGCGTGAAGCCCAGGCCAACCAGGAGGTGGACAAGCAACGCGCGGCCTTCTCGCTCAGCGACATCGCCCACCCGGCAGTGCTGCCCATCGGCTCCTTCATGCTGGTGGTGGGCGTCTGCTACGCGGGCGTCATCACCTACCTCAACGCCTATGCCGAGGACCGCGGAGTCACCACCGGCGCCGCCCTGTTCTTCGTGGCGTACGCCGTGGCCATGCTGATCATGCGCCTGGTGCTGGGCAAGGTGCAGGACCAGCGCGGCGACAACGTGGTGGTCTACCTGGGCCTCGTCTGCTTCGCTGTGGCCCTGGGCATCCTGGCGGTGGCCAAACAGGACTGGCAGGTGGTCGTGGCCGGCGCCATGACTGGTCTGGGCTACGGCACGCTCATGCCGGCCGCGCAGGCCATCGCCGTGAACGCGGTGCCCGCCCACAAGCTGGGCACCGGCATCTCCACGCTGCTGCTGCTCATGGACGTGGGCGTGGGCGTGGGTCCCGTGATTCTGGGTCTGTTGCTCTCCGCCGCCGGTTTCGGGGCCATGTACGCGGTTCTTGCCGTGCTCGTAGTCGTTGCCGCCGTGCTGTACCACGCGGTGCACGGCCGGCACCCGCACGCCAAGCGGGGGCGGCTGGCGGTGGACTGACGTTCGCTCTTTCCTCCGTGCTTCTTTGGGGCCCGTGGCGTGTGCCGCGGGCCCCCTTTCTGTTGCGCGGCTGCTTCGGGGGGGGGCGACGACGCCGCGGGGCCGGTTGGGCGTGCGTTGTTGCCTCTGCGCCGGGCGGTGCCCTCTCTTAGAGCCTGTTCCTGAACCTGCTGGGCGCTGGGCTCGAGGCCGAGCTGGCGGGGTGGGCAGGTGGTAGAAAGGCGGAACTCCCGGTAGAGAAGTGATTGTCGAGATCGCTGCTCTGCCCAGGAGTTCCTTGCATGAAAGTGTGCCGCACCCTGCCCGAGGACACCACCACCGAAACCGCCGGCGCACCCCGGTGCTGTCGGTTGGCCCCGCTCCACGCCCACCGCCCCCGACGGGCGCGGCGGTACCCGACGGATCTGAGCGACGCCCAGTGGGCGATCATCGAGCCACTGCTGCCCGACCCGGGGTTCCTGGCCGGGGCCGGGGGACGGCCCGAGTCCTGGTGCCGACGGATCATCGTGGACGCGATCCTCTACGTCGTGGACAACGGCATCAAATGGCGGGCGCTACCGGTGGACTTCCCGCCCTACTCCACGGTGTTCAACTACTTCGCGGCCTGGGAGAAGACCAGGGCCACCGCTCGTGTGCTGGATGCGCTACGGGACCGGATCCGCCTCGCCGACGGCCGGGCCGCGGAGCCAACGGCGGCAGTCATCGACTCAGCCTCGGTGCGCGGGGCCGCCACCGTCGGAGCCGGCACCCGCGGCTTCGATGCGGGAAAGAAGGTCAACGGCCGCAAACGCCACATCATCGTGGATACCCTCGGACTGCTGCTGGCGGTGGTGGTCACCGGCGCCGGAGTCCAGGACCGTGACGGAGCCAAGCCACTGCTCGAGCTGTTGACTGCCTCCCGCCACAAGGTACGGCTGGTGTGGGCCGACGGCGGCTACGCGGGGAAGCTGGTGGCCTGGGCCGGCGATACTCTCGGTCTGACCCTGCGGATCGTCAAGCGCAGCGACCTGCCCGGGTTCCAGGTCCTGCCCCGGCGCTGGGTCGTCGAACGCACCCTGGCCTGGATCGCCTCCCACCGCCGGTGCGTGCGCGACTACGAACGACTCCCGGCCCACCACGAGGCGATGGTGCGCTGGGCGATGATCCGCACCACCAGCAAACGCCTCGCCCGAAAGGTTTAGGAACAGACACTTAGAGTCGATCCATGGAATCCTCGCCGTTACATTTCAAAGAGTGGGACGCCCCCACCGGAGTTAAGGCCTCTGCGTTGTTCGACGCGGGGCTCACCTATGGAATCTATGTCCTCGTGTTTGCCAATGGCGAGGAGTACGTGGGCAAGACGGTGAATTTCCCTCGCCGCTTCATGGACCATCGCCGACGGTGGTCGGACATCGTGTCCGTGAGGTTCGCGCCGGTTATTGCAGAGGATCTCGACCGGATGGAACGCGCCGTCGTGTCCGCGCGAGAAGCTGACGGGGTCCTCCTACGCAACCTCTTGCTCCTCTCACATCCGCTCGGGAGTTCACGTCTGGACGTGCTGATCGACAAGCAGGCCCAGGCGGAGTGGCTGACAGCGGATGAGGACTACACGGGACTGCGCGTCGACCCGCAAAGAATTGCCCTTGCGCGCCGCAGGTTGCGTTCGCGGAACAAGCTGGACCAGCTCATGTGTCACCCTCAGGGTGATGCCGTGGTGGCTACCGTGGCGGCTTATATCAGCGCGGTCATCCCGTCGCCGGATGTGGGGGAGGGAACGTCCTGGACCTTGACGGCCATGCCACACACCTCGAAGGGCCCACGGAATCGACGGTTGGCCACCCTCAGCATCCACAGCGTGGAAGTGCTGTTCCTGGGGGAGTGGAGGGGCGATGCCGGTGAGTGGGTGCCCTACACGGTTCTCAACATAGGGCCCCACGGGGATCTGCCGGCCGAGATCACCGCACTCGTCACCACCCACGGGCGTTACCGCTCAGCGGGTACGGTGAGGTCGGTTGAACTGGAGGGTTTCCATGCCGTCCCCGAGTTGCTGCGGATCCCCGGTGTCCTGCGTGCCGCACGATCACTGGCGCTGGGCCAACTGCGGAAAGGGCGGGGTGCATTTTCACGGTTCCATAACGATGCTTTCGCCGATACAGTGTTCGCATCTATGAGCGGGGGTAAAGACGGCTAATCGCCGAGCCTGTTGTGGTAATTGAAGGTTCGGGAGGCCGGGCGTGAGCTGCATCTCAGCGGCGGCGGATGTGCGGGGATCGCTATTCGAAGAAATCCTCGTCTACGGCTAAGACATCAAAGGTCTGCCTCACCTGCACTCCCACCCGGTACTTGAGCATCAAGGCCACCAGGCGCTCGCCATCGATGAGGACGGGGCGAGAGGGGACTACTGCGGCGTAGTCTTTCGCGCCCGCAGTAAATGTGCTTGTGGTGATAAAGATGCCCTTCGTTGCGCCCTTACCATGAAGTGCGCCCACGAAGGCCTGAATTGCCTCCCGGCCTACGGTGTTCTTCTCTGCGTAGCGCTTGGCCTGGATGTAAATCTGATCGAGGCCCAGGGGGTCCTGGTCAATGACCCCGTCTACACCCCCGTCTCCAGACCCGCCAATGCGGCGCCCTCGTTTGTCCGCCCCGCCGTACCCCATTTTCAGAAGCACCTGCACAACCGCCTCCTCAAAGAAATCGGGGTGGGTGCCGCGCAGGCGTTCCAAGAGATCTTCCGCTGTCTCGGCCGTGAGCTGGTTAATCCCTTCGTCGATTTTTTCAAGGGGGTCTAGCTCTGCCACCTTTGGCGTTGTCGTGCTGTTCGACTGCTTCGAGACCTCCGGGCTCCAGAACGGCTTGAAGTATTGGTTGGCCTCTCTGAATGTCATGCCTCTCGGATGTTCCTTGGTCCATGCCCGTCCCGCATCATTGAGCCGGTAGTACCCCCGCGCAGGGCGATCCACCAGGTTTGCGCGGGATAAATGGCTCAACACCCACTGCATGCGCTGTTCATATCGGAGGCCGCCCGTGTTCAACTGTTCACTCTTGGCGGAGTCGCTCAATCCGGCGGCTTCGGCGGCGCGATCAAATATGTCCTTGCGGTGCAGGTTTTCCCCGGATGTCATGACCGATAAAACGGGCCTCAGGAGCTCCGGCCACGTGGGAACTTCGGTAGGGCGAGCATCAGGGGATGTCATGTGGAACCGCCTTGAGGTATGAATAAGTTCATGCAACCGACTGCGACCTGTCCAGTGTAGAGATGGCTGTGCCAGCACCCGATCAACGCATGGAAAGAAAACCATATCAATAATACCCCCCCAGGGTATATAGTCGATGGCATGAACACGCCCGCCACCACCCACCCCACCGATCACTCGGACTCCCTCTCGGGCCACGACATGTACGACCACGCCCCCTCCAGCCACGCAGGCCACGACATGTCCAACATGGCCGCCAGCGCCACCCTCCACTGCCTCACCGGCTGCTCCATCGGTGAGATCCTCGGCCTGATCCTGGCCACTGTGTTCGGGTGGGGCAACGTCACCAGCACTGCCGTGGCCATCGCCCTGGCCTTCGTGTTCGGCTACGCCCTGTCCTCCCTGCCCCTGCTGCGCTCGGGCATCAGTGTGGGCCAGGCCCTGCGCCTCGTGCTCGCCGCGGACACCGTCTCCATCCTCACCATGGAGGTCGTGGACAACCTCGTCATGTGGCTGGTCCCCGGCGCCATGGACGCCGGCCTGCTGGACGCCCTCTTCTGGGGCTCCATGGCGCTCTCCTTGGTCATTGCGTACTTCGCCGCGTACCCGGTGAACAAGGCCCTGCTGCGCCGCGGCAAGGGCCACGCCATCACCCACCACGCCTCCGGTGGTGGCCCCATGGACAACCGCCCCCTGGCGTACGGCATCAGCGCGTTCATGCTGGGCGGCTTC
Source organism: Kocuria salsicia (assembly GCF_039532055.1). Taxonomy (NCBI): domain Bacteria; kingdom Bacillati; phylum Actinomycetota; class Actinomycetes; order Micrococcales; family Micrococcaceae; genus Kocuria; species Kocuria salsicia. Next base: position 25,262 of record NZ_BAAARF010000008.1, on the reverse strand, counting down.
GTCGCCTCCCTCGGCACCCTCTTGTAGGGAACCACCACAGCGGGGCCCCGCTGCCACCGCGTACTCCCACCAGAAACCCGCCTGTACCGGGGTCCAGCAACCCGGGCGGGCCACCCGAAAGGATCCGTCTCATGCGTCGACTTCCCCTCACCCTCGCCGGTCTCGCCATCCTGGTGACCGCCACCGCCTGCTCCGCCGGTTCCGATTCCGCGGACCACTCCGCCCACGAGGGCCACGAGACCAGCGCGACCTCCATCGCGACGAGCCAGGCGACGTCGTCCTCCGCGAGTGGCACGCCCAGTGCGAGCCAGGGCGGGCACGAGCACGGGCAGGAGCACATGCACGCCATGGACGGCGGCCCCGCCCCAGAGGGCATCGCCGCCGCGGAGAAGCCCACCTACCCGGTGGGCACGCAGGTCACGCTGACCGCCGACCACATGGAGGGCATGAAGGGCGCCCCGGCCACTGTGGTGGGCGCTTACAAGACCGTGGCCTACGCCGTGAACTACACCCCCACGGACGGTGGGCCCGAAGTCACCAACCACAAGTGGGTCGTCCAGGAGGAACTCCAGGGTGCCGGTTCCGAGCGCCTCGCGGACGGCACCGAGGTCACCATCGAGGCGGACCACATGCCCGGCATGAAGGGCGCCACGGGCACCGTTGCCTCCTCCACCACCCAGACCGTCTACATGGTGGACTACAAAGCGGACGGCATGACCATGACCAACCACAAGTGGGTCGTGGAGAAGGAGATGAAGCCCCGCGGTTGATTCCACCGGGCGAGGTGTCGTCTCCCACCAACCTGTATGTCTTCGAATACTCTTGGCCTCATCTCCTCCGCTGCTGCGGATTCGGAGCGTGTCCATCCCCCCAGACACACGGAGCGCCCTCGTGAGCCCTGCGCAGCTCTCCATCCTCGTGGCGGACGACGACCCCGATATCCGGGACCTCGTGGTCTTCAAACTCGAACAGGCAGGGTTCGCCGTGCGGGCCGTGGCGGACGGCAGCGCTGCTCTGACCGCACTGGAGGACCTCACCCCGGACCTCGTGGTGCTGGACGTGATGATGCCGGGGCTCAGTGGCCTGGACGTCCTGCGGCAGATCCGGACCATGGACCGGCTGGACGGGGTCAAGGTGCTGCTGCTGACCGCGCGCGCCCGGGACACGGACGTGGACGACGGCTACAACACGGGCGCCGACGACTACGTGACCAAACCTTTCAGCCCGCGCGAGCTGCTGCACCGGGTCAACTCGATGCTCGGCCGGGGGCGGTGAGCTGGCGGTGGCCACCCAGACCATCGTGTCCCCCCAGCTGTTGTCCGGGGTGTTGTGGGTCTTGGTGTGGGCGGCGATCTTCCTGCTCGCCCTGGTGCTCGGTTCACGCACCGGCCGGTTGTGGCGGGACCACAGGGAACGCCAATTGCTCGCTGAGCTCAGGCCGGCGATGCTCGAGGTCGCCTCGGGGGAGGACAACGACCGCTCCGCGTTGACCCAGCTGACCTCGGTGGCCCCCCGGCGCACCCGCGTGGTGGACCGCGCGGTCTCCGCGATGCTCTCCAAGGTCAAGGGGGAACCGGCGCGTGCCCTCGCCGAGGTGCTGCGCTCGCACGGCCGCTCGAGCTGGGCCCTTCGCGGGCTGTCTTCCCGTCGGGCGATCCGCCGCGCGTACGCCGCGTGGACTCTCGGGTTGATGCGGGAGCGCGAGTCGGGCGGCAAGATCGTCCCCCTGCTCCAGGACCGTTCCATGGACGTGGTGGTCGCCGCCGCGCGCGCGCTCACGCTCATCGGCGACGGCGCAGCCGCCCGACCCGTCGTACGCGCGGTGGCCCCGCGACGTCGCCCGCGCGGGCTCCCGAGCTGGGTGGCCGTGGAGTCCCTGTGCACGTTCGACGAGCCCGTGGCCGGGGTGGTCATGGAGGCGACGACGCACCCGCAGCCTTCCGTGCGCCACCTCGCCGCCACGGTGATCGGCTCCCGCCCACTGCCGCAAGCGGCACCCGTGGTCCGGGAACACATCGCTGCCGAGGAGGACCCCCGCACGCTCGCGGCCCTCGTGGAAGCGCTCGGCAAGATCGGGGGCTCGAGCGACCTGACGCTGCTCGCGCGCTTCGCCCGTCACCCGGACGAGACCGTGGCGCTCGCCGCCGTGGCTGCCCTCGAAGCAATCGGCCTGCCCTCCTCGGTGGAGGCGCTCGCACCCCTCATGGCGGACACCCGCCCGCGACTGTCCGAACGGGCGGCCGTGGCGCTCACGGAACTGGGCCCGCGGGGCCACGAGCAACTGCGGGAGTTCGCGAAGGCCCCGGGCCCCGCCGTGCAGCCGGCCACCTACGCCCTGCAACTGACCGCCATGAGGAGTGCTACGCGTGGACTGGATTGAGCTGTTGCGCACCGGGGTGGCCGCGGTGCTCGCGTTCGTGGCCTGGCCCGTGCTCGTCTACTTCCTGCTGATCAACTCCTCCTACCTGGTGATGATCGTGCTCGCCGCGGTGGACTTCGTGGCGTACCACCGGCGGATCCCGTTCGCAGGACGCGAGGAACTCATGCGCTCGCGGACCATGCCGGGGATCAGCGTGGTCACCGCCATGCACAACGAAGAGATGGGGATCCGCGTGGCCGTGGAATCCTTCCTGTCCCTGCAGCACCCGCACCACGAGGTCGTGGTGGTGGACGACGGCAGCAGCGACAACGGCTTCGAGGTGCTGCGCAAGGCCTTCGACCTGGTCCCCGTGGCCCGCCGGATGCCCGAGGACGTCCCGGTACGGGAGGCCCCCACGAGCATCCACGTCCCCCGGGACGGGCGGACCCGGCTGACCGTGGTGCACAAGCGCAACTCGGGCCGCTCCGACTCCATCAACGTGGGCATCAACCTGGCCCGCGAGGACCTGGTGCTGTTCGTGGACTCGGACTCCATCCTGGACCCCGGGGCGCTGCTGACGGTGTCCCGGCCCTTCATCGAGGACCCGATCTCCACGGCCGCCGCCGGGGGAGTGATCCGCGCCGTCAACGGGTGCCGCGTGAAGGGCGGCCGTGTCCTGGAGGTGCGCATGCCGGGCACGCCGCTCGCGGAGATCCAGGTGATGGAGCACCTGCGAGCCTTCCACCTGGGACGCGCAGGCTGGTCCCGGATCAACGCGCTGCTACTGATCAGCGGCGCGTTCGGTGTCTTCCGCCGGGATGCCCTCGTGGCGGTGGGAGGCCTGGACGCCTCGAGCATCGGTGAGGACTTCGAACTGGTGATGCGTCTGCAGCGGACCTTCCGCAGGCAGCGCCGGCCCTACCGCGTCACCTTTCTCACGGAGCCCATCTGCTGGACGGAGGTCCCCAGCACCCTGCCCGTGCTGCGGCGGCAGCGGGCGCGCTGGCACCGGGGTCTGTGGGAGACCCTGTGGGCCTACCGGGACATGCTGTTCAACCCCCGCTACGGCCGACTGGGTCTCGTGGCGGTTCCGTACTACTGGCTCTTCGAGCTGATCGCCCCGCTGTTGGAACTCGCCGGGCTGGTACTGATCGCCCTGGGCTTCGCGCTGGGACTCGTGTCCTGGCAGTACTTCCTGTTGTTCATGCTCGTGGCCTACGCGTACGCGATCATCGTGACCCTCGCGGCCGTGACGATCGAGGAGCTGAGCTACCACAAGTACCCCCGCTGGCGGGACCTGGGCATCACGCTGGGCGCGGTGGTCCTGGAGAACCTGGGCTACCGCCAGCTCACGGCGTGGTGGCGCATGGAGGGCTGGGCGGCCTCCCTGCTGGGGCGCCGCCAGCAGTGGGGCACCATGACCCGTTCGGGTTTCACGGAGGTGGACGGATGAGCGCCCGCTTCCCGGCAGTGACCCGCGTGCGGGACGGTGTCCGCCACCGCGGGGTGCGCACCATCCTCCTGCAGGTGCTCGCCCTGTTGTGCCTCGCACTGCTCTTCACCGGCGCCACCGCACTGTGGGGACTGCACACGGTGCAGTTGAACGTGGCCGCCACGCGCGCCACCATCACACCCCTGATGGATGCCACGCACCAGGTGGAGGCCACGCTGCTGCGCGCCCAGACGGCCGCGCGGGGCTACTCGGTCAGCGGAGACCAGGCTTTCGCGCGGGAGTACGCTGAGGCCACTGCGGACCTCACTGCAGCCCAGGACGTCCTGGGTGAGGTGGCGGCCGGGCGGCTGCCGCAGCTGCGGTCCCTGAACGAGTCCGTGGACACCTGGCTCGGCCTCACCCGGGAACCAGGGAGGGACACCCCGCGGAGATCTCTGGACCTGCCCACTACGACATCCGCCATGGACCGGGCCCTCGGCACACTGGAGGACGTCCGGGCGGACGCCTCCCGCCTGCGGGAGCAGCGCAGAGCGGATCTGAACCGGTCCATGACCCTGGCCGCGGCCGCCGTGGTGACTGCCGCGATGCTGTCGATCGCGGTGGCGTTTCTCGCCCTGGGCCGCGCGGACCGCGCCCTCGGGGCGCCGCTGCTCGCGCTGCAGCGCACGGTGGCGAGGCAGCGCGCGGGCGATCACGACGCCGTCGCGGAAACGTCCCACGGCGCTCTTGAAGTGGTGGGCCTCGCCGCGTCCTTCAACGCCTTCACCCGCGAGGCCCGGGACGTGGTGGAGCAGCGGGAGCGCACCCTGGAGCAGCTCACGGAGCTCAACCGCCAGAAATCCGTGTTCGTCTCCACCACCAACCATGAGCTGCGAACCCCGCTCACGTCCATCAGCGGCTATGTGGAGATGCTCCAGGACGGGGACTTCGGCAGTGTCGGCCCGGAACAGGCCCGCGTGCTGGAAGTGGTGCGGCGCAACACGGAACGGCTGCGGCTGCTGATCGAGGACCTGCTGCTGATCAACAAGCTGGACCAGGACCAGGAGAACCGCTCGGCGCGCCACCGTGTGCTGGACCTCGCAGAGTGCGTGTCCGGGGTGGTCACCAATCTTGTTCCCCAGGCCGCGGCGGGCGAGGTGACCGTCCACGTGGACACGGGCGGTTCGTGGCCCGTGTTCGGGGACCGGGACCGTCTGGAGCGGGCCGTCACCAACGTGGTGGGTAACGCCATCAAGTTCACCCCGCCCCACGGTGCCGTCTCGCTGACGCTGGAAGGCACGCCCGATGGCACGGGAGTCGGCCTGACGTGCACGGACACCGGGATGGGCATTCCCGAGAAAGAGGTGGGGTCCCTCTTCACGAGCTTCACCCGGGCCTCCAACGCCACGGCCCAGCAGGTGCCCGGAACGGGACTGGGGCTCGTGATCATGCGCACCATCGTGGAGCAGCACGGGGGGTCCGTGGCCCTGGAGTCGGTGGAGGGGGAAGGCACCACCGTCACGCTGAATCTCCCCCTGGCAACCCAGCAGGGCGAACCGGTGCAGCGGGTCGTGGCTACCGATGCTCCGTCCTGCTCTCCTGAATGAGAATTGTTCCCAATAAGGAGGATCTGTGAAGGTTCGCACCTTGCTCCGCTCCCTCGCGCAGGTCCCCGGCTCGCAGGTGGTCCGCCGCCGGGGCAAGACCGATGTGATCAACGGGAAGAATCGGCGCATGAAGGCTCGTCGGGGCTGAGCCGCGCGCGGGGCGCCCCCGGGAGCCGGTCCGTGCGGCGTCGGCAATCACCGTGGGGCGCGTAAATTACTCCTGGGCTGCCCCATGTGACGAGCAACCGGGGGCAGCGTCCGCTGGGCGCGAATCCTTGCTGCGGCAAGCGCCTGGGCGTGCCACGATGCAGACATGGCTACCAACGATTCCACCAGCACACAGATCCAGCTCGTCTCCCGCCCGGAGGGGTGGCCCGAGCACGAGAACTTCCGCACCGTCACCGTGGACCTGCCCGAGCTGCAGGACGGAGAGGTGCGCGTGCGCAACGAGTTCATGTCCGTGGACCCGTACATGCGCGGCCGCATGCGGGACGAGAAGAGCTACGTGCCGCCGTTCGCGCTGAACGAGACCATGACCGGCGGCGCCGTGGGCCGCGTGGTCGAGTCCCGCTCCGAGAAGCTGCCCGAGGGCACCCCCGTGCTGCACCAGTACGGTTGGCGGGACCTCGCACAGGGCTCCGCGGACGAGTTCACCGCCATCCAGGAGCTCCCGGACACCCCGCTGTCCGTGTACCTGGGCATCCTGGGAATGACGGGCATGACCGCCTACACCGGACTCACCCGCATTGCCGGGCTGAAGGAGGGCGACCGCGTGTTCGTTTCCGGTGCTGCCGGTGCCGTGGGCTCCGCGGCCGGTCAGATCGCCAAGCAGCTGGGCGCCTCGTACGTGATCGGCTCCGCCGGTTCGGACGAGAAGGCCAAGCTGCTGACCGAGAAGTACGGCTTCGACGCGGTGCTCAACTACAAGGACGCCCCCATCCGTGAGCAGCTCGCGAAGGCCGTGGGCGAGGACGGCGTGGACGTCTACTACGACAACGTGGGCGGCGACCACTTGGAGGCGGCTCTGGACGTGCTGAACCGGCACGGCCGGGTGGCGGTGTGCGGCGCGATCAGCCAGTACAACTCCACCGAGCGCCCCTGCGGTCCGGACAACATGGGCAACATCATCAAGAACTCGCTCATGCTCGAAGGCTTCACCATGGGTGACCACTGGGACGTCACCGAGGAGTACACCTCCCGGATGACCGAGTGGTTCACCTCCGGGAAGATCGCCTACGACGAGACCGTGGTGGAGGGCCTGGACCACGCCGTGGACGCCTTCATCGACATGATGAAGGGCGCGAACACCGGCAAGATGGTCGTGAAGATCTGATCACCGCGCACCACTGAGGAGAGGCACACCATGGCGTTCAGCACGGGCGACCGCGTCCAGTGGAACACCCCGCAGGGGCCCACCCAGGGGACGGTCCGGTCCACGCACACGGACGAGTTCGAGTTCAAGGGTCAGACGTTCAAGGCCACGGACGACGATCCGGTGCACGAGGTCGAGTCGGAGAAGACCGGCTCGCGGGCCGCGCACCACGCCTCTGCCCTGGAGGCCGCGCCCGAGGACTGAGCGCGCGGCGTCGTCGCGCCCCGCGGGTGCCCCCGGGACGGCGACGCCGCTGCCACCCGCCCCTGCCTCGTCGAACCCGCCGCTCCGCGCACCCGCGCGGGGCGGTGGGTTCGTATCATGGGCTCGACCAGCCCCGCCCTCGAGAGGAACCCGTGCCCCGCACCGCCCTGCCGCACCGCGTGAGTCCCGTGCAGATGCTGCGCGCGCTGCGCGACGAGCCCGGGCTCGCGGCGCTGCTCGGCGACTGGGCGCACGGGGACGCGGTGATCGGCGTCCGGCCCACGCGCGTGGTGGGTGCGGACGAGGACCCGTTCGCCGCACTGGGTTCCGGGGACGACGACGCCGTGCGCACTGCGGAGGGCGCCGCACCGCCCAGCGCGGGCAGGAACCGGCACGATCTCGACGCTCCCGCCCACGCCCTCTGTGCCCCCGCCACACCAGGTGCAAGCGGCCTCGGCCCCCCAGCCCTCGGCCGCGCCGCCGAAGATCCCGCCCGCTTCGGCGGCGGGTGGCTCGGCTACCTGGGGTACCAGCTCTCGCGTCGCCTCGAGTCGCTCCCGCCCGCCCCTCCGCGCTCGGGCGGCCTGCCGGAGCACCACCTCGCGCACTATGACCACGTCCTGGTGCACGACGCCGCCGCGGACCGCTGGTTCTGCGAGTCCCTTCCCGGAGCGGACCCTGCCCGGGTGGCCGAGACGATCGCGGCGGTGGGGCGGGCGCTCGGGGCCGGCCCGGCGTCGTCATCCGGGGTGTGCGCCCCGCGCCCGTACCGGTGCGGGCCGTTCGAAGCCGCCGTGACCGGCGAGGCCCACGCCGAGGCCGTGCGGCGCGCGCTGGAGCACATCCGGGACGGGGACATCTTCCAGGCGAACATCTGCCGCGAGCTCACGGCGGGCTTCGACGGAGACCCGCTGGACCTGTTCTGCGCGGGCCACGAGCGGCTGCGCCCGCGCTTCGCCGCGTTCCTGCGCGTGCCGGGCGGCGCGGTGGCCAGCTTCTCGCCCGAGCTCTACCTGCGCCGCACCGGCCGCGACGTGCTGACCTCCCCGATCAAGGGCACCGCGCCCGCGGACTCGGACCCCCGCGCGCTGCACGCCTCCGCCAAGAACCGCGCGGAGAACGTGATGATCGTGGACCTCATGCGCAACGACCTCTCCCGCGTGTGCGTCCCCGGCTCCGTCCTGAGCCCCGCCGTGCCGCGCGTGGAGCCGCACACGGGCGTCCACCACCTGGTCGCGGACGTCCACGGCACGCTGCGCCCCGGGCTCGACGACGCCGCCCTGCTGCGTTCCACGTTCCCGCCCGGCTCGTGCACGGGGGCGCCGAAGATCAGGGCCACCGAGATCATCAACGCGCTGGAGACCACGGCCCGGGGCGTCTACACCGGCGCCGTGGGGTGCGTGAGCCCGGTGGCGGGGCTCGCGATGAACGTGGCCATCCGTACGTTCGAGTTCTCGGGCGCCACGGTGCGCCTGGGTGTGGGTGGCGGGATCGTCGCCGACTCGGACCCGGACGGGGAGGCGTTCGAGACCCTCGTGAAGGCCGCCCCGCTGCTGGATGCGGTCGGCGCCCGCTTCGGGCCCGAGCTGTCCCGGGAGTGGCGTGAGCACGCGGAGTCCTCGGAGGTGGCGACCCCGGCGTGCGTGGGAGGCGGTGGGGCGCCGTCGAGCGCGGCAGCCTCGCTGAGGGACGCGCCCGTGATCCGCTCGACCCCCGACCCCTCCCTGGGGGTCTTCACCACGATGCTCGTCCGCGAGGGGCGTCCCGAGCAGCTGGTGGAGCACCTGGCAAGGCTCGGGAGCAGCGTGCGGGCGTGCTTCTCCCATGAGCTGCCGGGCGCGCTCGCAGAGCAGGTCCTCCGGCGTGCCGCCGGATTGGATGGCCCGCACCGGCTGCGGGTCACGGCAGTTCCGAACGCTGGGAGTCTGTGTCTCGAGATGACCCACGCCCCGCTGAACCCTCCCGGCGCGGCCCCTCCCGTGGATCCGTGGGTGCTGCACCCGGTGGTGGTGCCCGGCGGGTGGGGCCGCCACAAGTGGGCGGACCGCCGCGCCCTGGACACGACACCCGGTCCGTGGTCCCCGGTGTGCGATCCGCTGCTGGTGGACCAGGACGGCACGGTGCTGGAGACCGGGCGTGCAAATGTGTTCGTGGTGCGCGGTGGCGTGGTCACCACCCCGCCCGTTGACGGCCGGATCCTGCCCGGGGCGATGCGCGCCCGGGTGCTCCCGACCCTGCGGGCCGCCGGGTACGAGGTCCGTGAACAAGACATCACTCTCAAGGACATCGCTGGGGCGTCGGAGGTGTTTGTGACCAACGCCCTGCGGGGTGCCCGGCCCGTGGGGGAGATCCACGGTGTGGGTGCGTGGGCCCCTGGGCCCGTGACGGTGTGGGTGCAGCGCGCGCTCGCGGACGCCCCGTGGCGAACGGGCGGCATCGCCCCCATTGACACGACCCGGTGAGGTGAGGATGCTCGGGGCACGGCGCCGTCGTCCGGGCCGCGGAGCTCGGGGCGGCGCACCACGCAACCGCGAAGGAGCGCAGCCATGGGCAAGAACCCGCAGGACGAGAACACCGAGTCGGTCAGCCAGGTGGACACTGACGAGCAGCGCCAGAAGGCCGCCGAGCAGGCGAACACCCAGGAGCAGCAGGAGTTCTTCGAGGAGCAGGCCGGCACGGAGGAGCAGTCCCAGGGCTACGGGCACTGAGCACCGCACCGGGCAGCCGCTGACAGGCGAACCGCCCCGCACCACGAAGGTGCGGGGCGGTTCTTCTGCGCCGAGTGGCTGCGGGGTCGGTGGCTACTTCTTCTTGTTCTCGAGGGTCTGCTCGTACTGGGCGAGAGCCAGGCCCACGCTCATGAAGGTGGGCGCCCAGTGGCCCACGAAGATGCCCCAGCGGTCCGACTGGGCCTTGGAGTCGTCGCTCTTGAGACGCGAGATTCCCCACGACACGAAGGACAAGGCGATCGAGCCCATGCCTGCGGTGTAGGCGTACTCGGAGCGGATACCGGCGTCGTGCAGGGTCTTCATGATCATGGTGTGATCTCCGTTCTGCTCTGCTGAGCAAGTGGTGGTGAAGCGGGGCTGGGTACCTCCACCGTAGATGCCGGGGGGGCAAATAATAAGGGGGTGATGGATCGGGTTCTGCCCGGTCATGGCACTGTTCCTTTCCCTTGCCAAGCCGGGCCACGCGCCGTCGCGCGGACATGACAGGCTGGTGCCATGAATGATTCCGCTGCAACAGTGCTCCTGGCCGGCTGCGGGGACGTGGGGACCGCCCTGGGATTGCGCCTCGCCGAACGCGGAGTGCGCGCGGTGGGCGTGCGGCGCCGCGCGGACGCGCTGCCCGAGCCCGTCGAGCCGGTCTCTCTGGACCTCACCGAACCGGGGGAGGCCGTCCTTCCCGCGGCCGACGCCGTGGTGGTCACCCTCACCGCCGACGGCCGCGACGCGACCGCCTACGAACGCACCTACCTGGGTGCGCTGCGCGGGTTGCACCTGGCCCTGCCGTCCGACGCCGCGCCGCGCGTGGTGCTCGTGTCCTCCACGGGCGTCCTGAGCGGCACCGACGGTGAGGTCGTCACCGAGGCCACCCCGCCCGACCCTCAGCGCGCCACCGCCCACGTGTTGCTCGCCGCGGAGGAGCTCGCCGCCGATCTCTTCCCGGACCTGGTCATCGTGCGCCCCGCGGGGATCTACGGGCCTGGCCGCACGTCCCTGGTCGAGCGGGTCCGCACGGCCACGCCTGTCACCCACCGGCGCGTGACCAACAGGATCCACCGGGACGATCTCGTCACGGTCCTCTCCACCGTGCTCGACGCTCCCGAGCCGCCGCGGTTGCTGCACGCCGTGGATCATGACGCCGCTCAGCTGGGTGACGTCGTCACGCACCTCGCGGCGCGGCTGGGTGTCGCGGTGCCCCCGGACAACTCGCCCGCGGGGGAGGGGCCGCTCGGCAAGATCATCGACGGGGCGCTCGTGCACTCCCTGGTTCCTCGATCCCGGTGGCGCTACCCCACGTTCCGGGAGGGGTACGACGCGCTGCTGGGAGCGTCGTCGCCGGAGGAGTGCGACGCCGACGCCGGGCGAGCCTCCGGCGATGCCGCCGAGTGTGACGCCTGGACCGGGCGGGGCGCGACGTCGAACGCCACGACCGAATCGCGAGGTGCGTGAATGGCCGCGGAGACCCACTGGTTGCTTCCCATCAACCCGGCCGCTCATGGGCAGCACATGCCCGCCGACTGGCGCACCCGCCAGGACGCCACGGCGGTGTGGGAGGCGATCGGGCGCTCGCAGCCCGCGGATCGGTGGTGCCTGCGCACGGGCTACCGAACCATGACGGGGGGGGGACACCATCTGGGCCTACCTGTCCCAGCGGCAGGAGCTGTGCGCCACGGGCGCCGTGCGGGAAGTCGTGCGGGAGGGCGATGAGTGGTTCGTGCTCGTGGACTGGGACGTGGAGCGGACCGCGCAGCTGTGCCGGGCCCCGATCCCGCGGGAGGTTTTCAAGCAGGTGCCCATGTCCGTGAGTCGGGCGGGGGAGGGTGCCGTCGGGGCGCTGCGGGCGGTATCGCACCGGGCAGCGTGACGCAATGTCGCTAATACCTTACGAGTAGGTACTTCGGGTCGTTTCCGGGAAGTGTGACACTTTGTGACAAAAACCTGGACGTTGCCCCCGGTGAGTAGTTGAGTATTCGGAGTCTTTTTCGATCCCTCATCTCATCGTCCCTTCCTCCGAACGCGCCCTCTTTCCGGTGCGCGGGAAACTGGTACTCACCTATGATCCTCACCGGACTTGTCATCGGCGCGCTGCTGGGCATCGTGATGCAGCGCGGGCGCTTCTGCGTGACGGGCATGCTGCGGGACATCTTCCTGCAGCGCTCGTGGCGCACGTTCACGGCTCTGCTCGTGGTGATCACGGTGCACGCCGTGGGGCTCGCTGCGCTCACCACCCTCGGGGTGATCTCCCCCAACTACCCCTCCTTCGCGCCCCTCGCGGTGATCGTGGGCGGATTCATGTTCGGCATCGGCATCATCCTGGCCGGCGGGTGCGCCTCTGGCACGTGGTACCGCTCCGGCGAGGGCCTCGTGGGCTCGTGGATCGCGCTGGCCATGTACGCGCTGTCCGCGTCCGCCATGAAGACCGGCGTGCTCAAGGGCTTCAACTCCGGCATGAAGCAGTGGGACACCGGGCTCACCACCATCCCCAGTGCCCTGGGCGTCTCCCCGTGGTTGTTCGTGATCGCCCTGACAGCGGTCACCGGTGTGATGGTGCGCCACTTCCTCAACCGCGAGAAGAACACCGTGAAGCCCGCACGGCTGAACAGCCTTCCCGCATGGAAGAAGCCCCTGCACGTCTACACCGCCGGCGCGCTCGTGGGTCTGATCGGCGTCATCGCGTGGCCGCTGTCCGCCGCGACCGGCCGCAATGACGGGTTGGGCATCACCACTCCCACCGCCAACCTGCTGAACTTCCTGGTCACCGGAGCGGACGGGAAGCTGGACTGGGGCGTGATGCTCGTGCTCGGCATCCTGGTGGGCTCGTTCATCGCCGCCAAGTCCACGGGTGAGTTCCGCGTGCGCGTCCCGGACGCCACCACCACGGTGCGCTCCATCGCGGGCGGCCTGCTCATGGGTGTGGGCGCGGCCCTGGCCGGTGGCTGCACAGTGGGCAACGGCATGGTCCAGACCAGCCTGTTCACGTTCCAGGGTTGGATCGCGCTGCTGTTCATAGCCCTGGGCGTGGCCGTGGCCACCAGGATCTGGCTCAAGCCCACCGTTACGCAGCCCGCCACCGGCGAAGACGGCACCTACTCCACTGCTCAGAGCCTGGACCACACGGTGGACGCCACCGCACCGAACGACAACTCGATCGACGCCGCCCCCACCGCGGGCGCTCCCCGCACCTCGGGTGCGAACGTGTTCTCGGGCTTCGCCGCGGCACCCACCGCGCTCATGGTCAAGGACCCGGCAGGTGCACCGTCGAAGAAGCTCACAGGCCTGGGCGACGGCTACTACGCCCTGGACTCGCTCGGTGCCGTGTGCCCGTTCCCGCTGATCGAGGCCAAGGACGTCATGCAGACCCTGCAGACCGGTGACCACCTGGTGATCGACTTCGACTGCACCCAGGCCACCGAGGCCATCCCGCAGTGGGCGGCCACGGACGGCCACGAGGTCACCGACTTCGTGGAGAAGGGCGACGCCAGCTGGCAGATCACCCTGAAGAAGGGCTGACCCGGCAGGCGTTCCCGTTCACGACGCCGCCGCGCCACCTCTGCGCCCCACGCTCCCGCCTGCCGGGGGCCGGGGCTGGGAGGGCGCGGCGTCGTCGTACCACCGGGACAGTGCGGAGCGCGGGCCCCCGGGGGGGGGTGAGCGCTCCGGCGGCGTCGTGGTGTGCGCGCCGTGACTCAGGCGCGGGAGTCCTGCCGGGCGCGGTGGCGCATGTCCCGCAGGGCCACGGCCAGGGCGACGAGCACCACGAGCATCACAACGCCCAGTCCCGCCGCGATGCCCACGGACCAGCCCTGGTCGGCGATCACTCCGTACGCCACCGCGGTGATCATGGCGATGCCCACGGCGGTGCCCACGCGCTGACCGGTCTGCATCACGCCACCGGCGCTGCCCGCGTACTCGAGCGGCACCTCCGCGAGGGTGAGTGTCTGGTTGGGGCTCACCACGGCGCCCTGGCCGAAGCCCACGAAGCCCAGGGTGAGCACGAGCCACCACTCACTGACGTGCCAGGAGTCGTGCAGCAGGATCACCGCCATGCTCAGCAGCAGGCCCACGACCACGCTGAGCATGCCGAGCACCACGATCTTGCGGCCCATCCGGTTCACGCGGCTGCCGGCAAGGTTGGAGGCCACCGCGCTCGCGAGGGCGTTGAGCAGGCCCACGCAGCCGGCGGCCAGCGCGGTGTGGCCGAGCCCCTGCTGCATGTACAGGGTGACAAGCACCCACACGCTCGTGATGCCCAGGAAGTACAGCGAGATCAGCAGGGTGCCGTTGAGGAAGCTGCTGACCTTGAAGATGTCCAGGTCCACCATGGGCTGGTGCCCGGAGGCCTTGAAGCGCTTCTCCCACACGATCCACAGGGCCAGGAACACGGCGGCGACCGCGAGCAGGGCCCACACCCACGGGCTCGAGCCGGGGGAGCCGGTCTCGATGAACGGGAGCAGGGTGGCGAGCAGCGCGATGCCCAGGAGCACCGCACCCGTGGGGTCCATCTCCCGCAGGGCGTGGCGGATGGTGGTGCCCTCGGGCCTGCGCAGCAGCGGTCGGGGGAACCAGAGGAACGCGAGCACGAGCGCGACGACGCCCACGGGGACGTTCACCACGAACAGCCACCGCCACCCCTCGGACGCGCCGCCCGTCTGGATCAGCAGACCTCCCAGGACCGGGCCGATGGCCACGGAGACACCCACAGCGCTGCCCAGCATTCCGAACGCCTTCCCGCGCTCTGCGCCCTTGAAGTACTGCTGGATCATGGCCACGCCCTGCGGGTTGAGCAGCCCAGAGCCCACACCCTGCACGAAGCGGGCCACGATCAGCATGGTGGGATCCGGTGCCAGGCCCGCGGCGATCGAGGACAGCGTGAAGATGGCCACCCCGAGCATCCACAGGAACCCGCGCCCGAACACGTCCCCGGCGCGGCCGCCCGCCACCAGGACCACACCGAAGGTCAGCGCGTAGCCGGAGAGGATCCACTGCAGCTGGGACTCGGAGGCGCCCAGTCCCTCCTGGATGGAGGGCAGCCCCACGTTGATGATGCTCACGGCCACCAGGGACATGAAGATGGCCACGAGCAGCACGGCCAGGATCCGCCACCGCCGCGGATCCGTGCCGTGGGCGTAGCCCCGGTGGGTCTGCGGATCCGGGCGCGGGCTGACGATGGGCAGCTCGCCGGTTCCCGTGGCCGGAGAGCGTTCGTGCCAGGTCTCGCCGGGGTCCGGATCACGGTGGGAGTCAGAGGTCATGGGGAGAGTATGCTCCCGGGTTCAGACGCGCCCAACGCTCCTGTTCGTGTGCATGAACTGGTTGCCCGTCGCATGCTCCTCTGGGCCGTCCTGGGGGCGAGTTTGGTGTGCGGCGCCCGGGGCCGTCATCCTGGGGCCATGACAGCTGAACTGGTGATCCTGGGCCTGGTGGTCGTGACCGCTCTGGCCTTCGACTTCACCAACGGATTCCACGACACCGGCAACGCGATGGCCACCTCCATCGCCACCGGGGCGCTCAAGCCCCGCACCGCGGTGGCCCTGTCTGCGGTGCTGAACCTGGTGGGCGCGTTCCTGTCGGTGGAAGTGGCCACCACGGTCACCAAGGACGTGCTGCTCATCCAGACCTCGGACGGCGGACTCGTCTCCGGGCTGGACCCCACCATTGCCCTGACCCTCATCTTCTCCGGGCTGATCGGGGGCATCCTCTGGAACCTTGCCACGTGGCTGTTCGGGCTGCCCTCCAGCTCCTCCCACGCGCTGTTCGGCGGGCTGATCGGGGCCGGGCTCGCCTCCCTGGGCGTGGCCGGCGTGAACTGGGCCGGTGTGGTCCAGAAGATCCTCGTCCCCGCCGCCCTCGCCCCGTTCATCGCCGGGTGCGTGGCCGCGGTGGGCACCGCCCTGGTCTACCTCATCGGCCGCGCGGCGTCCCAGGCGCACCGGGACCGGGGGTTCCGCTGGGGACAGGTGGGAACGGCGTCGCTGGTGTCCCTGGCCCACGGCACCGGTGACGCGCAGAAGACCATGGGCGTGATCGCCCTGGCGCTGATCGCCCACGGCAGCCTCAGCGTCCAGGGAATCGAGAGCAGCGGGCTGCCGGTGTGGATCATCGTGAGCTGCGCGGTGGCCATCGCCCTGGGCACGTACCTGGGCGGCTGGCGCGTGATCCGCACGCTCGGCAAGGGCCTTGTGGAGATCGAACCGCCGCAGGGCATGGCGGCCGAGGCGTCCTCGGCGGCCATCATCCTGACCTCCAGCCACTTCGGCATGGCGCTGTCCACCACGCACGTGGCCACCGGCTCCATCCTGGGCTCGGGCGTGGGCAAGCCCGGCGCGCGCGTGCGGTGGGGTGTGGCCGGGCGCATGGTCGTGGGGTGGCTGCTCACCCTGCCCGCCGCGGCCGTGGTGGGTGCGGTGTGCTTCATCATCGCTCGGGCCGTGGGCGGGCTGTCCGGCGCCGTGGTGATCTTCCTGCTGTTGGCGGTGGCCTCCGCCGTGATCTTCGCGCGGTCCCGGCACCAGAAGGTGGACCGTCACAACGTGAACGCTGACTGGGACGAGGACACGCACTCCGTGGTCCCCGCCGACCCCGACCGCGCCGACGCCCAGGAGGTGGCCCGCTGATGATTGTCGAGATGGCCCGATCTGTCCTCGCCGTGCTGCTCGCCGGGCTGTGCTTCGGGGCGGGACTGCCCGCGCTGTTCACGGTGGGCATCACCCTGTGGAGCCGGGCCACCCCCGAGCCCGGCCCGGACGGCGTTGCCCGCCGCAAACCGCTGGCGCTCGCCGGGGCGGTACTCTGCTTTGCGATCGTGCTCGCTGCCGTGGTGATCGGGGTCCTGTGGATCACCCGCAAGAGCTTGGACCACTACCTAGGGATCTCGGTGTTCGGATGATGACCTTCGATGCGGCACTCGACCACATTCGCGCCGCCTACCCCCACGGTGTTCCCCCGGAGCAGCACGTGGCGCTCGCGGAGCTGCTGGCCCGCACGGTGGGCCCTCACCGCACCGAGCGGCTGCTCGAGACCCTGGGCATCCCGGCGGGAGACCTCCTGGGGCCCGCCGCGGCCTCCGCGGAACAGCTGGGCGACGTCGCCGCGGACCTCGCGCGCGCCGGGTGGCCCCTGGTGGGCGCGAGCCAGGACGAACCACCCCGGCAGCCGGGCTACGTGGCCCGGGTGATGAACTGGCTGCGCGCCGACTACCCCAACGGGGTACCCGCGCAGGACTACCTGCCCGTGCTCGCCGTGCTGCGCCCGCAGCTCAACGACGAGGACATGGCCGCGATCGCGGACCAGCTCGCCCACGACGCCCGCGAGCAGGGGGTGGCGCCCTCCGAGGCGGACGCCCGCGCCGCCATCCAGCGCGCCACGGAGGACGAGCCCAAGCCCGAGGAGCTCGCACGCATCCGCGCGATGCTCGAGACCCACGGCTGGCCGTTCGAGGGGGAGTAGGGCTCCGACAACCCAGGCCCACGGGACGTCGTCGGCCGTCTCGCGGTGCTGCTCCGACCGCAGCCGTGCGGCATCCCGCCTCGAACGTATTGACGGGCCTGGTGGCGCGGGCCCGGCTACATGGATGGTCTCCCACCTGGGAAGCGCACAATGGCCCCATGTTCGAGAACTTCGAGACCCACCGCATCCCGGTCCCCGGGGCCACCATCCACGTGCGGACCGCCGGGCGGGGCGAGCCGCTCCTGCTGCTGCACGGCTTCCCGCAGACCCACGCCATGTGGCACCGCCTGGGTCCGGCCCTCGCGCGGGACCACCGCATGGTCGTCGCGGACCTGCGCGGCTACGGAGAATCCACCGCGGACAGTGAGGACTTCAGCTTCCGGGCCATGGCCGCGGACATGGTGGCCGTGATGCGCCACCTGGGCCACGAGTCCTTCCACGTGGTGGCCCACGACCGCGGCGCCCGCACCGCCCACCGCATGACTCTGGACGCCCCGGACGCCGTGCGCTCCGTGGCGCTGCTGGACATCCTCCCCACCCCCACCGTGTGGGAGCTCATGGACGACTGGCTGGCCATCCGGTACTACCACTGGCTGTTCCTGGCCCAGCCAGCACCCATGCCGCAGGGGCTCATCAGCGCCGAGCCCCTCACGTTCCTGCACGCGGCCCTCGGGGGACTCAGTGGCACTCCCGGTTCCCTGGACACGTTCGACCCCGAGGCGCTCGTCGCCTACGAGGCCGCCGCCCGGAACCCGTCCGTCGTGGCCGCGTGGTGCGCGGACTACGCCGCAGCCGCCGGGGTGGATCGGGAGCACGACGACGCCGACCGCGGCACCTCCCGCGACCTCCCCGCCCTGCTGCTCTGGGGCAGCAACGGCGTGGTGGGTGCCCAGACGGATCCGCTGGAGGCGTGGCGGCCGTGGTTGCCGCGCATCACCGGCCGGGCGGTTCCCACCGGGCACTTCATGGTGGAGGAGCGCCCGGACGAGGTGCTGGCGGAGATCCAGGAGCACCTGGCGGCCGCTGCACAAAACTGAGGGGGTCTCCCGTTAGACATGCGTGCGCACTCCCACCGGCGGGCAACCGTGGTTCCCGCGACGGAAGTGCGCCCACCTGCGCGAGGCGACCCAGCGGCGTCGTCCGCGCGGGGCCGTGGCGGGATCAGCCCGGGTTCATCGCCCGCGGCGCGCCCATTCCCGGGTCCACCTGCGTGGGGCCGCTGGCGGAGGGGCGGATGTCCACGTCGAAGATCTCCGTGGGCAGGTACACGGTGGCGCACGAGTTGGGGATGTCCACCACTCCGGAGAAGCGGCCTTCGATGGGGGCGGCGCCCAGCAGCAGGTACGCCTGCTCCTTGGACCAGCCGAACTTGGCGAGGTAGTCGATCGCGTGCAGGATCGCGCGCTGGTAGGACAGGTGGGAGTCCAGGTAGCGCTGCTCGCCGTCGAGCGTCACGGACGTTCCGGAGAACGCGAGCCACTCCGAGTACACCGGACCGTTGCGCCCGGGCATGAAGATGGCGTTCTCGCTCACGCCGTAGGTGTCCATGCCGCCCTTGATCACGTCCACGTGGATGTCGATGAACCCGCCCATCTCGATGCCGCCGCAGAACGTGATCTCACCGTCCCCCTGGGAGAAGTGCAGGTCCCCCATGGAGAGGTTCGCCCCGGACACGTACACCGGGTAGAACACTCGTGAGCCCTTGGTGAAGTTCTTGATGTCCTGGTTGCCGCCGTTCTCGCGCGGGGGAGCCGTGCGGGCGCCCTCGCCGGCCACGCGGTCGAAGTCGGTACCGGTCAGCGAACCCAGGATCGCGGCGTCGGGTTCGGGTGGCAGAGCCAGCGGGGGCACGCGCTGCGGATCGGTGGCGATCAGATCGCCCTCGCGCTTGTTCCACGTTTTCAGCAGCTCGGAGGACGGCGCGGTGCCCATGAGACCGGGGTGGACCATGCCCGTGAACTTCACGCCGGGGATGTGCCGGGACGTGCACTCGCCGCCGCGGAAGTCCCACACGGCCTTGTAGGCGTCCGGGAACTGGTCCACCAAGAAGCTGCCACCGTTCTTCTGCGCGAAGATCCCGGTGTAGCCCCAGCCCTGACCGGCCAGCGGGCCCTCCTCCTGCGGGATGGGGCCCACGTCCAGGATGTCCACGATCAGCAGGTCGCCGGGCTCCGCGCCCTCGATCCGGAACGGCCCGGACAGTGCGTGCACCCGGTTCAGCGGGGCGTCCCGGATGTCGTCCGCGGAGTCGTCGTTCTTGATGGCGCCGTCGAACCACTCGCGGCAGTCGATGCGGTAGCTCTCCCCGCGCTTGAGCGTGGCCACGGGCGGGATCTCCGGGTGCCAGCGGTTGTGGCCGGTCAGTTTCTGCTCGGTGAAGGGCTTGGTGGAGTCCAGCGGGAAAATCACTTCTGGCATGGTCCGTGACCTTTCTGGAGAGCCCCGCGGGCGGTTCCCGCGCGGCAGTGCGGGGAAGCTACGGCCGCGGCAGCTTCGCGTGCCGGGGGTCCCGGGTCACGGCCGGGGCCGCGCCGGGGGCGCCGAGCTGGCGGGGCAGGGATCGGACGACGTCTGGCGCGTCAGCGGTGCGGGCAGCGTCGTCAATCACGCGTGCCCGGGCAGAGTTCGCGCGGGACAGGCCCACGGCGGAGAACACGCGCCGGGCGTCCGCGCCGCACGCGGGACAGTCCTGGGAGCGCGGCACTTGGGCCATGGCGTGGTGGGCGTCGAACGGCCCGCAGGCCTCGCACCGGAACTCGTAGACGGGCATGGACGCTCCCTTCACGCGTGTGATCCACAATACAACCCGGTCTGAGGAGGGGACAGGCCCGGGCGCTGCCCTGCGGGAGGCCCGACGCACAGGGAGAGGTTCTGCCCCGACAACGCGATATTCAGGGGCAGAACCTCCCCGCAAATGCGGCGTCCCTCACCCTACGTACTGGCTGTGCGCGGGGAGGCACGCGGGCGACGTCGTGCCCCGCCCCCGCGCGCTCCGGTCAGTTCAGCGGGCCCACCGCGGACTCGACCGTGCGCACCAGGCGCCCCGAAGCCACGTACTCCTCGGCGGCCTCGATCTCCGGCGCCATGAAACGGTCCTCACCGGGTGCGCCCACGCGGCCGTCCAGGTCCGCAATGACCGCCGACGCCGCCGCGCCCGGTTCCAGGGGAGCGCGCAGGGCGATTGCGCGGGTGGAGGTGAGCAGCTCGATGGCGAGCACGCGGCGCAGGTTCAGCACGGCCTGACGCAGCTTGCGGGCGGCGTGCCAGCCCATGGACACGTGGTCCTCCTGCATGGCCGAGCTGGGGATCGAGTCCACCGAGGCCGGCACCGCGAGGCGCTTCATGTCCGAGACCAGCCCGGCCTGGGTGTACTGGGCGATCATCAGCCCAGAGTCCGTGCCCGGGTCCTCCGCGAGGAATGGGGGCAGGCCGTGGGAGCGGGCCGGGTCCAGCATGCGGTCCGTGCGGCGCTCGGACATGGAGGCCAGGTCCGCGATGGGGATGGCCAGGAAGTCCAGCACGTAGGCCACGGGGGCGCCGTGGAAGTTGCCGTTGGAGCTCACGGTGCCGTCGTCCAGCACCACGGGGTTGTCCACGGCCGCGGCGAGCTCCTGCTGCGCGACGTTCAGGGCGTACGCCGCGGTGTCCCGGCTGCCGCCCGCCACCTGGGGGGCGCAGCGCAGCGAGTAGGCGTCCTGCACGCGGTTGTCACCCACGCGGTGGGAGGCCACGATGCCGGAGCCTTCCAGCACCTTGAGCATGTTCGCAGCGGCATACTTCTGGCCCGGGTGGGGGCGCAGCGGCTCGTGCAGCTCGGGGACGAACACGCGGTCCGTACCCAGCAGACCCTCCACGGAGAACGCGGCGGTGATGTCCGCGGCGGTGAGCAGGTTCTGCAGGTCCGCCAGCGCCATGATGAGCTGGCCCAGCATGCCGTCCGTGCCGTTGATCAGCGCCAGGCCCTCCTTCTCGGCGAGGGTCACGGGTTCGATCCCGGCCTCGGCGAGCAGCTCGGGCACGGGGCGTTCGGTGCCGTCGGGTCCGACGGCGCGGCCCTCGCCCATGAGCACGAGCGCGCAGTGGGCGAGCGGGGCCAGGTCGCCCGAGCAGCCCAGTGAGCCGAACTCGTGCACCGCCGGGGTGATGCCCGCGTTGAGGACGGCGAGCATCGTCTCCAGGGTCTCCACCCGGATGCCCGTGTGCCCGGACGCCAGGGTCTTGGCGCGCAGGAACATGAGCGCCCGCACCACTTCGCGCTCCACGGTGGGCCCGGTGCCCGCGGCGTGGGAGCGCACCAGGGACTTCTGCAGCCGCGTGCGCTTCTCCAGCGGGATGTGCTTGTTGGCCAGCGCCCCGAAGCCGGTGGAGATGCCGTACGCGGGCACGTCCGACGCCGCCAGCTCGTCGATGTGGCGCCGCACCGTCGCGACGTGCTCGCGGGCTTCCCCGGTCAGCTCCACGCCGGCGTCGTGGCGGGCGACGGCGATCACGTCACCCACCGTGACGCCGGAGGATCCCAGCTGCACGGTGGTGGGGAGGTCGGTGTCGAAGAGAGTCATGGGGAAGGGTCCTTCCGGTCGGTGGTCCGAGCCGCCTCAGCAGCTCGGGAAGAAGTAGGTGGGGTGGCCTGCGAGCGGCCCAGGGCCGGATGACCCCGGGGCCTCCCGGCTCAGATCTCCCGGCGCCCCGCCCGCCACACGCCCCACGTGAGGGGCATGCCGGGGCGGTAGGCCAGGTGGACGGCCTGCGGGGCGTCCAGCACGTGCAGGTCCGCGCGCGTTCCCACCGCGAGGTGGCCCACGGCGGGCCGGTCCGGGGTGGAGACGTCACGACGCAGCGCCTTCGCACCGCCGAGCGTGGCCGCGCGGATCGCCTCGTCCACCGTGAGCTTCATCTGCAACACGGCGGTGGCCATGCAGAAGTTCATGGAGGTGGTGTAGCTGGTGCCGGGGTTGCAGTTGGAGGCGATCGCCACGGTGGCACCCGCGTCCAGCAGGTCACGGGCCGGGGCCAGCGGGGCGCGGGTGGAGAGGTCGCACGCCGGCAGCACGGTGGCCACGGTGTCCGAGCCGGCCAGCGCCGCCACGTCCTCGTCCGAGAGGAAGTTGCAGTGGTCCACGGACGCCGCCCCCAGCTCCACGGCCAGGGACACACCCTCACCGGGGCCGATCTGGTTGCCGTGCACCCGCAGCCCGAGCCCCGCCTCCCGGCACGCCTCCAGCACGCGGCGGGACTGCTCCGGATTGAACGCGCCGCGCTCGCAGAACACGTCCGCCCACTGCACGTACGGGGTCACGGCCTCGAGCATGGGCCCGCACACCGTCTCCGCGTACTCGTCCGCGTCCACACCCTCGGGCACCAGGTGGGCGCCCAGGAACGTGACCTCGTCCGCGGCGTCCGCGGCGATCTTCGCGGCGCGCAGCTCCTGCTCGACGTCCAGGCCGTAGCCCGTCTTCGTCTCCAGGTAGGTGGTGCCACCGGCCACGGCATCCCGCACGCGCCCGGCCACGAGCCCGCGCAGGGTCTCGTCGCTGGCTTCCCGGGTGGCGTTCGTGGTCACGCCGATGCCGCCCGCCGCGTATGCCTCACCGGCCATACGCGCCGCGAATTCCTCCCCGCGGTCCCCGGCGAACACCAGGTGCGTGTGCGAGTCCACCCAGCCGGGCAGCACCGCGCGTCCCTCCACGCCCACGGCGCGGTCCGCCGCGGGCGCCTCGGAAGCGCGACCCACCCACGCAATCAGCCCGTTCTCGACGACGACGGCCGCGTCCCTGAGCACGGAGTCCTCGCCGCGGGCGGGGTCCACGGTGTGCAGCTCGCCGATGCCGGTGATGAGCTCGCTCACTGGTCCGCGTCCCGGGTGGTGGCGAGGTCGTTGTGCATGGGGATGTTGACGCCGCGCTCGTCCGCCACCTGGATGGCACGCTCGTAGCCGGCGTCCGCGTGGCGGATCACGCCCATGCCGGGGTCGTTGGTGAGCAGGCGCTCGAGCTTCTCGGCCGCGAGATCCGTGCCGTCCGCCACGGAGACCTGGCCTGCGTGGATCGACCGGCCGATGCCCACGCCGCCGCCGTGGTGGATGGACACCCAGGTGGCGCCCGAGGACGCGGCGGTCAGCGCGTTGAGCAGGGGCCAATCCGCGATCGCGTCCGAACCGTCCTTCATGGACTCGGTCTCGCGGTAGGGCGAGGCCACCGAACCGGAGTCCAGGTGGTCGCGGCCGATCACGATGGGCGCGGAGACCTTGCCCTCGGCCACGAGCTTGTTGAAGAGCAGCCCGGCCTTGTGGCGCTCGCCGTAGCCCAGCCAGCAGATGCGTGCGGGCAGGCCCTCGAACTCCACGTGCTCCTGGGCGGCGTCGATCCACTCGTGCAGGTGCTTGTTGTCCGGGAAGAGCTCCTTGATCGCGTTGTCCGTGACCTCGATGTCCTTGGGGTCACCGGAGAGCGCCACCCAGCGGAAGGGGCCGAGGCCCTCGCAGAACAGCGGGCGGATGTACGCCGGGACGAAGCCCGGGAACTCGAACGCGCGGGTGTAGCCGGCGTGGCGGGCCTCGTCCCGGATGGAGTTGCCGTAGTCGAAGACCTCGGCGCCCTCGTCCTGGAACTCGACCATCGCCTGCACCTGCGCGGCCATGGCCTCGCGGGCCTTCTTGGTGAAGCCGATCGGGTCCGCCTTGGCCTCCGCATCCCACTGCTCCACGGTGAACTCGGTGGGCAGGTAGGACAGGGGATCGTGCGCGGAGGTCTGGTCGGTCACGACGTCCACGGAGATCTCGCCCGCGCGGTGGCGGCGCAGCAGCTCCGGGAACACGTCCGCGGCGTTGCCCACGTACCCCACGGACAACGCGCGGTGCTCGTTCTTGGCTGCCATGACCTTGGCGAGCGCGGTGTCCAGGTCCGTCTCCACCTCGTCCAGGTAGCGCTTGGACTGGCGGCGCTTCAGGCGGGTCTCGTCCACGTCCACGACGAGGCACGCGCCGCCGTTCAGCGTCACGGCGAGCGGCTGCGCGCCGCCCATGCCGCCGCAGCCGCCGGTGATGGTCAGGGTGCCGGCCACGGTGGGCTCGGGGATGCGGCCCTCCTCGTGCATCTTGCGGGCGACGGCGTAGAACGTCTCGTAGGTGCCCTGCAGGATGCCCTGCGTGGCGATGTAGATCCAGGACCCTGCGGTCATCTGGCCGTACATCATGAGGCCCTCGTCCTCCAGCTTGCGGAACTCGGGCCACGTGGCCCAGTCGCCCACCAGGTTGGAGTTGGCGATCAGCACGCGCGGGGCCCACTTGTGCGTGCGGAACACGCCCACGGGCTTGCCGGACTGGACCAGGAGCGTCTCGTCCTCCTCGAGCTCCTTGAGGGTCTTCACGATGGCGTCGAATGCCTCCCAGCTGCGGGCCGCGCGGCCGGTGCCGCCGTAGACCACCAGGTCGTCAGGGCGCTCGGCGACCTCCGGGTCCAGGTTGTTCATCAGCATCCGCATGGGCGCTTCGGTCTGCCAGCTCTTGGCGCTGATCTCGGTGCCGCGCGGTGCGCGGACGGGGCGGGCGTTGGGCAGAACCATGAGGGGTCCTCCTGGTGCGGGTCGGTCCGGGGCGTGCGGGCGGCGGACGGGGAATGAGTCCATGGGACCACGGGCGGTGACGGGGGTCACGGGCTCGGGAGGGGGTTGTGTCTGGGATGCCAGACAGGCGCATCGCGGTAGTTCCTCGGTGCCGTGTCGAGGTGCGAAATGCTGTGCAGGTGGAATTGGGTGTTCCTGTGTTAACTCACTGGAGGTTTCAGAGGTGATGACCATGCCCCGCACCGTGGAGGAAATTCTTGCTCACGCCGATGAGCTGGCTGCGCGTTTCGAAGAGCATGGGCCGCGACCCGAGAACGAGCTGGACGTGGATGCGATCACGGCTCTGCGTGCGGCCGCTCGGCAGCAGTACACGCGGCTCGTGGCCTGACAGTGGCTGCCCGAGTCAAAACAACGTCACGCCCCCCTACACCGGCAGTTTCTAGTGGTCCTCGCAACGCCCTGAATTTTTGGGGAGTTGCGAGGACCATGGCGTCTCATGAGGTGAAGGACGCGTTCTTCCAGGCACTGGAGCATCTGGAGGGCAGCATCACTGCTG